>JAZSDN010000020.1:0-15429 GCA_045531205.1 Clostridia bacterium | reverse complement strand
TCAATAAAAATATTATTGAGCTTTTGTTGGCTCATAATTTACGTTTTGTACTGGTTTGTACATTTTAAAACTTTTTTAAAAGTCTTTGTTTACTCAAGTTTTCTTGAGCCCTTTTACGCTATTTAATTTTCAAGGTCCGATTTATCCCTCTCTTGCGAGGGAATTTTATTATAGCACTTTTAAAAAGACTTGTCAACAGGTTTTTTAAAATTTTTTAAACTTTTTTGTCGAACCCGTTGTGCCTTTTTGTCAGCGCAACGTGTGTTATTATAGCACCGCAAAAATCAAATGTCAAGACTTTTTTTGAAAAATTTTAAAAATTATTTTTTCTTCCTTATTATAATGTTTTTAAAAATTTTAATCAAAAAATCAATTATTACAATTTTGTTTGCCTACTTTATTGACAAAATATTGTTTAATATATTATAATATAATTTCTAGAGAATATATTTTTTACATAAACAAAGGAGAGATTACTATGAGCCTTGAAAAACTTGCTGCAATGTCAAATAAATACGGTGCCGATGCCGATTTTGTGCTTGCAGGCGGAGGTAACACATCTTTTAAGGATGCAGACTATTTATGGATAAAGGGTTCAGGCACAACCTTAGCCACCATAAAACCCGAAGAATTTGTTAAAATGGAAAGAAAAGGCCTTGCCGTTATAAGAGAAAAAAGCTATCCCGAAAATGCAGCTGAAAGAGAAGCTGCTGTTTTGGAAGATCTTATGAATTCACGTTGCAAAGGCGAAACCAAGCGTCCCAGTGTTGAAACATCCTTGCACGACCTTTTCCCTTTTGCGTATGTATGTCATACACATCCTGCAGTTATAAACGGTCTTACCTGCTCTAAAGGCGGACGCGACCTTGCTTTTAAGCTTTTGGGTGACGAAATAATCTGGATAGATAACACAGAGCCAGGCTATGTGCTTTCTAAAAAGGTTGAAAACGCAATGGCAGAATTCAAAGCAAAAAACGGCAAGGATGCACAGGTTATTCTTTTACAGAACCACGGCATATTTGTAGCAGGTAACACACCCGAAGAAATTGATGCTCTTTACGATAAGATAGTTTCTGCATTAAAAAAGGAAACACCCGATTTTTCTGCAGTTGAATTTGATGAAGACAAGGCTGTAGCTTTAGCTCCCGCTATAAGAATGCTTTCTTTACCCATTGTTACATTTGCATGCAATAAAACAATTGCTTCGTTTGTAGAAAGCAAAAAAGCATTTGAGCCTGTAAGCTCTGCCTTCACTCCCGACCACATTGTTTACTGCAAGGCAGAACCCTTGTTTGTTGAACAGACAGATGACCTTGATAAGCAGTACGAAATTCTTGCCTCTGCAATAAAATCTTATAAGGATACATACGGCTACGAGCCAAGAATTATTGCAGTTGAAGGTCTTGGTGTATTTGCGGCAGGCGTTTCCAAAAAAGCAGCAGATACCGCTATGCTTCTCTTTACCGATACTATGAAAATAGCTTTTTATTCAAAGGCGTTGGGCGGTCATTCATTTATGCCCGAAAACCTTATTTCCTTTATAAAAAATTGGGAAGTTGAAAGCTACCGTGCAAGCGTAGGCGCAGGAGCGGCAAAAAAACGTGCTGAAGAAAAAATTGTAATAGTTACAGGCAGTGCCCAAGGGTTTGGTCAGGGTGTTGCCGAAGAGCTTTTAAAAGAAGGTGCAAACGTTGTTGTTGCCGATATGAACGGCGAGCTTGCAGCTAAAAATGCCGCAGAATACTGCAAATTTTACGGAGCAGGCAAGGCTTTTGCGGCAACTGTTAATGTATTCGACGAAGAATCGGTTAAAGCAATGGTAAACGCAACTGTACTTACCTACGGTGGTATTGATACCTTTGTAAACAATGCGGGTATTGTTCGTGCAGGCAGTCTTGAAGAAATGACTCTCCAAAACTTTGACCTTGTAACAAAGGTAAACTACCACGCATATTTCCTCTGTGTTAAATATGCAACAAACATAATGAAAATACAAAACCGTTTCAATCCCGAATACTTTATGGATGTTATTCAGATTAATTCAAAATCCGGTCTTTCGGGCAGTAACAAGAACTTTGCTTACGCAGGCTCAAAATTCGGTGGCATAGGTCTTACACAAAGCTTTGCATTAGAGCTTTGCCCCTTTAATATTAAAGTAAACTCTGTTTGCCCCGGTAACTTCCTTGACGGTCCATTATGGTGCGACCCCGAAAAAGGACTTTTCCGTCAGTATCTTGAAGCAGGCAAAGTGCCCGGTGCAAAAACAATAGAAGATGTTAAGAAGTTTTACGAATCAAAGGTTCCTATGAACAGAGGTTGCCGTATAATCGACGTTGCACGTGCCATCTTCTACTGTATGGAACAGGATTACGAAACAGGTCAGGCTATACCCGTAACAGGCGGACAGGAAATGCTTAAATAAACGAAAGGGATTTTATAATGGATAAATTAAATCACGAAAATAAAGAAGTAAGACTTGCCGAACTTCAAAGACTTGTAAACGAAGAACCCGAAGTTCAGAAAACAGGTAATGTAAACAATCATATACATACATTTTATTCTTTCTCGCCCTACTCCCCCACAAAGGCAGTATATATGGCAAGAAAGTACGGACTTGAAACAGCAGGAATAATGGATCACGACTCTGTTGCAGGTTGCCGTGAATTTATAAAGGCAGGCGAAATTGCAAACATTGCAACAACCGTTGGTGCCGAATGCAGAGTAAGCTTTGCAGGTACACCTTTGGAAGGAAGAAGAATCAATAACCCCGACCAAAGCACAGTAGCTTATGTTGCAATGCACTCTATCCCACACAAAAACATCGAAAAGGTTGCGGAATTTTTTGCTCCCTACACAGTAAAGCGTAACGAACGTAACAAAAAAATGATTGCAAACTTAAACGAAATAACAGGAATTCCCCTTGATTTTGATTCGGATGTAGTACCCCTCTCAAAGCTTTCGGAAGGCGGAAGTATTACAGAACGCCATATTCTTTATGCCCTTGCAGGCAAGATTATGGAAAAAGCAGATAATCTCCCTGAATTTTTAAATAATATGGGAGTACCTGTTTCCGAAAAAGTATGCGGTTATTTAACAGATGATAATAACCCTCATAAGCGTTATGACCTTCTTGGCGTTTTGAAGGGATATTTTGTAAAGCAGTTTTATGTAGACGCAACTGACGAATGTCCTCACGTTACCGAATATATTAAGCTTACAAAAGAAGTTGGTGCAATTTCAGCTTATGCATATTTAGGCGATGTAGGCGTAAGCGTTACAGGCGATAAGGCTGCGCAGAAGTTTGAAGATGATTATCTCCCCCTTCTTTTTGAACAACTTCACACTCTCGGCTTTGATGCTGTAACATATATGCCCACAAGAAATACTTTAGAGCAGCTTTTAAGAGTAAAAGAATTCTGTAAGCAGTATAATCTTATGGAAATTTCGGGCGAAGATATAAACTCACCAAGACAGACATTTATTTGCGAAGCTCTTAAAAACCCTGTTTTCTCAAACCTTGTAGATTCTACTTGGGAACTTATACGCCACGAAAGAGAAGAATAAAATTTTCTTCATATATTAACAGGAGGTGTTTTTATGAACGAAACAGTTTTTACTGTACCCCTTTCGGAGCTTATTGAGGAATTCAAGCTTGAAACCTTGTATTCCCCGGAAGATATAAAAAAGAGAAAAGTATCTTCGTCAGACGTTCTTCGTCCCGGTTTGCAGCTTGCTGCCGGATTTTACGATTATTTTGATAACCAGCGTATACTTATTTTTGGAAATATGGAAATGTCTTTTTTGGGTATGCAAACTCCCGAAAAAAGGCATAACATTGTTGACTCTCTTTTTTCACACAATGTTCCGGCTGTTGTAATTACACGAAATAACGAGCCTTTTCCCGAAATTTTATCAATTGCAGAAAAGTATGGTGTCCCCATTTTAAGAACCGAAAGAAACACGTCTCCTTTTATGGCGGCTTTAATTGCGTCATTAAATGTTCACCTTGCACCAAGAATCACCCAGCACGGTGTTTTGGTTGAAGTTTACGGCGAAGGTATTTTAATGCTTGCTGAAAGCGGTGTAGGTAAAAGTGAAACAGCTATAGAGCTTGTAAAACGCGGTCACCGTCTTGTAGCTGACGATGCTGTTGAAATAAAAAGAGTTTCGTCAAAGGCTTTAGTCGGCAGCGCTCCAAAAACTATAAAGCATTTTATTGAACTTCGCGGCATAGGTATAGTTGATGTTCAGCGTATTTTTGGTATGGGCGCTATAAAAGAAACCGAAAAAATTGATTTGATTTTAAATCTTGAGCTTTGGAGAGAAGGCAAAACCTATGACCGTTTAGGTCTTGATACAGAGTATACAAACCTTTTGGGAATAGATGTTCCTTCAATAACATTGCCCGTTCGCCCCGGCAGAAACCTTGCAGTTATTGTAGAGGTTGCCGCAATGAACAACCGTCAGAAAAAACTTGGATATAACGCTGCCCTTGCTTTGGAACAAAGATTGCAGGAGCAGTTCCAGGAAATGCAACTTGAAGATTGATATAAGGAGTTTTCTTATGAAATATTATGCAGCCATTGATTTAGGCGGTACAAATATAAAAAGCGGAATAGTTGCCGAAAACGGCGAAATACTTTCAAAAGCATCTATTCCCACAGGCGCAGACAGAGAGCCTTCTTTAATAGTAAAGGATATGGCAAAAGCTCTTGAGCTGGCTGCCGAAAAAGCAGGTATGTCTTTAGACCAGGTTGAAAGCATTGGTATAGGCTGTCCCGGTATTTGCGACAGCGAAAACGGCATACTTGTTTATACAAATAATATTCCCTTTTTTAACATTGATTTGCGAACCGATATAAACCGCTATCTCAATAAATCAATACCCCTTTACATAGATAACGACGCAAACTGTGCCGCATGGGGAGAATATTTAATGAACCACCGCGACAAAAAAAGTCTTGTTCTTATAACCCTTGGAACAGGTGTTGGCGGCGGACTTGTTTTAAATGGTCAGCTTTATCCCGGTTTTAACGGCTCGGCTTTTGAAATAGGTCATACATCTATTGTTCCTAACGGTTTAAGATGCACCTGCGGACGTGCAGGCTGTCTTGAGCAGTATGCTTCCGTTACAGCCTTGATACGCCAGACCGCAGAAATTGCCGAAGCACGTCCCGACACAGCTTTAGCTAAAAAAGTTAAAGAAGATGGCAAAGTTACAGGCAAAACAGCATTCGACCTTGCAAGAAGCGGTGACTGGGAAGGCATTGAAATTGTAACTCAATGGATAAACTACGTGGCAGAAGGCATTATAAATGCCATAAATGTTATTCAGCCCGAAATAGTTTTAATAGGCGGAGCTATAAGCCGTGAAGGCGACTTTTTGCTTGCCCCCATCAAAAAAAGAATGAAATATGACGTCTTTACTGCAGAAGGTGTTGCAAAAACAGAGCTTGGAATTGCAGCTTTGGGCAACGATGCAGGTCTTATAGGCGCAGCTTTTCTTGGAAGGAACTGATATGGATTATTTAAAGCTTTTCTCTGCTTTATCGAAAAATATTTTTATTGATGAACCAATGAAAAACCACACAAGCTTTAAAATAGGAGGCAATGCCGACTGTCTTATTGCCCCTTCTTCGGAAGAGGAGCTTGTATCAATTATTTCTTTATGCCACGAAAATAATTTACCGTTATTTATTATGGGTAACGGCTCAAATCTTTTGGTCGGCGATAAAGGAATAAGAGGTGTTACAGTAAAGCTTGCAAAAGCTTTTTCAGATTATTATTTTGAAGATAATATGCTTTGTGCCTGCTCGGGTGCGTTGCTTTCAACTCTTGCAAATGCGGCGGCAAAAAATTCCCTTTCAGGGATGGAGTTTGCCGCAGGTATTCCAGGAACAGTTGGCGGTGCTGTTTATATGAACGCAGGTGCCTACGGCGGAGAAATGGCACAGATAGTAAAAAAAGTTCAGTACTTTGACGGTACCGAGCTTAAAGAAACAGAAGATTTTGATTTTTCATACCGTCATTCAATATTCTCACAAAACGGCGGTATAATAACAAAGGTATTTATAGAGCTTCAAAAAGGTAAAAAAGAAGACATTTTAAAATGTATGGAAGAGCTTAATGCAAAACGGCGTGACAAACAACCCCTGAACTTTCCAAGTGCAGGAAGTGCTTTTAAGCGACCCGAAGGCGATTATGCCGCACGTCTTATTGAATGTGCAGGCTTAAAAGGCAAAGCAATAGGCGGTGCCTGCGTTTCCGAAAAGCACGCTGGATTTATAGTTAACACGGGTTCTGCAACAGCTTGCGATGTATTCTCTTTAATTGAATTTATACAAAAAACAGTTTTTGAAAAGTTTAATATAAAACTTTCTCCCGAAATAAAATACGTAGGTGAATAATTTTATGCAACTTGTAATTATAACAGGTATGTCAGGTGCAGGAAGAACAAAAGCTATACGAAGCCTTGAAGATTTAGGTTTTTACTGCGTCGACAATTTACCGCCCATACTATTAGGAAAATTTATAGAAATGTGTGCACAGTCCCAGGGCAGGCTTTCAAAGCTTGCAATGGTAGTTGACGTGCGCAGCGGCTATATGTTTGCCGAGCTTGACAGTCAGCTTGTCGCTTTAAGCGAACAAGGCTATAAATACGAAATAGCCTTTTTGGACTGTGACGATGATGTTTTAATAAAAAGATATAAAGAAAGCCGCAGAAATCATCCCCTTGCTGAAGGCGGAAAAATTACACACGGCATTGACGAAGAACGTAAAATGCTTGAAAAAATAAAACAGGCGGCAAATTACGTTATCGACACAACAAATATGACAACCGCCCAGCTTAACAAACGTATCGGAGATATTTTCCGCGACAAAAATTCTCCCTCGGTTATGGATATAAATGTAGTATCCTTCGGCTTTAAGCACGGAATCCCCGTTGACAGTGACCTTATGTTTGATGTTCGTTTTATGCCGAATCCTTTTTATGTTGATTCTTTAAAAAACAAAACAGGTATGGATAAGGAAGTACGGGATTATGTTATGGACTCACCCATAAGCCACGAGTTTTATAAAAAGCTTTCGGATATGCTTGAATTTCTTATTCCTAATTATATTGAAGAAGGAAAAAGCTCTCTTGTTATTGCAATTGGTTGCACGGGTGGACATCACAGAAGTGTTACAATTGCAAATATGCTATACGAGCAATTAAGCAAGAAAGCACAAAATTGCACACTTTTGCACCGTGATATAGACAAAAAATAGTAAAAACCTGTCACTTCTGTGACAGGTTTTTACTATTTTTTGTCTTTAAACATTCTTTGATTCTTCTACTATTTTATACATTTCGCTTGCGCTGTCTTTAGTTGCGTGTTCCGATACCGACAAAACTTCTACCTTGATTTTCTTTTCGCCAAAGCCTATTTCTATTTTGTCGCCGATTTTAACATCTGCTCCTGCTTTTACAGGCTTTCCGTTTATGCTTACTCTGCCTGCGGTGCATGCATCGTTTGCAACTGTTCTTCTTTTTATTAAACGCGAAACTTTTAAGTATTTATCTATTCTCATGGCACATCTCCTTTTTATAATTTTATCATTCCTCAAAAAATATGTCAACAAAAGATTTTTGTATCCATATATTTTTTTTGCACATAATAACAGCGAGGTGAGTTTTTTGAAAATTTTTATTTTCCTTATTATTATAGCCTTATTTTCGGGTTGCTCTTTAAAAGAAGAAAAAAATAATATAAAAATATCTCAAAAGACGGAGGAAAAAAAGCAGTTGCAAGAAATAGGAAGCTTTATTACCGAAATTTTAGATACTGCACCCGAAAGAGTAAATAATCTTATAGTTTGCTCAAAGGCTTTAGACGGTATAGTTGTTAAGCCTGGCGAAGAGTTTTCTTTTAACGAAACTGTTGGCGAAAGAACCTCTGAAAAAGGATACCTCGAAGCAAAAATCCTTGTTGACGGAGAGCCTGAATACGGCATTGGCGGCGGAATATGCCAGATAAGTTCTACAATATATAACGCAGCAGTTATTTCGGGGCTTGAAATAACCGAAAGACACGACCACGAAGGAAATGTTTCATATATAGAGAAAGGGCGGGATGCCGCTGTGTGCTATCATAGCCAGGATTTAAAATTTATAAACACTTTGGATTCTCCAATAAAAATGTCTGTCAAAGTCGGGTCTTCACAGATATATGTTGTTTTTTATGTGGTAAATTCATAATTTTTTTTGGTTTTTTTCCGTTTATCTATATCTTTTTATTGACAACAATTATAGTTTTTGTTATAATATTTGCATAAGTAAAAAACCATTTCCCTTTCGGTTTTTGTACTTATGTAACAATATTTTTTTGAAAAGGAGAAAGGAAAAAATGAGAACAAAAAGAATTTTATCTTTTGCATTGGTTCTTGCCCTTATGTTTACCACAATGGTAACACCCTCTTTGGCAGCAACTTTTGCAGAAAAGGTAATCAACGGCTGGAAACCCGACCAACTTGAGGATGTACACTTCATTGAAGCCTGGTTCAAAGAACACAAGGGTCTTGAAGGCGATGCTTTATGGGAATACCTTGAAGCTGATTACGATTACGTAATTCCCTTAAAAGACGTTGCTTTTGACGATATCGCAGGTTTAGACAGCGAAGAAGCTGTTAAAACTTTAGGTAAACTTGGTATTGTAACAGGTAGAGAAGAAGGAAAATATTTCCCCGATGCTTCTTTAACACGTGCCGAAATGGTTACCATTTTACTCCGCGTATTCGGTCAGGACGAATACAAGGGCGACTTTAAGTTTGACGACGTTTTGGAATCCCACTGGGCATACAAAAACGTATTAACAGCTTATGGTATGGGTATTGTAAACGGAACGAGCGATACTACATTCTCCCCTGACCTTGCGCTTACATACGAACAGGCAGTTAAAATGCTTGTTGCTGCTTTAGGTTACGATTCACAGGCTGTAGAGCTTGGCGGATGGCCCGCAGGCTACATTGCACAGGCAGAAGCTATGAATCTTTTAGGTTCAACAAAGCCGGAAGATACAGCAAGCGAAATTAACCGCGGCACAATGGCTATTCTTATTAACAACTCAATTACAGCTACAGAGCTTGCAATTGACTATGTTGACCCCTACAAAGAAGTTATGCGTTTGAAGAACGCTCCAAAAGATTTGGAATTTGTAGCTTTAGATCTTCCCATGATGAACGTTGACAGAAGCTTAACAACTTATGAAGACTGCAACGAATGGGATACCTTGG
Source organism: Clostridia bacterium (assembly GCA_045531205.1). GTDB lineage: Bacteria > Bacillota > Clostridia > UMGS1883 > UMGS1540 > JAZNQL01. The sequence goes on along the minus strand of JAZSDN010000020.1, from coordinate 6,156 downwards.
CAGTACTTCAGTCAAAATTCGATAACAAGGTTATCGGCGGTGTTAAGTTTGACTATGTTGGCGGTTCTTACGAATACAGAAACATGGACGCTTGGCAGTGGATTAAAGATGAAAAAATCCGTATGACATGGGGTAACGTATTAACTGAAGAAAGTTGGCTTCAGCAGGCTATTGACCCGTTATATGAAGCAGGTCTTAACGTTGTTTGTACAACAATGCTTGGTGGTATTGCACAGTACGATAACTGGGCAGAGCTTAATTCATGGCTTGATAAAAACCAGGAAGTAATTGACGAACATCCCGGTTTATACGTAAACCTTGCTGTACAGGTAGGTACAGGTCACCGTAACTCAGAATACGGTCTTTACAACACAGGTACAAAGACTGCCTATGTTAAAACTCCCTGTCCTTTATCCGAAGAATACTGGAGAATTCAGTGTTTTGAAAGATTTGCACTTGCTGCAACAAGAGAAGATATTAAAATAGTTGCTTACGACTGGGAAATGTATACTGCTGACATAACTCAGTACCCCGGCCCCTGCTTCTGTGATAACTGTTACGAAACATTCTTAAAAGACAGAGGCTATGATAAAGATACTAAAATAGCATCAGCAGCTGCTGAAGAAAGAAAAGATACTATATTCAATGGCGGTCTTTTCCAGGAATACAGATGGTACCAGGCAGAATGCATGATAGACCTGTGCCAGAAGTACGTAAAAGCTATACAAACAATTAACCCCAACCAGATTCAGGCATATATGCCTTGCTATGAAACAATCCATGGCATTTCACGTGCACTTGGTACTCCCTGGATGCCTTCACTTTGTATGGAAGAAGGTACATACACAGGTTCACTCTTTGACGTTGACGCACGTCAGTCACAGACAGAAGAAATGGGCTTACCTTTAGCAACAGTTGTTGGTCTTTGGGCTGACCCCATTAACCCCACAGACTTCCCCGCAAAGATGAACCATGCTTCTTATAATTCAGAAGGTTTCTGGGTATATTCATCAACTTACTTCTTAAACGACAGAACATACACATACCTTGCTGACGAACAGGAACGTTCAGGCGAGCTTTACAGAGAAGCCTGGGCAAAAGGTACTGCAATGCTTGATGAATATTTAGAAACAGGCGAAAAATTACCTCCCGAACAGTATGATATTTTAGAATATACTTGTAAGAGGGTTGACGGTGAACCCACAGAGGAAGATTGGGAAGCTGCTGAATGGACAGAAGTCTTCGGCAGAAACAATGCAACCCGTCACCCCGGTAACGAAATAAGCACAAAGGCTAAAATGCTTTGGGACGGCAAAAACATTTACGCACAGATTCATAACTTTGATCCTTACATGAGTGAACTTGGCGAACCTACAGAAGGTGCTCGTGATACATGGAGCTGGGCAAACCAGGAAGTAAACGAACTGTTCTGGAAGTTCTACGACACTGCACAGGGTATACACCTTGCATCAAACCGCGGTGCTTGCAACATTTATGACTCGTGTATTACATCTGTTGGTGTACAGTCAACAACATACGACTTTGATATCGAAACATCCTCGAAGGATTACAAGGATAAGTGGGTTATGACTTTCCGTGTTCCTCTTACAGTTGACGATGTAAGATACGCACAGAGCGGCGAAAAGATTAAGGTTTTACTTGGCAGAAATCGTCAGCATCCTTCCGAAACAGGTAACTGGTGCTGGGCTACTGTTATGGGTACCTACATTACATCAATGGGTCTTTGGGGCACTGTAACATTAGAATAGTTTAAATCTCAATTTAACTTTTCATTAGCAGGCTTTTTAGCCTGCTAATGTTCCCTTTAAGTATTTTTGTAAAATAAAGGAGATGAAAGAGATATGAAAAAATTTATTGTATTTATGCTTAGTCTTATGCTTGTATTCTCAAGCATGCAGGGACTTGTGTTTGCAGCCCCAAAAACAATAACAGAAAAAATTATTGACTCATGGCAGGGCGATGGCGAGCTTGTACCCTTTATTGAAAGCTGGTACGAGAGTGAAAAAGGTCTTAAAGGTGACGCTTTAATGGAATACCTTGAAGCTGACTATGATTATATTATCCCCTTTTCAGAAGTGGAATTTGACGATATAAAAGGTCTTGATTTTGAAAATGCAATAAAGCTTTTAGGCAAGCTTGGTATTGTAACAGGTAGAGAAGAAGGAAAGTATTTCCCCGAAGCTTCTTTAACGCGTGCAGAAATGGTTACAATTTTACTCCGCGTTTTTGGTCAGGAAGAATACACGGGCGATTTTAAGTTTGATGACGTAACTGATGCTCACTGGGCATACAAAAACGTAATGATGGCTTATGGAATGAAGATAGTAAACGGAACAAGCGAAACTACCTTCTCCCCTGACCTTGCCTTAACTTACGAGCAGGCAGTTAAAATGCTTGTATCGGCATTTGGATATGACGCTGACGCAATAGAGCTTGGCGGATGGCCAAAAGGCTACATAGCACAGGCAGAAAAGATGGGATTTTTAGGCACAACAAAGCCTGAAAATACAGCAAGTGAAATTAACCGTGGTACTATGGCACAGCTTTTAGCAAATGCTATTGAAGTAGAGGAATATGCTATAGACTATGTTGACCCATACAGAAAAGAAATTGCTTTAAAAAATCAGGAAGCATTAGTTTCGTTTGACGTACCTATGATTAAAAAGGACCGCACAGTTGTAAATCCTTCTGCTGACTGCAATGAATGGGATACTATGGCAGTTCTTTCGTGTAAGTCAGACGGCAAAACTGTTGGTGCAGTTATTCAGGACTACATTGGCGGTGACAAGAGCCTTCGAAACAAAGAGGCGTGGAAGCTTGCAGACGAACAGAAGTTACGTATGGTTTACGGCATGCAGCCCGAGGTTGAAATTTACAACTACGAGTCAGGCGATGCCATTGTTGATACAGGCATAAACCTTGTATGTATGACCTTTGGCGGCGGTACTGAAAAGTACGACAGATTTACAAATGTTGAAGAGATTCTTGACACACTTGATAAATACTGTGAAGAACGCCCTGGTGTTAAAATAGTTATTTCACAGCATTGCGGTACAGGTAAAAATAACACTCTTTACGGACAGTTCAACACAGGTACCTCCACATTGTTTACCAAAACTCCATGTCCTTTATCCGAAGAATACTGGAAGGTTCAGTGTTTTGAAAAATTTGCAGCAATAGCAACTCATCCTTCGGTTTATGCAATTGGTTTTGACTGGGAAATGTATGGTGCTGATTCCACTCACTTCCCCGGCTCGTGCTACTGTGACACATGTTATAACGACTTCTTTGTAACACGTGGATATGAAAACGAAAAGGAACTTATTGAAACAGAAGCTTCTGTACGCAAAGCCGCATTAACCAATGCAGGTCTTGTTTCGGAATATGACTGGTATCAGAAAGAAAAGCTTGTAAGTATGCTCCAGAAATGGGTTAAAGCTTTACACGATATTAACCCAAACCTCGTTTTGGGATATTTGCCGCAGTTTGAGGAAATAAAGGGTATAACCCGTGGTATAGGAACTCCCGAAATGCCTGCAATTTGCTTTGACGAAATAACATATTGGGGCGGTATTTATGACTTTTTAGATAATCTTGAAGTGTATAAAAATCAGGGTATTCCCGTTTGCTGGATGACAGGTCTTTGGTCAGACCCCGTAACTCCCGAAGATTTGACAAAGCATATAGAAGAAATTTCATATCATACAGACGGATATTGGATTTATGCAGCACAGTACTTTAAGAAAGATGCTAACCATTCCTACGAAGCTATAGACGGAGTAGAAAGAAGCGGCGAGCTTTATCTTGAAGCCTTAACAAAAGGTAACTCTCTTATTGACGACTTTTTAAAGACAGGAAGAGAAGTGCCAAAGCCTTTCCTTCCCTCTCCTGAATACGAATGTGCTAAAGTTTCGGGCGAGCCTACAGAGGCAGACTGGGCAAAAGCTCCGTATACTGCAAGCTTTATGCATCCCGCCCGCAACAGAAGAAGTACTACAATTGATTCAAGAGCACAGCTTCTCTGGGACGGCAAGAATATGTATGTTCGTATAACAAACGATGAAAAGTATATGGAATCTATTGCCACACAGACAAAGTTTGACCGTGACGGTCTTATAAGAAGCGGTCAGGAAGTAAATGATGTTTTATGGGCGTTCCCCGATTCACGCGAAGCTGTTCATATTTACTCAAACAAGGATGCTTGCAGTATTTATGATGCTTATGTAAATAACGGAAGCGAAGATTCTTCTAAAAACTGGGACGATGTTACCGTTAAATGCGAAATAAGCGAAGATGAAAAGGGCACACCACAGTGGATTATGACCTTTAAAGTTCCTCTTACAGTTGATGGCGAAACTTATGCAAAAGAGGGCGATATGATTAAAGTATTACTCTACCGTTCAAGAAGCCACAGTTCAGATACAAACCCCCTTGTTTGGTCGGCTACAACAAACGCTTATATGGGCGCAGGTCTTTTAACCGAAGCTAATATGAAAAAATGGAGTAACGTAACTTTAAAATAATTTCAAATAAAAAACACCCCGAGGGGTGTTTTTTATTTGTTTTGATTCTTTTTATATTCTAAAGGCGATACACCGAAATTCTTTTTATATAGCTTATAAAAAGTTGAGTAATTTGAAAAGCCGTATTCCTGACTTAATGCATAGGCTTTTCCACCATTCATCATTTTAGCCTGTATGGAATTTAAGCGTTTTTGTATAATATAGCTTTTTATACTTATTCCAAAATATTCTTTAAAAGTATGAGAAATATGCGAAACTGAATAATTAAACTTATTTGAAAGTTCCAACACCGTTAAATCTGTTTTGTAATTTTCATCTATATATTTTACAAGGCTGTCCAGAAAAGTATCTGTCCTTATCAGACCTGTTTCGCTTGGTTTTTTATACTTTATTAAATACACAACATCCGTTGCAACTGCATTTAAAACAACATCAAAATCTTCCCTGCTCATATTATCGTAGCACTGGTGAAGGTAATGAAGGTTCTTAACCAATCTGTCTGTAGGGTTTAAATTTAATATATTTTTTCCTGAAATTGCATTTTTAAAAATTTCGTCAGGCAGAAAGCCTGATTTAATGCTTAATATTATACGTTCATAATCAGGAGCATCGTCAGCTATATTAAAATGATGATATTCTCCCGGCGGGATAATCAGCATTTGATTTGGCTCTAATTTCTGCCTTATTTGCGTACTTATAAACTCGGCATTCCCGTTTAAAAATAAAAAAATTTCGCAAAAAGAATGAAACTGTTTTTGCTTATATGTACCTGTAGGCCCTTTTTTGTAAATGAACTCAACATACTTATTTTCATAAACCTTTAATTTTGTATCAGTCACACTTCCACTTCTTCCGCATTTTTTATTTATTTTAACATATTTCCGCAGATTTTGCAATGTTTTTAGCAAAATTAACACTGTACTTTTATAGTTTTCCATGCTACAATAAAATCAGAGCAGTGAACTCTAAATTTTAAAAAAGGAGAAATAGAAAGAAAATGAGAAAGATTTTATCACTTATGCTTGCTTTCACCTTTATTCTTACCGCTTTTGTTTTGCCGGTAAGTGCTGCAGAAGTAACTCCTGCACAAAAAATAATCAACGGATGGAAAGGTGATATCCAGGACGTTGATTTTATTGAAGGCTGGTATGCACAAACAAAGGGTATGTCAAAAGACGAAGTTTGGGAATATCTTGAAGCAGATTACGATTACGTAATTCCCTTAAAAGACGTTGCTTTTGACGATATCGCAGGACTTGACAGCGAAGAAGCTGTTAAGACTTTAGGTAAACTTGGTATTGTAACAGGAAGAGAAGAAGGAAAATATTTCCCCGAAGCTTCTTTAACACGTGCTGAAATGGTTACAATTTTACTCCGAGTTTTCGGCCAGGACGAATACAAGGGCGACTTTAAGTTTGACGACGTTTTGGAATCCCACTGGGCATACAAAAACGTACTTACAGCTTACGGAATGGGTATTGTAAACGGAACTTCGGCTACAACCTTCTCCCCAGACCTTGCCCTGACTTATGAACAGGCAGTTAAAATGCTGGTTTCTGCTTTAGGTTATGATGCAAAAGCTGTAGAGCTTGGCGGATGGCCTAATGGCTAC
>JAZSDN010000035.1:0-6617 GCA_045531205.1 Clostridia bacterium | reverse complement strand
GTGTTATAGTGTCAAAAAACCAAACGAGGTAAATTCATGAACACATATCTTTTCTCAAAATTTGATATGGATATGAAATGGCTTGCACAGCATGATTATCAGTCATCTGGCAGGCTTATACCTCTATATTCATTTTGGGATAGATAACTATATATTTCCATATGATTATAACGGTGTAAGTAGCTGCAGATACTTACACCGTTTATTTTTTATCCAAAGGAGAATTGTTATGAAATTATTTGATTTAATTAAAAAGAAACTTTTCAAAAAGCAACCTGTAAAAACAGGTGATCATCTTGTAAATTTCTATAACCGTATTGATGAAGATTCTCGCCTTTTATCAAAGCACGGCAAAATTGAGTTCCTTACAACCACAAAGTATATTGAAAAATATCTGAAAGACGGTATGAAGATTATGGAAATCGGTGCCGCTACCGGCAGATACTCGCATTACTTTGCTCAAAAGGGTTTTGAGGTTGATGCTGTTGACCTTATTGAGCATAATATCGAGATTTTCAAATCAAAAACACAGCCGAATGAAAAAATCAGCATCAGGCAAGGTAATGCAATCAATCTGTCCGATTATCCCGATGAAAGCTATGACATAACACTTTTGCTCGGTCCGATGTATCATCTCTATACGGTTGAAGACCAGAAAAAAGCACTGTCGGAAGCAATGCGAATCACCAAATGTGGTGGCATTGTTTTCGTTGCATACTGTATGGTTGACCCTTCTGTTTTAACGGGAATTTTCAAAAACAATAAGGTGCAACAAAGCATCGAAGACGGTCTTATTGACACCGAAACCTTTGATACATTCTTTCCTCCGCACGGTGTTTTCAAGCTCTATACCAGAGATGAAATATTTGAGCTGACGGAAGATCTGAATGCGGAAAGACTGCATTTTCTCGCAACTGACGGTTATGCCTGCCATATGCGTGAAGTAATCGACAAAATGGATGATGAAACCTATGAACTTTATCTGAAATACCATTTCAAAACCTGCGAAAGGCAGGATTTAATCGGTTTGTCACACCATACGCTTGACATATTGAGAAAGGAGTAGCTTATGATTAAATACCCGAATTATGCCAGAAGTATTTTATCAATCGCTTCGTCTGTTTTAAATCACTTTGGCGTTAAAGATTGCCAACATAAAACATTACCCGAATTTGATAAATTACTTGAAAAAGATTACAAAAATATAATCGTAATGCTTTTTGACGGCTTGGGATCATCAACGTTAAAATATCACCTTGAAGAAAATGATTTCTTAAGAAAACATCATGTGACCGATATTTCCTCTGTTTTCCCGTCAACAACAGTTGCCGCCACAACATCAATTATGAGCGGTTATTCACCTGCTGAATGCGGTTGGCTCGGTTGGGATTTATACTTTGAGGAAATAGACGAAAACGTTGCGGTATTCAGAAACACTTTGCAAAGAAATGGTGAACCTGCAGCAAAATTCAATGTTGCACACAAATATATTCCCGTTAAAAGCATTATGAAAAGAATCGAAGAAGTCAACGGCAGAAGAAGTGCATACTGTGTATCGTTCTTTTCAAAATACCGTTCAAAAAGCGTTGAAGATATTTGCAAAACCGTATATAAGCTTTCTAAAAAGAGAAAGAGAAAATACATTTATACATACTGGCATCAGCCTGACGGAGCAATGCACAGTCACGGAGTAACCAGCCAAGAAGCTCACGAGCAAATTCTGCATATTAACAGAGAAGTCGAAAAACTTTGCAGTAAATTAGAAAATTCACTTATTATCGTAACCGCCGACCACGGGTTGTGCGACAGCGTAAATGAATATCTTGAAGATTATCCCACTCTTTTCTCAATGCTGAAAATTCCTCCTTCAATTGAACCGAGCAGAGCTTTGAGCTTATTTGTCAAAGAAGGTATGCAGAAAGAATTTGAAACGGAGTTCAACAAACTTTTCGGCAATGATTTCAGGCTTATGACAAAAGAAGAAGTCTTTGCAGAAAATCTTTTGGGATTCGGTAAACCTCATCCGAGAACTTATGATTTTGTCGGAGATTTTCTTGCCGTTGCCACAGGTAACAAATCATTGTTTACAGAACGTGAAGAACACGAGTTTGTCGGTGTTCACGCAGGTCTTACCGAAGAAGAAATGACCGTACCGTTTATTGCAATTGAAACAAAGAAAAGGAGTAAGAAATGAATAAAACGAATCAAGAATTATATTATGAACGAACTCCCGTTCTTGAAACAGAACGGCTGATTTTAAGACCGTTAACTCCTGAAGATGCACCCACAGCTTTCTTATGGCACAGCGATCCGAGGGTTAATAAGTTTATGTCTTATCCCCTTTATACCGATATTAGCCAGACTGTTCGATGGATTACTGAAACAATCCCCATTGAAGAGGATTTTCATTGGGGAATTGTAGTGAAAGAAGGCAATATTCTTATAGGAAGCATCAGCATAGGACCGATGGGAAATGACGACGGAGCCTGGGGATTCGGATATAACATAAGATATGAATATTGGAACAGAGGTTATACAACCGAAGCTACAAAGCGAATTATCAAGTATTCACACGAGGTTCACGGTATAAATGATTTCACCGCAAGTCATGCTATTGATAATCCTGCATCCGGAAGAGTTATGGAAAAGTGCGGCTTAAAATTTGAAAGTTATGGCGAACATTCCAAGCGTGACGGCTCTGTGAATTATAAAGTAAAAAATTATAGAATGCGTATTGATTGAGGTGTGATAATGTGAAAATAGAAAACATCGATAACGGCAATGCTTTTGACTTTGGCAAAACCTCTGCCGAATACGCAAAGTACAGAGATATTTATCCCAAAGAGTTATATGATAAGCTTCATGAAATCGGTATAGGTCACAATGGCTGTTCGTGGCTTGACATCGGCACAGGAACAGGTGTTTTACCTCTTAATATGTACTCTTACGGTGCCGACATAAAAGCAATAGATATTTCGGAAAGTCAGATTGCCGCCGCTAAACTTTTGGCGAGTGAAAAATGTGCTGATAATATTGAGTTTTCTGTGTTACCTGCAGAAGAAACTTCGTTTGAAGATAACAGTTTTGACTGCATCACAGCAGCACAGTGCTTCTGGTATTTTGACCGTGAGAAAATCATCAAAGAAATAAAACGCTTATTAAAACCGAACGGCATTTTTGTGAAGATTTATATGAGCTACACCCTCGATGATGAGATAGCTAAAAAGTCACACGAGCTTGTCAAGAAAATAAACACAAGCTGGACTCCCGGTGCATCAGGTTCAAAGGATATGTATAACCATCCTTTTGAAAACGGTCAGCTTGATATTTTCGAGTGCAAACTCCCGTTTACCCATGAAAGCTGGCATGGCAGAATGCTCGCCTGCCGAGGAACAAAAGCTTCAATGGATAAAGAAACTTTAAGCAAATGGGAAAAAGAACATTTGAAATTGCTTTCACAGTATCCGGAAGAGTTTGAAATCAATCACAAAATCTATATAGCATCCTACAGATTGTAAAAACAAACCGCAATGGAGTTTCGAGAGATTCTCCGCTGCGGTTTTTGTCGTTTTATGTTGTAATTCTGCACAATTTAGGAGGTTTGTATTTGTCGAAAACAGAGAAACTCTGAAAAAACAAAAATTTTTGCGTAACATTTTGCATTTTTCGTCATTTATATATAGAAGTTCATTTCTGTATTATGAATGAGGAAGGTGTTTTTATGGATTCATTAGTATGCAGTGCGGCAGAAAAGGAAGCAATCAAAGCAAAACTGATTGAATTTATGGAGCAAAATGATATTGCATATAATCTGCTCGAATGTTGCGGATGTGGCAGATTTTGCTTTGATTTCAGCGATGAAGAAAACGCTTGCAAAAAATATTGTTGCAACTCAGGAATCATTGTGCCAACAAGCAATAAAGATGTTTGCAGGATTTATCCGCACGAGATTCTTTACATAGCAATTGAAGACAGAAAATCAGTTCTGTATCTGACAGACAGAAAAATTGAAACCAACTATCGTCTTGAACATTGGAAAGGTATTCTTGACCTTAAAACTTTCGCCCAACCACATCACAGCTTCATAGTAAATCTCAATTATGTTGATGAAGTTACTAAAGAGTGGGTAAAGGTAAAATACAGAGGTATTGAATATTCTGTTTACACATCTTCACGCAAAATTGGCGCATTCAAAAAATCTTTTTTGAAATTCGGAGAACGATAATATAAGCAACAATCCGCACCATAGCAATCAGCTATGATGCGGATTATCTCATTTTATTTTTTTACAACAGGAACCCATATTTCACTACGGTAATCAGGACTGCTCATATTTCCTTCGCTATAAGCTTCAATGTCCATTTCATAGGTAGGTTCATAACCTGATGTCGGGAAGAACTCTGAAACAATTTTATGCCACATATCCTGTATAGCATTCGGCATTGCGCCTTTACACTCAAACACAGCCCACGTTCTTGCAGGAATAGTATTTTTTCTGAAACCTTCAGGAATTGCAGTGTTGCTATCGCACTTCACTGCAATTGAATAATCGAATGTCTTTGCACCTTCAGAAAAATTTCCGTAGCACACTCCGAAAATAAAAGTTCGGTCTGTTGCTAATTCTGTTAGCATTTTTACTGTTCCGTCTTTGTGCGAACGAGTCCAAAAATCAGGAATACTCTTGGCATTTTCTGAATTATCAACAGTATGCGATTCCACTTTTTCGATAATGTCAAAAGCCTCTTTTTCAATAATTATGTAGTCCATTATATTGCCTCCGCTTAATGTAATTTTCACAGAAAGACGAGAAAAAGATTTGAGTTTTGAACCATCTTTTTTTGCTTCAGATGGTGTTATACCATGGAACTTTGTAAATGCTCTTGTGAAGCTCTCAGGACTTTCATAACCGTATTTTAATGCAACATCAATTACTTTGACATCAGAAGCACACAACTCATTGCCGGCAAGTGTAAGCCGTCTGTTTCTGATATAATCACCGAGAGTAATTCCACATAACATACTAAAAATCCTCTGAAAATAAAAGCTCGAACAGGCAGCTTCTTTTGAAATCAGATCAAAATCAATTTCATCAGTAAGGTGTTCTTCAACATAGTTTATTGCATTTTGTATACCTGTAACCCAATCCAAATCGCTCACCCCTTTGTGTGATTACATTATAGTTCAAAGAGTGTATGACATCTTGATTTTTTATGCTCACTATTGTACGGATAAATTTTATCACAAATAATTCTTTGTTTCAACAAATGAGATATAAAAAGAAAAATCCATACAAATTGATTTCACATAAGGTCAACTTGTATGGATTTTCTCAATTAATATAGTCTGTTTGATGTAATGGTTTTGTTGTCAAGAATATTGATATATAACATGATATTATTAATTTTTCGCACTATAAATGATATATCATTAACAACTCGAAAAACAGCGGCTAAAGCATTACACAGTTCATTATCTCATATCCGATAGAGGAGTGTAGTCTGTGTTGTTTCGCAGATATTCTTCCATCTTGCCGCTGAGCAATAATCTGACATAACTCATCGGTTCGTTGTAGATGAGATAATCAAGTTCTGATACTTCGTACATATTGTTTGCATATTCGTTTTCAACGGCGATGCAGTCGATTGATACCATTGAGTCGTCGGCAAGTTTTACTTCAACACAGGCGGTATCGATATTAAATTCACAAGAAATAATGCTATTAACCATAAATAAAAAACTCCTTTTAATAGTTTGAAAAAAAGTAGGAAAAGTACGTTCTGAAATCGTTGATATATAAGGGATTGAAAGTGCGGTAATCGAGGGGTACGTATAGTTTGACCTGTAGCCCCGATTTTGCGTTTACTTTTTCCACATGATGAATTTTAAGTTATAAAATCCAAGTAACAAAAAACAATTTCGTTACAGTTGAACATTTACCAAATAGGGGTTCTGAAACCGTTGTATATCAACGGTCTCAGAGTGCGATAATTCAAGGGTGCATATAGTTTGACCTGTAACCCCGATTTTGCGATTCTATTGTTCCAAAAGCTGAATTTCAAGTTGTAAAAAATAAGTCGATTTGCAACGGTGAAAAAAGTTTGACAATTTCCTGGAAAGAGTTTAAAATATAAATGCGAGGAAAAATGTGTTTTTCATAATTTAAAGATCTCCTTTTTTATGAAAGGAGCGCAGAATCCACTTAATGTCAGAAAAGTCAAACAGCGGAATGAACATTCCCGACTATGCGATTGAAAGAATCGCATGTTGCTTACTTCCGATAATGCAGGAATATTTTGAAAGCGAGGAAGGACAGCGGGAACTGCAGGAACAGACTGCTGAAGAATGAGTAAGACAGTTGCAGGCGAGACGGAAGTCCCGCCTGCTTTTTTGTTACAACCTCAAAAACTGATATCTCTGATAAAAACAAAAAATCCGAACCCATTGCCGATTGGCATTAAGTTCGGATTTCTCCAATGTGGTGGAAGAGGGTGGATTCGAACCACCGAAGTCGTTGACGGCAGATTTACAGTCTGCTCCCTTTGGCCGCTCGGGAACTCTTCCATATTTAATTGGAGCTGGTGGACGGACTCGAACCCCCGACCTGCTGATTACAAATC
>JAZSDN010000100.1:0-24033 GCA_045531205.1 Clostridia bacterium | reverse complement strand
CTCCCTGAAAAAATAAGGAACGCCCTTTATGGGCGTTCCCTACAATATTTCTTTGTTTTTTGCGGTCTGGACTTTTTTTACATCCCATTTTTTATTTAAATATAGCCCTGTACTCTATTGGCGAAAGTCCTGTATGCTTTTTAAAGAATCTTGAAAAGTATGCAGAATCCGAAAAACCCACAGCCTTTGCAACTGCATCTATTTTTTCATATCCTCCTGCAAGAAGGCTCATAGCCTCGTAAAGCTTAAGGCTTGCACAATATTCCATAGGGGAAGCTCCGTATGCTTCCCTGAATTTTTTTATAAAATATGTTGGCTGCATAAACGAAAGCTTTGCAAGCTCTTGCAATGTTATTTTTTTCTGTGTGTTTTTTCGCATATACTCCACTACTTCAGAAAAAGGCTCCTGACGGGACTCTGCTTCGGCACGCAAAACAATATATTCTTCTATTATGGCGGCAAGATTTGATAAAGCTTTTATATCAAAAAGGCCGCTTTTGTTGTGCTCGTAACGAAGGGAGGATTCAAAAAGCTTTTTTGTTTTTTCGGGGCAGGGGCAAACAGCACCGCCTTCGTAAATTCCAAGGAAAGGAAAAAGGTCTTTTTCGCCTGTTTTTGCCGAAAAAAGAATTTCGTAAAGACCGAAATCTTCCGAAATACGGGTATAGGTTCTCATTCTGCCCTTTGGCAAAAAGGCAAGGTCGCCCGCCTTTAAAACACAGCTTTTATCTTCTATCTTAAGAAAACATTCGCCTTTTACAATATAAAAAAAGGCGTCCATTATTCCTATATGACCTTTGGGGTCTCCCCTCCATGCTCTGGCAAGGGGCGGTACATATAAAGAAACCTCTTCAACCGAAAGTCTTAAATCTTTTATACGTGGCAATAAAATTTCCATAAAAACTCCTATTTTTTCATACTATACATAAAATTGTCCAAAAAAGCAGAGGTATTTAAAGCCAAAACAGTATAATATTGTCTAAATAATCACAATAAAATCCATTTACAAAGACATTTTAACACTATATAATAAAACTGTCAAGGAGGAAATTGAAATGATTACTAAAATTAAAAATGCCGTTTTGGTAAGCGATGAGCTTATACACGGCAAAAACATTTATATAAAAGACGGATATATTAACGAAATAACCGAAAAAGACCTTTCTTTCGACACAGAGATTGATGCTGAAGGAAACTATGTTTCAGCAGGATTTATAGATATACATACTCATGGTGCGGGCGGATACGATTTTTCCGACGGCGAAGAAGAGGATATATTAAAAGCCGCAGCTACCCACGCAAAGCACGGCACAACAACCATTTATCCAACCTGTACTTCTGGCTCGGTTGATGCTACTATAAAATTTTTAAATAATATGACAGAGGCAGTAAAGAAAAATGCCCCAGGTCGTATACATATTGCAGGTGCACATCTTGAAGGGCCATATTTTTCGTATGAATTCCGCGGTGCACAAAAGCCCGAATTTTTAAGAACTCCCCAAAAAGAAGAATACGAGGCATATTTTGATGCGGGAAAAGAAGTTCTTTCGCGTATAAGCTTTGCCCCCGAGCTTGAGGGCAGCGAAGAGCTTGCTGACTTTTTAAAAGAAAATAATATTTTAGCGGCTTTTGCACACACAAGTGCAGTGTACTCCGAGCTTAAGCCATTTTTAAATAAAGGCGTATGCCTTGCAACTCACCTTTATTCAGGGATGAACACAGTAAGCCGCCGCAACGCCTACCGCTATGGCGGAGCAGTTGAGTTCTCGCTTTTGGAGGATGAGGTAACAGTAGAGGTTATAGCCGACGGATGCCATCTGCCAAAAGAACTTTTACAGCTTATTTACAAAGTAAAGGGTGCTGATAAAATCTGTCTTGTTACAGACTCTATGCGTGCAGCAGGCACAGACTTAAAGGAAGCAGTGCTTGGTGCAAAAGACGAAGGCGATGTTTGCGTAATAAAAGACGGAGTTGCATTTGTTTCCGATATGACAGCCTTTGCAGGCAGTGTAGCAACAGCCGACAGACTTATAAGAGTAATGTACAAACTTGCAGAAGTTCCTCTTTGCGACGCAGTAAAAATGATAACCAAAACTCCCGCCCGTGTAATGGGACTTTCGGACAGAGGAATTTTAGAAAAAGGTTACATTGCCGACCTTGTAATATTTGATGATGATATAAATATTAAAAAAGTTATTATAAAAGGAGAAGAATTATAATGGAAATCAGAATTTGCAAAGACAGATACGAGCTTGGTAAAAGTGCAGCAGCACATACTGCTGAAGTAATCAAAAAAGCTATTGCAGAAAAAGGAGAAGCAAGAATAGTTTTATCAACAGGTGCATCCCAGTTTGACACAATTGATTCTTTAACAAAAGAAACAGGCATAGACTGGTCAAAGGTAGAAATGTTCCATCTTGACGAATATGTTGATTTGCCGATAACACACGTTGCAAGCTTCCGCAAATATTTGCAGGAAAGATTTGTTGACAAGGTTGCACCTTTGAAGGCAGTTCACTTTGTTGACGGAACAGAAGAAGGCATCAAAAAGCTTACAGAAGAAATCCGTAAAAGCCCCATTGATATCGGTCTTATAGGAATAGGCGAAAATGCTCACATTGCATTTAACGACCCTCCCGCAGATTTTAACACAAAAGAAGCATATATCATAGTAAACTTAAACGACCGTTGCAAACAGCAACAGATGGGCGAAGGCTGGTTTGCTACTATTGATGATGTTCCAAAGCAGGCAGTATCAATGACTCCTTACCAGATTATGCAGTGCAAAGAAATAGTATCCTGCGTACCCTACAAGGTAAAGGCAGAAGCAGTAAAGGCAACACTCTTTACCAAAGAAACAACAAATATGGTACCTTCAACACTTTTAAAGGAACACGAAAAATTCCTTATGTACATTGATGCAGAAAGCGCAAGCGAAATTTTGCCCGACATATTTTAAGAGGTGAAAAGATGGATAAATTAAAAATCGGTATAATAGGAATGGGCAGACGAGGCGATGTAATGATAAAGGATTGCTACGCCCTTCGTGAAGACCTTGACATAGCCTGGATTTGCGACACCGACAAAGAAAAGCTTGAAAAAATTGAAAGCTTTATGAACGAAAAGGGATTAACTCCCAAGACCACCTTGGATTATCACGATATTTTAGAAGATAAAGAAATTGAAGCGGTATTTGTTTTATCTTCGTGGGAAAGCCATGTTCCCATTGCAATAGAAGCTATGAAAGCGGGCAAAGCCGTTGGTATGGAAGTGGGCGGAGCCTACAGCATAGAAGACTGTTGGGATTTGATTCGCACCCAGGAGAAAACAGGAGCATTCTTTATGATGCTTGAAAACTGTTGCTACGGAAGACGCGAGATGATGACGCTTAATATGGCACAAAGAGGAATATTTGGCGAAATAGTTCACTGCGCAGGCGGTTACCGTCACGATTTAAGAGATCAGGTTGCAAACGGAATAGAGCTTCGCCATTACAGACTTCGCAACTACTTAAACCGCAATTGCGATAATTACCCCACTCATGCACTTTTGCCCATAATGAAGGTTTTAGGCATAAACCGCACAAACCGAATGGTAAGCCTTGTTTCGGTGGGCTCGTGTTCTAAGGGTATTGCCGAATATGTAAAGAAAACAGGTATCGGTAAAAACGAAATTGAAGGAAAAACAATAGTCCAGTCTGATGTTGTAACAACCATCATAAAGTGTGCGGGAGGAGAAACAATTACCCTTACACTTGATACAAGTCTGCCGAGATATTACAGCCGTAATTTTGAGGTACACGGAACAAAGGGGCTTTATGTTGAAGAAAACGATACCATCTTTTTAGACACCGACGAAATGGCAGAAAAAAAGGATACCCCAAAAGAGCTTTATTCAAATGCTGATAAATTGCAGGATGAATATGACCATCCGCTTTGGAAAAAGGCATTAAAGGATGGCTTGACAGGCGGTCACGGCGGTATGGACGGTCTTGTTACAGATGCCTTTGTACACTGCTTTAAAAACGGGCTTGATTCTCCGATAGATGTTTACGACAGTGTAACCGCAATGGCAATTACCGCACTTTCGGAAGAGTCAATGGCAACAGGACTTCCCGTTGCAATACCCGATTTTACAAATGGCGCCTGGTTATGCAGAAAACCGGAATCAGACAGTATTTACTCCTTGTCCACAAAACAAGATGAAATGATATAAAAGCATTTTTGAAATGTAAATATAAGTAAAAAAGGAGAGAGGAAAATGAAAAAAAGATTTTTGGCACTTTTAATGTCGGTATGCCTTATTATCACAGCTTTACCAATACTGGCATCGGCAGATTTTGTGGCAGACATTGAAAAGAACACAATGATACCAACAGTAACACCTGAAAATGTTCCCTCGGAAGATGAGATTATTGGTGTATCAAACCTTGTTCAAAACGGCGATTTTGAAAATGATACCAATAATATCGGCCCCTGGAACTGGACTCCCTTTGGCAGCCCATGGGATAGTAATCAAGTTGTTGTGTATGAAACAAACTTCGGCCACGAAAGCAGCCGAAGCGTAAAGCTTACAAATGGCGACCCACTTGTAAGACCCTGGGTAATGCAGGCTGTTGAAGTTGACGGCGGTGCAGAATACCAATTTGGTGCGTGGTTTTATACAAACTTTACAGAAGCACAAAGTGATGCAGATAAAAGAGGTAAAGGCGCAACAGTTTTGTTGCTTGAATTTTATAGCGGCACACCCGGAGCAGATACTGCAAACGGTTCTATTGACATAATTGCTCCTTCGGGAACAGGCGGTAAGTGGTTACACTTTACTCAAAGAGTACCTGTACCAGCAGGAACAAAGTATGTTCGTTTTTATGCTCGTAGATACGGTGTTGGCACAGTTTGGGTTGACGATATGACTATTTATAACACAGTAAGGGCAAACCCCCTAACTGTAACACCCGACCAGACATTCTATTACTCTGACCAGACAACAGCAGGATATGTTGAAACAGAAGTAAACTTAAAGGCATATCCTGAATATGCCGGAAAAACTGTTGATATGGCTTTAACGCTTAACGGAAAGGTTATTGAAGAACAAAAGGGTATAAAACCTGACGAAAACGGTATTGCAAAGTGGTATTTTGATGTATCGTGGATGACACTTAAAAATACTGAATACCGAATTGAAGCAAAAATAGACGAACACACAAACTTTAACTATGTATATAAATACGACCGTCCTACCTATTTGGGGGCGGACGGTGTATTCCGCAAAAACGGAATAGAGCTTATGCCAAGCTATGCGTGGTATTATATGGAGCAGAACTGGAAGGTAGGCTTAAAAGAAGGACGAATAAATGTTGTTGAAGTCGGCATACCCCGTACAGGCTCCGACAGATCGAAGATATCACAGATGAAGAAAGCCCTTGACAATGTACAGAAAAAGGGTATGTATGCAATTATTGTTACCTATTATTTGCAAAGACCCGGCGGACACCCCGACCTTCGTCACGATACCGAGCTTATTGCAGCAGCAATTAAAGACCATCCCGCAGTTTTTGCTTACTTAAATGATGACGAACCCTATGCAAGAAATGCAAATTCGTGTGACGGTTTAAGGGAAACATATATTGCAATTAGAAATAACGACCCCAACCACCCTGTTATGACAATGGAACAGGGCTCGTACAATAAAGCGGTAAGATATGTAGATGCTTTTGGTATGGATCCATACCCCATGGGTACCTATAACCCGCTTACCTGGGTTGAAAAAAGAGTAAACGATGCAATAAGAGAATTAGATGGTACAAAACCCGTATATCCTCTTTTGCAGGCGTTTGAATACAGAGAATACTTCCCATCATACGACGAAATGCGTAATATGATGTATCAGGGCTTCCTTGCAGGGGCAGGCGGTGTTGGTTATTACGAATTTTTAAGGTCTCAGAACAACTTTCCGTTAAATGATACAACCCTTTGGCCCGCAATTTCGGGAATGGCACTAAATGAGTTTGACGATATATTTAACGCCTTTGTATTTGATAAATACCCCATTTTCAGCGATGTTAAGGAAGATGCCTACTGGGCAGTTTCCTATGTAAAAGAAAACAAAATACAGATGGTTATATTAAACCGTAAGGCAGAAGACCAGGAGCTTGAATTATCACTTACAAGCCTTGGCGGAGGTAACAAAATAACCGCATATACAGGCAAACTTCTTTTTGGCGCTGAGGAAGCAGCTGTTTCAGGTAACGGAACATTAAAGATTACACTTCCTGCAAGTGCAGCAGTTGTTTACGAAATCATTCCGAGTAATGCGGCAGAAATTAGCGGAGTAGAAGTAATGAGATTCCGTGATTTAACAAAATACGGATGGGCTTATGATTCCATTTTAAGAATGGATAAAGCAGGAGTTTTAGACTCAAACGCTTACCACTATTACCATCCCGAAAGAAATATCACAAGAGGCGACTTTGCAATGTTCCTCGTTCGTGCATTAGGTCTTAAGGCTGACAATGCAACCTGCACATTCACAGATGTATTACCTAACGTTACCTATGCAAAGGAAGTTGCAATAGGTCAGACTTTAGGAATACTCAAAGGTTCGGGAGACGGAACTTTCAGACCCGAAGAACCCATTTCAAGACAGGACTTTATGGTAATCTGTGCAAGAGGTATGCGTTTAGTTCGCGAAAACGGACTTGCAGGCGGCGACCTTTCGGCATTCTCTGATGCCGCTTTGGTAGCAGATTACGCAGCAGAGGACATAATGGCAATGATAAATGCAGGCATAGTAAAGGGTAATGCTGATGGCACAATTAACCCACTTGGCAACGCAACAAGAGCCGAAGCCGCAGTTATTATGGACAGAATAACTGCTTGGAAGGCACAATAAAAATCCAAAAATCAAAAGACATATTTATAAAATATGTTTTTTGACATAAATTTTTCAATTTCCTAAAAAAGGCAACCCTGAATTTTCAGGGTTTCCTTTTTTATATATAAAAACAATCATTTTCCCATTTAAAAGGGTTTGTGTCAATGTATTCCCATATTTTTTGATAATCCTTTTCGCCACGGATTATATGGTCGTGATACGAGCGTTGCCATATATTTTCATTATATTCTCTGTTACAATACCGTTTTAACAGAGATACAAATTTTGAGATTTCATTATTGTAGGGTGCGGCGGTTTCCGACGCACCGTTTTTATAATCCGTTATATTGAGAATAAAATGAAAATGATTTGGCATAATCACATATTTGTCTATTTTTATGTGAGAATATTTTTTGTCCATTAAATTGATATATTTATCAAGAATTTGTCCGTGCACAGACAGAACCATTTGCGGGGTGTCGGAACCGCCACCCCCTACAATTCTACCGAGCAATGTTTTTTTATTTTTTACACATACGGTAACAAAATACGCACCAGGGGTAGAATAATTATATCCTTTTAATCTTGCAGATTTTCTTTTTAGTAACATTAAAGCAAATTTTTTCGTAATTCTTCGTTGCTCTTGGGCGAAAGGTAGCAAGGCGCAACATCAAAAACTGTTTTGCATCCGACTAACCCTTCTTTATTCAGCTTATATGCGGCACGTGCGTAGCATACCAAAACCGAGGATGTAAACTCGGGGTTTGAATCAAGCTTTAAGCTGTATTCAATTATGTGGTTATGCTCGCCATTTATGCCTGTTTTTCCGCTTCTTATAACAATACCGCCGTGAGGAAGAGAGGAATGTTCTCTTTTCATAGTTTCCATATCTATAAAGGTAACTGTGGTGTTATAGTCCGCAAAATAATTGGGCATTGTTTTAATTTCGTTTTCTATTCTTTCAAGGTCTGCACCATCTTCTGCCACTACAAAGCATTCTCTTGTATGCTTTTCTCTTGTGGAAAGAGAGGGAGCAGAACCGCTTCTTACAGCACTTAAAGCTTCGGGCACGGGTACTGTGTACTGGCGTGCATCCAAAACGCCTTCAATTCTTCTTATAGCATCAGAATGTCCCTGGCTTACCCCTTTGCCCCAGAAGGTGTAAGCTTGCCCTTCGGGCAAAATAGCCTCTGCATAAAGTCTGTTTAAAGAAAACATTCCGGGGTCCCAGCCAACCGATATAATGGCGGTTTTACCGCCTTTTTTTGCAGACGCATCAACATTTTCAAAATGCTCGGGGATTTTTGCGTGTGTATCAAAACTGTCTATAACATTAAAATGCTCGGCAAAAAAGGGAGTCTGCTTTGGCAAATCCGTAGCACTGCCCCCGCACAATATTAAAACGTCTATGTTATCCTTCATTTTAAGAGCATCGTCAACATGCAATACCGGCACATTTTCTGTCATGATTTTAAGAGTTTCGGGAGCACGGCGTGTAAAAACTGCGCAAAGCTCCATATCGGGGTTTTGCTTTATTGCACATTCAACACCTCTGCCTAAGTTTCCGTAACCTACTATACCTATTTTCATAAAATCAACTCCTAATTGCTTTAATAAAAAAATTATAGTATTTTTACCCTTATTTGTCAAGAAAAAACATGCATTGACATTATAAAAAAAATATGGTACATTTAAAGTCAAAGAGAGGTCGATATTATGACAAAAAAAGCTTTAATTGCAATGAGCGGAGGAGTTGACAGCTCTGTAACGGCTCTTTTAATGCAAAAAGCGGGATACAACTGCATAGGTGCTACAATGAAGCTTTATACCGATAACGGGCAGGATTGCCGTGACGCAAAAGATGTGTGCGAAAAGCTAGGTATGGAGCATCATATTTTTGATTTTTCAGATAAATTTTCAGAAAAGGTTATAGAAAATTTTGTGTCGGCATATAAAAAAGGACAAACCCCTAACCCCTGCATAGAATGTAATAAGTACTTAAAGTTTGACGGTTTGTACCAGAAAATGCTTGAAATGGGAGCCGAAAAGATTGCAACGGGACATTATGCAAGAGTAGAGTTTTCGGAAAAAACGGGCGAATATGTGTTAAAAAAGGCTTTGAATAAAGAAAAAGACCAGAGCTATGTTTTATATAACCTGTCAAAGGAACAGCTTTCTCATATCTGCTTTCCTTTAGGCGGACTTACAAAGCAAGAGGTGCGTGACATAGCATTTTCGCACGGCTTTGAAAGTGCGGGCAAAAAAGAAAGTCAGGATATATGCTTTGTGCCCGACGGGAAATATGCAGATTTTATACAAAAGCATACGGGGCAAATCTTCCCCCAAGGTGATTTTGTAAAGCTTGACGGTAATATTTTAGGCAAACACCGAGGCATAATAAATTACACAATAGGTCAGCGAAAAGGACTTGGAATATCTTATACAGAGCCTCTTTTTGTATGCGATATTTGTCCTGAAGAAAATAAGGTGGTTTTAGGAAGAAATGACGACTTGTTTTCAGACACGCTTATTGCAGGCAACATAAATATTATATCGGGGAGCTTTGAAAAAGAAACTCCCTGCCTTGCAAAAATCCGCTACCGCCATACAGAGCAACCTGCCACGGCACAGGTAAAAGACGGAAAACTCTATGTAAAGTTTGAAACACCCCAGCGTGCCATAACAAAAGGACAGGCAGTAGTTTTATACGATGGTGACATAGTTTTAGGCGGCGGAACAATAGAAAAAGCGGGGGTGGCCAAAGTCCAAAACTCAAAAAAACAAAAAACCGCATTTCTTAAATGAAAGTGCGGTTTTTATTCCGTTCCGTCTATAAGATAATCATAAGAGACATTAAAAATCTCTTTAAGAGCCTGAAGTTCAAAATCAGTAACATAACGGCTGTTGGTTTCAATTCGGGTTATAACATTTCTATCTATATCAATACCGATTAGTTGCAACTTTCTTGCTAAATCCCTTTGTGAAAGGTTTGCATTCTTTCTTAACAGTTTAAGTCTTTCGCCTATAAGATTTTTCCCGTTAGACGCTGTTCTTTGCTTCATAAAATCACCTAAATAAATTTTGTCTCATTTTTTACACTTATTATCTTGATTTTATAACGAAAATATGATATAATTGGTTGTAAAAATGAGACAAATAAAATTTTATGGGGATGTATATGAATATAAAACTCGAACTGCTTGCAGACGTAATATCCGAGGCAATAAATTTTTCGATAAGTAATTTGGAAATAGACACAAATCAAATCAATTCACAGGCAGTTATGGTGCTTGACGAAATAAAAGAGATTATTCAGAATATTGACATAGAAAACGATTTTGATGTAGTTGAAGAAATTGTGTGTATTTTTGAAAAACACAACATAGATGCAGGCGGACGCCATGATTTTTGAAAAAGAACAAAATATATAGTAAACGGAGCAGTGTTTTTTCACTGCTCCGTTTTGCGAATAATCATATCCTTTTAATCTTGCGGGCTTTCGTTTTTTAAAATCTATATTTTATATCTTTAAAACTTCTTCAAACGCACTCATTACTGCAACCTTGCCTGATTCGTAGGTAAGACCGCCCTGCATATAAACTGCATAAGGCTCACGCATTGGGGCATCGGCACTTATTTCTATTGATGCACCCTGTGTAAATGTGCCTGCCGCCATTATTACTTCCGAAGTGTATCCGGGCATTGCCCATGGCTCGGGAGTTACAAATGAATCAACTGGCGATGCCGCCTGTATTCCCTGACAAAAGGCTATAACCTTTTTGGGGTCGCCAAAAACTATTGCTTCTATAATATCATTTCGTACAGAGTCTACAGAAGGACTTGATTCAAATCCGCAAAGCTCTGCCATCGCGGCACAAAAAACAGCCGTTTTTATTGCCGATGCAACAACGTGGGGAGCAAGGAAAAATCCAAGATACATATTGCGTGACTCGTCAAGCGAAGCACCTACTTCCCTTCCGATGCCGGGGGCAATAAGTCTGTCTGCCGCTAAAGAAACGTAAATCTCTTTTCCTGCAATGTATCCGCCTGTTCTTGCAATTCCGCCACCGGGGTTTTTTATAAGCGAGCCTGCCATTAAATCAACCCCCACCGCCACGGGTTCTTTTGTATCGGTAAATTCGCCGTAGCAGTTATCACAAAGGGATATAACATTATATTTTTTTGTTATTTTGCATATTTTTTCTATTTGCTCTAAAGTAAGAGCGGGACGCATTTCGTACCCGCGGGAACGCTGAATAAGAACTGCCTTCACAGTTTTATCCTCTGAAAGGACTTTTTCTATTTCGTCATAATCTGGCACACCGTTTTTTAATGAAACTTCACGGTAGTTTACCCCGAACTCACGCAAATTTCCGTTTTCGGCTTTATCTATGCCTATAACACCCTCTAAAGTGTCATAAGGACGGCCTGTTGCCGCCAAAAGGGTATCACCGGGGCGAAGAACCGAAAAAAGCATTATAGAAAGAGCGTGTGTGCCCGAAAGTATGTTATGTCTTACAAATGCCGCTTCCGAGCCAAAAGCTTTTGCATAAACACGGTCAAGGGAATCTCTTCCCAAATCGTCGTATCCGTACCCCGAGCTTCCCGCAAAATGTGCGGCACTCACTTTTTCCTGCCTGAAGGCTTCTAAAACCTTGTTCTGGTTTATAAAAGCTATATCGTCAATCCTTTTAAAGGTTTTTGCACTTATTTCTTCGGCTTTTCTGCCAAGCTCCATTATTTTGTCCGAAAAAATCACTAAAATCACTCCTTTAGGAAAATATTTTACTACAAAATGCAAAAACTGTCAACTTATCCTTTGACAAGCGGGATAAAAAGGTATATAATGGATTCATATAATAAGGAAAGGACGAAAAAATTATGAAATTACCTTTTGATTTAGATTTAAAAGACAAAGTTTGTGTAGTAACAGGCGGCGGCGGTGTATTGTGCGGAATGTTTGCAGAAGCACTCGGTCAGTGCGGAGCAAAGGTTTGCGTTCTTGATTTAAGACAAGAATCTGCAAACGTTGTTGCAGACAAAATAAACGCAGCAGGCGGCACAGCTAAAGGCTATGCAGCAAACGTTTTAAAGCCCGACGAAGTGAAGGCTGTACGTGACCAGATTGAAAAAGATTTCGGCACCTGCGATATTCTTATAAACGGTGCAGGCGGAAATAACCCCAAAGGCACTACAACTCACGAATATATGACAGAAGAAGACCTTAAAGCTAAAGAAGATATTGTTACATTCTTTGATTTAGACCCCGAAGGCATTGAATTTGTATTTAACTTAAATTTCCTTGGTACACTTATTCCTACTCAGGTTTTTGCAAAGGATATGGCACTTAAAAAGGCAGGAACAATAATCAATATTTCTTCGATGAATGCGTTCTGTCCTCTTACAAAAATCCCTGCATACAGCGGTGCAAAGGCAGCTGTTTCAAACTTTACACAGTGGCTTGCAGTTCACTTCTCAAAAATGGGGATAAGAGTAAACGCAATAGCTCCCGGCTTCTTTGTAACAAAGCAGAATCAGGCTCTTTTATACACAGAAGACGGAACTCCCACACCAAGAACAAACAAAATTCTTGCCGCTACTCCTATGGGACGTTTTGGCGAAGCAGAAGAGCTTGTAGGTACACTCCAGTGGCTTATTAACGACGATGCTTCAGGCTTTGTAACAGGTGTTGTTATTCCTGTTGACGGCGGCTTCTCAGCATATAGCGGAGTATAATTTATAAAAAATAGAACCTCAAGGTCACAAGACCTTGAGGTTTTTTATGTTATGATTCTTTCGATGGGAAAAGTCCTGCAAGTCCAAAAAGGACTGCGATTATGTAAAGCCATACCAAAATAGCGGGAACAATATATGTTCCTGAAAAAACATTGGTAAGTGCAAGTAAAAGCTCGCACGATAAAGTAATTTTTGGAATTATGGGGTTTATATCATTTACAAGGGCATCCCACGCAAAAATATTTAAAACCATAAACACAAATGCACTGCAGGCATAAAGATTAAAGGTTAAGCTTTTGTGGTTTGATATTACCGCAAAAAGTGCTATTAAAAGAGTAACAAAGGTTTTTGTGCAAACAAGGGGAATAACAAACCGTCTGCAGAATTTGTTGAGCTTTGTATCGGTAGAGCAGTAAACAATAGGCCTTTGTCTTTCGTAAAAAGCGTAATCCTCTTCGGTAAGGTGCGAAGCAAATTCTTCAAAAATCGTTTTTTCTTCTTCAAAAAAGCCGATTTGTTCTGCGCTCTGCCCTAAAATTTCTTCGTCTGTCTTTTGCTCCAAAACCATTGTTTC
Source organism: Clostridia bacterium (assembly GCA_045531205.1). GTDB lineage: Bacteria > Bacillota > Clostridia > UMGS1883 > UMGS1540 > JAZNQL01. The sequence continues at coordinate 10,850 of JAZSDN010000100.1, read as the reverse complement.
GGCGGGAGTGAAGGTGCGTGTCTGCTCAAAATTTTCGGGCATTGGCTCTGCCTTTAAATCAATTGTATCAGAAGACACGGGATTTTGAGATTCAAAAGAAACAGGCTCTGTAAGAGTTGCAGGAGCCTCAAAAGCTTCCTTGGTACTTTCTTTTAAAAACTCGGCTTCTGCCTCTGTTAAATATTCCCTCATTTCTTCTTCGGGAGCGGGGGGAACAAAATCTTCGGGCTCTTTTTCAAAAAAAGGTTCTGCCTTTATTTCTTCCTTAAAAACAGGTGCCTCTTCTTTTCGTGGCACTTCTCTTTCGGGAATCAAAGGCTCGCGGTACATTCTGCGTATAAACTCTTCTCTTGCAGCCTGAAGCTCGTCGTGGGTATAATGACCTGTTTTCAAGTTTACTATCGAGAGCAACTCTTCGTCGGTCATTTGTTTAAATCCTTCGTACATTTTAAACCCTTTCGTATTCGTACATTATAGAGGCAATGGTTGCCGCACCCGCAGTTTCGGTTCGCAAAATGCGTCTGCCAAGCGATACGGGTAACACGCCTGCCTTTTTTGCTTTTTCTATTTCAGAAGGCGAAAAACCGCCTTCAGGTCCTATTAAAAGGGATATGCTTTTTGGTTCTTTTCCTCTTAATACATCTTTTAGCATACATGCCGATTCGTCTTCGTATGGGACAATGGCAATGTCTGCCTTTGTCATTTTGCAAAGTGCTTCATCAAAACTGATTTTTTCGGAGACAGAAGGAATTATCCCTCTGCCCGATTGCTGTGCCGCACTCATTGATATTTTTGCAAGGCGTTCCATACGGATATTAGGCTCTCCCTGCACACGCTCTGTCTGAACAGGGACAATTGCACTCATACCAAGCTCTGTGCATTTTTGTATTATGTATTCAAACTTTTCTCCTTTTGGAACTGCCTGATATAAGGTTACAAAACAGGGAGGCTCGGAAACGCTTTCTTTTTTGTCAAAAACCTCGCATACAACCTCGGTTTTTGTTATTTCCTCTATACGGCAAAAATAATCGGTGGCTTTTCCATCGCAAAGAACAATTTCGTCACCCTTGCCCATTCTTAAAACCTTGCCTATATGCCTTGCTTCTTCCTGACCTAATATAACCTTGCCCGAAGGCTCTGTATCTACAAAAAACTTTCGCATAAAATTATCTTCGGCACAAAAATGCGTGCCATTCTCCGTCCTGCTTTTTATCTTCTATAATAAATCCGTTTTGTAAAAGAGCGGTTTTTACTTCCTCTGCACGCTCGTCTATTATGCCCGAGCATATAAACAAGCCGCCGTCCTTCATAAAATCTGCCGCCATTGCCGAGAGGGGAATTATAACATCGGCAACTATGTTTGCAACTACTATGTCGCTTTTATTCTCTGTATATTTTTTCTGTAAAGCTGTGTCCGAAAGGATATTTCCGCAAAAAACGTGGAACTTATCCGAGGAAAATCCGTTCAGCTCTCCGTTTTCGGCAGCGATTTTGGGTGCCGACTCGTCAATATCCAAAGCTTCTGCCTTTTTTGCACCAAGAACTAAGCTTAAAATCGACAAAATACCGCTTCCGCAACCTACGTCCAGAATTTCGTCATCTGCTTTAACATGCTTTTCTAAAAATTCCATACAAAGGCGTGTTGTTCCGTGTCCGCCCGTACCAAAAAGCATACCCGGGTTTATGTAAAGGGGAAGGCGTGAGAGGGTATCTGTATCTCTCTGCCATTCGGGAATAACAATTATTTTTTCTCCTATACAAAGAGGGGAATAATGTTTTTTCCAGCTTGTGTACCAGCCGTCACCGTCAACGGTTTTCACCTTTACCTCAAGCGACCCTAAATCAACAGGACAAAGAGAAGGCAAAAGCTTTAAACTGCTTTTAAGCTCGGTAAGCTGTTCTGTACCTTCAAGGTCGTCGGGAAGATATATTTTTAAATGTGTGGGGCATTTTTTTGCTTCTTCAAGCTCTTTGTCAACATAGTCCCAGTACTGGGTATTGTTTTCTAAAAAATCGTGAAAATCTCCCTCGTCAACTATTTCAGCTCCCTGAATTCCAAGCGAAATAAGAAGTCCGAAAACTGCATCTATTCCTTCGGGAGTTGTGTAAATTGACGCTTCGATCCAGTTACTCATAATTTATCAAAAATTCCTTTCAGGGTTTCTTTGTCTGCAAGACCTGTAATGCTTTCGCAAACCTCACCGTTTTTAAAGAACAAAAGTGAGGGGATGAGAGCAATTTTGTAGCTTGCCGCCAAAGCTCCGTCTGAATCAACATTTATTTTATATATTTTCTGGTTTTCGGAAAGCTCGCCCGAAAGCTCATCAAGCACGGGGCCCATCATTTTGCAGGGACCGCACCAGTCGGCATAAAAATCTATTAAAACTGTGTCATTGCTTTTTAAAACCTTTTCTTCAAATTCTGCACCTGTAATTATCTGTGCCATAAAATCTCCGCCTTTCTTACGTTATTATTTGCCATATTTACTCTGATATTCAGCTTTTCTCATTCTTCTGCGTCTTTTTCGTTTAATACTCTGATTAACTCCGTTTGCAAACAAAAGAACAACAATTGCAATTATGTATGTCCATACCGACGAAAAAATTGCTTTCAGAACACGCTTTAGGGGTGCCAAAGCATCTTTTTCATAGTCACGGTCGGCAATCATTTTAACTTCTCCAACCTTTGTGTCGCCGTGCCAGTATTCCATTCTGCCCATAACATCGCCTTTTTTAACGGGGGCAGAAATTTCGCTTAAAATATATTCTTTTTTCTGTACCTCTTCAAATTTTGCACCCTTTGGAAGAATAAGCGAAACATCTTCTTCGGGCATTAAAATTATTGCCGAAGTACCTTTGGCGTTTTTAACGGGAACTGTGCTTATTACTTCGTTATACGAAATTACTTTGTGTGCAGGGAATTCTTGTATGCCGTAATTTAAAAGCTTTTTAGAATCAACAAAATGCATTGATTTTCCTTCCTGCATTTCATCACGTAAAATAACGGCTATATATTCGGCACCGTCTTTTTGTGCAGATGAAACAAGACAGCTTAAAGCATCGCTCGTGTAGCCTGTTTTTATACCCGTTGCATATTTATAAAAATATCCGCTTACAGGCTGAAGAAGGAAATTGGTTGTGTAAACCTTTCTTTCCTCGTCAAACTTGTTTGTGGGAGGAAGGGTACATTCAGTCTGCGAAACAATTTCCCTGAAAACGGGGAAGCTCATTGCGTGCTTTGCCATAATTGCAAGGTCATACGCTGTGGTGTAATGGTTTGAATCGTGCAAGCCGTGCGGATTTACAAAGTGTGTATTTTTTGCACCAAGCTCTTTTGCACGAGTGTTCATCATGGCAACAAAATCTTTTACAGAACCGCCTATATGCTCAGCCAAAACGTTTGCCGCGTCATTTGCACTTGCTATCATAAGGGCACGCAAAAGGTCATACACGCTCATTTCCTCGCCCTGACTTAAGTATATTTTACTGCTGTCGTATGTAATGGAATTTACCGCTTCAAAGCTTGCGGTTGCAATATCTTCTAAATTTGCTTTTTCGAGTGTTAAAATAGCAGTCATAATTTTGGTTGTGCTTGCGGGGTACTGCTTTTCGTTAGCCCCTTTTTCGTAGAGAATAAGTCCCGAGTCTGCCGCCGTTAAAATAGCCGAGGGTGCCGAAATATCAGGCGGGGAAGCAAGAGCACAAACCCCTGAAAATATCATAAAAACAAAAAATAAACTCAAAAATTTCTTTAGCATAAAAACCTCTCAAATTTTAATTATTATATTTTTAAAATTTTAATTGAAAAATCAATAACTCTATTATATAATATAACAAAAGAGAGTTTTTATCAAGAGAAATTTGCAAAAGATTAAAGGTTTTATATTAAATTGTACTGGAGAAGATTCTTTGTAAGAAACAAAACACTTGTTTCGGGCAGTGTTTTTGTGATTTTGTGTATAGCGGTTATACTGATTTGTTTGTTAAGTGCATTTAAAAATAAAACCGAGCTTGAAATTATATATCCTATGGATAATGTTGTATCTGTGGACGAAAGCAAGCACACATTGCTTGTACATATTGACGGAGATGTAATAAACCCGGGAGTTTTTGCATTAAAAACAGATGCAAGAATGAAGGATGTACTAAACCTTGCAAAACCAAGAAAAACGGCAGACCTCGCAAAAATAAATTTAGCTCTGCCTCTTTATGACGGGCAAAAGATTTATATTAAAAAGAATGGGGAAACATTCCCCGAAGAAAAGTATCTTTTAAACATAAACACCGCAAGCCGTGACCTTTTGGCAGCACTCCCGGGACTTGGGTACAAAACAGCGGAAAATCTTATTAATTACCGTAGCATATACGGAGATTTTACAGATATATCAGGAATACTACAGGTTAAATCTATAGGAGAAGCAAGATTTAACAAAGCAAAAGACTATATCAGTGTTGGAGGCGCAAAATGAAAATACTTATTGTTGACGACGAAAAATTATTGGTAAAGGGTATCAAGTTCAATTTTGAACAGGAAGGCTTTACCGTTGAAACTGCATACGACGGGGAGGAAGCACTAAAGCTTGCAAGAGACAAAAGCCTTGACCTTATTATTTTAGACCTTATGCTTCCTAAAATTGACGGTCTTTCTGTGTGCCAGAAAATAAGGGACTTTTCAAAGGTGCCCATTATTATGCTTACAGCAAAGTCAGAGGATATGGACAAAATTTTAGGTCTTGAATACGGTGCCGACGATTATTTAACAAAGCCCTTTAATATCCTTGAATTAAAAGCAAGGGTTAAGGCAATTCTCCGCCGTTCACAGCCTGTCGGGGACGGGGGAAAAACAACCTCTGTTTCTCTTGGCAATGTAGAGCTTGACTATAACTTCCGAAAGGTAAGAGTAGAAAATAAATGGATAGAGCTTACCTCAAAGGAATTTGATATAATGGACCTTTTGGTATGTAACCCCGGCAAAGTATATTCAAGAGAACATTTGCTTGACATAGTATGGGGCTACGATTACCCCGGCGATATAAGAACAGTTGACGTTCACGTAAGAAGACTCCGTGAAAAAATCGAACCCAATTCAGCAGAGCCCACATATATTCTCACCAAATGGGGGGTAGGTTACTATTTTAAAGAAAATTAAAAAATTAAAATTAAGAACAAGTATTCCTGCCGTTTGTATAGTTGTTATTCTTATAACAATGCTTCTTTCAAGCTCGTATCTTTTAAATTATATAATGGACTATACATATTCACAGCTTGAAATAAATCTTTTAACAAAGGCAAACATTGTTGCCCGAGTTTTAACCGACGATAGCTATGCACAAAATAACACTTCTCCCTTCCGTGCGTTTTCGGATATTGAGAAGGAAGCCCGCATAATTTATGTTGACCGTGAGGGAAAGCTTTTGTACGACAGCCAGAACCTTGCAAGCAACAGCCAGATGGTTTCTGAACCGGGAATTTTAAGTGCGCTTGACGGGGAAAACGTTTCGTTTAAAACAGGCGAAAAAGAAGATTTATATATCTCGGTAGCGGTACCCGTTGTAAGTAAGGGAGAAACTGTAGGCGCTGTTTGTTTAAAAGCTTGGGCGGGAAACACTTATGAATACTATACCCAGATGAGAAATACACTTATTGTAATCTCGGTAATTACTTCGCTTTTAGCCTGCCTTTTGTGTTTGTTTTTTGTAAGTGCTCTTACAAAGCCTTTAACAACCTTATCAAACCAGATTAAAAAGATGAGCGAAAAGGACTTGCGTCAAAGCGTAGAGCTTTCGGGCTCGGTTGAAATAAACGACCTTGTTTCTTCCTTTAACACCTTAATGGAAAGAATAGAGTACTTTGACACAAGAAGACAGGAATTTGTTTCAAACGCATCGCACGAGCTTAAAACTCCCATGAGTTCAATAAAGCTTATATGCGAATCGCTTTTGCAAAACCCCGATGCCGACAAAGAAACCGTTGCAGACTTTTTGCAGGATATGAACGACGAGGTTGACCGCCTTACAAGAATTATAAACAAGCTTTTAAATCTTACAAAGCTTGACGCATCAGAGGACGAAACAGAAATATTCCAGTTTTCGACTGTAAATATAAAAACTTTAACCGAAAATGTTTTAAGCTCGCTATCTCTGCTTGCAAGAAAAAAGCGTATACGGCTTGAAGGCATTTTAACCGACAATGTTTTTATCCGTGCCGATGCAGACCATCTGTGGGAAGCAATTTACAATATTGTTGACAACAGTATAAAATACACTCCCGAAGGCGGAAGAGTTTATACCGAGCTTTTTAAAATGGGAGAAAACGTGCATATAAATATTATGGACAACGGCATAGGAATGGCACCCGAGGAAACCGCAAAAATCTTTGACCGTTTCTACCGTGTTGACAAGGCAAGAAGCCGTGAAACAGGCGGAACGGGGCTTGGACTTTCAATAGCATTAAGCTCGGTAAATTTACACGGCGGATATATTGAGGTTGAAAGCACCGAAGGAGTAGGAAGTCTTTTCAGGATAGTTTTACCCCTTCAAACCGACTTGTAATACTTTTGTAAAAAAATGCTGATATAATAATATTTGTTATTTTTTATGAAAAACCCGTAAAGTAAAGGCACACAAAGCTTTGCGTGCCATATAAAGAGGTGATTATATTGATAAAAAGGATTGTTTTGGTAACACTTGCGTGTGTTATGCTCTTGTTTGCAGGATGTTCAAAACCGCAAAATACAATAGATATATCCTTGTTTTTTCTGAATTCAGACGGAAGTGATATTTGCAAAGAAGTAAGAGCTGTCCCTGCTGATGACAATTTAAACGATAAAGAGCTTTTAAAGCTTACAGTTGCAGAGCTTTTAAAGGGCCCTTCGCCCACCGCTTCAATGAAAGCGGTAATCCCCAAAGATACCGAGCTTTTAAGTGCAGATATTGATGGAACAGTTGCTTTTGTTGATTTTTCACAACAGTTTAACGATGGCAAGGATTCCGACAGACTTTTAAGAAGATACACAGTAATTTGTACTCTTTGCGAAATCAGCGGTATTAAAAAGGTAAAAATATCGGTAAACGGTAACGACATTACAGATGCAGACGGTCATCCTCTGCCTGCCCTTGGGGTAGAAGACTTTTTGTCCTTAAAACCCGAGGATTCACAGACTAAAAATATGACAGTAACTCTTTATTTTGCAGATGCTTCGGCAAAACCCGCAGTTGAAGAGGTTGCAGTTGAAGTAAAAGAAAACGAAACAGTGGAACAGGTTATAGTAAATAAACTGATTGAAGGCCCTGCAAAAGAAGGTCTTTATCCCACCATTTCAAAGGGAACAAAGCTTATTGACATAAATGTAAAAGAAGGGGTTTGCTTTGTAAATCTTTCTTCGTCATTTGTTTCAGAAAATTCGGCATCAAGCCTTCAGGCTACTACGGCAATATATTCAATAGTAAATTCGCTTTGCGAGCTTGATTATATAAACAAGGTGCAGTTTTTAATAGAAGGTGCATCAAAAGAAACCTTTGGCGACCTTGTGTTTAACGAACCCTTTACACCCGAGCTTTGGTAAACTTTTTTGGAAGGAACATAATTTATGGACAAAACAATAGAAAAACTGTGTGCAAACGCTCACGAAACCTATGCAATAGACGGAGCGCTTTACACAAAATATAATGTAAAAAAAGGTCTTAGAAACTCTGACGGAACAGGTGTTTTGGTAGGTCTTACACATATAGGCGACGTACACGGATATAAGTGGGACGAAGGAGATAAGCTTCCCGACCACGGTGTACTTCGATACAGAGGTATTGATGTTTCAAAATTGGTTGAAGCGTGCGAAAAGGAAGAACGCTTTGGCTTTGAAGAGGCAGCATATCTTTTAATGCTCGGACAGCTCCCCACAAAGGAAGAGCTTGCAGATTTTTCGGCTCTTTTAGGCTCGTACAGGGGCTTGCCCGCAGGCTTTACAGAGGATATGATATTAAAGGCTCCAAGCCCTAATATTATGAACAAGCTTGCCCGTGCAGTTTTGGCATCATATTCCTACGACAATGCTGCAGAAGATTTAAGCCTTGAAAATGTTATACGCCAGTCAATAGAACTGATTTCACGTTTCCCTGCAATGGTTGCTTATGCATATCAGGCAAAAAGACGTTATTATGACGATGCAAGCCTGTTTTTACATTCCCCCCGTGCAGACTATTCAACAGCCGAAAACTTTTTGCATTTAATACGTGCAAATAACGAGTTTACACCTTTGGAAGCAGAAGTTTTGGATATTGCACTTATCTTGCACGCAGAACACGGCGGCGGTAATAACTCTTCGTTTACTGCTCACGTTGTTTCTTCAAGCGGAACAGATACATATTCTGCAATAGCCGCAGCCGTAGGCTCCTTAAAAGGCCCAAAACACGGCGGTGCAAACAACCGTGTTTGTGCTATGATGGAAGATTTAAAGCAAAATGTTAAAAATACAAAGGACAAAGGTCAGGTTACAGATTACCTTGTAAAAGCATTAAAAGGCGATGCGTTTGACCATTCGGGACTTGTTTACGGAATGGGACACGCAATTTATACCCTGTCAGACCCACGTGCAGTTATTTTAAAGAGAAAAGCTTTAGAGCTTGCCATAGAAAAAGGCGAAACAGACGAATTTGAGTTATACGCTTTAATAGAAGAGCTTACTCCCGAGCTTTTTGCAGATATCAAACGTTCCGAAAAAAGCCTTTGTGCAAATGTTGACTTGTATTCAGGTCTTTTGTATTCAATGCTTGATATCCCGCCAGAGCTTTTTACTCCAATTTTTGCAATTGCAAGAGTACCGGGCTGGTGTGCTCACAGAATTGAAGAAATAACAGCAGGAAAAAGAATTATACGTCCTGCTTATAAAAATATTGAACGCAAGCGTGACTATGTAAATATAAATGAACGTTAAAAAAACCGCAGGACTTTTTGTCCTGCGGTTTTTGTAAAATTTTGTATAAAAAGCTATTGACAAGAATTTAAGTATATGTTACAATATTTTCATTCCAAAGAAGCTTTTAGAATCTTTTTTAGAAACTGAAAGCAGAGGAAACTCCGGAGAATCTCGATCACGAGTGCCGAAGGTGCAAGGCTTTTTTTAAAAAGCTCAATCTCTCAGGCAAAAGGACGGAGCAGACAATCTATAACTTTGCATGTGTTATGTCTGCATGATTTCCGGAGCCGTAGAGTTTACTCACGGCTGTTTTTATTGCACAAAAGTGCTAAAAATTATTTATAGGAGGTTTTTTACATGCAGGATACTATTTTAAACATAGTAGCAAAAGCCAACGCTTATCTTTCGGATTATATTCTTATAATCTTGCTCGTAGGCGTAGGTCTTTTCTACTCAATCAAAACACGTTTTGTTCAGGTTCGCTGTTTTGGCGAAGGTATGAAAAAGGTTTTTGGCAACATTAAACTTTTTGGCGGAAAAGAAGGAAAAGGACTTTCTTCCTTCCAGGCTTTAGCAACAGCTATCGCAGCACAGGTAGGTACCGGTAACATAGTTGGTGCTTCGGGTGCTATTTTAGTAGGTGGCCCCGGTGCTATTTTCTGGATGTGGATTATTGCTTTCCTCGGTATGGCAACTATTTATGCCGAAGCTGTTTTAGCACAGGAAACAAAAGAAATTGATGCTGAGGGCAATGTTCATGGTGGCCCTGTTTACTACATAAAGAAAGCTTTCCCCAATGGCTTTGGTAAATTCCTTGCAGGCTTCTTTGCAATAGCAGCAATTCTTGCTTTGGGCTTTATGGGTTCAATGGTACAGACAAACTCCATTTCAGAAGCTTTTTGCTCGGCAATCAATGTTGATTACACAGTATACGGCTGGATTATTGGTATAATTATAGCAGTTATTTCAGCATTCATTTTTATCGGCGGTGTAAAAAGACTTGCATCAGTTACCGAAAAGATTGTTCCCATTATGGCAACACTTTTCCTCTTAGGCGGACTTGTTGTTTTGGCACTTCGTATTCAGTACCTTCCCGAAGCTATCGGTATGATTTTTAAATATGCTTTCACACCTTCAGCTTTAATCGGTGGCGGTATTGGTTATGCTCTTAAGACTGCTATCAGCCAGGGTGCAAAGAGAGGTCTTTTCTCAAACGAAGCTGGTATGGGTTCAACACCCCACGCTCACGCTATGGCAGATGTTGAAAAGCCCCACGACCAGGGCGTTGTTGCTATGGTAGGCGTATTTATTGATACATTCGTAGTTTTAACAATGACAGCACTTGTTGTTATTTCCTGCCTCTATGCAGGCGACGGTGTTTTAGCAGGCCTTACAGGCGATGCATACACAGCAGCAACAAGCGGAGCTACAGCTATAGTTGCAAAAACAACAGCTATGCAGATGGCAGTTTCAAGCGTTCTTTCACCTGCATTTGGTAAAATATTTGTAGCTGTATGCTTATTATTCTTTGCATACTCAACAGTTATAAGCTGGAACTTCTTTGGTAAGCTCAACGTTCAGTATCTCTTTAATAACAGCAAAGCAGCAACAGTTATTTACTCTGTAATTGCAATTGTATTTATTTTCCTTGGCACATGCCTTTCAAACGATTTGGTTTGGGAACTTACAGACTTCTTTAACTACCTTATGGTTCTTCCCAACGCTATCGCACTCTTTGCATTGTCAAAGCTTGTTAAAAAAGATAAATAATAAAAACAAAGAAAAGCCTGAAAGCTTACATGAAGTGAACCCCAAAGTTTAGACAAAAATTTAATATTAACTTGCTTGTGAATGAGTTCGGTATTGTACCGGGCTCATTCCTTTTAGTTTCATAGAAATTCTTTCGTTGTTGTAATAATCAATATATCTTTTTAATTCAT
>JAZSDN010000036.1:0-17070 GCA_045531205.1 Clostridia bacterium | reverse complement strand
TGAGATGTGATTTGTCAAGGGTATTTTCTACAAAAAGTTTATACTGTATAGATATATTAAAATAATATAGCCCTCAACCCGTTTGAGTTGAGGGCATTTTTTGTCGCTTAGCCAAGTGCTGAATTGTTAATCAAAGATATAAAGTATTCACTTAATTCTTTTGGAACATCAATAATTAAGGTCTTATCTTCGGGCATTACCTCATAATATCTGTAAACAAGAACGTTGTCTAAGATGCTGAAAGATTTGGCATCTACAGAAAACAAGCCATCGTTACTTGACATTTTGAAGCGATACGCTTTGTCACCAAGACTTGATGTTGAAACTGCCTTTGTATTATTTGTTCCTGCAAAAGCGTTTGGGTCGTAGGCGTGTTCTTCGCAAAAGACTAAAAGCTCATTAAGTTTAACAATATCCATTTTATCCACATCGACAGTTTCAGATGAAACGCCATTAGTTTTGATAATGCATTGATATGTAAAATTGTTTGAATCAGAATAGTATTTTTTTAGTTCCTGCCATTGTTCATCACGACAATAAACACTTTCAGGAGCTCCAACAACTTCGGAGTTTACATTGTATAGCAAGTCGTATTTAGTTCCCTCTATGCGGTGATATTGACCTGTAGTATCTTTGAGAACCGCCTCATCACCATACTTAGGATTTCGCAGTATCAAATCGCCTTGGAACTTGTTGCGGTAAAGAACACCGTCAACCATAATTGCGGTTGTACCTGCTGTAGCTTCATTATATTCTTCCACAACAATAGAGTCTATTCCGTTAGTTAAAGAAGTGTTTGTAGTGTTGGATTCCGATGCGTTTATTGCACACGAGGATAACATAAGCAAAGTGAATATACATACTAAAATAGCTTCAAAAGTTTTCACTTATATTCATCCTTTCATATTTAATCTTAAATTACCCCCTGCTATCTTAACGATAACAGGGATTTTAGGACTTGTGAAAAAAGTTATGAATACCGGCATCAATTGTCATAGAAAGCAAAAAACAATTGTTACTGAAATTAATATTATTTTAACTAAATATACTCTTTCGTCTTTATTCTAATGAAAAATTTAAAATTATGTGAAATCAACTACCGACATTTGTTAAACTATTATTTAATGGGATTTGAGCTAAAACACCTTCGTATTCCTCCAAAGAACTAATTTTGGGGAATAGTGTCAACTGCACCAAACCTACTTTTTGAGGGTTTTCAGTGTCGACAATTTGCCAAGAGGCATAAAGTCTATATGTTTCACTGTTTGTCTTAAATTCAATTCGCAATTGTCGGTGACTTTCTCCATAACCGTATGCAATGTGGTCTCCACCATCAGCATAAAGATAATCGCCGTGTATTACATCACCTTCAAACGACTCAAAGAATCTCTCTATATTTTCTGTAGTTATTTCACCAGTACTTTTTGCAGCCTCAGAATACATATTTATCAAAGATTCTGCATCTCTGTTTTTGATAGCATCAATTATTTCTTCTGCAACTGCTTTTTCTCCGGGAAAAGCCAATTGCTGTTGATAGACTAATAATGTACCCGAATCAGGAAAAAGCATAAGAAGAAACGAAATAATAACTGCAAGAATTTTTGCCATAATAAAAATCTCCTTTGTTTAATAGGTAACAGTAAATTGGTATTCGTTTTTGTTGTCGTCGGTATACGGTGGGTAACAAATCATATTAATTTCGTCCCATTTGTACTCTGTGTTTTGATTATTAATATACTCTAAATAGAACGGTTCTCTTAAACTAGGATCTGTAAAACGCACTTTTAAATCCACTTTAAGTAAATCAATATCTGGCAATTGTATTTCAGGAGTAAAAGAACATACCCACCAATTTTTCTGAACAAGGTGGTTAAGTTCTTCACCTCCGTAGGTGATGGTCATGTCTACATCAAGAGTTAAGTCTGTATCTACATCATAAAAATCTCTTTCAGCATAATAATCAATAAATGTATGATAAATTCCTATTTCAGCCCCGGCACCTAAATTCCAATAATCGCCTTTCCAAATCCATATAACATAGTAGTTTGTTGGGAAAAGTGAGGACAATAAACCTGTATTTTCTGTTTCAAATTTGTATAGATCTCTAAAAATCGGTCCGCCAAGGCTGAAGAAAAAATCATATATAGGGGTGTATCCAACCAAACTTTGCCACATATGCTTTTCTTCTACACTTGTATAGCTTTTATATTTCTTATTACCATCATCTTGTTCAAAGCCAAGGAAATATCCTGCCCACGGAGCACCAAAAGACATATCAACAGGCATAAAGTGTCTTAATCCGGTTTTATAATCAAAAGTATTACCTGAAGAAGGAATTAAAGGTAGTAAAACATGCGCTCCTGACCATAAAACAATAGATAGTCCTATTCCGGCTGGTTTCAACGCAAAGTTGGCATCTGTGTCCTCTACTAACTTGTTTAGAATATCATTTGATATATCAGCAACTACAGTATCAGTAATTGGTTTTAATTCTTTTGCTATGAAAGAACTAGCATACCAAACAGGCTCTTCTATAAAATCAAAGATTGCACTCCAAGTTATAGGTTCTGTGCCAAATGGGTCAACATACATAACAGGATTATTATTACAGTAAGCATACATATTGTTTCCTGTAATTGTATTGCCTGCAATAAAAACGCTGTCAGGACTTATAAATCTGCCCCACTCAGGATTGTAATATCTTGAATTAAGATAATACCAATTTGTTTCGGTATCGTAATAATAACCTCTGTAACGAATAGGGTTAATTGCTGCCATATTTCCTGTGGAATAAATTATGTTACCATATGCATCATATCTATATTTGGCAACGACATTACCTTCGCCGTCAACAATACCAGAAATATCGTTCAGCAGACTTCTTAAATAGTAATACGGTGTACCATTATGGAGGAAACCTACCAGATTTCCGCCTGCATCATATTGGAAGTCTATGGTGTTTGTGCCATCAGTCTGACGCATTAACAAATCGCCAGAATAAAGATAATTGGTTGTTTCACCATCAACAGTTTTCTGTACTCTATGACCTTGTGAATCATATACATAACTGATGTTTTTACCATTACCGGTTATACTTGCAAGCTGCGTGCCTCTCTGCCAAGTATAGTTATAACCATCAAAGGAAAGAGGGTTGCCGTTAGCATCATAGGTAATTGCCTTACCATCAACCGCAGTTAATTGGTCTTTCCAGTTTTCGTTGCCATAAGTAAATGTATGAATCGGTTCATACCAAATACCAACAGATGTAATGTTTCCGGCGGCATCATAAGAATACACATACAAATCATCTGAAGTGTAGTTTTCTATTACTCTGCCTAATCCATCATAAATATAGTCAAACGACTGTTGGTCTACGCCTTCATAGCTATAATAGAAACTTCCGTCATCATTATACTCAAAGTAATAAACCTGAAGATGATCTCCATCTTTGGTTTCATCAATAATTTCTTCAATCTGATTGCTTGTAGTAGCTACACCATCAGTGGCTCCATCTTTATACTTGATTGTTCTGATAACAGGACCGTATGAATAACTTTCGACTCTGCCAAAATCATCATAATTGTAGTGAATCAATGTGTTGTCAAGAGTATCAATAACAACATCTTCAGGCATACCCTTTTCGTTAGTATAATATTTGCCCGAATATATATTAACATAGTCATCACTAAATGTCAATCTTGCAAGTTCCCCTGACATGCTGTAGTCGTAAGTTGTTTGGGTACCGTCACTTCCGGTAACTCTGAATGGCAAATCGTAGAAAGCATAATCATACTGGTACGATGTGTTTGTAACATTATCTACAGTTTTTGATAATCTGTCATTTTCGTTATAATAATATTCGGAAATCTGAGTACCATTCCAAGAATCACCAACTAAGCGATCACGACTGTCATAAACAGGAGTATAATAAGCGTTATTTGCATAAGTTACCTGTGACAACATTTGTCTGTCATTATACGAATTGGTTGCCAAAGTCTGTGTTCCAACCTTGCTTGAAGTAACTCGATTCTGAGAATCATATTCATATGAATATGTTGTACCATTCTTTGTGATGGTTTGGGGTAGATAATTTTCGTAAGTAAAGCTTGTTGTTGATGGAACAGAAGGATCAGCCTCACCACTTGCCGAAAGCAGTTCGTCTGTATTCGGGTCATAGGTGTAAGTTGTGGTGTTGCCGACAGAATCGGTAACACTTGTTAAGAGTCCTTTAGTTATGTTTTCTCCGCTTTCATCGTTGTCGTAAACATACAATGTAGTTACATCTGAAGCATCGGTATGTCCCTTAATATAATTACCGTTTTGATAATAGGCGAAGGTTTCTGTCATTGTGATTTCTTCACCGTTCTCATCTGTGTATATTGTGGTTTGGTTTGTAACCTGACCGGCATCATTATATTCATATTCAATTCTTGTTCCAATGTTATTTGTAGTTGTTGTAACATTATGGTTATCGTCATATGAATATGTTGCAACAGATTCTCTGATTTCAGGTTCTATATCAAGGTTTTCTTGGAATTCCTCAGCTCTTTCGATCGAGGTGAATTGTGTAACCTCAGACACATCGTTATTATCATACGAATAGCAGGTCGCCTTACCTTCGTCGTTATAAACCGTTGTTGTCAAGCCACTGGTTTCATCATAGGTATAATGTTCACCATAACTATCCACATAAACAAAAGCATCATCAATAGTGAAGCTATCAGTCTGATAATAGTAACGGAAATAGAAATACAAATATTTGCAGTCTTCTTCAAGCGGTACATATGCGGCTTTTACTTGTCTCTCTTGGCTAACATTCGGATCAAAAGGAATTATTACCTCTTTCATATATGAACCATCAGCATCATATAAAGTTGCTCTGATTTCAAATTTTCTGCTGTCGCTCATTCCGCTTGCTGCTTTTGTTGCATACGCAGCTACTTTTCCGCCTATTATCAGCGAATCACCGGCTTTTGCATTTACATATATTTGCTGACGGATATATTTGGCTTTTGATACAGAACCGGTCATCATATAAAAATTGCGTCCCGCATCTGCAATATACTGAACACCGTCTACAGAATCCGCTCCTGAAGTTGTCCATTTATAAACATTACTGCCGGTGCCTTTTGAGAAGTCGCTGTTTTCAACAAGATTGTAACTGCGAGCACCGCCGCTTTTTTCTACTTGAACGTTGTCAAAACGAACTGTACGCTGAGCATCAACAAGCTCAAGAAAAACATGGCAGTTGGTTATATTGCCGTTAGGCAATGTAACTGTGTGGCTGAAACGTTCCCAACTGCTTGTTGAGCCAATCCATCTTGATGAAGCATTATACCATGTGCCATCAATACAATATACCAAACCGAATGCCACGCCGTTGTTACCATTAAGTTCAATAGGATCAGGAATATTGATATCTACGGAAACCGTATATGTTTGCCCTGCGGTTGCAGTGAAGTCTTGTCCAACTTCAAAAGTACCGGTGTTACTTGTCAATTCAAGCTGCATATATTTCTTGCCGAGTGAACTGTTATCAATATTATCAACATAGCCCCAACTTCCGGTTGCTGTTTGCAATGCTGACCAATACTCATTACCGCTTTCGAAACCGTGATTTTTAAGTGCGTTTGTTGAAATAGTTAAAAGTTCTGAAGAGTCTGTAATTTTATTAAAAGAAGTGGTATTTGCATCAGAACCATATACCGCATATTGAGTTTGATAATCTTCATTTGTTACACTTGTTACTCGTCCGTAAATATCAAACAAATAAGTGTTTGAACCGTCAAAATTTGATTTATTTGTATCAAAATAACGATTTACAACTGTGTTACCTGAAGCAATACCTGATTCGTTAGCTTCAACATATCTAAATGTTGAGTAGTTTGTGACCTGTGCTTCTTTGTCACGCTGTCCTATGGTTGAAACTCGATATCCTCTGTAAGTCTGATAATGATAAGATAAAGTACAATACGAGCTGTCATAAGCTGTAACTTTCGTAATATTATATGACGAATAGGTAAAAGAGGTTGTTTTACCATCAGGATATGTAATCTTTGTAAGATTTGCAGATGTTGATGTACTGCTATAAGTGTAAGTGGTTATACGACCTGCAGGGTCAGTAATTGATATGAGCTGTCCATAAGAATTATACGCTAAAGTTGCTGTTCTTCCAACAGGATCCGTTACTGCTGTAATTAAATTACCATTAAAAGTAACTGTCTGTGTGTTGCCGTTTTTGTCAACAAGTTTGTAAAGCTGTCCCGCTGAATTGAAATATTTTTTATTATCCTGAGCATCACTTATGATATATTCAGAACTATTTACTGTCAGAGTTTGTGTCGGGTTATATTCTTCTGTGTAAACATCTCCGTTCTGTTCATAATAATGTGCTGTTCCATCACCGTCGTAGTGTTTGTACTTACCAACAGAACTATCATAGGTCACTACTTCTTGAATGTTCAGGTGGTACTTTTTACCTACATACATTCCGCTATAAACTGTGCTGTATATACTGTCGGTGTTGTTATTGTGAATATGAGAAATACTGATAGAAAGAAGATTGCCTGTCATACTCAAATCACTGTGGGCATATGTAACACTACCGTTATAAGGGTTAGCATACAATGTACCTGAACGACCCATATCAACAGTTTCATAAGACCAATAATCTTCAAGACCGATGTTGTTGTTATAAATTACAGTAACAGAAGGATGGAGAGATGCAGTATCATGGTCGCTGGAATAAAGAACAGCTTGGCTATCTGCGGTTTCATCGCTGTTTGTAATCATCAGACCATTATTAGTACGTCCCTCGTACCAATTTTTAACAGCTTTTGTAATGTTGAAAGTATAGGGTTGTCCGTCAACATTTGATGTTTTGAATGATACATAATCTAAATTTTTAATCGAAATATCATCATGAGCAGCGTTCTTCTCTGTGGAAACAGGTTGATTGTTCCAAGTTATAGAACTTTCCGACCACGAATCCAATCCGGTTAAATCGAAGGCGAAAAGTTTCATACTGCTACTGCCTTGGTTTACATCATGTTGAGTAAAGGTTAAATTTGCATCGGTAACTACACTTCCTTCCGGCAATTTGGGAAGTGTGAATTTTATATATGTTCGTCTGACATTAAGAGTTCCGTTACCGGCATATAAATACTTATACGAATCAAAATTCATAATAGGTGTGTTTTTATTTGCCGTTGCATCATAGAACGTAGAAGCGTTTGTTGAAAATGTGGGGTCAATGATAACAGGAAACTTTCGATTTTCGTCATTGATCCATTCTGCATTTGCTGTGACAGTAAGAATATTACCATTCAAACTCATTGTGACATCAAAGCTGGTTTCTTCGTTTGCGTCATACATATAGGGTGTTTCAATAGTAAACAAAGCCTCGTCATCATCTTTATTCTCATAGAGCTTTATTGAGCCATTGTCTTGTGCAACAGGGATAAGTCCGTCCAAATCAAGCTCGAACTGATAAACATATGAATCCTGTGCTTCATTAACAATGATATTTTCTTTAACTTTGCTTGGAGTAATAACATACTGCAAGTCTGCACCATCCAAGACATCATTGTAATTGACTGCAGAAACTTTTTTATCAAGTTTCATCTTTTCTTTGTTTGCTGATTCAACAGCAAAATTATCTGAAGTCGAAGTATCAGTAATGGGTGATATACTTGCTGTTTCCATACTTTCAAAGCTGTTGTTAATTACCGCTTTAGTAGAAGTAATTTTACTTGAGGCTGTTGCTGATGACCGACTCATTGTTGCCGTATTATCGGATATTTTAATTCTCATGCCGACAGTATAACCGTCTTTGCCTATAGTCAGCATTTGATTATCAGCAAAATCTTGCGGAATTCTGATATCAAGAGATGATGCAGCAGGTGTATAAGTAGCTTTACCAGAAGCACTCTTTCTTTTACTATTAAGTGTAAGAGTGTTATCAATATCCTGCCACGAGCCTGTTGAATCCATATAATGAATGGGCTCGGAATAGATAGCAGCCGTATATGTGCCATCTTTGTGACGATAATGTTTAGTGTTTTCAGTGCGTAATTCCTCGACCTCTCCCATTATTGGCGTTACGATTTTACTGTCCAAAATTTCTTCTGTCGAGTCATTTGCGGAAATGGCAGCATCAATTTCTGCTACTTCTAAATCGTTATTTTGAGAAGGCAGCGTGACACCTTCCGCTGCACTCATCGCTGCATTGTTACCAATGAGTGGTGTTGCACCAATAGCTACTGTTCCCGGTGCAATTATTTGAAGATAAAGAACAGCAACTAAAATGGCAGATATGATTTTTGTGAGTTTTCTCATAATGTTTCCTCTCTTTCTTTTGATTTGCTAGGTGCTTATAATTTTGCATCCTATATATATATGAAGAAAATCACAAAATGTTACGCAAAAATTTTTGTTTTTTTTGAAGTTCTGCTATTTGCACAATAAGATTGGCTATAATTTGTGCACTATCACGGCAAAAACAACTTAAATATTATAATGGACCTTTGTAAAGATTTATTGAATAACCAAAATCATCCCTCAACTTATAGTTAAGGGGTGTGTGTTTGAAATTTTAATTTCAATTATCACACAATTAACCAATTAATTATTGATACAAAGTAATCACTCAACTCTTTAAGAACATCAACAATCAAGTTTTTTACTCATCACTAAATAATATTCAAGAAATAGATTGTTATCCAAAATGAATTAAGAAGCTGAGACTAATAAAAAAGGCCATCATTACTGTTCATTCCAAAGCGGTATTAGGTATCACTTAAATTCTATGTTGATACTACCTTTGTGTTTTTAGAAGCTGAAAGCGAAAAATGATCATAAAAATTGTTTTCGCAAAAATCAACAAGTTCGTTTGGTTTTACAATGTCCACCTCACTAAGGTAGTTTATTTTTAATTCTCCACTTTTTGTTTGGTAATTGATAGCTTTTTTATTTTTGTGATTTATGATATAATTTTTGAAAATTATGTAACAAATGAAAAAAAATTCCTATTATATTAGTGTAACGGAGTTTTTAGGAGGTGAATATTTATGGATGACAGCAAAATAATTGATCTTTTCTTTGAGCGCTCGGAAAGAGCGATTGTCGAGCTGTCTAAAAAGTATGAAAAAATATGTATGAAGATTTCAATGAATATCCTTAATAATTACGAGGATTCAGAAGAATGCGTGAATGATTCATACTTGGGTATATGGAATACTATACCTCCAAAAAGACCTAATCCGTTGCTAGCTTTTTTGCTTAGGCTTGTTAGAAATCGCTGTATGGACAAACTAGATTATAAATTAGCCGCAAAGCGAGACAGCACTTACACAGCTTGCCTTGATGAATTTGAGTGGTGTATTGAATCAAATCATAGCGTAGAGACGGAAATCGAAGCAAAATTACTATCATCTTACATAGATGAATTTTTGGATTCCTTAGATAAAACAAACAGAATGGTTTTTGTTAGACGCTACTGGTTTATGGATTCTTATAAAGATATTTCATCTTTATCTGGGTTGAGTGAAGGAGCTATAAGGACAAGACTATCACGTTTACGTGAAGATTTAAGGCTATTTTTAAAAGAACGAGGGATTGCAGTATGACAGCAAAAACTTTAATGAATGCAATCGGAGAAATAAGCGATAGGCACATAATTGAATTCGCAGATGTCAGACCTCATAGAAACACTAGAGCAATATGGATAAGCATTGCTGCTCTTGCTGCTTGTTTTGTAATGATCATTTCATCTGTTACTGTATTAAATACTTATTTACACAAGGATACAGTTGAACCCATAACAGCATGTATTGTTAATGATAGTTATTATGAGCTCGTAGTTGATAGTGATATTATAAAAAAACATGGCTTGCCACAAACCATTTCAAAAGAAATGATTGGCAATTATGTAACCACAACTGTCACTACCAATTATAATAAAGGAAAAGTTTATGATTATAATGGTTTGCTTGGTGAATCAGTTTTATTGTTTGAATATGATTCAACTTTATATTATTTGTTTTATTGTAATCCAAACAACAATCAAACGGTTTCTTTTGAATCATTATTGAATCTATTTGGCTTTTCGTCAGAACACCAAATTACCGATGTGAAAATAAACGGAAATAAAACAAGCTCAAACTTTGATATTGCTTTTATGGTTGAAACTTTAAAAAAGTCTAATACAGTTTCATCACATGATTATAAAGGATATAATGGTAATTTTAATTCGGAAATATTAATTGAATTATCAGGAGAAAACACAGATACTCTAGTTATAAAGTACTATCCATATATGAATTGTGCATATTCTGCTTGTACCTATTTTGAGCTATCCTCTGAAGCTGCAAGTGTTTTTGAAAATCAAATAAATATTAATTAATGTATTCCATAATATTATCCATAAAAAAGAAAAGGAGAATATAATATGCGAATTAAGAAAATCATTAGCTTAGTTTTGTCGCTAGTTATGGTTACCTCAATTTGTGCTTTTTCAAATCCGGCATCTGCTGCTGGTGGTATGGCGTTTTCTGTAGGTACAGATTATGGCCTTTTGGAAGTTGACACAAGTGGAGATGCTACAACAGCATGTGATCTTTATGCGATTGCTGGTTACTCATCATACTACTCAACACAACCCACAGTAAGTGTAATGAGAGGTTCATTTAGTAACGGTATAAAAAGAATACAAAGCGATATTTTGTTCTTTAGCGGACATGGTAGTTACACTCATATGGCATTTAATTACAATGGTAATGGCGGCAATTATTTAACTGGAGTATATTATGCAGACGACTATAATTCACCTACGGGATATTCATATGTAGGAATTAACGGTAATATGGGAAGCGTAAAACTGGTTACTTTTGCTGGTTGCTCAACTGCCGCTAACAATGATGATAATATTACCGCTAGAGCAGTAACGCAAGGAGCAGATACCGCCGTTGGTTGGTCTTCAGAAGTATATGCTCCTTCACATACAAATTGGCTTGAAAGATACAATGATAAATTATCAACTGGTTCTACAGTTCTTGCAGCAGCTACATATGCCAATTCATTTACATATGTAGACAACGATGTTAAAAATGTAAGAATCTATGGAAACAGGCAGCAAGTAATCAAGTTAACAAAAACAAGTTCTATTTCTGCCGAGGAACAAAACTTGAAAAAAACTATAATAACAGAAAATATTAACGTGTCATCAAAATCATCAATTGATACTAATAAAATAACCTCTATTTTAAAACAAAAATTTGCAGGCTTTGATAATTATGAATATACAATTGATATTCATAAGATTTGTGATGGTTGTTATACAATTGATTATATTCGCACGATTAATAACATTGAAACCAATTCTTGTTATACGGTTACAGTAATTGATAATAAAGTTACTGAAATAATTGATAACACAAAACAAATAAATTTATCTCAGATTAATTCTTGTGATTTATCCTCAGAAAATATTATTTCAGATGCTTTTGTTACTGCTCGAGCTGCAACTGAGAGTTCGGAAATGAAAGAATTGAAAGAACAAAGTTCAAAATATTATTATGATGCAGAAACAGAAGAATTAAAATTGATTGTTTTTTCATCTTATTATTTTGATGGCACTGAGACAGTAGGTAAAGATGGATATATACAGGTAATAAATTAAAAGGAGATTTGCAATGAAAAAATTTATTACAACGGCATTGGCGATTGTTTTTGTTGTTGCTACATTTATGTTGTCTGCTAGTGCGTATTGGAGTGACTCTTATAAAATAACATATAATGGTGGCGAAAGTACATATACTATGGACGAAGATATTCCTTATGTGCCTAAAATGTCCGAAGATGCCTATGCAGAATTTCAAGGTGCATATATTACTTCTTGGGCAAAACCACAGGCTCGTCTTGTGAATTCACAAAAGCAAAGCCGCTCAGGATGGGTGAAACTTGATGGAGATGCTATTTTTTCTACAACAGATGTTTCTGCGGTAATAAATCATTATTATTATGCAGAAATTGAAGGTGCATGGAATCAAGTTGGAGAAGACAGTATGCGTTTTAGGTATAATCCGTATTAATCTATAAGTCCTCTATGCACCACTCAATAGTGGGTGGTGCATAGTTGTTAAGGAGAAATAAAATGAAATATATAATTAAACAAATAGGAATATCTAAAATAATTTTTTCGTTTTTAATCGTTCAATTTGCACTTTTTATGGGGGCAAAGGATCGTATTGATTGGTACTTTCAAAATCTTTCATACTTACAAGGCGATACTCCGACAGATATAAGTATATCAGCTGTACAGGAAATAGTTAATACATTCAGTGGTTATGATGTGTTTATGAACGGAATTGGAATGGGTAATTCGGGATATTATCCAATTTTGATTTTTTTGTCCGTAGGCTTTCTTTTTTCTTATAAATTTTCTTTAGAGTTAAACAACGGGAGTTCAATTAACATTATAACAAGAATAGGTTATAAAAAATATTACTTGAACAAAATGAAAATAACTTTTGCTTCAAGTTTTTTATTTGTCTTTATTATTTTGTTTTCTTTTTTATGGATTTGTATTATATTTTTTTCACCAAACCATCCAATAGAAGGTAGAAGTACCGCTTTATTAAATTTTACATCAATGTATTATCAACATCCTTTTATATATACTTTTTTTCAAATAATTAATCAATCTTTCTTTATTGCTGTTTTCTCATTGTTATCTATGTGTATAACTCTTTTTACTCCAATCGTTATTGTAGCAAAAGTGATTCCATTAACAATTTACCTTTTTTTAACAGTGACAACGCAACTTTTATTTAATATTACATCGTTTTCCGGTTTTTCATTATTGTTTCCAGATATTATATTTACTCCTTTTAATGTAGAAGGACATACTATGTTGGGCTTTATAGGAGAAAAGATTATCTCATATGTACTTTTTATTTTTTTAACTCTGTTTTGTCAAATTCTAATGTATAGAAAATACAAAATAAATTATTTGAAGTAATGGGTGATAGTGTGTTTGTTTATAAATACTTCAAAAAAACTTTTTTTAGATATATTTCAGTTTTTATATTAATTTTTGTGATTTTAGATTTGGTAACACTTTCATATTATCAATCATCAAACATATTATTTAGACATTTTTTCATTTCCAATGATTTGTTATGTACAGCAGCCAATATATTATTTTGGGTTTTTTTGTACATACCTATTGCTATTGATTTATCTGAAGAACTTAGTACATTTGGAATAAGTGTTTTTTCAAGAGTGAGTAAATTTAAGTATGTTTTAATAAAGTCTTTTACAAATTATTTATATTGTTTAGCTTATCTTGCGTTATCTTTTTTGTTAAGTTTTCTTATAGATTTGATACAAAAAAATACAAGCTATTTTTTTTTAGAAAGTACAAAAATAATATTTATTCTTAGTGTAATTGGTTTTGTATTTATACAAGTAATCAACATTATTTCTTGGAAGGTTAATTCAAGTTATATTGTGTCTATAATTTATATACTATTCTTAACAATATCACAGACTCCTGTTGTACAAAAGAAATTATCTGTAATGCAATTATATTATAGTATTACTCCCACAAAAACACTTATAATGTTAGTTATATGTGTTTTTTTAAGTGTTTTATGGTGGATAATCATTTATAAAAAAGACTTTGTTGGAATTAAGAAGGGAACATACATATGATTAAAATCAATAACTTGACGAAAATAATAAACAACAAAATAATTTTAAATAACATATCAGTATGTTTCGAAGAAGGGAAAATATATGGGCTAGTAGGAAAAAATGGAAGTGGCAAAACTATGTTTCTTCGAGCTATTTGCGGTTTGATACAACCATCATCGGGTGGCATTGTATTACCCGAAGGAGCATCATTTGGTGTTTTGATTGAAACACCTGGCTTCATGTTTGAACAATCAGCAATTTTCAATTTAGAATATCTTTCTTCGTTGAATAAAAAGATTAAAAAGGAAAGAATAATCGAATTGTTGAAAACATTTGATTTATTTGATTGTCGAAAAAACAAAGTGAAAAAATTTTCGTTAGGTATGCAGCAAAAACTGGGAATTATTCAGGCGATTATGGAATATCCTTCAATACTAATTTTGGACGAACCTTTTAATGCTCTAGACGACAAAAGTTTGGAACTTGTAAAAGAAACAATTATTAACATTAACAAAACCCTCAACACAACCATTTTTATAGCCTCTCATGATAAAAATTCTATAGAAGAATTGTGTGATAGGGTGATTAATATAAAGAATGGCGAAATCGAGAGCTAATCACATTTGTTACACATAGAAATGTTGAAACGTATTTAGAATTCAATGTGTTAATAATATAAAAATTTCGAGCTATGTTCCTTCGTTTTTTGAACATAGCTCGAAATTTTTATATACGAAGCCATCTGAACCCAATCAAGATGGCTTCGGAGAATGAACTGGTTGATAGAATGCGATATCACACAGTCCATAACTCATTAAATAAAACTGTGATAATTAATTTGTTTGAAAATATGAATAATTAATGATAAATAATAATGTTCTTATAGATTTGAAAATCGTTCTATATATAACCCAAAAACACAAAAATTAAATACATAAAAAAATGATTTTGTCAATATATTTTGCAAAATTGCGGTTTTAGGATGCAAAAACGCTTATTTAAGTGCAAAATAATTGATTGAAATAGTTTCCCAAATTCACAATATACTTTTTATAGTTCGAATCAATAAAAGTTGCATCATCGTAGATTTATATCGTAACTTCGATGTTAAGTGGGATAACCCCACAACAGATTTTAGTCTGTTGCAGGGGTTATCTTTCCTCTCTACCGTGTTTGATATTTTTCTTTCGACTCGGAGTTGTTTTGTGCTGTGAGAGTCTTTGTGATACCGAACGGGAATCATTAGGTTCACCGAGGAAATAATTAATATCACGGATACTGTAGTTAAATCTTGAAGTGACAAGCTCTTTTCCGTTACTGCGAATTATCTGACTGCTCTGTACTTCTTTATCGTAGCGAAGTTTAAGCTGTTCCTCACGAAGCTCGGCAGGGTCAAAATCGGTTGCACTTTCTTTCATTTCTTTGTACTCCGCAACGGCTTTTTCAATTTCTTCCGAATATTTCTGTTCTTGTTTTGAAATAACATCCAGTTTCTTTTCCAAAGCAGCAACATAAGATTTCACATTCTCAATAGTGTATGTTTCGGTGCAATAAAGGTTATTTAATATGATTTTCTTTTCGGTTCGCAGTTCTTCAAGTTCTTCGGTAAGTTCGGATATTCTCTTTGCAAATTCTCGGTGCTTTAAAATCATAATCATGGGAATTGATTGCTTTTCTTTAATCAAGGCTTTTCGCTCGGTTGACTTTTTCTTGATTTCGTCAACAATGTCTTTGTAGCTTTCAAGTTCGGGAGTTATGCTTCTTAATGTTCGTATTATCTCGTTATGCTCAACAAATCCCGTAAGTATCTTGTACCGTAAAACAATGAGATTCATTCGTATGCTTTCCAATGCTTCCGCAATAGCGGGAAGTGTGTTTGCAACAGCCTTCTTTAACTTTGCAAATTCGGATTTAAGGGTTCTCAATAATCGGTTGTCAGCTTTTATCTGTCTGTTAAGTTCGCATCTTTCGGAAATTATTCCTTTTTCTTCAAGCCTTCTTGCAATTACTCCTTCGTGAACGGTAGGCTGTTCATCAAGACCTCTTTCGGAATGACTGCGTGAATCAATATGGTTTTCGGGTTCAAGATATTTGTTTACTTCGTCTGCCCACGCTTTACGCCATGATATAAGCTGTTCATCGCTGTTCCATCGCTCGGAGATAGGATTCTGTCTGCCGTATTTTGTGCTTTTGGGATATTTGGATGCTCTTTCGTAACCTTCCGCTTGTGACGGCGGAAGGTATTTCTTTTTGCAGTTTACCATATACGGGTACTGTTTCTCCCAACCGTCCGAAACTGCTTTTGCATATTCGGATGAAGTAAATCCTTTTTCTTCTCCGTTTCGTATGCAGAGATATTCTTTTTCTGTTTTGTACTGCCACGTTCCGTTTTCGTTAAGCGGTCTGACTGTCAGCATAATATGTGCATGGGGATTGTGTCCGTCTGTGTCATGGATTGCAACATCGGCACACATTCCATCTGCAACAAAATTCTGCTGTATAAATTCGGTTAGTATCTTTTGCCAACCGTTTTTATCAAGCTCAACGGGAAGGGCAACAACAAATTCACGGGCAAGTCGGCTGTCTTTAGTCTTTTCGGTTTCTTCTACCGCATTCCAAAGAACGGCTCTGTCAAGCCATTCTCTCGGTGCGTGTTCAGGAAGAAATACCTGTTGCCACACTAAACCTTGTTTTCGTGTGTAATCGTGATATATGCCGTCATAATCATTGAGTATCTGAGAACAGCTCATATATGCCGAAGCAGCAACAGCACTTCGTCCCGTACCTCTGCTGATTACCTTTGCTTCAAGGTGGTATATTGCCAATAAATATCATCATCCTCTCTGTTTTTGTTTCTTTTCGCAAAAAGAAAATGAGTATCGCATAAACGATACTCATAGCTGCGATAAAACTGCCTGCGGCAGATTTTCGCAGACAGACGGTGTGCTGTGTGAAAATAACCGTCTGTGCGGACAATGACAGCGAATTGGAATAAATGCTCATTGTCCGTAGGCTTCCGCAGAAGCCTTATCCGCCTCGCAGAGCGCACGACCACCGCTTGCCGTTCGGCAAGTGGTGAGTAAGTGCGCCCTTCGGGATAAAAAAGAATGAGCGTCCCGGTTTCCCGAAACGCTCTGATTGTTATGTCCGTTTTAATATGTTGCACAGATAGCTCTCCAACTCGTCAAGGCTCATTGAAACTGACTGAGGAAAAGCCTTTTCAAGAATCGCACCTTCCTGAATAAGCCTTCGTGTTCGTGCTTTGCGTTCCTTTACTCTGTCTCTTGCCTGTGCTTCTTCAAGTCTGTGCTTTGCCTGCAACAGTTTTTTCTCGTTTTCGTTCATTTTGTACTCCTTTATACTGAAAATTTGATT
>JAZSDN010000010.1:0-3643 GCA_045531205.1 Clostridia bacterium | reverse complement strand
AATCCTGAAACTGGCGAAGTTATCGGCGATATTATTAATGCTGACGTCGTAATTAAAGAAATTCCGCGTACTGGTTTTTCAATTACTTACTTGTCAACGATTATCAGCTTAATTGAAAATATCGGCAATAAAAAAATGCAGGTCGTGAAATATATCCTGCAAAATATGACTCCTCAAAATATACTCGTCGAAACAGTAAGGGAAATTTCTAAAAAATCGGGTTGCTCTCCACAAACAGTAAACCAAACTTTACAATTACTTGAACGTTGCGGGATTATTGCCCGTAAGTCTGGCTGTGTAATGCTTACTCCAAAACTTCTTCATAAAGGTAACGCACAAAAAGAAAAATATTTGTTAATGAAGTTTAACGAAATGAAAAGTAATTCTGATGACGAATAAAAGCTAACGAAAAATTTTTACTGCGGCAAGATTGAAATTTTCTTGCCGGTTTTTTTTATGTATTCTCTCCGAACTAACCATTTTAAATATTTCCTAATCGTTTTATCACAAAAACCAACTTCAGTAACCAAATCTTTCAATAAAATTGTTTCTCCGTCGTGTCGGTACAAGTATTTATAAATCCTGTCCACATAATGATTAACAAATTTCATTTTGTACTCCCCATTCTAAAAAATTCCGTTTTACTGGAAAAAACAGAAAATTATAATATCAAATGATTATAACATAACAATGCAAATTTCGCAAAAAAAAACCCCCGTTTAAAGGGGAGAAAGTGTGGTTTTTTAATCTTTCTGAAGTGGGGAAATTTTAGAGGTTGTGCGGTTGTTGGTTCTGTCGTCAACGTGTGCATATCGGGCTGAAGTCTTCGGGTCGGTGTGTCTCAAGGTCTCCTGAACTAAACGTAAATCTTTAGTTTCATTATATAAATTTGTCCCGCAACTGTGGCGTAAAGTATGGCAACTACTACCCTTTTTCTTTTTATCGACAGCTAACAAGATATGGTTAATGCTCCAACGTATACCGTTACGACTAATCCGAACTCCAAAAAATTTCTTACTGTATCCAATAAAGGTTGGTGTCCCGTGTTCGTCTCGTACTGGTTCTGGTCTGCTGTTTAAGTACTTCTTCAGAATCTCCATAGTATCCTCACAAGGATAAATATAACTGTTTCTTCCTTTACCGTGAATTAAGATACTTTGACGTTCCCAATTTATGTCTTCGTCTGATAAGCGGTGTACTTCAACTGTCCGCAGTCCCTCAACTGCCATTAAGTAAACAATCGCTAAATCTCTTGCGGCTGTCTCGTCAGTGCGTTGCATCACGCTTGCGCAGATTTCTTTTAAATCCTCAATATCAAAATAATCAAAGTCTGTATCGTCATAAGTCGGTTTTTTCGGTTTAACGTCGTCAAAAGGATTAACTTCAACAACATTCAATTTTTTAGCAACGTGATAAAACGTCTTGGCGGCGGCAACTTTCAAACAAATTGAAGAATCAGAATAACGGGAAATATTGAGAAAGTCCAGATATTCAAATGCTTGTTGCTCCGTCAATACTAAAGAATCGTATCCCTTTTCTTTACACCACGTCAAGAAATTATCAATCTCAAAATTATAATGTGATAATGTGTCCTCCGTCGGGCGTCCCTGTGCTACATAACGCGGCAATAAATTTTTATAATCGAACATTTCAAATTCTCCTTTACTGTATATTTTAACTGTGCATATTGTAACATATACTGTGCATTTTATCAAGTGCATAGTTAAAAACTTTTTTGAGAATTTTTATATTGATTATATATTTCTTTTAACTCCTTAACGTTATTTTCGTGGTCTGCCCGTCCCCCGCCTATCCAGTTAAAAAACATTTCCTCTCCAGTTTTAAAAGGGCTTTCCTTCGGACAACGTTTTTTGCCCGCCTCTAAAATTCGACGCTCGGCGCGTCTATCAAGTGCGGCTTGGCAAGATTCAATTAGATAATCGGCAATGTCTGGAAAATCAATTAAATCTTGTTTTGTCTGTTTGTAACTACCATAAGGACAGAAAAGGCAACCTATACGCTTTCTGCCCTCGTCGTATAGTCGGCAGTACGGCAGATTAAATTTAAATATGTATTTCCAAATTTCCTGCTCCGTCCACTCAATTATTAAATTTAAGTCATAACCGCCATTTTTATTTGCTCCGTACTTCGGTCGATGCGCGCGTTTCGCTCCCTCTTCGGCGCGTATACCTAATACTTTTATTCGTCCCTCTCCGCCTGTTTTTAATTCTCTATGGCAATATCTTATATTTCTATATGGCGGTATTCCGTGTTGAATTATCAGCTCTCTAATATTCTTCTCTGGATAATCAATTACTACTTCTGGATAATGTTCTTTAATGAAGTCAATGAGCGGCGGCGGCTCTATTGCTATGAAGTTATGAACTGCTTCATATTTCACGCCAGCGCGTTTGACTAAATCATACATAACGATAGTATCTTTGCCGCCACTAAAACAAACAAAAAAACCTTCAGGCGGTTCGTATCGTTGAAGGTCTTCAATAGCCTCTTTTATTTTATTTTCAAAAGTTTTCAAAATAAGGTTGCCTCTCCTTCAAACTCTTCACATTCATAACCATTTTTTCTCAACCATTTACTGATTAAATGTCTATGACAAAATCCAGATTCTTCATAACAAACTAAAACCTTACCATTAAACACTTTATAACAGTTATCAACGTTAAGACTTTCTAGATATTCCATAAAGATTTTTTCATACTGATATTGACTAATTTTACCATTTTTATAACCAACTAATAAATCCTCTGACGGAAATAACATTGAACATTTTTTTCCGTTCCAAACTTTAGACGACCACCGACTAACACTAATAATATTTTCTTTACCAAACACTTTTTCTAAAGTTTTCAGATTACCCCAATAACTTGTATAAATCATCACGTTACCTCCTTTCCAAAAAAAAGAATCATTTTTTTTGTTTTTTTTTCAACACTGAAAAAGCTGTGAAGTCAAGGATTGACGAAGTCAACCGCCGAAGGCGGCGCGTAGCGTCCTTGACGAACAAGCTATAATGTTCAGTGAAAAAAAACATTATGAATGTAACTAAAAAAATGTCTGGCTCTGCTGGTAGTTAGCCATTGAAATATAGTTTGTTTCGCTGGTGTACCCCATCGAATTTTTTTTGAGTGGGTGGCTACAGTCGGCAGACGTCTTTTTAAGATAGCCACTCCACGAAAAAAAAATTGTTTACTCTGGATTTTCCAAACACCTGAAAGGCTTTAGCCGTCCGCCTTTGGCGGTTCGGGTGTTTGAGAAAATTTATTTTTTTTATTACTGGGATTGTTAAGGGTTTACCCTTGACGCTGGGGGGTTTGGGGGGATAAGTTCCCCCCAATTATATTTTATTTTAACTGCCGACAAATTTTTTTCGCTGTAGCGCGTAGCGCGTAGCCCGTAGGGCGACAGCGTAAAAAAAATTTTGTAGACGAAAAAAAAATTTTCAGCGCGTAGCGCGTCCGCCGCAGGCGGCAAAATTTTTTTTGAAGTCGTAGGCAGTTAAAACGTATAAATTTTTTGGGCGTCAATGTTGCTAACCGAATTAAAAAGGCTTTAGCCCTTGCCGCTTGCGGTTTTTAATTCTAGGTTGGCAACATAGCACAAAAAATCTTTTCAGGGTGGGCGG
>JAZSDN010000105.1:0-5280 GCA_045531205.1 Clostridia bacterium | reverse complement strand
CCGTAATCTTCCACAAGAACAATTAGATTCTGTTGTTGCTTTAATCAACAACAGACCTCGTAAATGCTTGGGATATTTATCGCCGATTGAGTTTATTAACAAAAGTGTTGCACTTGGCTTGACAATCTGACGAGCCTTTTTTTATCTATAAACTTCATAAATAAATTACGTATAATATGTTGCGGACTGCCGGGGACGTCAGCCCCTACAAATATACAAAAACATTACTTCAAAAACCACCCAAAAAACTAAAAAATAATAATTTTGTAAAAATTTTTTAAAAAGATATTGACAAAACTAAACCGCTTTAGTATAATATTTGTATATCAAATGAAAGGAAAGATGAAAATGAGAAAATTTTTATCACTCTTATGTGCAGTAACACTTTTAGCAACCTGCATTATAAGTGTACCCGCTTCGGCAAGTACAACTTTTCCGCTCACTATAGCATTTGATGGAACCACCACAAGTGTTGATGCAGAATGGGGCGGATATACTCATCCCGGTATATTAGTGCCTGCCGGCTGGAATTGGGAAGCTACAGGCAGAGCTTCTTGGTGCGATAAAACCACAAAACTTAGCAATGGCTATGCAAGAGCCAGAATATTTACATATTCGGGCGATGTAAAAATGATGGCTGTATCCGGTGGCGACATAGCATTTACAAAATTTATAGATATTGACCCCGGATATGAATATACAGTATCATCTGAAGTACTATTTAAAGCTACTACAGGTAACCTTGGTGGAAGAATAGATGTAGCTGTTGGTTATTTAGATTCAAATGGTGACTTTGTTGCCCTGAAAACAGCTTATTCTAAAAAAGATGTAGATGATCTTACTTGTGGAACAGTTGTATCAACTGGATATGGTAATTTATATCCCAGCAGCATGTCAGTTCCAATAACAGCAGACGGTGTTTCTGCAAACGTAATGAAAATTGCTTTTTCAGGAGCAGATGAGGTAATGGGTCCTGAAGATTACGCTTTTGCAAAATCGTTTACAATAACAAAGGGCGATGCCGTTCCGGTATTGGTAGCAAGTGCCGAAATCACAGACAAAGTTGAAGTAACAACACAACCCGACACAACAAAAACTATTACAAAAAACAGTCGTTCATATTCTGTAACAGTTCCCGCTACTTGGGATGCAGAAGCTATAGGTGATTCCGGTAATACAGCTTCATCAAATGGACTTCGTTTATATACCTATAGTGGCAACGAAAGAATGTTGTGGACAAAAGGTCCCGATTTATCATTCTATAGATATGTAGAAGTTGAACCTGGATATGAATATACAGTAGATGCTAATCTGTTGTTGAATTTCAACAGTGATGATGATACTGATGTTAAGGGGGCTACATTAACATTATCGTTATATAATAAAGATGCAAACGGAACATATACAGCTATTATAAATCCTAACTCTGTAAAAACCGTTAAGGTTGATAAAAAAGCTCGTGAACTTGATTTCGGTGCAGCAGTAAGTACTGGTTATGAAACAATGTATCCTACTGAAATTTCAGCTTCTATAGCAGCAGACACAGCAAATGCAAATGTAATTAAGGTTTCTTATAATGGTTATAGTTTTAGTCACCTCAACTCAATGGCAACTAGAGGCTTTGAAGTATACAGAGGCAGAAAGGTTACTTTTGTTCCAGCTGTTGACAGAGATGTAACAGTAACCTATAACTTAGGTACAAACGGTGGCATATTAACAGATACAATCACATTAGCTATAGGCGCTGCAGGTAAAGCTTCATTAAGACCTGTTACAGCAAATGGCACAAAGGTAGTATCAGCAACCGGTTACTTCAAAGGATGGAAGCTCGGCGAAACCTCAACTGTTTACACCTCCGAAGAAGGTAAAAAAGCTCCTGTTGGTGCAAGCGATTCAGCTCTTACCTTAAACGCTCTTTGGTACGCAGTTGAAAACAACGTAGTATCAGGCGCACAGGCACAGAAAGCTACACTTTCTGATGGTAAAAACGTAATCCGTTTCTTAGCACTTGTTGACGATTCTTATGTAGATTATAAAGAAGTAGGTTTTGTATTTACAACACTTGCACAGAATCCTACAATCGAAGCTGGTTATACAAAATATGGTTTTAACGAAGTATATGGAAAAATCAACGCAGCAGGACAGGTTTTAGATGTTACAGATTCAACCTTCCTTGCTAAATTCCAGAATAAAGGTACTGAATTAAATCCCACAGCTATTATCTACGCAAACGTAGTAATCAAATCAGGCGACGAAAACACCGTTTACTATGCAACACCTTACGTTGAAAAGGCAGACGGTACACGCGAATATGGTCAGAGCAAGGCTATAAGCTATGCACAGCTTGCAGCTTTGGATGTTCAATAAGGTTTAAAGGAGGATTATAAAAATGAAAGAAAAATACTTAACACCTTCGGCAGAAACCGTATTGTTTGACATTAACGCTGTATCAATGACTATAAATCTTGTAAGCCTTGAAGATAACGGCGAATCAAACCTTTTGAACGATATCGGAAACGGTCTTGTTACCGAAGAATAAAATAGCTATCCTTTTTGCGGAATCATTCCTTCTCATATTCTCAACTTCTCAATTTCTCAATTTCTCATAGTAAAAGTTTTCCGCAAAAATAGGAAACCGGGTTACCAAATGGTAACCCGGTTATTTTATATAAAGCAAAAAAATCTCAAATTATGGCTGTTTTTTGCTTTGATATTGCTTTTTTTGCTTTTTTTATTCATATACAATTTTATATATTGAAAAATTTGTTTCACTTGTGGTAAAATATTTATATATTTGAATTTGGGAGGAAGAAAATATGAAAAAGTATTTATCATTGCTACTATCATTTGTAATGCTTTTTTGTAGCTTTACATCATTGATTGTTCAGGCAGAAACAGAAGAAGTATGGTACTCGTATAACTCTTTAAATGCTTTAAAAAACAGCGACTTTGAAGTGAATACCGATTCGTGGGAGTTTTATTCAAAAGCCGACACCTATACGGCTGAAGTTTCAAAAACGCAGGCTTACTCTGGTTTATCATCGCTTTATTTGTCTTCAACAAAGCAATTGTACGCTTATCAGAATATTCCTGTTGCAGAGGGAGATAAGCTTATTGCTATAGTATACTGCAACCCCGAAAAGTTACCGTCCAGCGGGTACTCTTTTATAACTATCGAAACGTGGGGCGACGAAAAAACAGATTCAAAAACTAAAAATGTCCGTCCTTCTACCGGTAAATGGAGCTATATTACAACCGAAATAAATGTACCCGCAAACACAACCTATGCACAGTTTAAAATAGGTCTTGCTACAGGAGGCAACGCATATTTTGACGATATTGTTTTAATGCATTTCCCAAAAGACCGTTCGTGGGAATATACTCAGGAGCAACGTGCAGCTTTTAAGAAAAACGATTGCACAATAAAAACCGATGAGCTTTTTTACTATAAAGAGTGGGAAGGCGGATATGCCAATATAACACCTAACAGCACTATAAAAACAAATTATGCCGATGGTTCCTTAAAAGCCTACATAACAAAAAAAGACGGCACAGTAGTAACAGAACAAACTTTTGCTGTAGAAAATACAAAATTCGACTTCAAAACAAAAGACTTAAATCCTTATTATGGCGAACCCTTTATTGTTCACGCCGATGTATACGACAAAGATGGAAAGCTTGTATCAGAAAGCAAGCATCAGATAATGTATTATGCCCGTCCTACACATATCGACGAGAATGCAAACTGGATAACAGAAGAAGGTAAGCCTTTGGACGTTATAATAGGCACAAATGCAGGTCATGATGAAGCTATGGTAGACTATATGGTGTCAGCAGGAATTACAGTTACAACGCTGGGTTATTCTCTTGATGCCACAAAACTGCTTGACCAGCTTAACCTTGTGTGGTCACGCGGTATGTATGCAATAGTGGCACTTTATTCAAATTCTAATCCTTGCGGCAACTACCCTGTACAGCTTATAGATGCAATAAAAGCTGTAAAAGACCATCCCGCAGTGTTTGCTTATGCAGTTCAGGACGAACCAAACGCCGATTATTTTGATACAGTTTATGCACTGCAAAACAGCTATCAGCTTATTCGTGATATTGATAAGGATCACCCAGTATATATTTGCGATTCCAATATAAATTACAGAAATGTTGGTTCATACGAAGCAACCTGTGCCGACTTTTTCTGTGTTGATACATACCCCGGATGGACAGGTGTGTACACCGCTTTAGTTGGTTCGTTTATGAAGTCGCTTGCAAATTTCCAGAGAGAACATCACAATAAACCTGTAACTATGTATACACAATGCTTTGAGTTCAGAGGTTTTATCCCGAATGCAGCTAAAACACGACACATGGTTTATCAAACCCTTTTCGCAGGGGTAAGATATCCAAGCTACTATACCATACCTGATATAATGGCTATAGAAGGCTTCCCTGAAGGAATAGCCTATTTCACTAACACGGATTTACCTATTGTTTATGATTTGTTCTCAACTGATAAATACGAAATTTTAGCGTACGACATAAACGGAAACGACAATATGTGGAGCTATGATTCGTCTCTGGCCTGGTATTATGTTTTCAGAGAAAATAATGATACCTATGTTGCAGCAATAAACTTAAGCGACACAGACGAAAAACAGGTAGTAATTCCAAATATCAAAGGAGTACAGGGAAACCCCATTCCTATAAATGATGCGACGGGCAGCACTATTTCACTTAATGGTGAAACAATTACTTTAAAGCTTGCACCGGCAGGATGCGTATTATATAAATATACACCCGAATCGCAGTTTACCCTTAAAAGCAGTAACGGCTATAAAGTAGCATCTCCATTAGGTTTTGGAGAAACAATAGCCGAATATATCCCCAAAGAGGGCGAAACCTCAAACCCAAGAATAATAATAGCAGAGTACGAAATTCAAAATGGAGCAGAGGTACTTAAAAAGGTAAGCATAACTGACAGCTTAAAAAGCGAAACCGGTAGCTATAAGGCAATTGCAAATGTAGAAAAAGCAGACTTAACAAAGAAATATAAAATCTCTGCCTTCGTGTTTGAAAGAAATACGTTAAAGCCTTTAGCAAAAACAGTAACGGTTAAAAACTAAATATAGAAAGCTGAACAATTTTGAAGTGAACCCCAAAGTTTAGACAAAAATTTAATATTAACTTGCTTGTGAATGAGTTCGGTATTGTACCGGGCTCATTCCTTTTAGTTTCATAGAAATTCTTTCGTTGTTGTAATAATCAATATATCTTTTTAATTCA
>JAZSDN010000037.1:0-37102 GCA_045531205.1 Clostridia bacterium | reverse complement strand
CTTTGCAAAACTTGAAAAAGTTTCAATTACAAAGAACGAAGCTACAGAGAAAGGCTATTTTGAAGCTCCTTACAATATGGATTTAAGTGCTCTTACAGGTACAGTTAAGGTTAAAGCCTTTGCATTAAACCTTTCAAAACTTAATCCTATTGTAGATTCATTAACAATTCAGTAAATCAAAATAAAAATTTAAAAGGGTATTTATTATAAATGAAAGGTCGCAGTAAATTTACTGCGACCTTTTAACTTATATTATGTTTAAGAATACATTTTACCTAAAATAAAATTTACAAGCTTTAACGGTAAAATCCGTGAAAGCACCATTAAAAATCCATACATCCAGTTAAACGCAT
Organism: Clostridia bacterium; assembly: GCA_045531205.1. Lineage (GTDB taxonomy): Bacteria > Bacillota > Clostridia > UMGS1883 > UMGS1540 > JAZNQL01. The sequence continues at coordinate 36,749 of JAZSDN010000037.1, read as the reverse complement.
AAACAGGCTTTACGTGGGCTTTTAAAGCTATTTTTGCCGTAAAGTAACCGGCTGCCTTTGGCGAAAGTCCGTTTTGCTCATCCTTTTCCATTTTTGAAACGGCACTTTCTATTTTACCCCCATAAATATCATTACCCGTTATATCCTTTTGTCTTGCCGATGTAAAGCCTGTTTTAATATCCCCCGGTGCAACACAGCAAACCGATATTCCAAAAGGAGCAACCTCGTTTGCAAGTGTCATCGAAAAAGATGTAACCGCCGCCTTTGAAACCGAGTACCATCCCTGAAAAGGAATAGGGAAGGTATATGCAGCAGAGCTTATATTAACAATTCTGCCGCATCCCGCTTTTCTCATATAAGGAATTACGGCACGGCAAAGATTTACACTTCCAAAAAGATTTACATCCAAAAGCTTTTTGGCACTTTTATTATCAGTAAATTCCAAAGCACCCGATATACCAAAACCCGCACAGTTTATAAGTATATCTATCCTGTCTTCTTTTTCAATAATTCTATCTATTGCTTTGTTTATACTTTTTTCATCCGAAACGTCGGCACAAATGTGGGTAAAGCCCTCGGGCTTTAAATCTCTGCGGCTTATTTCGTAAACCTTCAGTCCCTTTTTTACCAAAGCCTCAACCACAAATTTTCCTATACCGCTTGAGCCGCCGCTTACAACTGCTATCTTACTCATTTTTAAGCATTACAGAGGCTATTACGTCAATAGCTTCGTCTAAAAGCTCTTCTGTATGAGTAGCCATATAACTTGTACGCAACAAACATTCGTGCGGAGCTGTTGCGGGCGGAAGAACAGTATTAACATAAACACCTGCGTCATAAAGCTCTTTAGCTTTTATAAAGGTGTCTTCAATTTCGTATGTGTAAATAGGAATAATCGGAGTTTGGGACATTCTTATATTAAGTCCCTTTGCAATAAGCCCCTGTCTCATGTGTGAAGAAAGAGAAGAAAGTCTTTCTACAAGCTCTGGATGTGCCTTTAACTGATGCAATGCTTCCAAAGCCACAGCACATGCAGCAGGAGGAATTGATGCCGAGAATATAAACGGACGTGAAGAATGACGTACAAAATCAACAACCTTTGCCTTGCCCGCCATATATCCGCCAAGACTTGCTAAAGATTTTGAAAATGTACCCATGTAAATATCAACATCATCTTCAAGTTCGAAATAGCTTGCGGTACCTCTGCCGCCTTCGCCAATAACACCAAGTCCGTGTGCATCGTCAACCATTATTCTTGCATTATATTTTTTGCCTAAACGTACAATTTCGGGAAGGTTTGCAATATCACCGCCCATACTGAACACACCATCTGTAACTATAAGACAGCCCGCAGTTTCAGGAACAGCTTTTAAAAGACGCTCTAAATCTTCCATATCATTATGCTTGTATCTTAACATTTTTGCATAGCTTAATTTGCATCCGTCATAAATACTTGCGTGGTTTTCTTTGTCGCAGATTATGTAATCTCCATGACCTGCTATAGCACTTATTATGCCAAGATTTGACTGAAATCCTGTAGAAAATGTAACAACTGCTTCTTTATGTAAAAATTCGGCAAGCTCTGCTTCGAGCTGAAGATGAAGATTCAAGGTTCCGTTTAAAAATCTGGAACCCGAGCAACCTGTTCCGTACTGCTCTAAAGCCTTAATTCCTGCTTCCACAACTTCGGGGTTTGTTGTAAGACCAAGATAGTTATTAGAACCAAGCATTATTCTGCGTTTGCCTTCCATAATAACCTCTACGTCCTGACGTGATTCCAAAGCGTGAAAGTAAGGATAAAGTCCTGCCTCTCTTAACTCGTCAGCCATTTTAAAGTTATAACACTTTTCAAAAATATCCATATCTCTGTTTCCTTTCTTTTAGGGCGTGGGGGTATGTTATTTTAATTTAAAACTGTAAGCATATAATCTAAAAGTGTCCGTCTCATATAGAAAAGGCATTTACCGTTTTCATATACTGCACAGTTTAGTTCGTCATAATCGTAAAATTCAAAATATTCAGTTGTAGAATCTTTTAAAACAAATTTAATCGAGGCAAGCATTTCTCCCTTTTTAGAATAACCCGAGGGAACCTCTCCGTCAACCTCGCCCGATATAAGAGCCTGATAATAGGGGCGGAACTCGTCAAGAGTATATTCCTTGCCGTCTATAAAATATTTTTGGCTTTCGTTTGCACCTGGGGTGGTAATAACAGAGGTTTTTCCGTTTGCATAAACTGTTGCACTGTCAAGAGTGTTTAAGTCAATGATGCTTAAAAACTTTTCGGCAACATCAAAAAATGTTACATTTAAGAAGGAAAGCTTTTCGGGAGAAACCTTGTAATGCACTCCATTTTGTTCAGAATAAACAAGTGCAAAATCATCCATAAAGCCTGCCTTGAATGATAATGTCTTTCCGTCAGCCTTAACTTCAAATGAATAGGGAAGGCGATAGCTTACCAAATCTTCTGCTACATCATAAGCGAGTATTGCAGATATAGGAGTTAAAATAAGTGCCGTTACCGCTTCGTTATCAGCGTCGTAAACATAAGGATGAGTCATCTTCCAGTTTGAAATAACGCCATAAACGTCAGCGTGAACATCGTTTAACTTATAATTCATGCTTATAAGACCGTTTTCGCCTGTGATAGAAAAAGCAGTTATACTCTGACTGTCAATATCAATAACTGTAAGATTTCTGAAATCCAAAAGCGCTGCACCGATATTTTGTGCCGAAAGCTTTGAAATTACATAAACAAAATCAAATCCTTCAACCGAGCAGTAATATCCGCTACCGTCAGGAAGAATATCGCCAAGATAAAAGCTTTTTGAAGTGGAATCGGCAAACTCAACTAAAGCTGTGGGATTTTCAAAATCAATTCCGTAATCCGAAAACTCGCCTTCAGGTTCAAGTGCACGGCTTGCATAAAGCCCTGTTAAAGTTCCCATAGCCGAAATCACAGAATTCTGGTCAAGGTCAACGTATTCTCTGCCCGAAACCTTCCACAAATCGTCTTTTTTTACAAGAGTAAAGCTTTCGCCTGCATTAAAGGTCATACTTAAAACTTCTTTATTTGTTTCAAAAACCTTTATACGTGGTGCGTCCTTGGATTCATCTTGATTCGGTGATGGTGCATTTGATATCGAATTTAATGCAATAATTCCTATAAGAATAAGCAAAATTGCAGCTATAAGGAGTATAATTACTTTTTTATTTTTCAAAATTACAGATGCCTCCTCTTAAGCCATATAATAAGTCCTAAAACGAGTACCGCAAGAGGCGGAATTATGCCGAAAAGTACAATATAAAAATATGTTAAAGCATTACTCATCGAAAGAACTGATACAGTAATTCTTTTGGGAGCAATATCTAAAGTTGCATCTGTCAAGAACGAAAGCAGGTTATTGAAGAATTCACCGTTTGCAAGGCTTGATTCGTTAAGATTTGTTTCGTAGAATATGGCTGTTGAACCAGAAACAAATATTTTTGACCTTTTATCCTGTGCGTGGTAAATGTCTAAAATTGCTGCAACAGATATTTCTTCGTCTTCAAATAAAATATTGCCTTCTGTATCTATCGAAGAGCCTGTCTCTGACGTTTTTACTATGGGTGTCGCAGTAACACCGGGTGCAACCTCAAACATAAGACTCTGGCTGTCTGCCCATAAAAGATTTTTGTTTATAATTGAATCTGTTACAGCGTGGCTCTGGCACACGGGGTAGAAGCTTACGGGCGAGAGTGCACGTGAAGGATTTCTTTCCAAAACAATATCCTGTGTGGGAGCAACACCCCAGTATTCGTTAGTATAAGCATAAAGTCTTGGGAGAGAAGCTGTTTTATAATCAACCATTAAAGCTGCATTACCGCCGTTTGTAAGATATGTGTTTAAATTATCAATTTCAGCTACGGTAAAATCGTTTTTAGGCCCTACTATATACAAAGCGCTTGCATCCTCGGGCACAGGAGTAGTTGAAAGGTCAATCTGATAAACTGTTACGTTACAATCGTTAAACGCTTTTTCTAAAGACTGAGCCATAATTTCTTCGTGTCCCATTGTAAGGTACACGGTTACAGTATTATCTTTTCTTGTAAGAGCAGATATAGCGTTAGTAAGTTCTTTTTCAAGCTTAAAGCCTGAAATGTGCGATTCACCTTCGGAATTTGTTGTTGATGAAAAGAAAGTTTCTTCTTCTATAGCTTTTGCTTTATTGTTTGTTTCAACAATAATCATTCCGTTTGAAAGATTTTTAATACCCTTTGCCGCCATTTTTTTAACAAAAGCGGGTTCAGCATTTGGGTCGTGAGTTTCAAATTTTATATACTTTGATGCTGCCTTGTAAATGTCTGCCACCTGCATAACACCTGCCGCCCTGTTTGAAAGGGTTGACAGATAATAAACATTTACATCTCCTTCAAGCTTTTCCAAAACTTCGTGAGTTTCATTTGTTAAAGAGTATATTTTGTTTTTGGTTAAGTCAAGCTGTACGGGGAAGCGGTCTGTAAGCATACTCACAAAAACATTAAAAAGAATAGCTATTAAAAGAACCGCAACAATAAGTACAGATTCGTTTATATTATGTTTAACTTTTTTCTTCATGGTATACCTCCGTCAGTTCCAGCGTCTTTGTTCTACGCTTCGTATTGTAAGGAACAAAAATACGGCGGTAAAACTTAAATAGTATATTATGGGTTCAAGGCTTAAAACACCAAGCTCAAACGAATCAAATCTTGCATAAATGTTTATAAAGTTTATAAGGGTAAGAGCAAAATCTGATGTAAGAGAGGTTGCAAGCCAGTCTAAAATATATAAAATCATTAAAATTGCAAAAGTAAAAATTGCAGAAACTGTCTGGTTTTCGGTAAGCGATGAAATAAAAAGACCTATTGATATAAAGCAAAGTCCCATTAGGGCAAAGCCTATATAACTACACAAAATCTGCGCGTATGCGGGCTGACCGTGAATTGCTGGAACAATTAAGTACAAAAGTGTAATGCCGAGAGTTAATAAAAACAAAACTGCGGCAGAAAAGAATTTACCAAGCACAATTCCGCTTACCGATACGGGCGAAGTAAGAAGAAGCTGGTCTGTTTTAGAACGGCGTTCTTCACTTAAAAGTCTCATAGTAAGTATGGGAATTAAAAATAAAAATACAAAACTTATTCTTGAAAGAATAACGTCAAGTGATGGCGAACGGTTTATAAGATTTACAACCGAAAACATAAAGCCCGATACAGCTAAAAACATACCCATAAAAATGTATGCTGCAGGGGTTGTAAAATACGCCCTCATTTCTCTGCCAAAAACTGCTTTCATTGTTTGCCACCTCCAACAAGTTTTACAAACATATCTTCCAAAGACATATCGTGGTTTTTCATCATCAAAATTGTAAAGCCCGACTCGGAAACAACCTTTGAAATATCGGCACGTATATCGCCCGAGCAGTCAATAGTAAAGAGGTTTGAAGCTTTATCAAACGAAACATTCAAAACGCCTTCAATACCTTTAACAGTTTTTGTAATTTCTTCGGTATCTCCCTGTATTTCAGCTTCAATTCTGGATTTTACGCCCAGAATATCTGATAATGTTTCGGGCGTTCCGTTTGCAACAACCCTGCCTTTGTTTATAATGATAATTCTGTCACACACAGCACTTATTTCGGAAAGAATATGCGAACTTAAAATAACTGTAGAACTTTTGCCAAGCTCTGAAATAAGGTTACGCATTTCTATAACCTGCATAGGGTCAAGCCCAACTGTAGGCTCGTCAAGAATAATAATGGGCGGGTTGCCTATTAAGGCTTGTGCAAGACCTACTCTTTGCTTGTAACCTTTTGAAAGGTTTTTAATAAGCCTTCCAGACACCTCTGTAAGCTTTGCAGTTTTATAAATTTCTGCAAGATGGGCACGGCGGGGCAGAGTACAGCCCTTTAAGTCGTACACAAAAGAAAGGTATTCTTCTACAGTCATATCAATATAAAGAGGAGGAATTTCGGGGAGGTAACCAATACAGCGGCGAGCCTCATAAGGCTCGTCCATTATATTGTGACCGTTTATTACAATGTTTCCCGAGGTGCTTGAAATATAACCTGTAAGCATATTCATAACAGTAGATTTTCCTGCACCGTTAGGTCCTAAAAGTCCTACAATTTCTCCTTTTTTAATCGAAAAGTTTACATTGTCCACGGCTTTATTTGAGCCGTAATTTTTTGATAGGGATGTAACAGTTATCATATATTTCTCCTAAATTATTCTTCGGGGATATTGAGTTCTATACCGAGTTCTGCAAGCTGTTTTGCATCAACATCGGAAGGTGCCATTGTCATAAGCTCGGAAGCATTCTGTACTTTGGGGAATGCAATAACGTCACGGATAGAAGAGCTTCCGCATAAAAGCATTGCAAAACGGTCAAGACCGTAAGCCATTCCGCCGTGAGGAGGTGTGCCGTAGCGGAACGCTTCAAGCAAGAAGCCAAAACGGCTTTGTGCCTGCTCTTCCGAAATTGAAATTGCGCGGAACATTGAACTTTGAACCTTGGGGTTATGAATTCTTATACTTCCGCCACCAAGCTCAACACCGTTTAAAATGATATCGTAAGCCTTTGCAAGCACCTGTTCGGGGTGAGTATCCAAAAGCTCTATATGCTCATCTTTAGGTGATGTGAAGGGATGATGCATAGCAGTGTATCTTTCTTCCTCTTCGTCATATTCTAAAAGCGGGAAGTCTGTTACCCACAAAAGATTAAACTTGTTTTCATCAATAAGGTCAAGCTTTTTAGCAATATGAAGTCTTAATGCACCGAGTGAATCAAATACTACTTTATTTCTGTCTGCAACAATCAAAATAAGGTCGCCCTTGTTTGCCCCTGCTGCTTTGATTATATTGTCAAGCTCTTCCTCTGAGAAGAATTTAGCAATGGGGCTCTTTATTTCGTCAGGTGTTATATTTATCCACGCAAGACCTTTAGCTTTGTATGTTTTTACAAATTCAGTAAGAGCGTCAAGTTCACGGCGTGCAAACTTATCGCTTCCGCCTTCTACTGTGAGTGCACGAACACTTCCGCCTGAAGCTACTGCATCCGAGAACACTTTAAAACCGCAATTTTTTACTGCCTCCGAAAGGTCCTGAATTTCCATACCGAATCTTGTGTCAGGCTTGTCGGAGCCGTAACGGTTCATAGCTTCGCTGTAGGGCATTCTCGGGAAAGGAACCTGTATGTCAATACCTTTTATTTCACGGAATACTCTTTGAATAAATCTTTCGTTAACTTCAATAACGTCGTCAACGTCAACAAAAGACATTTCGAGGTCTATCTGTGTAAATTCAGGCTGACGGTCTGCACGCAAATCTTCGTCACGGAAGCAACGTGCAACCTGCATATATCTGTCAAAGCCCGAGAGCATAAGAATCTGCTTATAAAGCTGTGGCGACTGGGGAAGTGCGTAGAATGACCCCTGATGAACACGGCTTGGTACAAGATAGTCTCTTGCTCCTTCGGGAGTACTCTTTGTAAGAATAGGAGTTTCTATTTCCAAAAATCCGTTTTCGTCATAAAAATCTCTTGCTATTTTTGTTATGCGGTGACGGAGCATAAGATTTTCCTGCAAGGTAGGTCTGCGCAGGTCAAGATAACGGTATTTAAGTCTTGTTTCTTCTTTTGCTGTTGTGTCATCCGAAACAACAAAGGGAGGAGTATCTGCTTTTGATAAAAGACGAAGCTCTGTAAGCTTTACTTCAATTTCGCCGGTTTTAAGTTTTTCGTTAGCTTCTCCTCTTTTCATAACTGTACCGCTTGCGGCAATAACATATTCAAGATGCAAATCGCCTGCAAGTTCATACTTTGCAAAGCTTTCGTCTGCAACAAGCTGTAAAATACCTGTACGGTCACGTACATCTATAAATACAAGCGAACCAAGGTTACGTACTCTCTGTACCCAGCCCATAACGGTAACCTGATTGCCTTCGTCCTTTGCAGTTACCTGTCCGCACATGTGTGTTCTTTTAAGTCCTTTTAAAGTGTCCATTTTACTTACCTCCAAGTACTTTTATAATATCGTCTGTGTTATTTATATTAACATTTTGTGTTGAGCCATCCTGCATATTTTTAAGGGTAGCAGAACCGTTTTTAACTTCTTCACTGCCTAAAACAAGGCTGTATAAAGCTTTCTGCTTGTCTGCCTGCTTCATCTGTGCTTTAAGGCTTCTCCCAAGGTGGTCACATTCAGCATAAATGCCTTTGCGGCGAAGCTCGGTTACAAGCTTTGATACAGCAATATCTTCTCCCAAAGATGCAACATATATGTCAGGACCCGAAACTTCGGGGAAGTTAATTCCCTGTGCCTGCATTATAAGTAAAAGTCTTTCAATTCCTATTGCAAAGCCAATACCCGGAATATCGTGTGATGGGTCAAGCTCACGCAAAAGATTATCATAACGTCCGCCGCCGCACACAGTTCCCTGCGAGCCTATGTTTGTTGAAACAAACTCAAAAACTGTTTTGGTGTAATAGTCAAGACCGCGGACAATATATGGGTCTATTGTATAAGAAATTCCTACTGCATCAAGGGTTTCTTTTACTTTGTTAAAATGCTCCGAACAATCATCGCAAATGTAATCTAAAATTACAGGTGCACCTTCGTTAACCTTTTTGCATATAGGACTCTTGCAGTCAAGTATACGCATAGGGTTTGTATAAAGTCTTTTACGGCAGGTTTCGCAAAGGGTTTCTTCGTGCTCTTTAAAGTATGAGATAAGAGCATCATTATACTTCTTTCTGCATTCGGGGCAACCGATGCTGTTTATATAAAGCGAAACATCTGTTATGCCAAGCTTTTTCAAAAATGTATCAACCAATGTTATAAGCTCTGCATCAAGTGAAGGTGAGGGACTTCCAAAAGCTTCGCATCCAAACTGATGAAATTCACGAAGTCTGCCCGCCTGCGGTTTTTCGTAACGGTAGCACGAAATATTATAAAAGAGCTTTGTGGGCTGAGGATTTGCATAAAGCGAATTTTCAAGATACGCTCTTGCAACCGATGCAGTGCCTTCAGGACGCAAGGTTATACTTCTTTCGCCTTTGTCTAAAAAGGTATACATTTCCTTCTGCACAACGTCAGTGGTGTCGCCTACGCCTCTTTCAAAAAGCTCGGTATGTTCAAAAACAGGTGTTCTTATTTCGGAAAAACCGAAATTTCTTGCAGTTTCTGCTGCAACTTTCTCAATATATTTCCAATGAGGTGCGGCTTCGGGAAGAATGTCGCAAGTACCTCTGGGGGCTTTAGTAATCATATTGTCATCCTTTCAAAAACTTATTCAATATATTTTACTATATATGCCTTAAAATGTCAAGGACATAGCTACTTATATAATAAATTTTATAATAAGGGAAGTTATTGCAGCAGAAATTCCGCCCGACAATATTTTTCCCGCTATATAGGCTTTGCACGAAAGACCTGCTCTGTGCAAAAATGAATATGTCTGTGCAAACACAGAAAGACCGCCTAAAGAAAGCATACACGAAACTATTGGGAGAGGTATATTTTTGCACGAAGAAAGAGCCGAGGTTATTTCTAAAAAAGCCTTTGAAATAAAAAGGGCGTTTTCATAAGATATGCCGAAAAAAGAAATAAAACGTGCAAAAATATTAAGAATCCCTGTTTTTTCAAGAAGAGAAGTGCAAACCGCAAAAAATATTACAAAACCGCATAAGTTCAATACCGATAAGACAGCGTCTGGTAAAGCATTTGCAAGAGATTTTGAAGTTTTTAAATTGCATCCTCCGTTTGAAGGAGAGCCGAAAAAACCCAGGATAATGCCTGTTATAAGTGCTGACAGCGTGTTTGAAATAAGAAGACATACACCAAGGAAAGAGTTATTTAAAATACCCGCACCCAAAGTTCCCAAAATAAATAAAGGGGCACAGTTATTTGAAAATGCGGCAAGCCTTTCTGCCTCATTTTTTGATGCACCGCCCGAAATATAGAGATTTGCAGAGGATACTGCTCCAAGCGGATAACCGCCGAAAAGACCTATTAAAAGTGGAGCACAGCAAGCACCGCCAAGCGAAAAAACAGGCTTCATCAAAGGTGATGCAAGCAAAGACACTTTGTTTAAAACACCAGAAGCAGTAAGAAAAGAAGAGCATATAAGAAAAGGTAAAAGCGACGGAATGAGCGTTTTTGCACAAATCTCACAAGCGGATTTTGCCGAGGAAAGTGCAACCGACGGATAAATTGCAATGAGTATGGCAAAAAAAGCCGAAGACGCGCCTATACAATATTTTTTCATAATAACCTCCGTTTAGTCTTCGATGACTTCAAAATAAAAAGTGCAGGTAATGTAAACTATATGCAAATCATATATTTTAAATGAGAGGAGCGTAGAATTATGGCAAAGAAAAAAGAAAAATCTATGACGGGACTCAAAGTAGCAGATGCACTTGAACTGCCCGGCGAGCTTGTACCTGGGATACCTAAAATAACCGTGCTTGCAGACCGCGAAATAGAGATATTTAATTTTAAAGGCATTTTGGAATTTGAAAGCAATATTGTAAGAGTAAATACAAATATGGGTATTGTAAGCGTTTTCGGACGCGATTTTGATATTAAGGCAATAACCGACGAAAGTATAACCTTATGCGGACGTGCCGAAAAAATAGAAATCGGAGGTTAGTATGCTTTTTAAAATAATTATATGGCTTCGTGGATACCTTGTAATTGAAAGCTGTGGCTCGTTTATCGAAAGATTTATAAATTTATGTATGTACAACAAAATATATTTGTGGGACATAAAAAAGACAGGCAAAAATACTTCGCTTATGAAAATAAGCATAAAAGGCTTTAAACGCATTGAAAAAATAACACAAAAAACAAAAACAAGGGTAAAAATTGTAAAAAAATGCGGACTGCCTCTTTTTATTCACCGCTACCGAAACAGATACGCATTTTTACACGGTGCACTTATGTTTTTGGTTATAATATTTACGTTAAGCTCTTTTTTATGGTCTGTTGAGATTACAGGATGCGAAAAAATTGAAGAAAATCGTATAAGAAATGCATTATTATCTTGCGGAATTTCGCCCGGAGTGGTAAAATATAATATAGACAGTTCCGAAATAAAGGAAAAAATGTTAAAAGAAATACCTGAGCTTTCTTGGTGTTGGGTGCAGATAAAGGGTACACGTGCTCTTTGCGAGGTAAGAGAAAAAACTCCCGTGCCAGAAATTGTACCTGCAGATATCCCCTGCAATATTGTTGCCTTAAAGGGCGGAGTAATCCGCAGTATGAAGGTTATAGAAGGAGAAACTCTTTCAGAGGAAGGAAAAACAGTTTTTGAAGGGGAGCTTTTAGTCAGCGGAGCTATTTCTACAAAGACGGGTGGAACAAGGCTTGTTCATGCAGACGGCAATATTTTTGCCGACACTTTTTACGAAAAAGAAGCTACATTTCCCCTTTATTTTGAAGAAGAAATTGACACAGGGCAGTCTTTAAAAAGACACAGCATAAGCTTTGGGTCGTTTAATATAAATCTGTGGTTTGGGAAAGAAAATAAGTATGAGCAAAGCAGAAGTGAAGAAAAGGTTTTTCAAACAAAGCTCTGGGGCGATTTTTATTTACCGCTTTCCTTTAAAACCAAACAAATTTTTGAAACTCAAAAAATAAGAACAGACCTTTTGGAAAAAGAGGCAAAAGAGTATTTTGGAGAACAGCTTTTTTCAGAAATTATGCAAAATTTGCCCGAAGGAACAGAGGTTGTTTCAAAGGATTTAGGGCATACTTTAAATGATGACGGAACAATAACTGTAAAATGCAGTGTTTGTTGCCGTGAAGATATTGCAAAAAAAATACAGATAGAAAAGGAGCAATAGTTTTTGGAATCAATTACGGGAACAGAAAAAATAAAAAATATATCAGAAATTTTCGGTGCTTACGATAACCACGTAAAGCTTATTGAAAAGGCTTTTTCGGTTAAAATTTTACTGCGTGGGGAAGAAATACGTATTTCGGGCGAAGCGGAGGGAATAAAAAAGGCAGAGGACGTACTGCACGGACTTATAAGACTTCAGGATACGGGCGAAGCTATAAGCGAGCAGGAGGTTCGTTATGCAATAACAATGGCAGAAGACGGCATTAAACTCGGAGAAGAAAATACCGACTCTGCTTATGTTTGCGTTACCGAAAAAGGAAAACCAGTTAAGGGTAAAACTCTTGGACAGAAAAAATATATCGAAGCAATAAGAAAAGATACCGTGGTAATTTGCATAGGTCCTGCGGGAACAGGCAAAACATATCTTGCAGTTGCCCTGGCTGTTGACGCATTCAGAAAAAAGCAGGTAAGCCGAATAATTTTAACGCGTCCCGCAGTTGAAGCAGGCGAAAAACTCGGCTTTTTACCGGGTGATTTACAAAATAAGGTTGACCCGTATTTAAGACCCTTGTATGATGCGTTAAGCGATATGCTGGGGCTTGAAAATATGCAAAAATATCAGGAAAGAGGCATAATTGAAGTAGCTCCTTTAGCCTATATGAGAGGAAGAACTTTAGACGATGCTTTTATAATTTTGGATGAAGCACAAAACACAACTCCCGAACAGATGAAAATGTTTTTAACAAGAATAGGCTTTAACTCAAAAGCCGTTATAACGGGTGACGTAACACAGATAGATTTGCCCGACGGAAAAAGGTCAGGGCTTCGTGATGCAGAGCGCATTTTAAAAGGCATAGACGACGATATCGAATTTATTTATTTAAGCTATAAAGACGTTGTACGTCATCCTTTGGTGCAGAAAATAATAAACGCTTATGAAGCTTATGCAAACAGGAGAAAATCCTATGAAAAAAAGTAGAATAGCACTTCTTTTAATAATAGTCTCGGCAGTGACTTGTGCCATAGTTTTGCACGGCATAATTCCGCCTACATACGATATTGAGGTTGGTAAGGCATCGCCCGAAGACATATATTCTTTGCGTGATATTGTTGACAAGGTTACAACAGAGAGTAAGAAAAAAGCGGCTGAAGACTCTACACCTGTAAGATATGCAGATGATACCGAGGCAACAGAAAATTCAAAAAAAGGCCTTGAAAGCTTTACAAATACTTTAAAAGATGCAAGAAAGCTTTACAGAGAAGAAAAGGACATTGAAAAAATAATCCAAAATCTCGGCATTGACAGAGATTTACTGCAAAAGCTTATAACCTTTGAGGAAAAGGATTTTAACAGCTTTATGAAATCTCTTTCCTCCTTGCAGACAGATTTGCTTGAAAAAGGTGTGCAGAGTAAAGAACAGGCACTTAAAACCGCAAAAGAAAAAATTGCAGAGGATTACGGTGACGAAAAAGCCGAAATTGCGTTTGCAATTTTATCAAAAACCCTGAATGTAAATAAAAAGCTGGACAGCGAAGCAACACAAAGGGATAAAGAAGCGGCAAGAGCATCTGTTTCAGATGTAACATATAAGCAAAATCAGGTAATTGTTCGTCGCGGAGATATAGTAACAGAAGCACATTTTCAGCTTTTAACCGAAATGGGACTTGTAAAATCCTCGCAGTCGGGACTTGTAAGAAAATCTATAGGCGTAATTGTACTTGTACTTTTTGCCGTTTATTTTGCAATACAGGCAGTAAAACGTGAAGAGGAAGATATACAGGAATCAAAGATAGTGCTTTTGTGCATAATCTTTGTATTTACAATGCTTTTAACTTTATTGGGAAGCAATTCGGTTATAAATTCATATCTTGTTCCGCTATCTTTATCGGCGGCACTTTGCTCGGTTATATTTGGAGTAAGGCTTGCTCTTTGTATAAATATACCCGTAATTATTTTAGGCGGACTTGCACTTTGCGGCAACGCATACTATTTTGGAGCGGCATTTTTATCAAGCGTTATCTCTGTGCTTGTTTATTCAAAGGCAGAGCTTCGAACAAAGCTTGTTAAATCATCGCTTATAAACTGCGGACTTTATGCATTTATATTTGCGGGTGCGGCTTTGTGTGAAGGACTTGAAATAAACAATATTTTACTTCGTGCATTATACGGAGTGGCAAACTCGTTTATAACATCACTTTTGCTGATAGGTATACTGCCGTTTTTGGAAACAGTTTTTAATATAACAACTGCGTACAAGCTTTCCGAGCTTACAAATCCAAATCAGCCTTTGCTTAAAAAGCTTTTGCTTGAAGCACCCGGCACCTATCATCATAGCCTTATGGTAGGAAATTTAGCCGAAGCTGCCTGCAACGCAATAGGCGGCAACGCAATTTTAGCAAGAGCAGGAGCGTATTACCACGATATAGGAAAGCTGAAACGTCCCATATATTTTGCCGAAAATCAATACAGCGAAAACCCGCACGATAAGCTCACTCCCGAGCTTTCGGCATCCACAATAATATCCCATGTCACAGACGGTGAGGAGCTTGCAAAAGAATACAGACTGCCCGCCGAAATAAAAAGAATAATAAAGGCTCATCACGGAACTTCGGTGGTAGCATATTTTTACCACAAGGCAAAAAAGATTTCGGAATCAGGAATAGTTGATAAAGAAAAATACACATACAAAAATATTTTGCCGAAAACAAAAGAAGAGGTTTCGGTAATGCTTGCCGATTCGGTTGAAGCGGCAGTAAGGTCACTTGATGATAAAAGCGAAGAAAACGTAAGAAAAACAGTTTCGGGAATTATTGATTCACGTCTTTCGGAAGGTCAGCTTTCCGAAAGTTGTTTAACCCTTTCGGACATAGAAAAAATAAAAGAAGCATTTATAAAAACACTGTGCGGATATTTTCATAACAGAGTAAAATATCCCGAAGAAAAAAAGGAAGAAAAAAATGAGGAACAAAATACTGATAACAAATGACCAGAAAAAAGAAAAGTTTACCCATAAGTTCAGAAGCATTATTAAAAGAAGCGTAAATGAATCGGTAAAATATATGGGCTACGAGAGTGGGTTTGAGGTTTCTGTGCTTATAACCGATAACGACGAAATAAAAATTTTAAACTCGCTTCACAGACAGATAGATAAAGAAACAGATGTTTTGTCTTTTCCTATGATAGAGTTTGACAAAGACGGCAATATGCCCGAAGGGGTTTTTGAAAATCAGCTTGGCGATATTGTTATTTCGCTTGAAAAAGCATTTGCACAGGCAGAAGAATACGGGCATGAGCCAAAGCGTGAGGTAGCATTTTTAACTGTACATTCAATGCTTCACCTTTTTGGGTTTGACCACATAGAAGAAGAGGACAGGCTTAAAATGAGAAAAGCAGAAGAAGAAATTTTGAATATAATGGGAGTAGTAAGATGAGTGAATTCAAATCAGGCTTTATAGCAATAGTAGGAAGACCAAATGCAGGAAAATCAACACTTTTAAATAAAATACTTGGCGAAAAAATAGCCATTATTTCTTCGAAGCCACAGACAACACGTAATAAAATACTCGGCATTTTTACAGAGGAAGATTGTCAGATTATATTTGTTGACACCCCTGGCGTACACCGACCAAGAACCACTTTGGGAGAGTTTATGATAAACGAAGTAAAAAGTGCAATAGGCGGTGTTGATGCTGCTATTTTGGTGGTTGATGCAGGCAGAGAAGTAGGGGATGCAGAGGAAGAAATAATTAAAAATCTTAAAGCACAGGATATTCCTGCAATCCTTGCTGTAAATAAGGTTGATTCTGTGCAGAAGGAAAATATGCTTCCCATTATAGCAAAGCTTTCGGGAATGTATAACTTTGACGATGTAATACCCATTTCGGCAAAACACGGCGACGGAATTGATATTTTGCTTGACAGCGTAAAAAAGCATCTTGAAGAAGGACCTATGTATTATCCCGAGGATATGATAACCGATAAAACAGAAAGGGAAATTGCGTCCGAGGTTATAAGAGAAAAGCTTTTAAGACTTCTTGATAAAGAAATCCCTCACGGCACAGCAGTTGAAATAAATGCAATGCACGACGAGGAAAACATAATAAAAATTGAAGCAAACATATATTGCGAAAAATCAAGCCATAAGCAAATTATAATAGGCAAAGGCGGTGCACAGCTTAAAAAGGTTGGCACCTATGCAAGAGAAGATTTAGAAAAGTTTTTTGGCAAAAAAGTATATCTTCAGCTTTGGGTAAAGGTAAAAGAAAGCTGGAGAAACAATAACTTTATGTTAAAGAATTTCGGATACACCGAAGAAAAGTAAAATTTACCTGCCATATTTTAAAGCACTTAAGACAGAATAATTTGTGTGAGGTGTTTTAATATGGAAAATTCATGGTGGGAAATATTTTGCTCGACAGGAGATATATCGGCTTATTTAAAATACAAAAGCGAGGAAAAAGAAAGTGGAACCGATAAAGACAAAGGGGATAGTAATAAGGACGACAGAAGTGGGCGATTACAATAAAATGCTTACAGTTTTAAGCCCTGATATGGGAAAAATAAGCGTGTGGGCAAAAGGGGTAAAAAGTCCTAAAAATCCTATGAGTGCAGGGGCGAATCTCCTTTGCTACAGCGAAATGATTTTAACTCATAAAGGGGATACATATACCCTTACTGGATGCAATATACTCGAAAGCTTTTACGGCCTTCGTGATGATATTGCAAAGCTTTCTGCATGCGTATATATGGCGGATGTTGCATCAAATGTGTGCGATGAAGGAATACCGGCACACGAGAGCGTAAGGCTTTTGCTTAACGCAATTCATTTTATAGAAAAAGGCAAAAAAAGTATTCCCGAAATAAAGGCAATGTTTGAGCTTCGCCTTATGGCAAGCGTTGGATATATGCCCGAAATAGAAGAATGTATGGCTTGCGGGGAAGAAGGGGAATATTTTGATATTGAAGAGGGCGGAGTTTTGTGCAGAGAATGTAAGACAGAAAACGCCGTAAAAATTTCAAAAAAAGCCTTGGAAATTATAAAGCTTTACTTTTCGCCTGAACTTCGGGATGCATTTTATGCCGAAGCGGGTGAAGCCTTGCCCGAAATTTCAAAAATAAGCGAAAGATATATTGAGGTACATACAGGACGGCATTTTAAAACTCTTGATTATTTAAAGAGCGTTATGTAATATGTTCTGGGTTTTCAAAATAAAATAGTTACAAAACTATTTTCGGAGGATGAAAACCCTTGAACAAAAAAACATTCTTAAAAGGTGCGGCACTTCTTTTGGTTGCAAACTTTGCCGTAAAAGCGGCAGGGGCAATATTTAAAATACCTCTTGCAAGATTACTTGGCGATGAAGGAATGGGTATTTTTTCTACCGCTTCATCGGTATATATGTGGGCTGTACTTTTAGCAGGAGGGGGTATCCCTGTTGCAATGTCACGAAAAATATCGGAGTATTGTGCAAAAAACGATTTCGGCAGTGCTAAAAAAACTTTTTACGCAGGCATTTTTCTGACAGCTATAACAAGCCTTGCGGTTTGTTTTATTTTATATAAATTTTCTTGGAAAATTGCTTTTTGGCTTGGAACACCGGGAGCAGAAAAGGGAATAATTGCAGCTTGTCCGGCTGTATTTTTTGTAAGTATTACAGCAAGCATAAGAAGCTTTTTTGAAGGGCGACAAAATATGGTGCCGACTGCACTTTCGGAGGTAGCAGAGGCACTTGGCAAGCTTTTTATAGGCTACATACTTGCAAAGCTTTTAATTAAAAACGGCATTGAATATGCATCGGCTGGTGCACTTTTTGGAATAAGTGCAGGAGCCTTTGCAGGACTTATTATAATGCTTTTTGCTTATTTTGGAAGAAACAGAAAATATAAAAAAAGCAATATAAGCTTTATAAAAATTTTACTCTCTGTTATAAAACTCTCGGTGCCCGTTTTACTTGGAATGATGGTAGCAAGCCTTTCGGGAGTTATTGATACCGCGTTGATAATGAAAAGGCTTATGTATGCAGGCTTTTCCGAAAGTGAAGCTCTTGCCCTGTGGGGAAGATATTCAGGCTTTGTAATGCCGCTTGCAAATTTGCCTGCATCAATACTTGCTTCGGTAAGCATAAGTGTTGTGCCTGCAATAGCGGGGGCGTTTTTTTCTGGGAACAGGGCATCTTCAAAAAGAATAACAAAATCGGCATTAAGGCTTTGCGTGGTTTTTTCGCTTCCTTGTGCTGCGGGGCTTTCGCTTTTATCGGCACCTGTTTTAAATTTTATATACGGAACCGACAAGGCAGCATCCCTTTTAGGTGTACTTGGGTGGTCTGTAATTCCTGTATCGGTTTGCCTTGTAACAAACTCTGTATTGCAGGGAATAGGTAAAGAAACAAAGCCTGTAATTTATATGCTTATAGGTTCAGGAATAAAGGCACTTTTAAATCATATTTTAATTGCAATTCCATCGATTGGGATAATGGGTGCACCTATAGGAACAATAGTGTGCTATACAGTAATATCGCTTTTGAATATTGCAGAAATATCAAAAACACTTAATATACATATTTCAGTTTTGGATTTTTCATCACCGCTTTTGTCAACCGCAGGGATGGCGGCTTGCACTATGTATTTTTACAACCTTTTTGGCAACCTTATTTTTGCTATAGGTATTGGCGGGGGTATATATTTATTGCTCCTCCTTTTAACGGGAGCAATAACAAGCGAGGATATTTGTGTTTTGCCTAAAGGCGAAAAAATGGCAGAAAAGCTAAAAAAACTAAAGCTTATCAGGAGATAGCAATGAAAAAAACATTTGATGATTTAATTAAAATTGTTGACACACTTTTAGGAGAAAACGGCTGTATATGGGATAAAGAGCAGACTCACGAAAGCTTAAAGACCTATCTTGTAGAGGAAGCATACGAAGCTTTAGAGGCAATAGATTCAAAAAATCCCGAAAAAATAGCAGATGAGCTTGGAGACGTGCTTTATCAGGTAGTGTTTCACGCAAAGCTTTCAGAGCAAGACAGAGAATTTGACATAAACGATGTAACAAACGCAATATGTAAAAAGCTTGAAAGAAGACACCCTCATATTTTTTCAAATGTAAAGGTGCTCGATACAAAAGATATAGAAAAAAACTGGGACGAAATAAAAAGGGCGGAAAAGGGAGAAAAAACAGTTTTTGAAACCCTTGATTCTGTAACAAAAAGCCTGCCTGCACTAATGCGTGCAGAAAAGGTTCAGCGTAAGGCTGAAAATCTTGGATTTTTACAAAAGAATGAAAATTTTTCGGAAGATATGAAAAGCCTTGCTGAAAAAGTTGAAAGCGGAGAAAACACAGAAGAAAATATAGGCAAACTTTTATTTTTTGCAGTAGCTTTGGCAAGAAAACATTCTGTTGTTCCTGAAGAAGCCTTAAGAATATATACAAATAACTTTATAAATAAAGTTAAAAAAGCGGAAAAAGAAGGGAAAAAGACATTATTTAGAGAATAAATAATAGATAAACTTAAAATATATACGGAGCAATTTAATGACTCAGGATAAAAACAAAAAATCTTTTATGAAAAGTGTTTCAATAATACTTTTCGCTCAAGTGGCGGTAAAGCTTCTTGGTATGATTTACCGCATAGTTATAACAAATATAAAAGGTTTTGGCGATGCCGGAAACGGATATTACCACGCAGGGTATCAGGTATATACTCTTCTGCTTGCAATATCCTCTGTAGGAATACCAAACGCAATTTCAAAAATGGTATCGGCAAAAACCGCTTGCGAGGATTATGCGGGTGCACACAGAATTTTTAAAACTGCACTCGGTCTTTTTGCGTGCGTGGGACTTGCCTGCACTCTTATTTTGTTTTTGGGAGCAGAATTTATTTCTGTTAACATAATCAATATGGAGGGTGCAAAATATACCCTTCGTGCATTATCACCCGCTGTATTTTTTGTTTGCACATCATCTGTTATAAGCGGTTACTTTATGGGTCTTGGCAATATGAAGGCTACAAGCTCTTCACAGATTTTGGAACAGCTTTTTAAATGCACAATTACAATTTTAATTGTTGTAATGCTTGTAGGTCAAAGTCCCGAGCTTATGGCGGCAGGCGCAAACTTTGCAACTGCAATAGCAACCTTCTTAAGCTTTATATACCTTGTAATGTTCTACCTTGTAAGCAGAAAGGGTATATGGGAAAATCTTAAAGGGGGCGAAGGCGAAAAAGAGCCTTTGAGAAAGGTAGTTGTAAGCATTTTAGCTGTGGCAATTCCCATTTCCTTAAGCTCAATTATAAACGCAGTTACAAGAATTGTTGATATTGCAACAATAACAAGAGGAATAGAAGTTGCCTTTTCGGGCGGAATTCCCGGAGTAGAGGGAATACCAACGCTTGAAGATTTAAAAGATGTAGCAGCACAGCTTTCGGGAAGGCTTTCAAAAAGCGATACCTTTATAAATCTTCCGCTTGCTATGAATATTGCTCTTTCAATGACACTTGTACCCACAATTTCGGCAGCCTTTGCAAGGGGAGATAAGAAAGAGGCTTCAAATAAAATATCTTATTCGCTTCTTATTTCTGTTTTGCTTGTGCTTCCCTGTGCAGTGGGATATATAGCACTTGGCAAACCTATTTATGCATTTTTGTATCCTAATGCATCACTCGGCGGAGATTTATTGCAGATAAGTGCCGTTGCCCTTATATTTATGGCATTAAATCAGACAATGGCAGGCGCTCTGCAGGGAATGGGTAAAATAATAACCCCTGCAATAGGTCTTTTGTGCGGTACAACGGCAAAGGTTATTTTAAATCTTATTCTAATAAGAATCCCTTCTGTCAACATATACGGTGCTGCTATAAGCACAATTGTATGCCATATAATAGCATTTTCAATTTCATTTTCGGTGCTTTCAAAAAATATTGACTTAAAATTAAATTTGGTTAAAAATGTATTAAAGCCGCTTGCGGCATCTGTAATAATGGGTGTATGTGCCATAGTTATTTACAGACTGTTATCACTTTTTGCACAAAATGTGGTGGCGCTTTTATTAAGTATAGCGCTGTCAGCTGTCATATATGTACTGCTTGTACTGGTATTTCGTATTCTCTCGAAGGAAGATGCCGAAATGCTCCCCTTTGCAAGCCGTATTCCAAAGAAATTTATAAGATAGGAGAAAACTATGCCCGAAAGACAGGATAATATAAGAAATTTCAGTATAATAGCTCATATTGACCACGGCAAATCCACTTTGGCGGACAGGCTTTTAGAATACACAGGCGTTGTAAGCGAAAGAGATATGGAAAACCAGCTTCTTGATAATATGGACCTTGAGAGAGAGCGAGGAATAACCATTAAAGCAAGAGCTGTAAGACTTGTTTATAAAAGGGATGACGGGGAATATATTTTAAATCTTATAGATACCCCGGGACACGTTGACTTTAACTATGAAGTGTCCCGCTCTTTAGCTGCGTGCGAAGGTGCTCTTTTGGTAGTTGATGCGGCTCAAGGTATAGAAGCACAAACACTTGCAAACACATATCTTGCCCTTGAACACGACCTTGAAATACTGCCTGTTATAAACAAAATAGACCTTCCAAGTGCACATCCTGAAGAAGTAAAGCTTGAAATAGAAGATGTTATAGGAATAGATGCAGAACAGGCACCCCTTATAAGTGCAAAAACAGGTCTTAATGTAGAAAGCGTGCTTGACTATATTGTTGACAATATTCCCGCACCTCACGGTGACGAGAATGCTCCTTTAAAAGCTTTGATATTTGACTCGTATTACGACAGTTACCGCGGTGTAATTGTATACGCACGAATTAAAGAAGGAACTTTAAAGGCAGGCGATAAAATACGCTTTATGGCAACAGGCAAGGAATACGATGTTGTTGAAACAGGGTATTTAAGCCCTTCGGGAACTGTTGCAGCAAAAGAAATAAAGGCGGGCGAGGTTGGATATATTGCGGCAAGCATTAAAACTGTAAAGGACGTAAATGTTGGTGATACAGTTACTTTGGCAGCAAACCCTGCAAGCGAGCCGTTGCCTGGATACAAAAAAGTAAATTCCATGGTGTTCTGCGGTATTTATCCTGCCGACGGGGCACATTATGAAGATCTTCGTGATGCACTTGAAAAACTGCAGTTAAACGATGCATCGCTTCTTTACGAGCCCGAAACAAGTATTGCACTCGGCTTTGGTTTCAGATGCGGATTTTTAGGTTTACTTCACATGGAAATTATACAGGAACGCCTTGAGCGAGAATATAATCTCGACCTTGTTACCACAGCGCCCAGCGTTATTTACAAGGTAGTAAAAACCGATGGCGAAACTGTTATGATAGATAACCCCACAAATCTTCCCGACCCAAGCCAGATAGACTATATGGAAGAGCCTATTGCTGATGCAAATATAATGGTGCCGTCCGAATACGTAGGCAGTATTATGGAGCTTTGCAGAGACCGTAGAGGCGACTATAAGGGTATGGAATATATAACAGAGGACAGAGCCGTACTTCATTACGACTTACCTTTAAACGAAATTATTTACGACTTTTTCGATGCGTTAAAATCAAGAACAAGAGGCTATGCTTCTTTTGATTATGAATTAAAGGGATATGAAAAGAGCTCTCTTGTAAAGCTTGATATTTTATTAAATGGCGATAACGTTGACGCTTTAAGCTTTATAGTTCATACCGAAAAGGCTTATGCAAGAGCAAGAAAAATAGCCGAAAAATTAAAAGAGGTTATTCCAAGACAGCTGTTTGAAGTACCCATTCAGGCGGCAATAGGAACAAAAATAATAGCAAGAGAAACCGTAAAAGCACTCAGAAAAGACGTTTTGGCAAAGTGCTACGGCGGTGACATAAGCCGAAAGAAAAAACTTCTTGAAAAACAGAAGGAAGGTAAAAAGAGAATGCGTCAGGTTGGCAGCATAGAAGTACCGCAGGAAGCTTTTATGGCAGTACTTAAGCTTGACTGATGAGAGGGCTTTATATTCATTTTCCTTTTTGCAAAAAAAAGTGTGCATACTGTGCTTTTTATTCAAAAAGCGGTGCAGAAGAATATATGGAGGAATATGCAAAAGCTGTTATAAGGGAAATAAAAACATATCCTTCGTGTGATATTGACACTTTATATTTTGGCGGCGGTACACCAAGCGTTTTACCCGCAAATCTTCTTACACAGATTTTTGAAGAAGCAGCAAAACATTTTTCGTTAAAAGGAACAGAAAACACCATTGAAATAAACCCCAAAACTGCTGATTTTGAAAAGCTTTCTACTCTTCACAAGGCAGGCTTTAACAGGGTAAGCATAGGTGTGCAGTCTTTTCTGGATGATGAGCTTTCTGTTTTAGGAAGAATACATACAGGGATTGATGCACAAAACACAATTTTGGATGCTTACAGTGCAGGGTTTAGCAACATATCGGCAGATATTATGCTTGCACTCCCAAATCAGACAAAAGAAAAGCTGGATATTACAATAGATAAAATGCTTTCACTCCCGCTTTCGCATATATCGGCATATTCACTTTCTATAGAGGAAGGAACACCTTTTTCAAAAAAAGAACTTGAATTGCCAAACGAAGATGAAGAAAGAGAGCTTTACTGGCATACAGCAGAACGCTTTAAAGAAAAAGGATTTTGCCATTACGAAATTTCAAACTTTGCAAAAGAGGGCAGAGAGGCAGTACATAACAAAAACTACTGGCTCTGCGGTGAGTACATAGGAATAGGTGCAGGCGCACATTCTTATTTTGAAAGCACGCGTTACAGTAACCGCGAAAGTATAGAAGAGTATATAAAATCCTCTGTGCGTGAAAATGTTGAAATAATAGATGAAACCGCAAAAGAGCAGGAATATTATATGCTTGGTTTAAGACTTTTAGAGGGGATAGAAGAAAAAGAACACAAAAACCTTTTAAAAATGGAAAAGGCGGGACTTATTGAAAGAAAGAATAAAAAGGTCCGCCTTACAAAAAGAGGAATTGATATTGCAAACTACGTTATGGCGGAGCTGATGTAAATGGACGTATATTCTGACGCACTTAAAATAATACTCGCAAAAAGAAGAACAAAAAAAGAAGTATATGAGGCTCTTTTAAAAAAAGGGTATGAAGAGCATGATGCACAAAACGCCGTGGAGTATTACGAAGAAAGAGAGTATCTTGACGATGCCGATTATGCAAGAAGATATACTCACGATGCGGCATACATAGGCGGTAAAGGAAAAAACAGAATAGAGCATGAGCTTTTAGAAAAAGGAATTTGTGAAGAATACATTTTTAAAGCCTTATCGGGCATAGAATTTAACGTAAAAGAAAAAATGCAAAAAAAGTTCGGCGAAGGCGAAATAGATTACAAAAGCTTTGAAAAAATAAAGAATCACTTTTTAAGAAAAGGGTTTACTTACAGCGAAATAAACGAAGCTGCCAGTGAGCTTTACACTGTAAAGAGGGAATTTGAATGTTAAAAATATGTTTTATATCACTTGGGTGTCCAAAAAATTTGGTGGACTCCGAAATAATGGTTAACCTTGTTAAAAAAGCAGGGTACGAGGTTGTGGCAAATAAAGCACTTGCAGACATTATAGTTATAAACACCTGTGCTTTTATAGACAGTGCAAAGGAAGAAGCAATAAACACAATTTTAGAAGCGGCAGAGTATAAAAAATCAAACTGCAAAAGAATTGTTGTAACAGGCTGTCTTGCAGAACGCTACCGTGACGAAATTTTAGAAGAACTGCCCGAGGTTGACGCAATAGTAGGAGTAAATTCGTTTTATGATATAGTTTCGGCAATAGAAGGAGAAACCCGTATTATAGCCCCTCCCGAAAAAGAGTGCAGAGAAGGCTTTGACAGAGTAATTGCAACACCGCCCTATACTGCATATTTAAAAATAGCCGAAGGGTGCGACAATAAATGTACCTACTGTGCAATTCCTGCAATAAGAGGCCCTTACAGAAGCCGTAAAATAGAAAATATAGTTGAAGAAGCAAAAAAGCTTTATAATAACGGAGTAGCAGAGGTTATTTTAATAGCACAGGATACAACCTATTACGGCACCGATATATACGGAAAACCAATGCTTTCAGAGCTTTTAGAAAAAATTTCCGAGATAGGCTTTACTTGGGTAAGAGTTTTGTATACATATCCCGAGCTTATAGATGATGAGCTTCTTGATACCGTGGCACAGCACGAAAATATTGTAAAATATTTTGATATTCCCATTCAGCATATATCAAGCTCTGTTTTAAAAAGAATGGGCAGAAAAAGCACAGAAGAAAGCATATATGCTCTTGTAGAAAAAATAAAGAAAAAGATTCCTGATGTTACATTGCGTACATCCCTTATAGTAGGCTTTTCGGGCGAAACAGAAGAGGATTTTGAAAAGCTTTGCGTTTTTGTAAAGACGGCACAGTTTGACAGACTCGGAGTTTTTGAATATTCAAGAGAAGAAGGAACGCCTGCATACAAGCTAAAAGATATAGTAGATGACGATGTAAAAGCTTACAGAAGAAATCTTATAATGGATATACAAAGCCGTGTTTCCTATCAGAAAAACCAGGAAAAGCTGGGCAAAGAAATTATGGTTTTGTGCGAAGGAGTGCAGGACGGATACGCATACGCACGCTCACATGCCGACGCTCCCGATGTAGACGGACTTGTTTATTTTAAATCTGACTCGGCAAAGCCGGGCGATTTTATAAAAATAAAAGTAACAGCAGCAGAAGAATATGATTTAACAGGAGAACAGTTATGAATTTACCAAACAAATTAACAATTGTAAGAGCAATAATGATACCCCTTTTTATGTGTGCCTATATTTATATTGATGGTACACTAGGTAAATGGATAGCGGCAATACTTTTTGCACTGGCTTCATTTACAGACTTTTTAGACGGCTATTTAGCAAGAAGAGATAATCTTGTAACAGACTTCGGTAAATTTATGGACCCTTTAGCCGATAAGCTTATGGTAACAGGTGCACTTTTGTGTCTTTTATCTGATGGCGTAATAGGTACATGGGTTACAATGATTATTTTGTCACGAGAATTTATTGTTACAGGCATAAGACTTGTAGCTGCATCAAAGGGCAGAGTAATTGCGGCAGGCAAGCTTGGAAAGCTTAAAACCGTAATACAGATAATTTCTGTTTTGGTGGCAATTTTATTTGGTGCGGGAATAATCACAAATATTCTTATGTATATTACTGCTCTTATTACCCTTGTTTCGGGAATAAACTACATAGTTTTAAATAAAGATATAATAAGCGAATGCTGATTTTAAAAAGGTTGTTATTGTATGAAAAAAATTGTAAGCTTAATATTTGTATTTGCACTTTTAATATCATTTAATGCAGTGTCGGCAAATAACGACATTATAGAGATAATTGATGCAGGGACAGGACTTATATATACTGCAGACGGCATAATAACAGGTATATCGGAAGGGATTACGCAAATAAACATTCCTGCCGAAATAAACGGTGTAAAAGTAAAAGCACTTAAAGATAATGCGTTCAGCGAAAATCAAAGCCTTGAAAATATAACCTTTGAAGAAGGAATAGAAGAAATAGGCAGCTTTGCTTTTTATAACTGTAAAAATCTGCAGAGTGTTATTTTACCTGCAACCGTCAATCGTATAGGGGCAGGGGCGTTTTACGGCTGCGAGCTTCTTATAACGGTAAATATACCTAAAGATGTAACCATAATAGAACAGTCTTTGTTTTATGATTGTAAAAGCCTTGCGGTTATAAATATTCCCGAAAGTGTAAATGTTATATACGATATGTCATTTTGCGGATGCACAAACCTTCGTGAAATAAATTTCCCCGAAGGAACAACCCTTGTAGGAAAAGAAGCATTTTTCGGTTGCAGTGCACTTGAGAAAATTTATATACCCTCTACTATAACAAACATAGGCGAAAACGCATTTACATACTGTACAGCATTAAAAAATATAGAAGTAAGCGAAAATAATGCTTCTTACAAAAGCGATGGCAAGGCACTATTTTCAAACGGGGGGCAAACACTTATACAATACGCACTTGCATCCCCTGAAAGCACCTATACAGTGCCTGAAACGGTGGATAATATAGTTGAATATGCTTTTGTAGCAAACCAAAATCTTACAACTGTAAATTTAAGCAAAGTACAGAGAATTGGCGAATACGCATTTTTTGAATCAAGGTTTTTAAACAATGTTTCAATACCCGCTACAGTTTCCGAAATAGGAGAAGGAGCTTTTTCATCGTGCTACAACCTTGAATCTGTTATATTCTGCGGTAAAACAGCAATAATAAGTTCAGACGTTTTTGCAGACGATTATAAGCTTGAAACTGTTGTGTTTTATCAGAATCCCGATATTTTGGGCTCAAATATATTTGCAAACGATTTAGGCGTAACCCTTTACAGCAAGGAACTTGATTTCTGGCAGGGTATGGCAGAAACTGTAAGACTTGAAAAGCTGATACAGGTTTTTGTAAACGGAGAAGAAATAATATTTGATGTTCCACCAAGGATAGAAAACGGACGTACCCTTGTACCTATGAGAGCAATATTTGAAGCTTTGGGAGCAGAAGTATTCTGGGATGATGCCACAAAAACCGTAACTGCAAAAAAAGGCGAGAACACTGTAACCTTAACAATAGGAGCAAATGTTCTTTATAAAAATATGATACCTGTAGTTTTGGAAACTCCCGCAAAAATAGAAAATTCAAGAACAGTGGTCCCCGCAAGGGCGGTAAGCGAAGGCTTATCATGCCTTGTATCTTGGGACGATACAACAAGGAGTGTAATAATAACAGAATAATCTTATGTTAAAATTGTACAGAAAATATACTGAAATTTTAACAAAAGCAAAAAAAGACCGCGTTTCAGCATACGCAGGTCAGTCAACATTTTTTATACTTATATCTTTGTTTCCGTTTGTAATGCTTTTAATGACTTTTCTGCATTATCTTCCCGCAGACAGTGAAGCTGTAACAGTGATTACAAAACAGATTCTGCCGGAGGGAGTATCTGATTTCGCGGTCGGGATTATTGAAGAAATAAGAGGCCTTTCACAAACCCGTGCCATTTTATCGCTTACATCGGCGACGGCTTTGTGGGCTGCGTCAAGCGGCATTTTATCAATAATCAGGGCACTTGATGCAATAAACGGAACAGAGAATGGGCAAAATTATTTTATTATAAGAGGAAAAGCTGCTTTTTACGCACTTATGTTTGCTCTTATAATTACAGCAGTACTTTTAATTCTTACACTTGGTAATAATGTGTTTATGTTTATAACAGGACTTAAAGAATTAACCTTTTTAACAAGCCTTTTCCGTGTAGGAATAATATTTTTGCTTCTCACGGCATTTTTCACAGTTATATATGTTTATGTGCCAAAAAATAAACTTAAGATAAAAACACAGCTCCCCGGTGCAGTTTTATGTGCTTGTATATGGATAGTTTTTTCTTTTTTATACTCTCTTTATATAAGCAGAATGGGAATATACTCAAAAACTTATGGCAGTCTTACAGCGGCAGTTTTGCTTATGCTGTGGCTGTATTACTGCATATATTTTATGCTTATGTGTGCCGAGGTAAACAGTATTTCACTTAAAGGACAAAACAATGAAAAAAATTAAACTTCATCCAATTTTAATAATAGCAATACTTTCGTGCCTGCTTTATCTTTTTCAAAGCCTTGTACAAACAGGCTTTGAAGATAATTTTAAGGTTCACATTTGTGCACCGTGGATAATATTACTTAATATTCTTCCCATATTTTTAATTATGAGCTTTATATATTTTATTTTTAACAGAATATGGGTTGCTTTTTTGTCCAATGGACTTTTGATGACCATTTTGCTTACTGTAAATGATTACAAAATATTTTTCCGTGATGAACCTTTAAAGCCTGCTGATTTGGGACTTATCCGTGAAACAGCGGGGATAATGGAAAATTACAGACTTGAAATAAGATGGGGAGTTTTTATCCCTGTAATTATACTTATTGCACTTATTTTTATTGTTTTTAAGTTTGTACACGAAAAAAAGGTAAATACATTAACCCGTATAATAGGACTCGTTTTGGTTCCTGTTATTTTTGCAGGGGCATATATGGCTTTTTATCATAATGACAGGGTTGGAGAGTATGCTGAGGTTTTAGCAGAAGAATATTACGAAGTAGACCGTTCTGAAAAGCAAGGGTATATGTTTTATTTTCTCTCAAACTTTTCAAAGGCAGAATATAAAATGCCAAAAGGTTATACAGATGAAACGGCAAACGAAATTCTAAGTAGCTATGAGGATGAAGAAAACGAAAAGAAGGTTAACGTAATAGCAATTATGAGTGAAGCCTTTGCCGATTTATCAAAGGCTGAAAATCTTGAATTTGAAGACGATTTTAATCCGCTGAAAAACATACAGGAACTCCGTAAAGAAAGTATGTGGGGTAACATTATTGTAAACGGCTTTGGCGGAGGAACCTCTTACACAGAATTTGAATTTTTAACAGGTGCAAGCCCGTATCTTATAGATTCGGCAATGCCCGAAATGTATAAAACATATATTAACTCGCCTACATATTCGCTTGCACAGGCCTTTGCCGATATGGGCTATAATACCGAAGGAATGCATCCCGGTCACGCATGGTTTTATAACAGAAAAAATGTTTATCTGCACATGGGATTTAAAAGATTTGTAAGCGATAATGTAATTGACACAAAAGAGCTTTCAAAAACAAATTATTATGTAGATGACGCTGAAACGGGCAAAATAATAAAAGAGATGTATGAAACTCACAAAAAAGAAAATCCCGACACGCCCTATTTTCACTTCACCGTAACACTGCAAAATCACGGCCCGTATATGGATTACGAAACCGAGAGGGGAACAGTTTTAAAAAGACCAGAAGGTTTGAGTGACGAGCTTTATTATACTTTAAACAATTACTTTTTAGGGCTTTCGGACGCCGATGCAATGCTCTTTGATCTTACCGAATATTTTAACGAAAAGGACGAACCTGTAGTTATTGTTTTCTTTGGCGACCACCTTCCTTATATTGATGCAGAGAATGAAGGCTTTGATGCAATTGGATATGATATTTCGCCAGAAACCGTTGAAGGATTAAAAAGACATTATTCAACGCCCTATATAATATGGGGTAACGATGCGTTTAAAAAGACGGGAAGAAGGGTAGGACAGCAGGAAGATATATCGGCAAACTTTTTATCTGTAAAGCTGTTTGATTATCTTGGAATAAGAAAGCCGAGATATTTTCAGTTTTTATCAGATGTATCAAAAGAATTAAACGTAATTTCATCACACTTTTTCGAAAAGGATGGGGAACTTTTAAGAGAAATTCCCGAAGAAAGTAAGAATTTAATTACAAATTATCAGTATTTGCAATACTATAATATTGTAAGATTTAAAAATTTAGGTTGACATTTTATCCCTTATATAAGATAATATAGTTATCAGAGGTGAAACGTATATGAATAAGAAACTGGAAGCTTTTAAAGAAAGTATAAGCGGTAAAAGAATTATAGTGCTTGGTGTAGGTATAAGCAACAAGCCTTTAATTAAAATGCTGCTCTCATTTGGTGCCAACGTAACAGCGTGCGATAAAAATGAGGAACTTTCTGCTGATTTACTTCAGCTTATGAAGCTTGGTGCAAGATTTAATTTAGGCGAAAAATATCTTGATGATTTAGATGGTGATATTATATTTAAAACTCCCGGGATGAGAAGCGATATCCCAGAGCTTTTGGAAGCAAAACAAAAGGGAATAAAAATCACAAGCGAGATGGAACTTTTCTTCGAGCTTTGTCCCTGTAAAATTATAGGTGTAACAGGCAGTGACGGAAAAACCACCACCACTACTTTGATTTATAATATGCTTTGTGAGGAAGGGTATACCTGCCATCTTGGCGGAAATATAGGTGAACCCTTGCTTCCAAAAATCGAAAATATGGAAAAAAGCGATTATGTTGTGGCAGAGCTTTCAAGCTTTCAGCTTCACACAATGAAAAAAAGCCCAAACATTGCTGTTGTTACCAATATGTCGCCCAATCATCTTGATGTTCATAAGTCTATGGATGAATACATAGAAGCAAAAAAGAACATTTTTAAATATCAGACAAAAACGGGTAAACTTATATTAAATGCCGATAATGATATAACAGCATCCTTTGCACAGGAAGCTAAAGGCGAAGTTATACCTTTTTCTATGAAAAGCTCTCAGACAGACGGTGTTTATATTGATGAAGAAAACAACATCTGTTTTGGCGAAAATAAAATTATAAATGCAAACGAAATAGCAATTCCCGGTATGCACAACGTAGAAAACTATATGACGGCAATAGCCGCAGTAGCAAAGCTTGTAAGTGTTACTTCAATAAGAGCCGTAGCACGTAATTTCAAAGGCGTTGAGCATAGAATTGAATATGTACGCGAGGTTGACGGAGTTAAGTTTTATAACGATTCTATTGCAAGCAGCCCAACCCGTGCACGTGCAGGACTTTACTCATTTAAGCAAAAGGTAATACTTATTGCGGGCGGATATGATAAGCATATTCCGTTTGACGAATTCGGTGAGGATATTAAGGCAAGATGTAAAAGAGTTTATCTTATAGGTGCTACAGCCCCCCTTATAAAAGAAGCTATAATTAAAGCCTACGAAGGCAAACGCACTTTGCCTGTGATTCAGTATCCCACACTTGAAAGAGCAGTAAAAGAAGCATATATGGCGGCAGAAGCGGGCGATGTTGTAATTTTGTCACCTGCCTGTGCAAGCTTTGATATGTATAAGAATTTTGAAGAACGCGGAAAAAGATATAAGGAAATAGTTCGGTCGCTGTAAGACTGAGAAAAGAGGACGTAAATGAGCAAATTGTTGGTAAACGGCGGCAAGGAGCTTTTTGGAGAAGTAAATATAAGCGGAGCCAAAAATGCAGCGGTTGCAATAATACCTGCGGCAATTTTGGCCGACGGTGTATGCAGAATAGAAAATGTGCCTGACATCAAGGATGTTGAGGTTGTTTTGGATATACTTAAAATTCTGGGTGCCAAGGTAAATAAAATTGATTCAAATACCATTGAAATAGATTCAAGATATTTAAACAGCTTTATTGCCGATTGCGAAGAAGCCCGAAAAATGAGAGCATCATATTATCTTATGGGGGCTCTTTTAGGCAGAATGGGAAGGGCAAGAGTACGGCTTCCCGGCGGATGCAATTTTGGCGAAAGACCTATTGACCAGCACATAAAAGGCTTTGAAGCAATGGGCGCAGACGTTACAATTGACGGATGCGTGGTTTCTGCAAAGGCAGACCACCTTGAGGGCGAATCAATATATCTTGATATTGTAAGCGTTGGTGCAACAATAAACATAATGCTTGCAGCCTGCCTTGCAGACGGAAAAACCATAATAGAAAACGCAGCTAAAGAACCCCATATAGTTGACGTTGCAAACTTTTTAAACTCTATGGGTGCAAAAATAAGAGGTGCGGGTACCGATACAATACGTATTGAAGGTGTAGAAAAAATGCACGGCGGTACCTACAGCATAATTCCCGACCAGATAGAAGCAGGCACATTTATGATAGCGGCGGCAGGTACCGGCGGAGAAGTGCTTGTAAAAAATATAATACCAAAGCACATGGAATCTTTAAGTGCAAAGCTTGAAGAGATAGGCGTGCAGATAAAGGAATTTGACGATTCAATTTTAGTAAGCCGAAAAAAGGAAATGCCGCTTCGACGTGCAAATATAAAAACAATGCCTTACCCCGGATTTCCTACTGATTTACAACCCCAGATAGTTGCCCTTTTAAGTATGGCAGAGGGGACAAGCACTGTAACCGAAAGTGTTTGGGAATCACGCTTTCAGTATATTGAAGAACTTAAAAAAATGGGAGCTGACATTGTAATAGGTGGCAATCGTGCGGTAATACACGGAGTAAAAATGCTTCGCGGAACAGAGGTTATGGCAACCGATTTAAGAGCAGGTGCAAGCCTTGTAATATCTGCACTTATGACAGAGGGACAAACCCTTATAGGGAACCTTGGTTTTATTGAACGCGGATACGAAAAAATTGAAGAAAAGCTTACCGCTTTAGGTGCTGATATAAGGAAGGTAGAAGAATGACAGAATTTTGCCCCTTATTCAGCGGTAGCAGCGGTAATGCTTGCTATATAAAACATAACGATACAGCTTTACTTGTAGATGCAGGCGTAAGCGGAAAGAAAATTGAAGAAGCAATTTCGGCAATAGAAGGCGACATAAAAAGTATAAAAGGCATTTTGGTAACTCACGAACATTCCGACCATATAAATGCTGTGGGTATACTTTCACGCAGATACAAAATTCCTGTATTTGCAACTAAAGGAACATTTGAAGGAATGTCGGTTGGAGAATTTTATCAGGCAGTTACTTTAAAAGCGGGGCAGGATTTTGAGATAGGCAGTATAAAAATAAAACCCTTTTCAATTCCTCACGATGCATCAGAGCCTGTAGGATACAATTTTTATGCAGGTAAAAAGAAAATAACCATAGCAACCGATATAGGTGCAATGAGCGAGGCGTTGTTTGTATCTCTTTCAGGGTCTCATCTTATACTTTTAGAATCAAACCACGATAAACAAATGCTTTTGCAAGGTGTATATCCTTTAAGCTTAAAAAGACGTATAGCAGGAGATAGAGGACATCTTTCGAATGAAGAAGCGGCATTGTGTGCAGCACGTTTGGTAGGTACAGGCACAACCAGCATAATTTTAGGTCATTTAAGCGGAGAAAATAATATTCCATCCATTGCATATAACGAAACGGCAAAGGCTTTAGAAAAAACAGGAGTTTCAGTTGGCAAGGACGTGCGTCTTTGTGTTGCACGTGCCACTCAGAACGAGAAAATTGCATTATGAAAATAAAAATAATAGCGGTTGGCAAGCTTAAAGAAAAATTTTGGCAAGATGCCTGCGGAGAGTACATAAAACGTTTGTCACGCTTTGCAAGCGTTGAGGTTACAGAGCTTGCCGATTTAAAAATTCCCGACAAGGCATCAATTTCGGAGTGTGAAAAAATAAAAAAAGCGGAAGGAGAAAAGATTCTCTCTTCTGTAAAAAAAGAAGAAATAATAAGTCTTTGTATTGAAGGGAAAAAGGTTTCAAGCCTTGATATGGCAGACCTTATAAAGGATGCCGAAAATTCAGGAAAAAGCCTTGCTTTTGTAATAGGCGGTTCGCTTGGACTTTCGGACGAGGTTAAAAAAGTATCAAAAATGCGTATATCAATGTCAGATATGACCTTTCCTCACCAGCTTGCAAGGGTAATGCTTGCAGAGCAAATTTACCGTGCATTTAAGATAAATGCAAACGAAAGTTATCATAAGTAAATGGGATGTAAAAAAGTCCAGACCGCAAAAAACAAAGAAATATTGTATGGAACTCCTATGAAGGGCGTTCCTTATTTTTTTAGGAATGGCGAGGAAACCCTCACCTGCAGGCAAACCTAATTTATAAACAGATAGATTAGGTCGAAAAAATCAAAAAATGATTTTTTCTTAAAAATTTATGTTTTTTGCTATGAACAAACTTCGCCTCTCGACGTACTTTTGTACGCCTTCGGGTATCCCAAAGCAAGGCTTCCACCTTGCTTTGGCTCAGTTTGTCCATTCTAAACATTTTTTCCTATCCCATAATAAAAGCTGAACAATTTTGTTCAGCTTTTATTATTTTAACCAGAATGAATTTGTATCTGTAAGCAATGTATCAACGCCGTACATAAAAAGAATTTCGTCGACGTTATTTTCTTTTACGATATCCGAAACAGACTTTCGGTAGTATCTTAAATCAACCATATATATTTCACTGTAATTTGCCGTTAAAAACGGAGCGAAACACTGTGCAAACGAATCCTTTACCACAAGGATTTTTTTGTCATTTAGTGAGGGATTTTTTATTTTTAAAAAGCTGTGATTACCGCCCAAAAATACGGGGTACTTGTCAGATTCAGAAAGATGCTCTTTAAAAAATAAAGTATCATAAACCTTTTCATCTTCATAAATTTCAAGACTTACTTTTTTGCCGTTATCCCAAAGCTCAATGGTGTCGGGCTTATTTAAAAAGTAACCGCTTCCCGAATATGTTGTACCATAAAATCCATCATAGTTTTCTACCTTGTAGTCATTACAAACATTTAACCCTTTTTCTTCACAAAAAGCCTTGTAAATAAGATAATTGCCGTAAGAAGTTAAATGATGATCAGTTTTGTAAAATACCTGCTTTTGCGCATTTTTAAGAACGGGGCGTACATCAAGCAAATCAAGATCTTGTTTTTTACAAAATTCAAAAAGTTCATCGTCAGGATATTCTTTTGCATTCTTTGGCAAAACATCATCCATAATATAGCCTGTTTGCGGAATCATAATAAGGGTTGACGGAATATCTGCATTTTTCGAAAACTCGTCAAACTTTTTAATATTTTTTTCAAAGCTTTCGAGACTCACATTTTTAGGTGCGTTTATAAGATAACCGTCCTTGCAAAAATATATGTCCGACGCTGTATTTTTCCCCAAAGCAAGATTGGTATAGGAGTTTAATCCCTTAAAAAAGTCACGGAAAAATATATGGTCTGATACAAATTCTTCAAACGACGAAAGATAGCTTCCGTCAAGCAATGATGCAACCGAAAATTCGGGCATACGAGCAAGATACCTTTTTTCGTTTTGGGAATATTCTTTCCCCGAATTTACAAAAAGCAATATAGACATTAAAAATATAAAAACTAAAAAAACAACCGAAATAATTTTTTTCATAAGTACCTCTAAAAACGGAAATATAAAAACGGATTATAGCTTGAACTTACAAGGCTTGCAGTACAAAGTAACAACACTGAAAAACATATAAATGCCGTAACAATGGGCATATACTTTTTGCTTTTAAGTTTAAGATACAATTTTTTAGGCAGGGGAGTTGATGCAATAACTGCAATTATGGCAGTTAAAAGATAGGGGAGTATGTTTACATTGCCAAAAACTTTTCCGCAAAACATTGCGGTTAAATATTCTTTTAATGCAGAAAAACTTTCGGATGCAAAGAGTACCCAGCCTATTATCACTATAAATAGAGTGTATATGTGTCTTAGAATACGAGGCAGTTTTTTAATAATATTACCAAGAAACAGCTTTTCTAAAAGTAAAAGTATACCATAATAAAGTCCCCACAAAATAAAGTTCCACCCTGCACCGTGCCAAAGACCTGTAAGCATCCATACAAGCAGAATATTAAAGCAAAACCGCAGTTTTTTTACACGGTTTCCGCCTAAAGGGATATACAAATAGTCGCGAAACCACGTACTTAAAGAAATGTGCCATCTTCGCCAGAAATCTGTTATGCTTTCGGCAATGTAAGGGTAGTTAAAGTTTATACAAAAATCAAATCCCAGCATTTTGCCTAAACCTATTGCCATATCGGAATATCCGCTAAAATCAAAATATATCTGGAATGTTTATGCAAGAATAACAAATAATGCATTCAGAGTTCCGAGGTTTGAAACACCGGTAAAAGCGCTATCAACAACAAGTCCGAAAGTATCAGCTATAATTACCTTCTTACCCAAACCTAAAGCAAAACCATATAATCCGCAAGCAAAATTATCTATATTAAACTTCTTCTTGGAAACATCTGCAAACTGAGGAACCATTTCGTCATGGGTCACGATAGGACCTGCAATCAATTGTGGAAAATATGAAACAAACAAAGCATAATCAAAGAACGAATACTTCGGCACATCGCCCTTGTAACTGTCAATAATATATGATAATTGTTGGAATGTGAAAAAGCTTATACCTAACGGCAACAGAATATTCAATAGCGATAAAGACGTGTTAAATACAGCATTT
>JAZSDN010000071.1:0-8358 GCA_045531205.1 Clostridia bacterium | reverse complement strand
GGGCAACAATGTGATATAATTTTTACCATGAGATCTTGTTCTCCTTTCTCTGATTTTCAGGGAGGTAATTGGTTTTGTGGTGAAACTATTATACCATAAGGAGTTCAAGGTCTCAATTTTCATTTAACTTAACAAAACGAAAATATAGTATAGGAGGAAAAGGAATGAAAAAATTATTATCACTATTATGTGCAGTTACACTTATTGTAACATGCATGGCATCACTTGCTGTTTCGGCAGAAGTTAGCTATCCGGTAGAAGCATCGCTTATAAACGCAGAACTCCAGCCGGTAGCAGCTGACAAGGCTGTATGGGGAGGATACGAGCATTCAAAACTTTCGGTTCCCGAAGGTTGGGGATGGCGTATTTCTGAAAATATAAACTCTGCAGCAGATGATACAAATCGCAGAGTTTTGGTTGACAGAGTAGTTGGTCAGCAGCCACAAAACGAAAAAACTTTGATTCTGTACAGCTCGGATGTTTACTTTACAACAATATTTGATGTTGAACCGGGTTTTACATATAGTATTGATGTAGATGCAATTCTTCCTGTAGGTGCAAAATATGTTGTAGGTGCAAAGTACTGGTTACTTCATAAAAACCTTGACGGCACCTATAGTGACATAAACGACTTTTTAACACAGTGGGAGTATGAAAATACAAATCTTGCCAACGCTACAGGCGAAGTAGTTATGAATGGTAGCCAAATCAATACTGAAACGGCAACACACCCATGGGCAGGTGATACAAGTATGTACTGCACACCGTTATCTTTGGAAGTAAGTGTTACAGATTTAAGTGTTGACGCAATTATGGTAGGTCTTGGCGGTAATACTGGTATGACCACAAATAGCGGTTTCGGTGTGTACAGAAAAGTAACGCTTGATAAAGGTGAAGCTGTTGAAATTGTTGAAAATAACGGTAAAGAAGAAACAGTAGTATATTATAATCAGGAAACATTTACAGCTGACGGTTTTGAAACAAAACAAGTTGCATGGACAGATATGGACGGTGTGTCATATAACCACCCTGTTGATGTTCCAACAGGTTTTGAACCCTATGTTACAGCAGACGAAAACTATAACTATGAACAGGCCTCCGAAATAACAGACGCTGCAAAAAGAGCAAGCGTGGTTACTTTGGATGACGGCAAAACATATCTTGCAATGGCAGGCTCTGACCTTGCTATAACAAAGATGGTAGATATTGAACCTGGGTACAACTATAAGCTCTGGACAAATATGTACGCTTTATATGGAGCATCAAGAAGTGCGTTGTCTTACCAGTTCTACCATAAAGACGAAGAAGGCAACTACACACCCATTAACGACTACTTTAAAGAAAATGGATTAGCTCCTGTAGTAGACAAGGTTACAGAAATCTTCAACTCAACTTATGCTGACACCACAGAATGGAACGGAAGCACAACAGCGAAGAAGGGGACAATTACTTTAAATTTTGCGGTTAAGAGCAACAAAATAAATGCAGTAAAAGTTTTCCTTGGCGGTTATGGCGGAAACTCTACAAACCAGAACTTCAGAGTATACCATGACGGATTTGTACTTGATCAGGGCGAAACAGAAAAAATTGTTCCCGATAAAGTAATTTATTACGAAGAAGAATTTTCGAAAGAATATACAGAAGAAGAATTTGTATACGAATTTGAAGAAGTGGAATATACAAATACTGTACAGATTCCAAATGGTTGGGGATATACAACAGAAGGTGACTCCCCATACCTTGCATCAGCAAGTAAAACATTTATTTCGTACAACACAAAGCCTTACGAAAATGGCTATAATGTATTTGGTTCGTGGGTAGGACTTTCGAAGGTTTTGGAAGTTGAACCGGGTTACACATATACAGTTACGACAACAGCTGCTACAGCAGGCAAAGTAAAGGTAAACAGAGTAAATACAGAAGTTATTTTAGGGCACGTTGACGAAGATGGCACATTTACCGAAATTAACGAATACCTTGAAAAAGGCAAATACGAAAACTATCCTTTGGAAGGTGCAAGTGCACTCTGTCAGCTTTACTCAGATGATATGGCAGGCGAAGCAATTGATGATGTGTATTACGATGCATCGCACTCTGTAACAGTTAGTATTACAGACGAAAATATAAATGCAATAAAAATAAATCTTGGTAACAGAAACGGACAGGGTCCCAATAACTATGGTATATATAAAGGAATAACAGTTACAAAGGATGAAGCAGTAAGTGTAATTCCCAATAACCCCTGTTATTACAGAGAAGTGTTCACAGACGAATATACAGAAGAAACTATTGTAACAGAATACAACGGTACAGAATACGAAAACACTCTTCATCTCCCCGTGGGTTGGGGCTGGACAATGGAAGATGCACAGTATCCCGAACAAATGATGCAGCAGAAAAAATTTATATCCTATGATGATATGACATATAATCCGCAAATTGCATATTCAATATACGGTTCGTGGGTAGGTCTTACCAAAATGATAGATATAGAGCCAGGTTATGAATATACAGTAAAAACAAGCGGTGCCACATACAGAAGTGCAAACCAGAACCGTTTGAACACAAGAATCAAATTATATCATAAAAACGCTGACGGAACATACACAGAAATAAACGAGTATCTTGCAGAAAACGGATTCCAGAATTCTGCTATAGAATCCACAGCAATAACACAGATTTATAATGAATCGCAGACAGGTGCAGGATTTAATACATATTTCTATGATGCAACACATTCGGTATCAATTAAGGTAACGGATGCATCTGTAGATGCTATAAAGATTATTCTTGGCGGTGAATGCGGACAGGGCTATAATAACTATGGTATATATAAAGGAATAGCTGTTATACAGGGTGAAAAGGTTGATTTAATTGCTAATAACCAGCCGCCATACTTAACACTCGAAACAGTAGAGGATGAAAAAATAGTAAGATATACACCCAAAGCAGGAAGCACAAATGTTCCCACAATAGTTATTGCGGCTTATGAGGTAGCTGAAGACGGAACATTAACTCTTGCAAAAACAAGCATTGTAAAGAACGAAAAAACGGAAGACGGATACTTTGAAGCTCCCTATGATTTAGATTTATCGGGACTTACAGGCACAGTAAAAGTGAAAGCCTTTGCCTGGGACTTTACAAAAGCATTACCTTTAACAAAGGTACTTACAATTCAGTAAATGAATTTCAAATAAAAAGGGTAGTATATAGCCGCTTGCATTACGCAAGCGGCTTTTTATATACAACAAACTATTATGGAACGGCTATAAATTGAATTGCCTTTTAATGCCCAAAGTGCAATTCATAAGCCAACGGCTCAATTCATGAAATTTATAATTTCAATTCATGCCTAAGGCAATTCATATCGTACCTTGTAGGGATCGCTCCATGTGCCGTTCCGCAAACCCTGAACGAAAACATATAAAAAATTGTAGGGAATGGTTTCCACACCCTCACAAAACCCGGATGAGGTGTAATAAAAACACCTTTGCAAATCCGCCCAAACTATACCACAAAACCACTACACAAAAAAGTTATATAAAAAACAGGCGCTAAAAAAGCGCGGCCTTCGGCTCGAGGGAAGACTATAAAATAGGCTTGCCCGAGTTAGTGAGGAAGACTTTTTATAAAAAGGCTTGCCGAACGGGAAGAAGGTATTCATAGCGCGCCTGCGCCTGCCGGGGGTGCGGGGTGTCGGCGACACACCCCGCGAATAAATAAAACACCTTGTAGGGAACGGCCTGCGTGCCGTTCCTTTTTTATGCGTACCCCAAAATTGTAGGGTGCAGCGTTTACGATGCACCGCATAAACGTAAAGTCACCGCACAAACCCGAATGGGTTGTAAATTGTAGGGGAGGGCTTCCACACCCTGCCTAAAAGCCTTCCCCTCAAAGGGGAAGGAGGGTTTTGCCTTGCAAAACTCGGATGAGGTGTAATAAAAACCGCCACCCAAAACCCATAAAAAAGCCTCCCCTGTGCAAGGGGAGGTGAGTTTGCCTTTCAGGCAAACCCGGAGGGGTTGTAAAACATCTCCCTACAATTTATAACAAAAATACAACGGGAAATTTTGCTGTAAAAATTTTTTTATTTTTAGTAATTTTAAACAAAAAACAAAAAAATTTCAAAAATATTTCAAAAATATTTCAAAAAATTATTGACAAAAAAATACCGAAATGGTATCATTAAGAATGTATAATATAATACGTGTTTTAATTTTTACTTAAAGGGTAAAATTAAAAATAAAAAAATATTTTTTGAGGAGGAATTTTTCATGAGAAAAATCTTATCAGTCTTATGTGCAGTTGCACTTTTAGCAACCTGTATCATAAGCGTGCCTGCTTCAGCAAGCACAGAACCGTGGACAGAACCTGTTACTGTTACAATAACAGGTGCAGGCGAAGACGTAACAGCAACCTATCCTGGATCAGATGAAGTGGACTATGACCATCAAATGTTTATTCCCGAAGGTTGGGGCTGGAAAGCTATCGAAGAACATAAAGACTTAGCTAAAGCTTCCTGGGGTACTCTTACAAGATCGTCTCTTTGGCAAAGTGGCGGCGCAACATTGGTAATTATGAGAAGCGGTGACGTTCAGATTACCAAAACAGTAGATGTTACACCCGGCTATAAGTATACTGTTAGTACAAGAGCATATAAGGTATATGGTAAAACTGCTGCACAGATGGAAATATGGCTTATGCATAAAACAGCAGATGGTAAGTATATTCCCATTAACGATTATCTTGCAACAATATCCGACCATCAGTTAACAGAAGCTGAAATGCATTACGTTGAAAAGAGAGAACAGAGCGCAGAAATCGATGGCTCAGAATATCAAAATGCAAACCAATTTGACTACTGGGATATGTCTAAAGAAATTACTGTAGATGACCCCAACGTAAACGCAATTATGGTAGGCTTAGGTGGTGGTTATAATGCACCTAGCACTCAGACTGGTATAAATGCGTTTACTGTAACACAGGGCACAACAGTAGACCTTGACGATGATTACACAACATACTACTACAAAGGCGCAGTTCCTGCAACATACGAAACAGTAAATACAAAATTAGGTGCAAATTCAGATCTTGACTATTCTTTCTCTGTACCCACAGATTGGGAATGGGTAAACACACGCACAGCAACCGATGCCACCCAGGGCGTAGAACGTCCCAGAGCAGAAGTTGCAACTGTACAAGGCGTAAATTACATTCGTATGACAGGCTCCGAAATTGCCATTACAAAAATGGTAGATATAGATCCAGGCTATACTTACACTGTAACTAGCGAAACATTCTCAAATTCAGCTAACTACTACACTACAAGACCTTCACTTTCTTATGAATTCTATCATAAAAATGATGATGGTACTTATACACAAATTAACGACTATTTAGATTCTGTTTATGCAGCCTCTGTTAACGCTTTTGGTAGTGTATCAAAAGCGTATGCAACATCAAATAAGGGTGATATGGATACTGCTGGCGGAATTACAACAGCACCCGAGGGTAGTGGCTTTGCAGCAGCCTACACACTTTCACTTACTTTCAGCATTACAGATTCAAATATAGATGCTGTTAGAATAGGTGTTGGCGGTTACCCCGACAATGTTGGTAACAGTGCTACACACTCAAACTATGCAGTATATCATAAAGGCTTTACAGTAACACAGGGAACACCAGTTGACCTCGTTCCTAACACAACATATTTCTATAAAACAGGCATTTCAAGCGAGTATACAACACAAACTGTAACATATACAGATAAAAACTCTGCCGCACATTCACACTTTATATATATTCCCAATGGTTGGGATTATAAAATAACTGAAGGTACAAATGCCGCCGAAGAAGCTGCTCGTTACAGATCAAAAATAGAAACAAAAGCTGACGGACTTACATATCTTGGTATGTGCGGTGCTGAATTAGCTATAACAAAAACCTTTGATGTACAGCCCGGTTACACTTATGCTATAGATGCAGACTTCTACTCAACTCTTTCAGGTTCAAGAGGTTCTGTTGAATATTGGCTTATGCACAAAAATGCCGACGGAACATATACACCTATCAACGAATACTTAACAGAAAATAATTACGAAAATACTGTAGCAACAGATTTCGAAGTGGCAAGTTCTGGAAACATGGGCAATTATACTGCTGTTGAATGGGACGGTTCTGATACAGCTTATAAGTATTCAGCAACATTCAATGTTGAAGTAACAGATCCTAACGTAAATGCAATTATGGTAGGTCTTGGTGGTTATTCTTCACAGGGCCCTCACAATAACTACAGAGTATGGCACGACGGCTTTAGAGTAACTAAAGGAACAAGTATTGGCATCGTTGCTAACGATATCTTGTACGATAGCGAAAAATTTACTTCAAATTACGTAGAAAAAGAAGTTACTCTTACAGGTAGAGGCGACTATTCTGATGTAACATACACAGCAACGCATAAAGTTCCAAGTGCTGATTGGACAGTTGAATCAGCTACTGATACAGTTAAAGATTACCATTTAAGTAGTTATATTTCTGCTGATAATAAGATTGAGTTAAGTACGACTTCTGCTACAAAAGAACCTTTCTATCTCATTAATGGTTCAGCTATGGATTTAGTAAAATATGTCACAGTAGAACCAGGCTACAACTACTCTTTAGTAGTAGATGCTACCAGATATCCTGGAGGCTCTACAGCAACAGGTCACGTTACATTCTATCATAAAAATGCTGACGGAACATATACACCTATTAACACATATCTTACAAACATGGGTTATACAACAGCAGCTCTTACAGATTATTACTTCAAAGCTGAAAATACTTCAACTGACGTAGTATCAAAGAGATGGTCAAGTGGTTTTGTTGATTGTCCTGTTACAGTTAATTTCTCTGTAACTGATCCCAGTGTTAACGCTATTAGAATAGGTATGGGTTCTATTGTTTCGACCGAACAGTGGGCAAGCAAATCAACTTACTACTTCGGCTACACACTTAAGCAGACAGGCAGAGTTGCAATTTCCGACAACAAACGCCCTGTATCAGTAACGTACACATCAAACAATGATACCATAGCTACAGCAGCTCTCAACTTAACAGGTGCAGGCGAAATCTCACTCCGTCCTGTAACTTCAACAGTTGATCCTTCTGTAAATGTTGTATCAAACACAGGCTACTTCAAGGGCTGGCAGATAGGCACAAAAACCTACACATCCGAAGAAGGTAAAAAAGCACCTATCGGCGCAGAAGATAAAACTCTTACCTTAAACGCTCTCTGGTACGCAGAAAGCGAGCTTGTAAATGATGCAATATCAAGCGCAGCGGCACAGGCTGTAACACTTTCGGGTGGTGATACTGCAATCCGTTTCCTCGCACTTGTTGGTGAAGATTACGAAGACTATGCAGAAGCAGGCTT
Organism: Clostridia bacterium; assembly: GCA_045531205.1. Lineage (GTDB taxonomy): Bacteria > Bacillota > Clostridia > UMGS1883 > UMGS1540 > JAZNQL01. The sequence goes on along the minus strand of JAZSDN010000071.1, from coordinate 944 downwards.
TGTAATTACAACACTTGCCGAAAATCCCACAGTAGAAGCAGGTTATATTCCTAACGGCTTTGACACTCTTTACAGAAGCGTTAAGGTTGGCACCGAAAGCTGGAGCGTAGACAACCAGAGCATACTCGCTAAATTTGAATATGCAAACACAATGGTTCCAACAGGTATTACCTACGCAAACGTAGTTGTAACAAACGGGGCTACCACCTACTACGCAACACCTTATGTAAAAACTCAAAACGGAGAAATTATATATGGTAAAACCAAGGCAGCAAGCTATGCAGGTCTTGCAGCTTTGGATGCACAATAAGGTTTAAAGGAGGATTACAGAAATGAAAGAAAAATACTTAACACCTTCGGCAGAAACCGTATTGTTTGATATAAACAATGTATCAATGACTATATCCCTTATAAGCCTTGAAGATAATGGCGAATCAAACCTTTTGAACGATATCGGAAATGGTCTTATAACCGAAGAATAATTAAATAAAAAACAGCGGCATCGCCGCTGTTTTTTTTATGCCCTGTAAATTCCCCTTAAAATGAACATATAAAATATAAATCCCAAACAAAAAATATATACCGTTGTAGGGGAGGGCTTCCACGCCCTCCCCAAAAAGCCTTCCCCTTTGAGGGAAAGGTGGGGTTTGCCTTGCAAAACTCGGATGAGGTGTAATATTCTTCGCGGGGTGTGTCGCCGACACCCCGCACCCCCGGCAGGCGCGGGCGCGCTATAAATACCTTCTTCCCGTTCGGCAAGCCTTTTTATAAAAAAGTCTTCCTCACTAACTCGGGCAAGCCTTTTTTATAGTCTTCCCTCGTGCCGAAGGCCGCGCTTTTTTAGCGCCTGTTTTTTATATAACTTTTATTTGCAGTGCTTTTGTGGTAAAGTTTTGTGGGTTTTATGAGGCTTTTTTATTACACTCCTTAAAAAATCGTAGGGA
>JAZSDN010000061.1:0-18832 GCA_045531205.1 Clostridia bacterium | reverse complement strand
AAAGAATATGGATTCCGGTGGTTATTACGCAGAGGACACACTCGTTCCCATCCCGAACACGAAAGTTAAGCTCTGCAGTGCTGATGATACTTGGCGGGTGACTGCCCGGGAAAGTAAGTCGCTGCCGGAACCCATTTTTTTAATTAAAAGATATGCGAAATGTCGCATATCTTTTTTCTTGCTTTAAAACAGAAATTTAAGACTATATGTTGTTATTCTTATTTGCTTGTGTTATAATGAGTTTGCAAAGCAAACTCAATGAATTGCCTTACGGCATGAATTGAAAATTAAAAATTTCATGAATTGAGCCTGACGGCTCATGAATTGCACTTCGTGCATTAAAAGGCAATTCAATTCATGGAGCGGAGCGAGAAATCATGGCGTAACGCCAATTCATGACAACATAGTTGTCAATTCATTAAAATGACGCATCTTTCCTATCACTTAATTATATAATTAGCACATACAGATTTTTGTAAAACAAAAATCTTAAGAGCCTGCGGCTCTTTTGCGGGCTGTTGCCCGCTGCGCTAATTGACGGCGTCGCAAAAATGCCCTTGCAAGCAAGCATTTTTACTCCTAGTGGAATTGGATTGCAGCTTTTCTATCACCTTATATAATTGGAATATACAGAGTTTGCAACTCGCCTGCAACCTTTCAGGTTGCGTATGCCAATTGACGGCGTCGTAAAAATCTCCTTGCAAGCAAAGATTTTTACTCCAGGTAAAAGGCTTTCATCTTAGATGAAAGCGTCGATATGAATTCTGGCGAATTCTCGATATGTCAAAAAATGACTCGATATGTGCTTTGCACTCGATATGTCGCTGGTGCGACGAGAATTCATATCATAGCGAGTTTTATAGGGGTAATTCAATTCATAGAGTGATAGCGAGAGATCATGGCGTAGCCAATTTGTGACAACAAAGTTGTCAATTCATTTTAATCCAGTATTGACAAAAGTCGAATTATGTATAAGAATAGTGAATAAAGAGGAGAAATAATGGATAATTATGTCGATAATGATATAAAAATAAAAAAAGAGGTACGCAAAGCGAAAAGAAATATTATCTCGATATTCCTCTTGATGTTTCTTTTGATATTTGTAATATGTCCACTTGTGATATATTCTGTTTATAATGGAATTTTTCCAAAAGCCGAGAAATTTGATTATCCTGACTATTCTTTAATAGAATCTATAACAGTTTCAAAAGATGGTGAACAGATTTACTTAAGTGATGAAGAATGTAGAGTCTTGTATAAATATATTAGAACTTCTAAACCAACAAGGATAATGAGTGCGAATGAGACACCTGATGTAACTCCTTTTTTTACTGTTGAAATAAAGTCAGATGATATTTCAATTTATGGATATGGTTATATATATCAAGAAAATGAAACATTCTATTTTGAAATCCCGTATGTTGGCGTATACAGATTTCAAAGTTAGTATAACAAAAGAGGGTAACAATTCCATTACGTTTTACTTGTATCAAGTCTATAAAAATTAAAGATTAGTTTGCCGATATTTGATATTTACATATACTATCAGATGTGAGAAAATCCAGTATTCTCGCGGATTCTAAGGAAAAGTTAGTGGGTTCTATTATTCACTGTTTGTCTGACTTGACACGAATTTTGTCGAATACTGGGAAAGGAATGGTGTAAATATATATGAACGAATATGAATTTGAACATACACATCGTTATGAAGGTACTTATACTCTTGAAGAAATAGAATTGAATAACAAACTATATGAGGAATGTGTAAAGGAAGAAATAGATTTAAATGCTATAGAAGAATTGTTAAAAAAAGGCGCCGACCCACTTGGAGCAACAGCAGTTTCAGGTTGGGGCTTGCTAGATCATATTTATGGAAATATTCTGTGTGATACGCAGGATAAGCTTAGTAAAAATTTACCTGAAATTACAGAACTGTTTTTAAAATACGGAATGGATATAAGTAACCCGAGAGTTCCTTATGATGAAGATAACAGTTTGAATCCTATGTGGCAATTCGCTTTTGTTATGAATGAAAATTCTGTATACGCATTGGAAATGCTTCTCGATAATGGACTTTCTGCTAATGATGCTGACGAAATGTGGGGACATGCAACATTTGATTTGATTAATATAGAGTGTGGTGATCCAAATGATGATGGGTTTTGGAATTATGAATGTACTTGGGTTATGAAACTTATTATGCTCTGTGCATCTTATGATCATATAATTGATAATGATCCAGACTTACGCAACTTTATAGATTTTGATCAAAATAGTTATGATCTTCATAAGTTTAGAAAATGGAACGATTTTTATTATGAATTTGATACTTCTCGTTGTGAACACCATCCAGAACTATATAAGTCAATTATAAGCATATATGAGAAAGAAAGCAAAAAAGAAGTGTGGAAGATATTATTATGAGTAAGAAATTTGGCTAATAATATAAAGAATTGGAGAATATTGTTGAAAGGAGAGGAATACATGAGCGATATCAAAAGTATTATTGATAAAACAATGGAAGAAATAGAGAAAGCGGAAAATATTAAAATTTTGCATTGTGTTGAATCAGGGAGTCGTGCTTGGGGATTTCCGTCACCAGATAGTGATTATGATGTTCGCTTTGTATATGTTCGTCCCAAAGAATATTATTTGCGGCTTGACAAAACAAGAGATGTTATAGAGTGGCAACTTGATGAGACATTAGATGTAAATGGATGGGACTTACAGAAAATGTTAAGATTATTATATAGTTCCAATCCAACGGTGTTTGAATGGAAAAATTCTCCGATTATTTATAAAACGAGTGAAAATTGGAATAAAATTTCTGAGTGCATTGATAGTTGTTTTTGCCCTAAAAAGGGCATATATCATTATTTAGCCATGGCAAAAAGAAATTATAATGACTATATAAACAAAGATTCTGTAAAGTTGAAAAAATATTTTTATGTTTTGAGACCCTTATTAGCGTGTGAACATATTCGAAAAATGATGACACCTCCGCCGATGCTGTTCAGTGAGCTTCTGCAATATCTAAAAAATGACATAAAACAAGAGGTAGAACATTTACTCGAATTGAAGGCTAATACTTCTGAAATGGGTGAGAGTGTACCTATAAATATTATTAATCAATACATAGAAGAGCAGGTTATTTATTTCGAGAACTGTGTTGAAAATATATCTAATAACAAGCAAAATGATTGGGAGACCTTGAATGAGATTTTTTTAAAATCTATATTAACTTGACGCTGATTGAATTTAGTGTTGCTGATATCAAAGAAGGAGAAAACATATATGCCATATTACCAGTTGGATAGGCATGACAATTCATTTAAAAGAAAAAGTAAATGTATTGGTCATCTTGATTTGCTGACGGATGATTTAGAAAAGAATCTTAAAAATATTAAACTTTTATATATATCTCAAGAAACTTTTTGCCAAGTGAACAGCCAAAGTTGTGATTGTTTGGAGATTATCGTAGATACAGGTGAAAAGTTGATATATTTTGAACATAATAAATATATGGAAGATGGTTGTATTGAATTTGATGAACTTTCTTCGTTTAATAAAGAAGCATACAAGTATCAAGTTGATTTGTCCAATTATACATTTAAATTAGATAAGATTAAGTATCATGAAGATGGATTCGTTGAAGCAATAAGATATAAATGTGAGGAAGTATTTTTGTTTATATTTGCTTCTAAAGACAATTTAATAATAACGATGAGCAAATATGATTTGTTTGAGGAAATCCAAATGGATTTTCCAAAAACAGAAGCAATATTGGAGATAACAGAGAGTTAAACACAAATATAAGTTTTGGTACTGTCTGTTTTATCGTATAGTTATATCGAGTGCTTGGGAAATGGTTCATATTACTCGCTGTTAATTAGTCTTAATGTAAGTGAGAAATGTGTCAAAAAGGAGTGTAGAAAGTGGGAAAAGAACTTGTTTTTTATAAACAAGAGTTTGAAAAAGCGGTGCGGGATAAACTTTTAATAAACAATAGTCCAATTTATGTTTCTGATGCGTTAAAGGTTTTGGAATTAGATCTTTCGGGATTTTATTTTGATGTTAGAGATTGTGAAGCTTTATGTCAGTTTAAGAACTTAGAAAGTTTACAAATCGATATATGTTTTGAGGACATTTCATTTTTGACTTCTTTTTCTAAATTAACCGAATTGGGTTTGGAATTTGGTCTTTCATTATTTGACTTTGAATATCTTTCTGAACTTAAATGTTTAAGAGAACTGACAATATCGGGCGGATGTTTGTCGGATATGAAACTTGTAAATCTTGAATTTATATCCGAGATCAGCAGTTTGGAACGACTTGAGCTACATGAATTTGGTTATGTAGATTTAAGTTCATTACAAAAAATGCAACAGCTAAAAAGCCTATATTGTGGATATGCAAGAGAGGTGCGTAACTACAACGCAATAGGAAGTCTTGTTAATTTAGAAGAACTAACACTAATAGATATTCAAATGGACAATATAGAGTTTTTAAAAAGCTTGTCAGATAAAACAGATCTTACGTTATGTGGCATAAATTTTATAAAAGAAATCGATACAAATATTTTCGATAGATTTACAGAAAAAGATATAAGCGAAATAACTATAAACAATGAAAGGGTATTTTGAAGGAGACTACACTTAAAATGTATGTGTAAATTCCATAAAGCTTAAAGGTCGGTTTGCCGATTTATAATATTTTGTTTGATGAGGTGACAAAAATGCCGAGACATCCATTTCCACCTTTATATAATAAAGACTCAAAAATTTTGATTTTGGGCAGTTTTCCGTCAGTTAAATCCCGTGAGCAAAAGTTTTTTTATGGGCATCCGCAAAATCGCTTTTGGAAAGTGATTTCTTCTGTGTTTGGATGTAATGTTCCTGAAACTATTGAAGAGAAAAAGCAGTTATTGTTTAAAAAACGCATTGCACTTTGGGATGTTATTGCTTCGTGTGATATAACGGGAAGCTCGGATAGCTCTATTAAAAATGTAAAAATAAATGATATTTCTAAAATTTTGGGAGAAGCGGATATTAAAGAGATTTTTGTTAACGGAAGAACGGCACAAAAATACTTTGAAAAATATATAAAAACTCAAATAAACAGAGAGGCGATTTGTTTGCCATCCACATCTGCTGCAAATGCTGCCTGGTCTGTAACACGTCTTATAAAAGCATGGGAAGTGCTTAAAAGCATTTAAAAAATAGAAATGAAATTTTAATAAGCAAAGGAGAAACAAAAATGGAACTTAAAGGACTTAAAATTAACTTTTTGGGTGACAGTATAACAGAAGGGGTTGGGGCAACAAGTCCTGACAAGTTATACCATGCAATTTTGAAAAGAGAAGAGGGGCTTTTGGAGGCAAGAAACTACGGAATAAGCGGAACAAGATATGCTTTGCAAAAGGGAACTCCCGGCAGACCTAAAGACGATTACATAGATGTAAATTCTTTTTGCGAAAGATTCGACAAAATGGATTCCGATGCCGATGCAGTTGTTGTTTTTGGGGGAACAAATGATTACGGACACGGGGATGCTCCTTTGGGAGAATTTTCTGACAGAACTCCCGATACATTTTATGGGGCGTGTCATTTTCTCTTTAGCGGACTTATAAAAAAATATTTGGGGAAACAAATAGTTATAATGACTCCTTTGCACAGAATAAACGAGCATCAGAGATACGGCACACAAAAAGCAGAGGATTTTGGTTCTTTAAAGGAATATGTTGATATAATAAGAGAGGTTGCAGAGTATTATTCGCTGCCCGTGTTGGACTTATTTGCTATGGGTGGATTACAGCCCGAGGTAGAAGAAATAAGAGAGGCTTTTGTGCCTGATGGCTTGCATCCTAATGACAACGGTCATAAAGTTATAGCAAGAAAATTAAAAATGTTTTTGAAAAATCTTTGATTTTACGAATCAATAATAATGTTTATGCTTCATAAATAAGAAATAACTAACGAAAGAAACAAAGAAAAAGGAAGAAAATAAATATTAAAATCAGAACTTTGAAGGATAAAATGGAGCCGGTAAGGGTTGAAACTCTTGCAAAGTGGGAGGAAACAAGAGAAGAACTTTTAAAAACAATCCGTTTCAGTTCATCGGTTGAACTTTTGAAACACGACGCACCTCTTTCTCCAAAAATAACTCTGGCGGCAGAATATGATGATTTTGTTATAGAAAATGTTATTATACAAACCTTGCCGGGTTTTTATCTTGCAGGAAATATATATAGACCTAAAGACACAAGTAAAAAATATCCTGCTATATTAAATCCTCACGGACATTGGGAACACGGAAGAATTGAGAAGGATGAAAAAGGGAACCTTCCAAAACGTTATGCAAATTTGGCTTTGAGAGGCATGGTGGTTTTTGCCTATGATATGATTGGGTTTAATGACACAGACCAGATTCCTCACGAAAACTTTTGCGAAGAATACGAGCTGTATAATTTTGGACGATTTTCTCTTCAGTTAAACAATAGCATTAAGGCGTTGGATTTTGTATGCTCCTTGTCCTATGTTGATACTGAAAAAATTGGATGTACCGGTGCTTCCGGAGGTGCTACACAAACATTTTTCTTAACAGCTTGCGATGAAAGAATACGTGCGGCTGCACCTATCAATATGGTATCACTTATAATGCAGGGCGGTTGTATTTGTGAAAATACTGCGTTTTTGAGAAATGAGTACTGTAATATTGATTATGCTGCTATGACAGCGCCACGTCCGATTTTGCTGGCTTCTTCTGACGGTGACTGGACCAGGCATTCGACTGAATGGGAGTTCCCTGCAGTAAAAAGTATTTATGAATTATACGGAGCGGAAGAAAGCTTTAATACTTTTTACAGAATAGCACCTCATTGCTACGAACAATGTACAAGAGAAGTTATGTATAAATTTTTCTGCAAAACATTTGATATTTCAGACCCATTTGACGGGGAAGTTGATATTGATATTGACGTTGAGCCTTTGACTTTTGGCGGAATTCCGGAATTTGAAAACAAAATTCACAGTGAAGAAGAATTGTTCTCTGTGGTAAAAGAACTTATAGAAAAAAATATTGCTTCATTATCAAAAGATGAGAAAAACGATATTATAAGACGTGTGTTTGCAATGGATAAGGAGTTTTATTTTGATATTCCTTATACAAAAGAGCATTCTGACGATAAGGAATGTATTGTTTTTGGAACTTGCCCCGAAAATGCAGATATATGCTATGCAGAATACTATCATACATATAATTATGCAGAGGATACAAAACGTATAAATGGGATTGTAAAATTGTTCCTGAAATATCCGGATGCCCAGTTCAAAGCCAGAGGGAAAACTGCTGCACTTTGTAAAATAGCACAGGAGATTACAGGAAAACAAAATCTTATTTTGTCGCACATTTGCGAGGACAATATTCATATTCCCGGATATGCTCTGTATAGGCTTTGCAAAAATATGGAATAATGCAGATAAAACCAATTTCTTTTCTATATAAAAATTATAAAGGCTGAACGATTTTCGTTCAGCCTTTTAAATTACTTTTTATAGGGAATATCCCATACAAACAGTTAAATTAGTTACATTCAGCAACCAAGGGACCAGCAAGTTCTTTTAAGAAGAAGAGTTTGCCGGGGAGTGTGGGCATATAGGTTGAAGGAATCCATCTTGAGGGTGAGTAACGGAGTGTTGTCCAGAAGCTCATACCCTGCCACTGCATTCCGCGTGAGAATGTACCGTCAGCACCACCGATAGCATAGTCTGCCTGCATAAAGAGGCCGGGGCCTATTGTGTTTGCACGGCAAGGAACTAAAGTTGTTCTTGACTTAAAGCTTGTGATAGCGTTCTGTTCAATTGTAAGGGGGTGAAGCTTTGCACCGATGCGGTGTGTTTGTGAAAGCCATTCTTCGTCGGTTGCAAATTCAGCACCAAAGTGTGGTTCCCAGAAAGCGATATGGCACATTCTGCCAATACCGTAGATAAGTACAAGCTTTGCACCTTCTGCCTTTAATGCAGCAATTTTTTCTGCATATTTGGGAAGGTTATCTTTTGTTGCAAAGTTACGCTGGGATACGGGAACTGTAAGCTCGCCTAAAGGATTGTAGAAAGCGTTCTGCATTGCGTTCTGGAATGCACCGGGGTCATCTGAAGGAAGAGTGTTGCCGTCAGCGTCAGCCCATTCGTCCATATTAAAGCAATGTAAATGATCGCAGGGAGTGTTCCAAGCCTTTAAGAAGTAAACTGCCCATTTGTACATACCCATAGGACCTACGGGTAAAATCATAATAAGCTTTTCGCCCTTGTCACGAGCTTCTTTGATTTTTAAAGCAATTTCGTGACCCATAAGAGTGTCAAATTCGCCTAAGGTTTCACAGGGAATAGGATTGAAATCTTTGTTCCAGAAATCCTGTCTGTCAAGTACTGATTCAGGAGCGTTCTGACAACATTTGTCGATTTTTTCGAAGTCCCATCCTTCGGGATAGAAGTTTTCGAGCAATGAGCCCTTGCGTGTGTCAATAAAATTCATAATTAAAAATCCTTTCTGATTTAAAATTTAAGGTAACAAACTTGTGGGAACAAGTTTAGGCCAAGCATAGCATTTTGTAAAAGCTTCTGCGTACTGAACACCGCACTGCAAACCGCGGAAGCGTGCACAGGTTTTTACAAATTCTGCAAAATCAATGTTGTCGTGGTCACGCATCCATTTCATCTGGCTTACGTGGCATTCAAGCATTTCGAGTTTTAAATCAATGGTGTCGGAAATATCAACATATTCTGTTGGCATAAAGTTTACGCCTGCTAAAGTATCCATATAATATATGGGAGTTATTTTTGCAGCACCGGGAACGCTTGTTTCGTAATGGGGAACGCTTGCTGCAAATGATGCGTCGAATACGAGCTGGCTTACAGCTACGTGGTCGGGCATATAGTCGTTAGGGCTGTGTGTGATTATAACGTCGGGCTGAACCTTACGGATTATATCTACAACCTTATCTCTTTGTTCTTTTTGGCCTGAATATACTATAACGTCACCGATGTCACAAGTTAAAACTTCTATACCTGCCAAAGCACCTGCGTTTTGTGCTTCTTTGCGACGCATTTCCCTTAATTCGTCAGGTTTAATAATTTCGTGTCCGAGGTTGCCGTTTGCAACGTGGCACACTGTAACCTTATGACCTTCTTTAACATATTTTGCCATAGTTCCGGCGCAAGCAACTTCTATATCGTCGGGATGGCAACCAAAAGCCAATACCTGCATTTTATCAACTCCTAAAAAATATAAATTTTTACACAAAAGCAAAAAAATACTGCTTTATAAAGTATTATAACATAATGATAAAATAACTTCAAGAATTTTAAAAAATTTATTTACAAAACTTGTGTTATGGTGTACAATGTCACTTGAGAAAGGCTGTTTTACAGCAAAAAATGGTAGAATAGTATTTAAATAAGGAAAGGAAAGAATTTATTATGAATATTTTGGTTACAGGCGGAGCAGGGTATATAGGAAGTCATACTTCGGTTGAGCTTTTAAATGCGGGGTATGATATTGTAGTGGTTGACAATTTCTGCAATTCCTCACCTGATGCTATTGAAAAAATAAAGGAAATTACAGGCAAGGATTTTCCGTTTTATGAGGAAGATTTAGTAAATTATGATGCGGTAGACAAAATTTTTGCAGAAAATAAAATTGATGCTGTAATTCATTTTGCAGGTCTTAAAGCAGTTGGAGAATCTGTTGCAATTCCTTTAAGATACTACGAAAACAATATTATGAGCACACTTGTTTTGTGCAATGTTATGTCAAAGTATAATGTTAAAAAGCTTGTGTTCAGCTCTTCGGCAACAGTTTACGGCGACCCTGCAAGTGTGCCGATAAGAGAAGATTTTCCGCTTCACACAACAAATCCTTATGGCAGTACCAAGCTTATGATAGAACAGATTTTACAGGATTTATATGTAGCTGACAACGAATGGGGCATTGTACTGCTTCGTTACTTTAATCCTATTGGTGCTCATAAGAGCGGTCTTATTGGCGATAACCCCACAGGTATACCCAATAATCTTTTGCCCTACGTATCAAGAGTTGCTGCAGGCAAGCTTGAAGTGTTAAGCGTATTCGGTGACGATTATCCCACACACGACGGAACAGGTGTTCGTGACTACATACACGTTGTTGATTTAAGCCTTGGTCACGTTCGTTCAATAGAAAAAATAAAGAACGAAACAGGGGTTAAGATTTACAACCTCGGAACAGGGAACGGCTACAGCGTGCTTGATATAATAAAAGCATTTGAAAAGGCAAGCGGTGTAAAGATAAATTATAAAATTGTTGACCGTCGCCCCGGCGATATTGCAGAATGTTATGCTGACCCCAAAAAGGCAAAAGACGAACTTTTATGGGAAGCAACAAGAAATCTTGACGAAATGTGTCAGGACCTTTGGAATTTTACTGTAAAAAATAAGTGAGGAATATTTAATGTTCTATAACGAAGAGGGAAGAGAAAAGGCAATTTTAGTAGGGGTACACCGTGACCTTATAAATCCTTTGGAGGATAGCACAGAGGAATCAATGAGGGAGCTTGAAAGTCTTGCCGAAACTGCGGGGGCAGAGGTTTTGGGGCATATTGTCCAGAATAAGGACACCCCTGAAAAAGCTACTTATGTAGGCGAAGGAAAACTGCTTGAAATAAAAGAAGCCTGCGAAAGCTTAGAAGCAAACCTTGTAATAGCCGATGATGAGCTTACAGGGGTACAGCTTCGTAATCTTGAAGAGGCATTAGGTGTTAAGGTTATTGACAGAAGTGCTCTTATACTCGATATTTTTGCAGGCAGAGCAAGGTCGGGGGAAGGCAAGCTTCAGGTAGAGCTTGCACAGCTTAAATATAATCTTCCAAGACTTGCAGGCGGATATGCAGGGCTTTCAAGACTTGGTGGCGGTATAGGCACAAGAGGCCCCGGCGAAACAAAGCTTGAATCTGACAGACGTCATATAAGAACCCGCATACACTCTCTTGAAAGGGAAATTGAAGCAATAAAACGCCACCGCGACCTTATAAGAGAACGCAGAAAAAAAGACGAAGTACCCATTGCCGCTTTAGTGGGATACACAAATGCAGGAAAATCCACATTGCTGAATTTTCTTACAAATGCAGGAGTTTTGGCAGAGGATATGCTTTTTGCAACGCTTGACCCCACCGCAAGAGCCATAACCTTACCCGACGGAAGGCAGGGTCTTTTGATAGACACAGTAGGCTTTATACGAAAGCTCCCTCATCATCTTATAGAAGCATTTAAATCAACACTTGAAGAAGCAGTACAGGCAGATGTATTACTTCATATTATAGATGCATCAAGCGACCAGATGCACAATCAGACAGAGGTTGTGCAAAATCTGCTTTCAGAGCTTGGTTGTAACGGAAAGCCCATAATATCGGTTTACAATAAATGCGATGAGGCGGGCATAGATTTAAAAAGTGTAAAGAATACAGAAACTTGTGTTTATATATCGGCAAAAACGGGCGAAAATACAGATGCACTTATGAATGCACTTGACCAAACAATGCCCGGTAAACGCAGTAAGATGAAGGTTTTAATTCCGTATACTCTTGGTAAATATGTAAACGAGATACAGCTTTTGGATTCAATAATTTCCGAAAGCTACGAGCCCGAAGGAACATTGATTGAGTTTATGGCAGACGCTACTGCAAAAGCAAGATATAAAGAATATGAAATTTAAAACTTAAGGAGAAGGAAACTATGGGAAAGCTTGTTGATGTAAACGGAAGCTGGGCAATAAGCCACAATGGGAAGATATATCCTCCCATGATGATGACCATAACAAACGCACAAGACGGCGAGCATAAAAATGACCACGAGTATCTTAAAAATTTAGGCAAGTCGGGCATAAAAATATATTTTTTAATATGCGATACTACGTGGATAATGGAAAATGCTTTTGACGAGCTTGACAATGATATGAATGCACTTTTGTCGGCAGTACCCGACGCTGTTGTTATGTTAAGGCTTGGTCTTCATCCTTCAAACGAATGGATAAAGGAAAATATGGAGGAGTGCATAAAGTATTCTGACGGGACATTCGCAACTGCATTTTTAAGAACAGAATCCTATAAGACAGATTTACCCGGTTGTTATACTCTTTATTCCGAAAAATGGAGAAAAAAGGCAGGCGAATATTTAGTAGAAACTTATAATCGCCTTATGGAAAAGCCTTACAAAGACCATATTGCGGGAATATTTTTTGCCGCAGGCTCTACAAGTGAATGGGGGCAGCTTGGTGCACATACTATCCCCGAAAAGGGCATATACGCTGACTGCAGTGAATCTATGAAAAGAGAGTTTTCGCTGTATCTTCGTGAAAAATATAAAACAGAAGAAAATCTACGCCGTGCGTGGGCGGATGACAGTGTAAGCTTTGATGACCCTAAAATTCCTTCTCTTACAGAGAGATATTATTCAATGGATATGCGTTATGACGGATGTGGTATTGACTATGATATTAAAATGAGACACCGCAGAGAAGGAAAGCCTGTAACGGATGATGTACTCTTTAACGATTATAACGTAGGTTCATTTTTGAATGTTGACAAGCAAACAGCGGTGTTTGATTATTACCGGGCACGTGCAACTGCTACGGCAAAATCACTTATATATTTTGGAAAAATAACCAAAGAATTGTCGGACAACCTTTTAACAGGTGCTTTTTACGGGAACTTTGGTGCAACACATTTTACAAACTCTGTTTCAACGCCCGTGGTTTACGATGTTTTAAAATCGGGAGTTATTGACATATTCTCTGCTCCCGGTGTTTACCAGAACCGTCAGCGTGGCGGTTTTGAAGGACAAAGATGTATGTACGACTCTATGCGTATAAACAACACCATGTTTGTTGTGGAAGACGATACCCGCACGCATGCCGAAATTCCTGAATATCTGCAGGCACTTGACCTTTTCAGCGTTGAAGATACCATAGAAATATTAAAACGTAATTTTGGCAGAAACATCTGCGACGATTTGCAGGGGTGGTGGTTTGACCAGCATTTCGGTGGCGGAAGATACAAGCACGAAAAGGTTTATGACCTTTTTAAGCGTCAAAGCGAAATAGCAGAAGAAGCATACAGTTTTGACAGAGATAAAAAACATGAAATAGCTTTTATATATGATGAAGAAAGCGTAAATATGGTAGGCCCTAAAACTACGCACGATACAATAGAATATATGCGTAATTACGAAATTGCTCATATAGGTGCGGGTGTTGATATTTATTATCATAACGATTTTGCCAATCCAAAGATGCCTGATTATAAGCTTTATGTTTTCTTTAACGATTATTGCTTAACCGATAAGGAAAGAGAAGATATAAAAACAAAGCTTAAAAAGAACAATGCAACGGCACTGTTTATGTATGCATCGGGACTTATAAATCCTGATGCCGACACAAGACTTTCGGTAAAAAATATAGAAGATTTAACAGGAATAAAAATGTGTCAGGAAAACACTGTGGCGGTACCATCGTTCGGAATGTGTGAAAACGACATTTTAAAGGATGTTGACATGGGCAAAACCTTTGGTGATCTTGACAGAAAAATAACACACGCCGTTATACATATTCCTGACTGGGAAATAGGAAACTACGAAAGAGGATATTTATCTCCCTATTTTTATCCTGAAGATGAAGGTGCAAAGGTGATTGCAAAGTACAAAGTTGATAAAAAGCCTGCACTTGTATGCAAAAAGACAGACGGATATACCTCATTCTGGTGCGGAACAAAGGTAGTCGGTGCAGAGGTTATACGGGCTATTGCAAAAAGTGCGGGATGCCATATATGGTGCGAAAGCGATGATGTAACATTCCAGAATACAAAGTATGTAACAATACATGCATCAAGCACAGGTAAAAAGAAACTTATATTCCCTAAAAATTGTACACCTTATGAAGTATACGAACAAAAGGTATATGCAAATAATGTAGAAGAACTTGAAATTGATATGTTACTTGGACAGACAAAAATGTTCAGATTAGACTAAATTTGCGGAGGGGAAAATTATGGGAAAGCTTATTGAATTAAACGGAAGTCCTGCTATAAGTCACAACGGGAAGGTATATCCTCCTATGATGATGACAATTACAAATGTATCAAAAGGAGAACATTGCAATAAACCCGAATATCTTAAAAAGCTTGGAGAATCGGGAATAAAGGTATTCTTTTTGATATGTGATACTACCTGGATTATGGACAATGCTTTTGACGGGCTTGACAGCGATATGCAGATTCTTCTTGAAGCTGTTCCCGATGCTATTGTTATGTTAAGGCTTGGGCTTCATCCTTCAAATGAGTGGATAGAAGAAAATATGGAAGAATGTATAAAATATTCTGACGGCACCTTTGCAAAACACAGATTACTTACAGAGTCTTATGCGTCGGATTTGCCAGGATGTTATACACTTTATTCTGAAAAATGGAGAAAAAAGGCAGGCGAATATCTGACTGAAACATACAACCGTCTTATGGAAAAGCCTTACAAGGACCATATTGCAGGCATTTTCTTTGCGGCAGGTTGTTCAAGCGAATGGATTCAGCCCGGTGCTCATACACAACCTCAAAAGGGCATATATGGCGACTGCAGTGAATCTATGAGAAGAGAGTTTTCGCTGTATCTTCGTGAAAAATATAAAACAGAAGAAAATCTCCGCCGTGCGTGGAATGACGAAACTGCAACTTTTGATGACCCCAAAATTCCTGATTTAGAGCAGAGATATTACTCTATGGATATGCGTTACGATTTATGCGGTGCTGATTATGACATAAAAATGCAGACAAATTTCCGTGAAGGAAAGCCTTTAGAAGAGGGAAGGCTTGAAACTGACTTTAACATTGGCTCATTTTTGAATGTAGACAAAAATATGGCAGTATTTGACTATTACCGCACACGTGCAGTTGCAACATCAAAATCTCTTATGTATTTTGGCAAGCTTACAAAAGAATTGTCAGAAAACCTTTTAACAGGGGCATTTTACGGGAATTACGGTGCAACACATTTTTATAACACCACCTCTTGTGCAGGGGTTGTAGATGTGTTGGAGTCAGGATACATAGATGTATTTTCAGCTCCCGGGGTTTATCAGAACCGTCAGCCGGGCGGGTTTGAAGGACAAAGATGTATGTATGACTCGATGAGACTTCACAACTGTATGTTCATAGTTGAGGACGATACTCGTACATACCTTGACCCCCCGATGTGGAAAAAAGGTTTTGCTGTATATTCTGCAAAAGAAAGTGTAGAACTTTTAAAACGTAATTTCGGCAGAAACATTTGTGACGATTTACATGGTTGGTGGTTTGACCAGCTTATAGGCGGTGGAAGATATGACTTCCCCGAAGCTTTTGACCTTTTTGCAAGACAGGCAGAAATTGCACAAGAGGCATATACCTTTGACAGAGATAAAAAGCACGAAATAGCATTTATTTACGACGAAGAAAGCACAAACCTTGTAGGCCCCAAGGCTACCCACGATACAGTGGAATATATGCGAAACTACGAAATTGCACATATAGGGGCAGGGGTTGATATTTATTATCACAATGATTTGGCAAACCCCAAAATGCCTGATTATAAGATGTATGTTTTCTTTAACGATTACTGCTTAACTGACAAGGAAAGAGAAGATATAAAGGCAAAGCTTAAAAAGAATAATGCAACGGCACTTTTTATGTATGCATCAGGTCTTATAAATCCCGATGCCGACAAAAAGCTTTCGTATAAAAATATGGAAGATTTAACGGGTATAAAATTCAGACAGGAAAACAAGTCTGAAAACCCATTGTTCTCGATAAATCAAAACGACAAAACAAAGTATGCTGACCACTATAAAACCTTTGGAGACCTTGACAGACATATACATATCAATGCCATCCACGTTCCCGACTGGGAAATAGGAAACTACGAGCCATCAATTGTTGCGCCTTATTTTGCGGTTTGCGATGAGGAGGCTGAAGTTTTAGGTAATTATAAGGAAACGGGCGAGGTAGCGCTTGCATACAAAAAAGCTGACGGATACCATTCCTTCTGGTGTGGTTCAAAGGTAGTGGGTGCCGAAATTATCCGTTCTATTGCAAAATGGTCAGGATGCCATATATGGAACTGGCAGGACGAAGTATTGTTCCAGAACACAAAGTATGTAACAATACACGGAACAAGCACAGGTAAGAAGAAAATATATTTCCCCAAAGCTTGTTCGCCCTATGAAGTCTACGAAAAGAAAACTTATGCCCAAAATGTAACAGAGCTTGAATTTGATTTGGGCTTTGGAGAAACAAAAATGTTCAGATTAGACTGATTTTGAGGAGATAGTTATGAGTAAACTTATTGATGTAAACGGAAGTCCTGCTATAAGCCATCAGGGTAAGGTATATCCGCCAATGATGGCAACAATAAATAATTCAAGCAGAGGTCTTCACAAAAGCGACCACGAATATCTTAAAAACCTTGGAGAGTCAGGTATAAAGGTATACTTCTTGATTTGTGATACAAACTGGATAATGGACAATGCTTTAGATGAACTTGACAAGGATGTTAAAGCTTTGCTTAAGGCTGTTCCTGATGCTGTTATTATGCTTAGAATAGGCCTTCATCCATCAAACGAGTGGGTTGAAGAGAATTTACAGGAATGTATGACAATGTCAGATGGTTCACATCCTTCGGCAACTTTATACACGGAATCATATCTTAACGATTTTCCTGCCTGTTATACACTTTACTCTGAAAAGTGGAGAATAAAAGCAGGCGAATATTTGATGGAAACATACAATGAGCTTTTGAAAAAAGATTACATAGACCATATTGCCGGTCTCTTTTTTGCAGCAGGTGCAACAAGTGAATGGATTCAGCTTGGAAAACACACAGACCCACAAAAAGGAATATACGGCGATTGCAGTGAATCTTTGAAAAGAGAGTTTTCGCTTTATCTTCGAGAGAAGTATGGCACAGAAGAAAATCTGCGTCGTGCGTGGAATGATGAAACTGCAACTTTTGACGACCCAAAAATTCCCGATTTAGAGCAGAGATATTATTCTATGGATATGCGTTATGATTTATGCGGTGCAGACTATGACATCAAAATGCGATACAGAAGCGAAGAACCCTTAAAGCCTGAAAGACTTGATACAGAATTCAATATAGGTTCATTTTTGAACGTTGATAAAAATATGGCTGTGTTTGATTATTACAGAGCCCGAGCAAAAGCTACTTCAAAATCGCTTATGTATTTTGGCAAGCTTATAAAAGATACAAATAAAGAACTTTTAACAGGTGCGTTTTACGGGAATTTTGGTGCAACTCACTTTTTTAATACTACATCCGTACCTGCGGTGTATGAAATTTTAGAATCAGGATATATAGATATATTCTCGGCACCCGGTGTTTACCAAAACCGTCAGAGAGGCGGATTTGAAGGTCAGAGATGTATGTATGACTCAATGCGCCTTCACAACCGTATGTTTGTAGTTGAAGACGATACACGCTGTCATAAAGAGATAGACATATTCAAACAGGCATACGATGTATATACGCCGGAAGACACAGTTAATGTTTTGAAGAGAAACTTCGGCAGAAACATTGGCGATGATTTGCAGGGCTGGTGGTTTGACCAGCACGTGGGCGGAGGAAGATATAAGTTCCCCGAAGCTTATGAGCTTTTTGCAAGACAGACGGAAATTGCCAAGGAGTTCTATTCAAAAGACCGTGACAAGAAACATGAGATTGCATTTATTTACGATGAAGAAAGCGTAAATATGGTAGGACCTAAAACAACTCACGATACTATTGAGTATATGCGTAACTACGAAATTGCAAGAATCGGTGCGGGTGTTGATATTTATTATCACAATGATTTGGCAAACCCCAAAATGCCTGATTATAAAATGTATGTGTTCTTTAATGACTACTGCCTGACAGACAAGGAAAGAGAAGAAATAAAGGCAAAGCTTAAAAAGAATAATGCAACGGCACTGTTTATGTATGCTTCAGGGATTATAAATACCGATAAAGACAAAAAGTTCTCGGTAGATAATATGGAAGACTTGACAGGTATAAAGTTTAAACAGGAAAATGTTGTAGCGGTACCTATGTTCGGCATTGTGGAAGACGATAAAATGAAATATGCCGACAAAGGAAAAACCTTTGGTTCTTTAGACAGGCACATAAGAATAAATGCAGTAACATCACCTGACTGGAATGTTGGTAACTATGAGCCTTCGGTAGTTTCTCCTTATATCTACGCAGAAGATGCAGATGCAGAAATTTTGGGAACCTTCAAGGACGACGGAAAAAGTGCACTTGTATATAAAAAGGCAGACGGATACAATGTTTTCTGGTGCGGTTCGAAGGTAGTGGGTGCCGAAATTATACGTTCTATTGCAAAATGGTCGGGATGTCATATCTGGAACTGGCAGGATGAGGTTGTGTTCCAGAACCCGAGATATATAACAATTCATGCATCAAGCACAGGTAAAAAGAAAATACACCTTCCCAAGGCTTGCTCGCCTTATGAGGTGTATGAAAAGAAAACCTATGCTGAAAATGTAACCGAGTTTGAATTTGATATGATTTTTGGCGAAACAAAGATGTTTAAACTTGACTAAATAAAAACACTCTGCAGTAAAGTGCTGAACTTGTCAAGTAAAAGTAGACACTAAAAAACCACGGATTATGCAAACCCTTGTTCAACTCTATATTGAACAGGGGTTTTGTAATTTAATTTGTATGATAATCTTTCGTTATTAAAGTAATGAACATAGTTTTCAATG
>JAZSDN010000102.1:0-20939 GCA_045531205.1 Clostridia bacterium | reverse complement strand
AAAGAATATGGATTCCGGTGGTTATTACGCAGAGGACACACTCGTTCCCATCCCGAACACGAAAGTTAAGCTCTGCAGTGCTGATGATACTTGGCGGGTGACTGCCCGGGAAAGTAAGTCGCTGCCGGAACCCATTTTTTTTAATTCAATATTCCTCCATAGCTCAGTCGGTAGAGCACTCGGCTGTTAACCGAGTTGTCGTTGGTTCAAGTCCAACTGGGGGAGCCAAAAATCGACATTCTTCGATAGAGGAATGTCGATTTTACTTTTTACATATTCACTCTTCACTATTCCCTAAAAATACTTGTCGATTTTTGGAAAGTAATAAGTAATAGTGAATAAGGAAGAAGTTGAGGTGGATTTGCTTTCGCAAAGCTAATTTTTATGTCTGCATCTTTATTGTTCTGCCTTGCCAAACAAAGACCACCCAAAGGGTGGTTTTTTGTTTGGCTTTTTAAATTGAATATAAACCGAAGAAAGCTTTAAAACAGCCGAAGGCTGTTAACTGGAACGAGCACGACCGCGTCCGGTGGACGATGCAGGGAGTGTGAGTTCGGAGAAAATAACGAGTGGGGCGAGCGTAGGCGAGAAACACGACTATATTTTCGACCGTTGTTGTCGTTGGTTCAAGTCGGGCTGGGGGAGCCAAAACAAAAATCCTGTCAAAAGACAGGATTTTTTGTTTTGTATTATATCGTAACACAAAAAGAAACTTCACACAAGAACAGGTTGTATTTGCTGATTTAACAAAGCAGCACTTGCCGCGGGGATAATCTTATCCATGTGAGCAACAAGGGATGCGGGTTTTTGCATAGCGTTATCCTGTCCGAAAGGAACAAAGAAAACATTTTTGGCATTTAAAAGAGTACCAATATTTTTCCCGCTGCCGCCAAGACCGTCATTTGTAGATACAGCTATCAGCACAGGTCGGCAATTGCGAAGGTGAGCTTTTACTGCCATGGAAACAGACGAATCGGTAATACCACCCGCAAGCTTCCCTAAAGTGTTGCCGGTACAAGGAGCAACAATTAAAATATCAAGCAGTTTTTTAGGACCTATGGGCTCCACCTCTGCAATTGTGTGCCAAATCTTTTTCCCGGTAATTTCTTCAATTTCTCTTTTGAAATCGGCGGCCTTGCCGAAACGCGAGTCAGTACTTGCGGCGTTCTCGCTCATAATAGGAAAAACCTCTGTGCCTATATCAGTCAGCTTTTTAATCTCGGGTATAACAGCGCTGAAAGTACAAAACGAGCCGGTCAGCGCAAAGCCGGCTCTAACGCCGGATAAGTCCATCACAAATCTCCCAAACAGTTTATAATAGCACGGGCAATAATTTCGCCTGCACTTTTAGGTGCAGATTTCCCGGGCAGTCCGGGGGCAGAAATTACATTAAGCCCCAAGCTATGGGAGGCATTAAGATCAATTCCGCCGGGGCTTGAAGCCGCCTCAATTATTACAGCATCCCGGTTTACCTTTTTAAGGAAGGGTTCAGAAATAATAATATGCGGAATTGTATTTATAATAAGGTCAAACCTTTCGGCAAAGTCTGCAAGCTCCAAGATATCAAGAGGAATAATTCCGTCAGAACGCATAGCAGCAAAAGCGGCTTGCGACCTTGCACTTGCAAAAACATTTGCTCCTAAAAGTTTAAGCTTGCAGGCTAAAGTACGACCAAATTTACCGTACCCGCAAACAAGGCAGTGCGAGCCCAAAAGAGTTATCGGCATTCTGTTTAAGGCAATTTCAATACACCCTTCGCTTGAGGGCAAAGCATTTTCTAAAGCAAAGGCGTCATTTTGTGCGTAGTCTATGATACTTTGACGGACAAACTCATCCTCAAAATTTGTATACCCGCCCAAAATGGGTTTTCCAAAACTTAAAAGAGCCTTAACATCGGCAGTGAATACCGGCATAAATAAGCTTTTTTTATCACGCGTTGCAGGAGTGCCTAAAATAAAAACATCGGTGTCGCGGGCACCCTCATCAAAGCTTGAATACTCTGGAACCAAAAAGCCGCTGGCTTTCAGATACTCCTTTGCGTAAAGCATTCTTTTGTCACCGCTTACTATAAAAAGCTTCATAGTATACACCTCCCACATAAGCATATTATGCAAAAGGTTAAAATAGGGTTAAAGCTTTTTCGGTTATAAAGTCTTCTGCAATGTCAAAAAGGGCAACGGGAGTTACGTTTCCAAGTCGCACTTTTTCAAACAAAAGCATAATTTCGTCTCTTTTTGATGTTATGTCGGAAACGCAGCTGCGTTCAATATGTCCGCAACAGGTTTTTGTTACTTCTATGCCGTATATAGTGGTTCCGTTTTCGATTTTTGATACAATTGAATAATTTAAAGTACAGTCAGGCATAAAAAATCCTCATTTCTTGAATATTGTAAAATTATTATAAAATACAATTTGGAGGGGATGCAATAATCACAAATCGGGAATAAGCGTAAGAATAAAAATGGAAATTGCTGGAAACTAATTCTTTTTAAAACATTATACTCCTGTTTGTCGTAATTTGTCGAAAAGTGCACATTTTTTTGTCAAATGTCACCTTTCAAAGCAGTAATAATGTCGCAAAGCTCCCCAACAGTTGAGATTTGTGCAGAGTCTAAAGTTATGCCAAATTCACTTTCGAGTGCCATTGCAAACTCAAGCATATCAAGAGAATCAAACCCTAAGTCTTCAAATTTGCTGTCATGTGTTAGAGTATCTGGATGAATATTTTTCTGGTCAGCTAAAATAGAAACAATTTTTTCAAACATTAAAACACACACCTTTCATATAACATAATATACATAAACCTATAAAATATTACCTATAAAGCGAAAAGCACAAAGCATAAGACACAGCATATTATATTATGTGCGGTAAAATATACTTTTCTGAAAGGAATGATAATATGCTAGCTACAGTACCGTCTGTTACCGCGGCGGTAAAACTTAAAAAAATATTAAAATACAAAGGCATAGGAGCCGATATAGTTTCGGCACCTGCTTTTTTAAGAGACAAGGGATGTCAATATGCTTTAAAATTCCGAAAAGAGAATCTTGACAGAGTATTAAACATTTCGGGCTCTGCAGGGATAGAAATTAAAAAAATATGGGACGAAACGGCAGGAGGAAGCAATGAGGGGTATATATCTCGATAATGCAGCCACAACCTTCCCAAAACCGCAAAGCGTATCGCTTGAAGTTTTAAGATGTATGAACGAATATGCGGCAAACCCGGGAAGAGGTGCGCATCGCATGAGCATTATGGCGGCAGAGAAGGTGTATGAAACAAGAGAAGAGCTTGCAAAGCTTTTTAAAATAGAAAATCCTTCAAGAATATTTTTTTACAAAAATGCAACCGAAGCTTTAAACACAGGAATAAAAGGCGTGTTAAACAGGGGGGATGAGATTATAATATCTCCCATGGAGCATAACAGCGTTTAC
This sequence comes from Clostridia bacterium, assembly GCA_045531205.1. Taxonomy (GTDB): domain Bacteria; phylum Bacillota; class Clostridia; order UMGS1883; family UMGS1540; genus JAZNQL01. The sequence continues at coordinate 17,502 of JAZSDN010000102.1, read as the reverse complement.
AGACCTGCAAAAAGGCTTGAAACAAAGGGAGTAGGGCTTAGTATAAGCGGATGTCAGCCTGACGGAACGGTAACAATGCAGAATATAGCCGAAAAAATAACCCCAAAAACACGGCTTGTCTGCATTACTCACGTATCAAATGTTACGGGGGGAATAAATCCTATAAGGGAAATAGGCAGATATTTATATAACACGGGCATAATTTTTATGGTTGATGCGGCACAATCGGCAGGCAGTGTAAATATAGATGTAGAGAAAGACTTTATAGATATTCTTGCCTTCCCCGGGCATAAAGGCTTGCTTGGACCTATGGGGACAGGAGGACTTTATGTAAGAGAGGGGATAAATATTTATCCTCTTTTAGAGGGTGGTACGGGAGGCAATTCTGAAACTCCATATCTTCCCGATATTTATCCCGAGAGAATGGAAAGCGGAACCCTAAACCTTCCGGGGCTTGCAGGGCTTTGTGCAGGCACAAAATATGTTTTAAAAACGGGTGTAGAACAAATAGGCTATTATGAAAAAATGCTTGCAGATAAGCTTGCACAGGGACTTTATGACTTAAAAGGCATAAAGCTTTTATTGCCAAAAAACAAAGAACAGAGAACAGGCGTTGTTTCCCTTGTAAGCGAAAATCACGACGCCGCATTTTTAGCAGAAAGGTTAAACCGTGAATTCAATATTGCAGTTCGAAGCGGCTTGCATTGCGCCCCGCTTGCGGCAAAAACGCTTGGAATAAAAGAAAGCTTGCGGTTTTCTGTAGGGCCTTTTAATACCGAAAGGGATATTTCGGCAGCGGTTTTTGCTATGAAAAAAATTACAGAATGACACAAAAGACCGCTTCATATAATTTTATGTAAGCGGTCTTAAAAAAGGAGATAAAAATGATAAGAATGTATAATTTCAGGCAAAAGGAAGTAATAAACATAAACGACGGCAAACGCCTTGGCTACATAACCGATTTACTGCTTGACGAAACAGACGGAAAGCTTTCTGCCATAATAATTTTAAGAGAAGGGAAGAAGCTTGGCTTTTTCGGGAAAGAAAGCGAGTATGTAATAGGGTGGGACAAAATCAAGAAAATGGGGGACGATATTATCCTTGTAGATGTTGATTTTGAAGACTGACATTCTTTTGACTTTAAGCATATAATATAAAAGGAGGTGAAATATATGACAAGAATAAATTGCGGATGCAATGGAGACTGCACAGGTCTTGCAATAGTTGCAAGTGTAGTTATAGCAATAATTACAGGCATTTTAGCAGGACTTAGTCTTATAACGCTGACACCTGCTTTTTTATGGGTGCTTTTAGGAATAGCCGTAGTATACCTTACTTTTCTTCCAATAAATGTTACGCAAATCCGTAACAGTGTAGGGTGTTCCTGCATAAGCTCGGTAATATCTGCATTGATTTGGGGAGTACTAGGAACTATACTGCTTTCAATAATACTTTTAGCAGAAATTTTTGCCATTACAAGTCCTATAACAGCTATATTGGCAGCCGGCTTGCTCGGCTTTTTCTCGCTTCTTATAACTTCTACTGCGTGTCTTGTTAGATGTGCAGCGGTATGTGCACAGCATAGCACAGAATATTAAAAAGTAAAAGCGTATCGGTTTTTCCGATACGCTTTTGCTTTTACTTATTATAAATATCACAGATGTATTTGATAAGAGCATCCACATCTTCTTTTTTGTTGCTGAACAAATCAGTTTTCTGATACTGCTTAAGCATATATTTCCAGCTGTCAAACTGACCAAACAAATCAAAAGGAGTAATCTGCACGGGAACTATCATTTTGTGATATTCTTTAGCAGTTGAAATTTCTGTAACAACCTCGTCAGATTTAACCGCATTCGGGGAAATGAACAGAATAAAGAGAGCACAGTTTCTTATAGCTTCGGGTAAAACAGCGTTGTAATCCTGACCGGGCATAATATTCTTTTCAGCAAGCCAGCACTTTACACCCTTTTGCTCAAGCTCGCGAACAACAGTTTCGATTCTGTTGTTCGGGATAGCTACGTCCTTGCTTGAATGTGAAATAAATACAAACTTTTCGTCAAGCTTTGCAGTACCCTTTATACCTGTAACGGTGTTTGTAAAGCTTTTAATATTTTTTGTAATTTTGGTCGAAATTCTTTCGAATGTAGGACCAAACTTTGATTCCAAAATTTTAATATGTACAATGTTTCTGAACTTTTTGTGTAAAATTAAAAGGAAAATAAATATAAGCAAACCAAGTCTTAAAACTATCCATATAATTCTTATTATTCCTTTTAAAACTGATAAAACAACATTTAAAATCTTGGAAAATACCGAGGTTTCTTCAGTTTCTTTTTCGCCAACTGTTAAATCAAATAACGAAGATGATTCTTCTGCAAAAATATCTTTTTCCGTACCTTCTTCAGGTGCCCAGGCATTTACAACCTTATCGTCCTGCTTTCTGTTATACTTTGTATCGGCAGAGCAAACACCTGCACCGGGGGTAGATCTGTAATAAACCGCTATATCGTAGGCATTTGTTACAGGGATTATAATATCCTCTTCAAGGGGAGAAACAGTTTGTCCGTCAGCTGTAAAAAGAGCAATGGTTCTTGACTTTTCTGTGCCTTCAAGGCAAATATGGTTGTAGCTTAAAGCAACACCTTTAATACTGCCTTTAGTAGCATTTTTAGCATAATTTTCTTTATCAGCCATATATCCGCTTATGTAGGGAGCAGAAGACTCTCTGTTCGTTGCGACTACAACAATATTTCTGTCAGCAACGCCCTTTGAAATCTGTAAAATACCGCTTTCCTTTGTGTATGTATATGCACAGCTTGAATAGCCTGTTTTTATAAGCGACATTTCAAGAAAATCTTTATCGTCAAGACCTTCTATATTAGAATTATTGAAATAGTCATAACTGGTTCCAAAATTGTAAAAAGGCCAGAATGTAATATCGGGATTCTGCTCTGCAAGACCTCGGAAGAACTCAAGTGTATAGTATGAGTTTATGCTCGCAGTGTCGTTACAGTAAAAATATACAAACTTCTTTGACTCGTAGGATGTATCAGCAATCAAATCGTTGCAGGCAGTCTGCAAAACGTTTTCTGCCTTGAATTCGTTGCTCGGCTTTGAATAAAGAGTGTAGTGCTTGTCTACAAAAGCCTTTGTATTTTCAATTTTCACAGGGCCGTGCGAGCCTGCAATCGGATACAGCCATATATCGCTTGTTTCGTCAATAGCGGCAACAGTAAAAACTGTATCAATAATTTCGTCAACATAGCCGTGATCAGTATTGTCATATACAATATTGATACGCTGAGTGGGTGTTACTGCGTTTTTATTTGCGCCTTCATAGGTAGGATACACAGCAGCACAAACAGAAATGCTTGTAAATGTGAGCATAACTGCCAAAATAAAAATAAGTCCTCTTTTCATCATCTTTTCCCCTTCATTCTTTTGTTATTTTATACCCAAGTTTTAAAAGTACCTTTATTGCTTCCAAAGCAGTAACCCTGTCATATTCTTTGTCCTCCTCCAAAAGCCTTTCGTATTCAATAAGACAAGGATGAGTTTTTGCTTCTTCGTCTAAATTTTCTCCCCATTTCCAGCCGTCTTTTATTTTTTGTACCGCCCACTGTTCATGAGTATTTTTGGCTATCATCTCCGAAATTTCCCTGATATCATCAGGAAGGCTTACATCCGATGTGTCGAGCGGTTTTGGAATATACATAAAGTCACCTGCCTTGCGTAAACCATAAATCTGCCGTTTTTGCGGCAATAAGTTGGTCGATTTCCTTTAAATTCTGTTTTATGCCGAATTCCGATTCCATAAATCTGTCAATTTCTCCAACTGTATCAATGTCGGCAATGCAGGCATGTATTTTAAGAGCTTCGTTTTTGTGAGCCTTGCCCCTTTTATTGCCTGCACGCAAAAAGTCTTCAAGCTCGTTTTTGGGAACACCAATATATCCCTTCAATCTTTCAAAGGCAACCCATCTGTCGTGCTCGCATCGGCTTAAAATGTGAACCTTTGCTTCGGCAAGAGTTTTTATCTGCTCGTACGAAGCATCAAAATCATTATCTGTAAGGTAATAAACCTTATACTTGCAATGCACGGCGTTTGCATAAGAAGAATATATATCAATCTGCTTTTGCATATAAAAACCATCCAATGTAGCATCGTGTCCATAATTTTTTTCAACAGTTTTGTAAACCTCAAAGGCACGGGAAAGATATTTGTCTTTAAAAATATTGTCGACGCTGTAAATATTTTCAATTCCGCCTATAGCCACAATATTCTCTTTTAAAAGAGAGGTGCTTAAAACTTCAAATTTACTCTGGTTTTCAATAAGAGTAACAATAAGGGGAGCCTTTTTGAGTCTGCCGAAAAATACGTTAAGCTCGCGGGCAATTCTTATATTAAAATCATCATCCCCAAGACAAATCATAATATAGTCTGAATTTATAAGACGTGTATTTTTTATCGATGCAAAAAAGTCGTTTGTGTCGATATTTGCGTTAAATGTTTCTATATCAAAATCTTCTTTGAAAATATTTGACGAAATACGCCTTAAAAGATTTGTGTCCGGGTCACGGTCAACTAAATTCAGCTTTAAATTGCAATCGGGAATCTGTCCGCACCATAAAACATTTGATGCAAAGTAACCGCCAAAACCACCAACCCCTAAAACCGAAACATTAAGCTCGTTTTTGTTTTGCAAATTCGAGAAAAGAGGATAATCCCACAAAATATTACGCACCATTATTGCCTTTGTATTTATAATGCGTAGATTAGTATTTTCCGAGGCTTCCTTTATTCCGTCACAAACCTCTTCGGCAATTTTGCTTTCCGAAAAAACATAAATGTCGGCGTGCTTTTTGTGAGCAAGCTGTGAAAAAGCCGAAAGCTTGTCAAGCAAAACATCTGTATCTGTATCGTTAAAGCATATATTAAGCTTGTTTGTTTTGTTTAAAAGAGAGTAAACCTTGCAAAGGGGAAGTGATACACAAAAATTTCTGAAAGTGTCTTCCAAAGATTCTGTATCAGCAAAAATAACCAAAGCCTTTTTGTTTTGTTTGCAAATATCCTTTGCAAGTAAAGAAGAGTTATAATTTTTTTCTGTAAAAATATAAATATCTTTAAAAAATTTTGTGCGTAAAGCCGTTCTGTCAAGTCCTTTTTTTATGTAGGAAAGAAAAGCACTTATCGTAAGCACTGGACAAACAATATAAATACTCCATATTGCGATTAGTGCAGGAATATTCATTTCATTAACAAAAGCCGATGCAAGCTCCAGCAAATCCTTGCCCGAAAGACCAAAAGCAAAAAGCTGTGCAGAATATATAAAAGCCGATAAAATTCCTTTTGCACCTAAAAAAGAGTAAGAAAGAACAGAAAAAACTATTACTCCTATAATATATGCAAGACCTACGCTGTACTTTATACCTTTTTTTGTGTAAACAAAAGGAATACCAATAAATATTGCCAAAATTAAAAGACACCAACCGAGAGAAAACACCAAAGCTTCACCTCTTTTTACAAAAATCGACATATATGAATAATTCTATCATAAAAACATTACCTATGCAAGCAAAATAAAAAAATAGTATGAGCGAATATTTTTGTTTTAATTTCGGTTCTCAAAAAAACAAAAAATAAAACAAAATTATATTGATAAGTGTGAATTTATGTTGTATTATAAACTTAATAAAATAATGATTTGGTGGTATGCTATGAAATGTTTAGGAATTGATTTTGGAACTACATCGGTAAAAGCAGTTTTGTTTGATGAAAAGCTTTGCGAAATTGCGTCTTCAAACAGGGAATATACTTTAAAAACAAAAGGCAACAGAGTAGAGCTTGAACCCGAAAAATACTGGGAACTGTTAAAGGATGCAATCGGGGTAGCAAGGGAAAAATCCGAGGTTGATTGTTTGGCAATAGACACCCAGTGCGAAACTCTTATTTTAACAGACGAAAACGGCATCCCCGTATGCGATGCCATAGTATGGCTTGATAATCGTGCCGAAGAAGAGGCAGAAATTATAAACCGCCATTTTGGGAGAAAAAAAGTTTACGAAATTACAGGTCAGCCCGAAATTACGGCTACCTGGCCTGCCTGCAAGCTTTTGTGGGTAAAGCGTAATGAGCCCGAAATATGGGCAAAAACCAAAAAGATTTTTCTGCTTGAGGATTATCTTCTTTATAAGCTTACAGGAGAGTTTGTTACAGAAAAGACTTTGCAGTCTTCGACTATTTATTTTGATATAAACAAAGCAGACTGGTGGGACGAAATGCTTGACTTTATCGGCGTTTCAAAGGAACAACTTCCAAGACTTGAAGACAGCGGAAAATATGTTGGCGACTATGAAGGAATAAAGGTAGTCACCTCGGCGATGGATCAGGTAGCAGGAGCAATAGGAGCAGGAGTTATAAAAAAAGGAATTATCAGCGAAATGACGGGAACAACCATGGCAATATATGTTCCTACAGACTCTGTTCCAAAGTTTAAAGAGGATAGCTTTGTGCCTTGCCATTACAGCTTTGACGGAGGGTATTGTCTGCTTTCGTGGAGTCCTACCGCAGGTATGGCACTCAAATGGTTTAAAGATGCCTTTTTAAAAGATATTTCGTTTAAGGAAATTGATAAAATGGCAGAAAAAATCCCCGCAGGAAGCGATGGAGTAACCTTCTTACCCTATCTTTGCGGTTCAACTATGCCAAAATACAATCCCGATGCAAGGGGAAGCTTTACAGGTCTTGCTCCCGAGCATACACCTGCACATTTTGCAAGAAGTATAATGGAATCGGTAGCCTGCATTCTTAAAAGTAATTTGGATTATCTTGATGTTCCGGTTTCCGAAATCCGTGTTATGGGCGGTGGCGCAAACAGTCCCTTATGGTGCTCTATGAAAGCCGATATAACAGGAAAACGCCTTTTGACCTTAAAAAATAAAGAAACAGCATGTCTTGGCTCGGCGATTTTAGCCGGAGTAGGAGCAGGAGTTTATAGCTCGGTTGAAGAAGGTTGTAAAAACATTGCAACCGACAAGGAATATATACCTTCAGGGACAGATTACACTAAAGTTTACGAAAACTTTGTAAAATATGATAACATACTTAATGTTAGAAAATAATTGAAAACGCCTTTTCATATTGAAAAGGCGTTTTTTTAGAAATCAATTGTGTTTATTTTTCAATTTGACATATTTAAATATTAAATAAGGGAGTATAAGCAACCTCCAAGCAATATACACAAGTATAAAAATGATTTTGAAAGGGAAAATAAAAAATCTGAATTTATGTATATAGTATGCCTTGCGTTCCATAATAATTACAGATTTATATTCGTTGCAACCTTCGCATAAATACAATTCTTTTGACAGAATATATTTTCTTTCGCTGTCAAAGCTTTCGTTCAGCTTGTTCCAGCAATCCAAACAGAATTCAGCCATAAAAATCCTCCTTCAAATATACTTATATAAGTATATATCTTCTCAAGGGAATTGTCAATAAGATATATATTTTTTAAAATATATTCAGGGGTGAATTTATGATAAAAATTATACTGGACTCTGCTTTAAATAAATATAACATTTCAAGATATGAACTGGCAAAGCGTACAGGCATCCGCTATCACATAATTGATAATTATTACAAAAACAAAGTTATCGGATACGATAGTTTTATTTTAAATAAAATTTGTATGGCATTGGATTGTAAAATTGAAGATATTATTAAATTTGAAAAAGAATGATACTTACTTAAAAAGAGACGTCAAAGGAAGTCTCTTTTTTGGTTTTCGAGTACATAATAGATGCAATACATTTATGAAGTATTTGCCTATCGGCAAAAATGAAGCAGTGGCTTTTTGCCACTATGAAGTAAATCCGCTTTGCAAATTTATGAAGCGAAGCGTTCCTTAATGTGCCGCAAGGCACACTTCATTGCCAAAGGCAACTTCATTAGCGTTAGCAACTTAATGTTCCTGAAAGGAACGCTTCATTGAAAAAAGCACTTCTTTTGAAGTGCTTTTTTCTGGAGCTGTTGAGCAGATTTGAACTGCCGACCTCTTCCTTACCAAGGAAGCACTCTACCGACTGAGCTACAACAGCATATTAAGTTGTGGAAAGTATTGTACCACGAAAGATGCAGTTTGTCAACAAAATAATTTAATGCGGCGGCAAAAAACCGCCGCATTAAAACTTTAATTATTCTGCTGAATAGGGAAGCAAAGCAATGTGACGTGCTCTTTTAATAGCAACTGTCAGCTGACGCTGATGCTTTGCACATGTGCCTGTAATACGACGGGGTAAAATTTTAGCTCTTTCCGAAACATAACGGCGAAGACGAGCTGTATCTTTGTAATCAATTGATTCTACCTTGTCGGCACAAAAAGCGCAAACCTTTTTCTTGGGTTTACGTGCACGGAAGGGCTGTGCAGCCATTTTTTCTTTATCCATGAAACCATGTTCTCCTTTCAAAAAAATCAGAACGGTAAATCGTCGTCGGTTACATCGGGACCGAATTCTGCAGGAGCAGAAGCTTCAGCCGCATCAGGCATAACGCCCATCTGCGATGATGAATCCCTTTTGCCTTCAACAAAACGAGCTTCGTTTACTATAACTTCGGTAGCCCAGTGGCGTTTACCTTCGGTGTCATCCCATGAACGAGTCTGGATTTCACCAACAACCGAAATAATATTGCCTTTAGCAAAATATTTCGAGATAAATTCCGCTGTGTTACGAAAAGCTACACAGTTAATAAAGTCGCTCTGTCTTTCTTCTCCCGAACGTACATAGTTGCGGGGAACAGCAATAGTGAACGATAAAACCGAGATACCGGTGCCTGTGGAACGCAACTCAGGATCCTTTGTAAGCCTTCCAACAAGCAAAGCTTTGTTTAACATAACTTGGGCTCCTTTCTAAAAGACTGAAACTTAGTCTTCTTTACGGATAACGATGGTACGTAACACACCGTCTGTGATGCCGTAAACACGCTCAAGTTCCTTGGGGAAATCGGGGTTGCTCTTGAAGTTTACAAGAACATAGAAACCCTCTGTCTTGTAGTTTATGGGATAAGCAAGACGTCTTTTTCCCCAAACGTCTACACTTTCAACTTCGCCGTTTGCAGCGATAAGGTTTGTGAATTTTTCCTGCAATGCAGCAGTTTCTTCTTCACTAAGTGCAGCGTCGAGAACAAAAATGGTTTCATAATTGTAAATGAGTTCGGCCATTTCTTTACACCTCCTTTTGGACTTTGGTCCCCACCTTTCGAGGGGACAAGGATACCTAGGTAGTATATCACGTCAAAACTTTTTTGTCAATATTTTTTTCAATTTATTTTAAAGGAGTAGCGCCTTTCAAAGACGACAAGGCGGAAGATGCCGAAAATTCGCCGTTTGAGGCATCTTCAGTGTTGGTTGTTAAGGCTAGCTTCAAGTCTGTAAATAGGAAACCCCTTTTCCGAAAAATTTCTTTCATACTCGGTCATTATGTTTCCTTCAAAATCGCTTTTGTGCAAATCAAAGGTAATGTTCGAAAGCTTAAAATCAGCATCCGATAAAGTGTTTAAGGAAGATTCAAACAAAATAGGATTATCGGTTTTTAAATGAATCTGTCCGCCAACCTTTAAAACCTTTTTGTAAAGCTCTAAAAACGAAGGAGCGGTAAGACGGCGTTTTGCGTGGCGTCGTCTTGGCCAGGGGTCAGAAAAGTTAAGATAAATTCTGTCACACAAATTTTCGGGAGCATTTTCCAAAAGCTGGGCATCCCCCAAAACAAACTTAAGATTTGTAATACCTTTTCTTGCTGCCTTTTCCATTGCAAGTATAATAACGCTTGTAACCTTTTCAACCGCAATAAAATTTATGTTTGGATTTTGCTCTGCCAAAGTGCATATAAAATCACCCTTGCCACAACCTATTTCTATGTGAAGGGGAGCAGTTTTCTCAAATACATCAAAGCTTTCTGCTCTTAAGTTATCTACCGCCGCAAGCCTTTCGGGTGCGTGTTTTTTATTTCGTACTCTCATTTTTTTCACCTCATAAGAGTATTTTATATCTGTATCGGGCACCTGTCAAGGCAAAAAAACAAGAAAAACATTAAAATTATGAAAATATATATTGTTTTTTTCTTAAAAAGATTGTATAATAAATGGAGTAGTGTCAGGAGGTGTGCCCTTATGTTCAGGCATTTAAGAAACGATATTGATACAATTTTAGAACGCGACCCCGCAGCAAGAAACAGGGCAGAAGTATTTTTTCTCTACCCGGGACTTTGGGCTATTGAGTTTCACAGGCTGACACATTGGCTTTATAAAAAGAAACGCTTTTTCCTCGCGCGCTGGATTTCGCAGATGGCAAGAAACGCAACAGGGATAGAAATTCATCCGGGCGCAACCATTGGCGAAGGTCTTTTTATCGACCACGGTATGGGAGTTGTAATAGGCGAAACAACAGAGATAGGAAATAATGTTACAATATATCAGGGAGTAACCTTGGGAGGTACAGGTAAAGACAAAGGCAAACGTCACCCCACCATAGGCAACAATGTTATGATAGGTTCCGGTGCAAAGGTGCTTGGTCCCTTTAAAGTGGGCGATAATTCAAAAATAGCATCAAATGCCGTTGTACTTCGGGAAGTTCCGCCCGACTGTACCTGTGTCGGCGTACCTGCAAGAATAGTTAAGAGAAATAATGTAAGAATTTCTTCAAATCTTGACCAGATACATATTCCCGACCCGCTCTCGCAGGAACTTTGCCGTATGAGCGCAAGAATTGACAGACTTGAAAAGGAGAACCACGATGAAACTTTATAATACATTAACAATGCAAAAAGACGAATTTGTGCCAATAACACCAGGCGAAGTAAAAATGTATTCGTGCGGACCTACAGTTTATAATTTTTTCCATATAGGAAACGCACGTCCCTTTATAGTGTTTGATGCACTCCGCCGTTATTTTGAATACTGCGGATACAAAGTAACCTTTGTGCAGAACTTTACAGACGTTGACGATAAGCTTATAAACCGTGCAAAGGAAGAAGGAATAACAGTTCCCGAGGTTGCCGAAAAATATATTGAAGAATATTTTAAGGATGCAAAAGCTTTAGGCATAACCCCTGCAAGCATTCATCCAAGAGCAACAGAAAATATAGACGCAATTATCGACGTAGTAAAAAGCCTTATCGAAAAAGGCTATGCTTATGAGGTTGAAGGGGATGTTTACTTCTCGTCTTCAAAATTCGAAAAGTATGGCGAGCTTGGACACCAGCCACTCGAAGATTTAGAGGTTGGTGCAAGAATAAGTGTAGGCGAGAAAAAACGTGAACCTATGGATTTTGCACTGTGGAAAGCACAGAAGGAAGAAAGCGAAATTGCATGGGAAAGTCCCTGGGGCAAAGGCAGACCCGGCTGGCATATTGAATGCTCAGCAATGGTAAATAAATATTTAGGTCCTACAATTGATATACACAGCGGTGGTAAAGACCTTATATTCCCCCACCACGAAAATGAAAAAGCACAAAGCGAATGTGCAAACGGAGTAACTTTTGCGAATTATTGGCTCCATAACGGTTACATTAATATAAATAACGAAAAAATGTCAAAATCAAAAGGCAACTTCTTTACCGTTCGTGATATACTCGAAAAATATGATGGCGAAGTAATAAGATTTTTCCTTTTATCAGCACATTACCGCAACCCCGTAAACTTCAGCGACGAGCTTATAGCATCGTCAAAAGCAGGACTTGACAGACTTTATACCTGTCTTGAACGCCTTGAAGGAGCAGAAGATACACAGTCCGATATCTTTGATACATACCGCACAAAATTCAAAGCAGCACTTGATGATGACTTCAACACAGCAGATGCAATTTCGGTACTCTTTGAGCTTGTACGAGATATAAACTCCAAGATAGACAAAGGCGAAAATATAAGCGGTGCAAAAGCAATGCTTTTAGAGCTCGGCTCGGTTTTAGGTATACTTTCGGGCAGAGAAAAAGAAACACTCGACAGCGAAATTGAAGAGCTTATACAAAAAAGACAGCAGGCAAGAAAAGACAAAGACTTTGCTCTTGCCGATAAAATACGTGCAGACTTACTTGCAATGGGAATAATACTTGAAGATACAAGAGAAGGAATAAAATGGAGAAGGCAATAGAATATTCACCCCTTGTACTGGCATATATAGGCGATTCTGTTTATGATATATTTGTCAGAACACGCCTTGTAAAACGAGGCAACATACCTGTTGGAAAGCTTCATGCCGAAGCGGTAAAATATGTTAAGGCAGAAGCACAGGCAAAAGCCTACAGTATGATATGCGAAAGTCTGACCGAGGAAGAAACCCAAATTTTCAAACGCGGACGGAACGCAACCCCCGGCACAGTTCCCAAGCACGCTCAAATAGCAGACTATCACATAGCAACAGGTGTTGAAGCTTTAATAGGTTATCTTTATCTTTTAGGCAACACAAAGAGGGTGGAGGAACTTATGGAGCTTATTTGTGAAAAACTGGAAGAAAGAAATAATTAACATTTTAATTTTAACTTTTGGTGCGGCAGTAGCGGCAATATCATTTGACTTGTTTTTGTTCCCCCTTCATATAACTCCCGGGGGAGTAAGCAGCATAGCCGCCATACTTTCAGATAAAACAGGGATGTCAACAGGCGTTTATATACTGCTTTTAAATATACCTTTGTTTTTGGCAAGCTTTAAAATGAACAGAAGGTTTTTTATAAAAAGCCTTATTGGTATGTTTTTAAATGCAGTATTCGTAGACCTTTTTGCAAAAATAAACCCCGCAGTGCTCGGCATAGGCGAGGATTATATAATATCCGCAATTTTCGGCGGAGTAGGAATAGGCATAGGCTATGGGCTTGTAATATATTCAGGCGGCTCAACGGGCGGCACCGATATTGCGGGCTGGCTTGTAAGGCGTAAATTCCCGTCTCTTCCTATAGGCGGGGCAATACTTGTAACAGACCTTATAATAATTACTGCACAGAGTATAGTTTTTGGTAACATAAAGCTTTCGCTTTACGCAGTAATTGCCCTTTTTGTTGATACAAAAATTATAGATTATATGGTAGAAGGCATAAACTTTGCAAAGGTTTGCTATATAATAAGCGAAAAAGGCGACGAAATTGCAAAGCAGATTATGCAAAAAACAGGCAGAGGAGTCACTGCCCTGCAAGCAGTGGGAATGTACACTAAAAATTCCAAAAACCTTTTAATGTGCACAATGCGCAGAGCAGAGGTTTCGGAAATAAAAAGGATTGTTAAGGACCTCGATCCAAAAGCGTTCTTTATATTAAGTGACGCACGCGAAGTAGTAGGAGAAGGTTTTAATAATTAAAAAATATATATAAACGAAAGGAAGAAGACTAATGGAAGCAGCAAAAAAGAAAATGCTTTGCGAAAAGGCAAACAACATTCGTAAGCATGTACTCACAGCAGTACACTCAGCAAAATCAGGTCATCCCGGAGGATCACTCGGCATAGCTGATGTAATGGCATACCTGTATTTTGAAGAAATGAACATTGATCCCAAAAATCCTAAAAACCCCGACAGAGACAGATTTGTACTCTCAAAAGGTCACTGTGCGCCCGCACTTTACGGCACACTTGCTGAAAGAGGATTTTTCCCCACAGAAGATATCCCCGGCTTCAGACATACAGACAGCTACCTTGAAGGACATCCCGATATGAAGGGCGTTCCCGGTGTAGATATGTCAAGCGGCTCGCTCGGACAGGGCATCTCGGCTGCAAACGGAATGGCTTTAGCAGGAAAGGTTGACGGTAAATCTTACCGTGTATACACAGTTCTCGGCGACGGTGAACTTGAAGAAGGTCAGGTTTGGGAAGCAGCAATGTATGCACCCCACTATAAGCTTGACAACTTAACAGCTTTCATCGACTTTAACGGCTTGCAGATAGACGGTGACATAACAAAGGTTATGAACCCCACACCTATCGACAAGAAGTTTGAAGCTTTTGGCTGGAACGTAATTGTTACAGATGCTCACGACTTTGACTGCATCGAAGAAGCAGTAAACAAAGCAAAAGCAACAAAAGGACAGCCCACAGCAATCATTTTAAAGAGTGTTAAGGGTAAAGGCGTTTCCTTTATGGAAAATCAGGCAGGCTGGCACGGCAAAGCTCCCAGCGATGACGAATATGCAGCAGCTATGAAAGAACTTGACGAAAACGTTTTTTAAGGAGGATATAGACAATGAGTGAAAAGAAAGCTACAAGAGAAGCTTACGGTGAAGCGCTTGCCGAATTCGGTGCACAGTATGACTTTTTAGTGCTTGATGCCGACCTTTCAAAATCAACAAAAACAGATACATTTAAAAATAAATTCCCCGAAAGATTTTTCAACACAGGTATTGCAGAAGCAAATATGATGAGCACAGCAGCAGGTATTTCAACTTGCGGTAAAACAGTATTCACAAGCTCATTTGCAATTTTTGCAGCATGCCGTGCATTTGAACAGGTAAGAAATGCAATTGCATATCCTCACCTTAATGTAAAAATCGGTGCTACACACGCAGGTATCTCTGTAGGTGAAGACGGTGCAACCCACCAGAGCATAGAAGATATAGCTTTAATGCGTTCACTTCCCGGTATGACAGTAATCTGCCCTGCTGATGCTACAGAATCACGTGCAGCAGTAAAAGCAGCTATCGAAACAGACGGTCCCTTCTATCTTCGTTTCGGCAGACTTTCAGTACCCACAATATTTGATAAGGATACATATAAGTTTGAACTCGGCAAAGGTGTAGTTATCTCCGAAGGTACAGATGTTTCCATTATAGCAACAGGTCTTATGGTACCCGAAGCTATAAAGGCAGCAGAAATCTTAAAAGAAAAAGGAATTTCTGCAATGGTAATCAACATCCATACAATTAAGCCTATCGATAAGGAACTCATAGTACGCGCTGCAGAAAAAACAGGTGCTATCGTAACAGCTGAAGAACATACAATCTTTGGCGGACTCGGCAGTGCAGTTGCAGAAGTTTTAGTAGAAAACAAACCCGTTCCTATGGAAAGAGTAGGTATTCAGGATAAGTTCGGTAAGAGCGGTGTTCCTGCAGACCTTCTTAAAATTTACGGCTTAACAGCAGAAGATATAGCAAAAGCAGCAGAAAAAGCAATAAGCAGAAAGTAATAAAATGAGCGAAATTTTATCACAGCTTAATCCTGAACAGGCCCTGGCGGTTTCCACCGTCCGGGGCCCGGTTCTGGTGCTCGCGGGAGCGGGCAGCGGAAAAACAAGAGTGCTTACCTACCGCACAGCATACCTTGTACGGGAATGCGGAGTAGCTCCATGGAACATTCTTGCAATAACCTTTACAAACAAAGCGGCAGCAGAAATGAAAACAAGAATAGAAGACTTAATAGGCTCTTCAGCAGATGATATGTGGGTAAAAACCTTCCATTCCATGTGCGTTCGTATTCTGCGTCGCGATATAGATAAGCTGGGCATATCGCGCAGCTTTGTAATATATGATTCCGACGACCAGAAAAAACTTGTAAAAGAAGTTTTAAAGGAACTTAACTTTTCCGATAAAGAGTATCCGCCGCAGTCAGTTTTATCCTGCATAAGCGGAGCAAAGGATATGGTAATGGACCCCGAAGAATACGAGGCAATATACAGTGGCAATTACCGTATGAAAAACATTGCAAAAATATATTCTCTTTATCAAAAAAAGCTTACACAGAATAATGCCCTTGATTTTGACGATTTAATTTCTTATACCGTAAAGCTTTTCGAAAAATGTCCCGAGGTTTTATCTTTTTACAGAAAAAAATTTCTGTATATACATATTGATGAATATCAGGACACAAACTCAGCACAGTACCGCCTTGTAAAGCTTTTGTCGGACGAGCATAGAAACATCTGTGCAGTTGGCGATGACGACCAGAGCATTTACGGCTTCCGCGGTGCCGATATAAGAAATATTCTTGAATTTGAAAAAGACTTCCCCGATGCAACCGTTATAAAGCTTGAACAAAACTACCGTTCTACACAGAACATTTTGTCTGCGGCAAACGAGGTTATAAAAAATAACAAAGGCAGACACGATAAAAAGCTTTGGACGGCAAAGCAGGGCGGAGATAAAATAGAAAGCTATACAGCACTCGACGAGCGTGACGAGGCATCTTTTATAGCCTTAAAAATGCACGCCTTAAATAAAAAAGGAATAAAATATTCCGATATGGCAGTTCTTTATCGTATGAACGCACAATCCCGTGTGCTTGAAGAAAGCTTTATGCGAGCAGCCCTTCCTTACAGAATTTTAGCGGGACACCGTTTTTATGACCGTAAGGAAATAAAAGATGTTATAGCATACTTAAAAGTGCTTGAAAATCCAAGCGACAATTTAAGTTTGGTACGAATTATAAACGAGCCTAAACGAAAAATAGGCGATGTATCTGTAAGCAATGCACTTGCAAAAGCAAACGAGCTTGGAATAAGCCTTTTCGAGCTTATTTCAAACCCTGAATATACAGACGATTTAGGAAAAGCAAAACTGCAGATGAGCGAGTTTGGCAAAATGATGAAAAGCATTGCCGATAAAAAAGACGAAATGTCTGTATCAGAGCTTATAAAGCTTACAATGGAAAATTCGGGCTACCTTGCCCAGTATACATTAAACCCCGATGTTGACGAAAACAGAACCCGTGCCGAAAACGTGCGAGAATTTATTTCGGGTGCAGTTTCCTACGAGCAGGAAAACGAAGGGGCAACATTAGGCGAATTTTTGGATAACGTGTCCCTTGTTTCCGATGCCGACGGATATGACGGCGAGGTTGATGCCGCAGTTATGATGACACTTCACACAGCAAAAGGACTTGAATTTCCCGTTGTATTCTTATGCGGAATGGAAGAGGGTATATTCCCCTCAATGCGTTCAGCTGATACAAGCGAAGGAATTGAAGAAGAACGAAGACTTTGCTATGTAGGTATTACCCGTGCAAAAGAAGAACTTTTTGTTACAAACTGCCGTCAAAGACTTTTTCAGGGCTCAACAATTTACGCAAAGCCCTCACGCTTTGTCAGCGAAATTCCCGATGAACTCTTAAACGTTCACTCTTCCGAGCCAAGCTTTAAGACTGGTGCAAACATATCCGCACCAAAGCCTGCAGGCTTTACAGGCTATCAGGTCAAGGCAGAACCCACCTACAGCGGCGAGGGCTACTCAAGAGGAGAACGTGTTCTGCACAAAAAATTCGGCGAAGGTACAATTTTAAGTGCCACCCCTGTGGGTAACGATATAAAGCTTGAAATAGCATTCGATAATCACGGTACAAAAATATTACTTGGCGTATATGCAAATCTTAAAAAGATTTAATTTTTAAGATAAACGAAAGACTAACTATTAAAAGTCAATAGGTAAAATAAAAAAAGTTAAAAATTTATCTAATAAAAACAGGCATGGCAAACAGACTTCCCAAGGGAAGCCCCAAAAAGGTATTAGAAAACAAGTTATGCAACAGGAATGTAA
>JAZSDN010000064.1:0-8026 GCA_045531205.1 Clostridia bacterium | reverse complement strand
CAGCATTCTTTTTCAATGGTAACATCTCATTTCCAGGGGGGGATTGGCGGGGAAAAACGGTATCCGGGAGGCATAAAACCGAAAAACCGGGATATACTTCTACTGGGAAGCTGTATGATCCGGCTGCCCACCGGTGGAACGTGGTATGAAGAATTATATGCGTTCTGAAGCGGATTGTCAATCCGGTGCTGCCGGGAGGCGCTGCCACAGCCGTTTTGCCCCAGCCGGACCGGGGAAGGGGAACGCCCCGGATATGACATAGGCCCAACAAAAAAGATATGACATAGGCCCAACAAAAAAGACCCTTGACAAACCTTGGGACACATGGTATAATACCAAAGCACTCAAGGGAGCGCATAAATATCGCGGAGTAGAGCAGTTGGCAGCTCGTCGGGCTCATAACCCGGAGGCCGCAGGTTCGAGTCCTGCCCCAGCTATATAGAAGGCTTGTTCACTTGAACAAGTCTTTTTTTATTTAACCAAAACTGTGAGTGTGTTTCGAAGAGGACTCGAACCAGAGTGAGCGCGGAAAATTGCGAGCAGTGCGGAGCAATTTTGCGGAGAGGTGCCAGGGATGGCACCGACAGCGAACGGCGGCGGGGTTGTAGGAGCAGACAGGAAGTCTGCGAGGAAAACCCCGAGTCCTGCCCCAGCTATACTGCTAAGTCTATATGTAGCACACTACTAAACCCAATAAAGTAGGGCTTAGCGTGATTCAAATTACTAATTTAAGTAAACAGTTTAAGTAACTTGTTTACGGTCTTAGTGAGGTGAATATGGCTAAGCCCTTTAAAGTCCATACTGGGATTTATTACGCTCAAATCCGTCTTGCAGATGGAACTCTTTCCAACAACAAATCTACTGGATGTAGAAACTGCACAGAAGCTGAACGCACCGTTATGGAATGGATTGTAACTGGCAATATTCCTACCCGTGTTAATTCAAAGGATAGCAAGGTAGAGAGCATTGATAAGATTCGTTTATTCAATGATTTACGAACCGCAGAGTTTGATTCTGATGATATCAACAACATCATCAAAATTCTGAAGGAAAGGAACTATCTTTATTCAGCCGTTGCTTCAACTGCAAAAGGCAGCATCCCGATTGAAGACTTCCTTGAAAACTTCTGGGATTACGATAAATCACCTTATGTCAGAGAGAAGCTTGGAAAGAAACAGTTCATCCATCGTCAGTACTGCGCTACCCTCTTAAGCAGAACCCGTATTTATTGGATTCCACGTCTTAAAGGAAAATGCGTAGCTGAAATTACTCGTAAAGATGTTGATGCATTCTTCTCCAGTGATGAAGCTCAGAAACTTGCTCCTAAAACAGTAAACTCAATTATCGAAACCATCACAATCCCACTCAAATGGACTTATTACAACGAGCTTACTCAGAACAATTGTTTTGACGGAATTATTAAATGTTCCAACCAGAGCAAAGAACGAAAAGTAATCGATATGGAAACCGCAAACCGCTTGATGGAAATGGAGTGGGATAATGACGAAGCAAAGATTGCAAATGAACTTGCAATGCACTCTGGAATGCGAGCCGTTACAGTTGATGATTTAGGCAATGATGAAATATTTGTTCGTCGCAGCTGGTCAAAATACGATGGTTTGAAATGCTGTAAAAACGGCGAAGAAAGAGCTGTTCCAATTCCTATTTCTCATCAGCTTTATTTGAAACTTAAAATGCTTGCAGATTTTAATCCACACGGAAATGGATTCATTTTCTACAGCACTGTAAAAGATAAGCCTATGGATAGTAAGCAGTTCAACAAATACTTGAAAAGAGCACTTGCTGAAATTGGTTACGAAAACTCAAAGGAAATCTGTTTCCACTCCTGGAGACACTTCTTCTGTGCCCGAATGCTTGATTATGTTCAGGACAAACGCTATGTAATGGCACTTTCTGGTCACAAGACAGAAGCCATGCTCAATCATTATGCTGCACATCTTGAAGATGAAAAGGTTATCAATTTGGCTCGGAGCGTTATGAAGAAGGTCTTTATCGATCAGAAAGAGGATGAAGAAACACTCAATATGCTGAATCAAAAACTTGAAGAGTTGAATAAGGCAATCGCTTAGACTACAAATAATATGAAAATGATATTATTTGGAAATAAGGATAAAAAAAATAGACTTGAACCAGTTCCTGTTATCAGAAGAAATTTGATAGCTGGGATGAACCGATTAAGTATGAATTGAATATAAGATGCAGCTCGAATCTCTCAAAGATTTGAAATTGCACAGATTCAAGTAAATATACACATAAACAACAAAAGTGTGTATATTTACTTGAATTTATTTCTGAGATAAATTAAACTAAACATACACACAAAAGGTACTTGTGTGTATGTTTAATCAAGGAGAATTGCTATGCTTTTGACTTATTCTCAATGCAGAAATCAATTCGGAACAGATTACAGGATTCAAAATCTTTTGAAATCTGAAAAACTGTTCAAAGTTCAGGAAGGTATTTATTCAACCGACAAATACTTCTCAACGCAGGAGTTGATAAGTCTTAAATATCCAGATGCAATTTTCACAATGGATAGTGCTTTTTATGTGCATGGACTTACAGATGAGATACCAGATATTTATCATCTTGCTACTCGCCGTGAAGCCACCAGAATCAAAGACGAAAGAATAAAACAATACTTCATGAAAGACAGCATCTTCGAACTTGGTAAAACAGAAATAGAATTTCAGGGAGAAAAAATCAAAATTTATAATCAAGAGCGAATGCTGATTGAATTGATCAGAAATAAAAGCAAGATTCCTTTGGACTACTACAAAGAAATTATCGGAAATTACCGTAATCGTGTATATAAAATGGATTTTGGAAAGGTCAGCGAATATGCTGAACATTTTAAAATGAATCAGACAATAATGAATACAATTCAAATGGAAGTACTATGAACTTAAGAGAAGAAATAACCAAATTAAAAGAAGAAGGCTATAGCCAGCAGAACGCACAGGCAAGAATCTGTCAGGACATTATTCTTGAAGCAATTTCTAAATGCCACTTAAATGAAAATGTTACAATAAAAGGCGGAGTTGTAATGCGTAACATTTCAAATGATGTTCGAAGAGCAACAGTAGATCTTGATTTTGACTTTATAAAAAAATCAATTAGTGATGATTCAATCAAACTTTTTGTAAATCAGCTGAATGCAGTTAGCGATGTGACAATCACAATCATTGGAAAAATCGAAGAACTAAAGCAGCAGGATTATAAAGGTAAAAGAGTTCATATCAGCATCAGTGATGGTAATGGCCTTGCTCTCACAAGTAAAATGGATATTGGCGTTCATAAGGATTTGGATATCACTCAGGAAGAATACTGTTTTGATATTTGTTTCCAGGACGATGGCGCCAGTCTGTTAATGAATTCCAAAGAACAGATTCTTGTAGAAAAATTGAAATCCATTTTAAGACACGATATTGCTTCTACACGTTTTAAAGATATTTTTGATATTTGTTATCTTTCTGATAAAGTGTCAGATAAGAAATTGAAGCTTTGTGTAAAGCGTTATATTTTTGAGGACAAGACTCTTGAAGTAAATACAAAATCTGACATTGTATCAAGAATGGAACGAATACTTTTAAACAAGATATTCATCCGTAATATCAAAACCTCTAAAAAGAACTGGCTCGATTTGAGTCTGGAAGAAGTTCTTAACAAGGATTTAGAGTTTATTAGAAATCTGAAAGTATAAAAGTAAGAGGTTTTCAATTTTGCTTATGCAGTTTTAAAAGCTTCTTTTGCTTAAAAAGAATCAAAAGAAGATGATTTGTGAAAATCTTTTAAACGCAAAGTTACGTTCAGTAAGTTTCAGAAAATACTTGCCAATTTTGAAAAAGCTCTATAAAATTTATAAATATGATTACATTTATAACAGAAGAAAAGCTAGCTAATCTACAAACCTACCATAAAACTGAAAAGATTCCAGAAGAAAAATTTACATCGTTCATACCAAATAGATATATTATACAATTTGGTATGAACGAACAAACATATTCATACTTGGAAAGCATTTCCGAAAAAGCAGCGTATGTTGCTCAACTTCTTGAATCATATGTTATGATACGTAATGAAGCAGAATCTTTTGAAAAACAAGAAAAAGAAGATTCTAAATTATTTTATCAATATGGGAGAAATTTAGATTTACGTATTTTTAGAGATTCTCTTTATGAAAATGATTTAAACTATAAAGAAAAACTTGCTACTAACAGAATTAATACTGGAAGAAGAATATATAGCAAATTAAAAGAGCTACTAGTTTATGGTTGTATAGATTATTCATTAGAAAAATTTATAGCTGAAACAAAAAATAGTTTATGCAAACTTCCTGATAAATCTATTATGGAAACGGATTACTATAAAGAAGTTCTCCCAGAAGAAGATGATATATTCCATTATTATCTTATTGATAGTCAGCAATTAATTGAACCACTTATACAAGAATATTTTGTAGCAAATTCCTACTTTACTAATAAAGGAAAATCAGTATTTGTAGTCAAACCAGAATACTATTTATATCTTGTAGGAACAGCGAGAGGAGAGATCCCAGAGAATAGAAAGTTTTATTACTTTAAGAATGATTATAAAAATGGCTTTATGGAAGCCATTATTTCTGATTTAAGACATCTTAATGAAGAAATCCAGCAGAATTTGGCATTTCATATTTACAATCAAAATCAAGAAAACAAAAAGAAGAAACTTGCATATTATCAAACATTATCTCATGAAGAATTAATCAATTGTTTTTATGAGTTTTATAAAGTACCTCATGATTTTCTTGATATTATTCAAACATATCCTTTTGAAGGAAAAATTATTTTAAGTAAAGATTTCAAAATTGCAAACAATTATCAGACTTTGATTATTTCCTATCTTGATGGTTTCGTAGATAACAGAAAAGACATGGACCTAATTAAGATTCTATTTCATATTGAATCCCAAAACCCAGCTACTTCAAAAGCAGGATATAAAAATCGACTTTCTAACTTCAAAAATTTTATAAAAAACTATACAAAATATAAATAATGGTACCTAAGTTAGGTACTTAGTCAGATTCTTTTTTCTCAACTCTCTCATACAATCTCAAATAGTTGCAGCAAAGGAGTGTTACTCCTTCATAAAGCTAGCTTGCACTATCTGAGTTCCATATTCGCGATAGTGGAACTCGCAAGGAGTTTCAGACAATGAAACCTTCAAACTTTGCCATAACAGAATGGCCTGAAAAAACACTTTTTACACGACAGGAGACAGCTCAGATATTGGGAATCGGTCTGTCTACGTTCGACTCTCTCATCTCGTACTCAGAATTACCGCGTGCGATAATTCACAAGCGTGTGCTCGTTCACCGGAAGGATCTGGAAAACTACATTTCCGCTTGCAGAACAACTGTATTCGGAGGCAACAAATGAACGAAGATGTATTAATCCAGTTACTTCAGAATATTAATCGCGAGAATGTTCGATTTGGTACTGTTGAAGTTTCTTTTACATTTCACGACGGTCGCCCTACAAGTTACGAGCTTACAACTCATCGTCGCAGGAACATTGATTCGCTTAATAAATCATCTGACCACCACTACAAGGAAGATGGAGATGGATACAGAAAGCGATAAAGTAAAGAAACAGATACGCTTTATTCTTGTGCCTATGTTCATCATTGATGATAACACATTACTTGATGGTGAAAAACTGCTGTTTGGTGAAATAGCATCAAATTCTTTGGAGAAAGGATATTGCTGGTTTTCAAATAAACATCTTGCAACACTCTTTCACATAAGCGAAAGAACTGCATCCAGATGGGTAAATGATTTGAAAGTTAAATCCTATATCACCGTTGAAATAACAGTGCGAACTGGAAGCAATGAAATTGAAGAAAGACGTATAAGAGTTAACACTTCAAATCCGATGCTTGCTGAATATATGAGATGGTATGGACAGCCGTGTCCACAGGGTATAGTCACGAATGACAAGCCCCTTATAGTCACAGATGACACAGGTAATAATAAAGGTGTTAATAATATTTGTTTAAAAGACGTTACCAATGTTCTTTTAAGTCAGGAAGAATATCAAAGCCTTATTAATGAGTTTGGGAAGCAAAAAGTTGAATCTGGAATAGTAGACTATTCAAATTGGAAACAGAAAGTTAATGCTCATCCTAAATCAGACTTTGATTCACTAAAAAAATGGCTAAGTAAAGCAAATACCAATTATAAAGGTCGCGTAAGTTCTGTAAGAGAAACTGGAGCCGATGAAGTGACCGACGAAATGCTTGCTAACTTGCCATTCTGATGGAGATTTTATGAATGAAATAAAAAAAATTAATCCGCTTCCATTTTTGTTTACCCTTGAAGCAAATCCGGAAAAAGATGAATGGATTAAGCAGCGAGAAAAAGAACTTGCAGTACAGGCAGAAAAAGAAGCTGCTTATCAAATGCAGAAAAGAGTTGAATCAAGCGGTGTTCCTCGCCGTTACTGGCATGTAGATTTTGATACTTACATTTCAAGAAATGAAAAGGACTCAAAAAATCTTGAAACCATCAAAAAGTTTACAAGCCTTGATAACAACGATAAAGTTCTCATTCTTCTTGGTGCGAAAGGAATTGGAAAGACTCATCTTGGTTCTGCGATTATTCGTAACTGTGGAGGCAAGTTTATATCAATTGAAGAGCTTATCTTTAAGTATGAATCAGCCCAGGATTTTCATGCAAAGGTAAATCGCGAGGAATTAATGGAATCATATTCCAGTACAAAAATGCTGGTGATTGATGAAATTGGACGTTCAATGCATCAGGAAAAAGAAAATGCATTGTTGAACTATATCCTTCGTCGCCGTTATGAGAACATGCTTCCAACGGTTTTAATTTCGAATCTCTCTAAAGCAGATTTATTGAAAAAACTCGGAGAAGCTGTTTTGGATCGCCTTAAAGAAACTTGTATAAGCGTGGAGTTCGAGGGCGAAAGTTACAGACCGTCAAAAAGAGACGTAAAGCTTTAATCACTAATCATTCACAGAATTTTTTTTGATTCCGGCCGGGCAAAATTATTCTGCACTAACAGGAGACATTATGACTTTTAATACAATCACTAATTCAATCAAAAATAAGATTGAAAATATTCAGAAAGCAGACCAGAAGAAAAATCTTAAAATCAAAGACATTACTTTGATTCCTGAATTTGAAAAACTTCTGGCTATGGATGATTCTGTCGTAAATGCTATGACTGAATCTATGAAAAGTGAAGGCTTTAAGCCAGACCACGAACTGCACATATGGACACATGATGGAAAGTACATTCTGATTGACGGACACACCCGTCGCCATTGTGCAATCAAGGCAGGACTTACTTCTGTTCCTTGTATCATCCATCATTTTAATACGCTTGAAGAAGCAACGAAGTTTGCAATTCGTGAGCAGACCGACAGACGCAATTTAAGTGGAGAAGCATTACTACAGGCCGTTGCTAACTTCAATTTTGAAAAAGGTAAAGGCAATGCCGGAGATGAAAAAGGAAAAGCCAGTGAAATCATCGGTAAGCAGCTAGGAGTATCTTCGAAGACTGTTGAAAAAGTCCGGGTTGTTCTCAAAGAGGCAACTGAAGAACAGAAGGAAGCAATTCGCAAGAAAGAGCTTTCTGTAAATCAGGTCTATAATCAGATTCGGGGAAGGGCATCTTCTGAAAAGCCGGAAAGTAATCAGCCAAAACTTTCTGCAAAAGAAAAGGCCTTTATCGATGGAATCCGTTATACGATTGCTCAAATCAATTCCGGCATCTGCATAGAAGATTTGTATCATCAGACAACGGATAACTTTGATTATTTAAAAATGACTGGCAGTTTGAGGGACGTAGATTTTGAAAGAGTTCCTATGATATTTGTCAATACCACAATACTCCTGATTCCATAATTTTACGATGAAAATTTCATAGCTTCATCTACAAGTTGAGAAATTGTAGGTGAAGGCCTTTTTTCATATGATGTATCATTTTTTAGTAATATATAC
>JAZSDN010000080.1:0-8368 GCA_045531205.1 Clostridia bacterium | reverse complement strand
GGCAACAATGTGATATAATTTTTACCATGAGATCTTGTTCTCCTTTCTCTGATTTTCAGGGAGGTAATTGGTTTTGTGGTGAAACTATTATACCATAAGGAGTTCAAGGTCTCAATTTTCATTTAACTTAACAAAACGTTTATATTATAAAGGAGAATTACTATGGAAGAGTTTTCGAGATTAGAGCTTTTAATCGGAAAAGAAGCATTAACAGCATTAAAAAATAAACGGATACTTTTGTTCGGAGTAGGCGGGGTAGGCAGCTATGTGTTTGAAGGACTTGTCCGCAGCGGGCTTGGTCACATAACAATAGTTGATAACGATACAGTATGCAAAAGCAATATAAACAGACAGCTTGAGGCAGTACATTCTACCATTGGAAAGCTTAAAGTAGATGTACTCAAAGAACGTGCACTGGATATAAACCCCAACGTGTCAATACAAACAATAGCCGAATTTTATCCTTCGAAAACCGAGATAGACTTTTCTCAGTTTGACTATATTATAGATGCAATTGACACAGTAAGTTCAAAGCTTATGATAATAGAAAAAGCGGTGCAGTCAAACGTAAAAATTATAAGTTCTATGGGAACGGGAAATAAAACCGACCCGTCAAAGGTAAAGCTTACCGATATTTATAAAACATCGACAGACCCTCTTGCAAGAGTTATGAGATATGAACTCAAAAAACGGGGAATAAAAAAGTTAAAAGTAGTTTATTCGGATGAACTCCCAATAAAAACAGAAGACAAAATAATAGCAAGTAACGCCTTTGTACCGGCAACAGCAGGACTTTTAATTGCATCAGAAACAGTAAAAGACTTGACAAACCCTTGAAAATAATATAAAATATATGTTGACTTTTTTATAAAGAGGACAAGTTTATGAAAAAAATTTTATCATTGATTTTAACAGTTATTATGTTACTTTCTGCAACCACCGTTTTAGCAGATAACGATGTAAATGCAGTAGGTGCAATAAACGCAACAACACTTAACGTGCGTAATGCCCCTGATATGAATGCCGAAATTATAGGCTCGCTTTCATATAGCAGCAGAATAAATATAATAACAAAAACAGGAGACTGGTATAAAATAAACTACAATGGCGTAGTAGGTTATATATATTGCCTGTATGCAGCAGTAAGCCGTTCAGGGAATCCTGTTGTTTATGATTCAAGCGTTGACCGTTCTTTCCAAACGGAAGAAGGTGCCGCAAAAGGCGAACAGGTACTTAATATGGCAAAAACGTTTTTAGGAGTACCTTATGTATGGGGAGGAACCTCACCATCAGGTTTTGACTGTAGCGGACTTGTTTATTATGTTTACAAACAGTTCGGGGTTACATTAAACCGTGTTGCAGCAGATATGACAGCAGCAGGAATTCCTGTTACATATTCAGAACTTAAACCCGGTGATATAGTTTTCTTCCACAACACAAGCAGATATACCCGTATAAATCACGTAGGAATATATGCAGGCAACGGAATGTTTATACACGCACCTCAAACCGGGGATGTTGTTAAATTTTCGCCTTTAAACAGCGGTTATTACAGCACAACATTTGTAACAGCAAGAAGAATTTTTGAATAAATTGAAAAAAAGACTTGAAATTGTTTTAAATAAGTTGTAGAATGTAAAAAGTTTATTATACTGAGGAGAAGAGATATTATGGCAGAAATTAAAAAAATCGGAGTTATGACAGGCGGTGGCGACTGCAGCGGATTAAACGCAGTTATCCGTGCTGTTGTAAGCACAGCAATCAACAAATACGGCATCGAGTGTGTAGGTATTCAGAATTGTTACCGTGGTTTGTATCTCGGCGAAAGTCAGATGATACCCTTAACACTTGACAACGTAGAAGAAATTATCGGTGATGGCGGTACAATTTTGTACAACTCAAACAAAGATAATTTGTTCAAGTATCCTAAAAGAGATAAAAACGGTATCGTAAAAGGTCCCGACGGAAAGCCTGTTTATGAAGATATGTCAGACGTAGCAGTTGAAAACATTAAAAAAGCAGGCATAGATGCACTCGTTATCATTGGTGGCGACGGCACATTAACATCAGGACGTGACTATTCACGTAAAGGCGTTAGGGTTATGGGCGTGCCCAAAACAATAGACAATGACTTAAATTCAACAGATCAGACCTTCGGTTTTGACACCGCAATTATGAGAAATGTTGAAGCAATTGACTGCCTTAAAACAACAGGACGCAGCCATCATCGTGTAATGGTATTTGAAGCAATGGGCCGTGAATCAGGACACCTTGCATTGCACACAGGTATTGCATCTGGCGCAGACGCTATAATCATCCCCGAAATTCCCTATGATATAGTAAAAATAAAAGACAGAGTAAAGAAAGCTTTAAAGAGCAATAAGCATTACGCAATGGTAGTAGTTGCAGAAGGTGCACCTTCACCAAGCGGAGAAGCTGTAACAGCAATTACACAGGACTTTTCACCCGACGGTGTAAAACTTGGCGGTATCGGCAAAGTTATAGCAAATACTCTTGAAGAGCTTTTAAATTCAGAACGTGACGAAAACGGATATGCTATCAATGATACAATTATCGACGTTGAATGCCGTAGCGTAGCACTCTCACACGTACAACGTGGCGGTGATACATCCGCAGCAGACAGAATTCTCTGCACACGTTACGGAAGCAAAGCAGTAGACCTTCTTATGGATGGCTACGATAAACACATGGTAGCTTTGCGTGACGGAGAAATGGTTCCCGTTCCCCTTGAAGTTGTAATTCCCACAAGCGATATGCATTCAAACTTCAAGCCCGTAGATGTTAACGGAGAACTTGTACAGCTTGCAAAAACAATAGGAATTTGCATGGGCGACAACTAAAAATTAAAAAAAAGAAAGCCGTACGCATCGCGTACGGCTTTTTATAGTCCTGAAATAAAAATATATCCTAAAGCAATAAGCAGCACAGTATCACTGTCATCTTCCTGCAAAAGCATAAAAATAATTGCAATAAGAATTAAATCGTCTTTAGAAAATTTGCCTAATATATTTCCTAAAAAATTTTTATTTGCTTTTTCTTTGTAATGGGGGACACTTTCCCTTTGAGTTTCTTTAGGAACAGGGATTTCTTCAATACTTTTTTTATTAGAAGGACTTTGAACGTTATTATTGTTTTGCGGATTCCCGTAATATCTCATATACAAAGCTTACCCCTCCTAAAAAATATTAAGGTCTCCTAATACGGATGACATTTTCGAAAGCTTTAAAATTTTTACAGCCCCGTCAACTCTTTCTGCACGCTTTTCTGAGAGATAGGGTTTTAGTGCCATTAAAAGATTAACCCGCGTATCGTCTTCAGAAGAAATTTGTTTATACATATTTCCTATCTTGAATAGCATTTCGGGATTATCAAGAAAACCTAAAAACGGATCATCTTTTTTGACTTGTTCCTCTTTTTTATCGCCTTTTTCGGCATCCTTATTTTCGGTGCCGTTTCCTTGCAGGGACGAAAGCATTGAACCAATAGTTTTCATAGCTTCCGGATTATTTAAAATATTCTGAAAAATATCTTCCGGGAACTCCGACACCGAAATCACCTCAATTGTTTTTAAAAATATCTAAAAGCTTATTTACCAAATCAGGATTGCTTTTAATATATTCGGAAGCACTTTTTGCATCCTGAATATTAGATAAATCAGGGTTAGCCTTAAGCTCCGACATAATCTTTTGCCCGGCAGCCGTAGAACTGAAAGCTTGCGCTTTCTTTAAAACATCTTCAAGCTGCTTTGGATTTGCGCCCTTTAATAAATCTTCAAAGTTTTTTGGCAAAAGCCATTCCTCCTTTAACAGCAAATTCTCTATATACTATAATATGCACCTGTTAATAAAAATGTAACTATTGACAAATGAAAAAAAATATCATAATATTATGCAAGAGGTGATAGCGTGCGTATAGTAGTTTTCAGTGACACTCACGGAAAAATACAAAAATGTATAAATGCAATCAATATACTTGGGAAGGTTGATATGATAATTCATCTCGGAGATGTGTTGCGTGATGCCCAAAATATAGAAGCATCTTTTCCACAAATACCTATTGAATATGTATCAGGCAATAATGATATATATTCAGCCTTGACTGAAAAAATGATAGAAGTGTGTGGTAAAAAGATATTTATAACACATGGGCATAGGTACGGAGTAAAAACTTCTTTAAAAAAACTTTCGGAAGAAGCAAGACAACAAAATGCAGATATGTGTCTTTTCGGGCACACACATCAAAGCTTCGACGGTGCTGAATACGGAACAAGATTTTTAAATCCCGGCAGTGCAGCATCTTATGTAAATAGCACTTGCGGAATAATAGAAATAGAGAACGAAAAAATAAAAACCATGATTTGGGAAATTTAGGAGGAAATATGTTACTTGCAATAGATGTAGGAAATACTAATATAGTTTTGGGAGTATACGATAAGACAAAACCATGTGCGCATTTTCGTCTTGCAACATCTTACGAACGTTCGAGAGACGAATACGGAGTAATGTTTGTAAGCTTTTTGCAATATAAGGGGATAGCTCTTGAAAATATAGAAGCTGTAGTAGTTTCTTCGGTTGTTCCGCAGGTTATGTACTCGCTTGAACGTGCAATAGAAAAATATATAGGTAAAAAACCTTATATTGTAGATAACACAACAGATTTCGGGCTTAAAAATCTTTATGATAATCCAAAAGAGGTAGGTGCAGACAGACTTGTTAATGCCTATGCAGCATATCACCTTTACGGAGGTCCTTTGGTTGTTGTAGATTTTGGCACAGCAACAACATTTTGTGCAGTATCAAAAAAAGGAGAATATCTTGGTGGTGTAATTTGTCCTGGTATAAAAATAGCAAATGAAGCACTGTTTCAGCGCACGGCAAAACTTCCAAGAGTAGAAATAGTAAAGCCTGCCTCCGTTATAGGGAAAAATACAGTTGAAAGTATACAGTCTGGAATTTTGTACGGCTATGTAGGACAAGTAAATAACATAGTAAAAAAAATAAAAGAAGAAATGAACGAGCCTCAGGCAAAGGTCATAGCAACAGGAGGACTTGCAAGCCTTATAGCTGAAGAAACCGATATTTTTTATTGCATAAATGGTTCTCTCACTCTCGATGGACTTATGTTTTATTATGAAGAAAATAAAATTAAATAAATTATCAAAAATTCTTGACAATATATTTTTTAGATGCTATAATACGATATAAGGTCTGTTTTATGTTAAACAGGAGAATTGTAAAATGTTTTGGAAACGATTTTTAAAAGTAATATGTATAGTACTTTCAGTTCTTATAGTTTTAAGTGCCGGAATATATTTTTGGCAGAAAGATAATATACATGCCGTAATCAATTCTTTCAGATACAGTGAGGAAGAATTGCAGACAAAGATAACAGAATCCAAAGAACAGGTAAAAGAGCTGATAAAGGATTACGATGTATCTGTACAGCGTGACTTCACACCTGAAGAAGAAGAAATGCTTGAAAAAGGCGAACTTACTCCGGAAGAAGCTGTAGAACGTCTCTTTTCTAAAAAAGAAGAGCCTACAGTTAATATAATAACTCCTCCGGGAGACAAAAATGAAGGATCGGGCATTAAAAAGAAAACCGAAAAAGAAGTAGTTGACAGATATATGACTCAGTTTTATGCTTGTAAAGCAGATTTCCTTTCAAGACTTGGAGGACTTGAGTCAACAGTTTTGGCACATTTTAGAAGCTTGCCGGTAAGAACAAAGCAAACAAAACAGGAAACTATTTCAAAATTCCTTTCAAGCTTTGCAGCTTTAGAAAGTGAATGTGACGGAAAAATGAAGGCTATCTTATCCTCGTTCGAAAAAGAACTTAAGGAAGTAGGAGGAGACACCTCTATTATTCCCAAAATAAGAAATGCTTATAATGCAGAGAAAAATGCAAAAAAAGCAGCATTGATAAGCGAGTACAGTTAATAAATGCAAAATGCATTTTATTATAAAAAAATTATAATTAGGAGATGGTAAATAATGAAAAGATTGGTATCATTATTAGTATTGGTAGTATTTTTGATTGGATGTATGTCAGGCATAGCATCCGCAAATGCTGTAAACGCAGGTTACGGTGAAGCAAAAACAGCTATATCAGCACTTGTTTCATCACTTGCAAACGTAAGCGACCCTGAAATTCGCTTGAATGTTTATAGACATTATCTTACATACTATGTAGCAGACGATGCTCACATGGACGAACTTATTACATTGGTAGAAAACAATAACTTAACATCAGTTGACATTATCGCAGCATTAAATGCAGGCGGCCTTTCAGCAGATGAAATGCTTTTCTTATTCCAGCTTATAAAGAGCGTTCCCGAAGCAGACAGAGAAGCAGCAGTAGCTCAGCACTTTGCAAGAGGTACATACGATATAGATGCAGAAACAGCAGCTGCATTAAAGGACCTTTATGAAGAACTCGTTGCAGAAGATTTCCGTGACACAG
Organism: Clostridia bacterium; assembly: GCA_045531205.1. Taxonomy (GTDB): domain Bacteria; phylum Bacillota; class Clostridia; order UMGS1883; family UMGS1540; genus JAZNQL01. The sequence goes on along the minus strand of JAZSDN010000080.1, from coordinate 1,885 downwards.
TATTCAATGAATACACAGGATTAACATATTTGGATTTCTATCCCTTCTTCGAAATGTTTAACGGACTTTTCACTATCACAACAGAAAACGATAAATTTGTTGTAAACACAATTGATGCAACATTTGCAAATAACTTAGCACAGAATATCATAGCTGAAGGAATTACAGAAGTTAACGGCGTAAGTGTTAGCGAAGGTAAAGACGTTCTTCAGGCACTTATATCAGCAATTGAAGACGAAGCAACAGATGCAATTGTTGAATCAATTAAAACAGTACTTACAGGCGTAAACGTATACGGAAGTGTTATCGGTGACGTTGACAGCGACGGTGACGTTGACGACCTCGACAGCTTAAGACTTGCAAAATACCTTGCAGAATATGTACTTACACCCGCAATAACACAGACACAGCTTGACGCAGCAGCAAAGATTAACCCCAACGATGGTTCAACAACACCTACAGCTGCTGACCAGGTTAAACTTCTCCAGCACCTCGCAGGCTGGCCAAGTGCAGTTCTCGGCAAATAAGAAACAAATCATCAGCACATAACATTATATTTAGACATTAAAGAGTTTATTTTAAACATATAATGGTTTATATTTAAGAGACAAACCATCTCAAAAAAATATGAAACAGGCACGGCGTTTGTCCGCTGTGCCTGTTTTAGAAATTTTGCGTTTTAGTATAAAAAAAACAATAAATTTGAAAATTCCACTTATTTAACAGTGTTTTTGTACGGATAATCCGTACTTATAAAATAAAAATGAGGATTCATTAAAAGAAAAGTGCAAGAGGAGGTAGAAAGAATGTATAAAAAAATACTGTCTTTCATAACAGTCCTGTGCCTGGTTTGCTGCAATATAGTATTTGGCGTATCGGCAGCAACACCTAAGCTCACAGTTTCAACTGTTTCAGATGTAGCTCCCGGTCAGGATGTTGAAGTTACAGTTTCAATATCCCAAAATCCTGGTATAGCAACATTGTATTTTGAACTCGAATACGATAAGACTAAAATAACACCTTATCCCTATTGCGAAAAAAATAATCTCGTAGCTACAGGAGGAGGATATTCTTCAAATGTTTTAGAAGCATTGGAAGAAGATGTAAATCTTGAAACTTATGATTATGTAACCGTACAGTACGTTAAAGCAAGCAATATAACTGGAAATGGTGTGTTATTTACATACAAATTCAAGGTAAAATCTACCGCACAGGGTACAGTAGATTTAAAAATCAAAAATGTGGTATCACATGCTGAAGATACAAGTGATGTTTTGTTTGACACAGAAGATGGGGCAATTAACATAACAGATGTAACCACACCTTCTTTGACAGTATCTTCTCCTTCTGGCTTTGCTGGTGATACAATAGATGTAGAAGTTAATATGTTAAATAATCCTGGCATCGCAGGCTTTAAATATCGCCTTGGGTTTGACAAAAACGTGTTAACTCCTGTATCAGCACAGGCAAACACAGATGTATTAACAAATGGGGAAGCTATGTCCAATGTTGACACAGCAGCAGGAAACGACCTTGCAAACCTTACCTATGTAACAGGCTACTGGGCAGATACAAACAATATAACCGCAGACGGTGTAGTATACACATATAAATTTAAAATAAACGAAAATGCCGCAAACGGCACATATCCTCTTACTCTTGCATATAACTCTTCAGATATAGTAGATAAAACAGGCACACCCGTAGATTTTGATATAATAAATGGTGGAGTAAATGTACTTAAATCAGTAGATTCACCCAAAATAGAAGTATCAAAAGTAAGTGCAAAAGCAGGCGAAAATGTACAGATTACAGTTTCAATTGCTGATAACCCCGGCATTGCAGGCTTTAAATACCGCCTTGCATTTGATAAAAATGTGTTAAC
>JAZSDN010000023.1:0-8495 GCA_045531205.1 Clostridia bacterium | reverse complement strand
GAGTCCGGCTGATTAACCAGCAGCCAGTCTTCCAGATTTTGGGGAGATGAAAACCACTCATAAAATGCCGTTTGCTGTTCACTTGTCAAAGCAATAAACTCTTTCCAGGTATACTTATCAGGCTGCTTTGCACCCTCTTCGTCCCACGGGCATATCAAATCACCCGTTGGGCTATTGTTGGTTAAATTATCGCTTGATGACTGCCATATCTTATTGTTTGTACAAGCCACAGATAAAAGCAATGTCAATGCCATAATACCAACAGCCATTATTATCCTAATTACTTTCATTTTTTCTCCTTATTATAGTGGCTGAGTTGTAAAATTTATTGAATGTTAAAAATAGTTTCGCCAAAAAACAACCATGTACCTCCCTGAATTGTTTTTCACAATAACATCGTTTAACTAACAGCCGCCTCACGGCACATTGAGATAATCCGACATATCTTTCCCGTCTATTATAGTTTTAAATGTATACATTCCTCCGGCAGGAGTAAAGGTAAGTTCGCCCAAATAAAAGGAATCGCCAACAACATAAAAATCGCATCTTACAAACGGGAAAGGTTCAGATAAGGCTTTTGCAGCTTCTAACATTTTTTCTAAGCACAAAGGCTTTGCAGAGATTTTCTCATAAGAACTGTATATATTAGAATTACATAACGGATTCCACTCAGTATCAAAAAACTCAATTGTTATTTCACCTTTACCACGATTGTGCATCACCAACACTGCTTCGGGCTTACCGTGAAAACAATAGATTTTATAATCCGGAATAACAGATTCTTCGGTGTCCTCAAGAAATTTTTCACACACTATCTTCTTCGGTATGTATTTATAGTGCATTTCAGAGTGGCTTAACCAAAACTTGTTTTTCTCCCAGTGCTCCATTTTTTTAATAACTTCGTTACTGTCGAGAACACTTTTATCCTCACAAATTATGTTCATTCCCGCGCCGAAATTCCACTTTAACACGAACTTATCCGGAAGTTCGTCCCACAAAATATCTTTTGCAGAATCCCAAACACCTATCAAATCGACTAAAATATCCTCATATCCGCATTCTTTTACATATTCTCTGACACGATACTTATCAGCACATTTAATAACCAACGGGTCGTGATTATATTTTTTAAGCTTCAGCCACAACAATTTTTCATTAAAAGTTTGTGGTGATTTCAAATTCAGCTTTTTTTTGAAAAGATAGCGGTATCTTAATTTGGTATTTAAAGTTGGAGAAATCAGCGTAGCCAAGCAAAACACAGAATTTAACAACTTTCCATATAAACGACGTGCGATTGATACTTTCATGAGCATCCCTTCTTTTTTCTGATAACCAATTTTACAAAAAGCCAGGTTACTTTTTAAATCTCCAGGAAAAACAAAAGGCTTCGATTACAATTTTTGTATGCTCTCTGGTAGCCTTAAATAATAAGGGTGCTATCAAGCTGGTTATAATTTGCGTAATCAAAGTGGCCAGCGCGGCACCTTCGATTCCCAAGTCAGGAATCATAATTGAATTTAAAACCAGATTGACGCCCGCTCCAATGGCAAGGTAATATTTGACGTATTTATTTTTCCCTTCTGCAAGAATCCAAATACCGCGAGCTGTTCCTATCATCGAAAAGGTTTCACACCAGATCGCTATTCTCAATGTGTTGACAGCTCCCATATATGACTCGCCATACAACACGGAGATGATAACCGGCGCCAAAATACAAATGATTACTGAAACACCGAGGCACAACCATATAATTAAGGAATACAGTTGTCGTAATCTTTTGTTATACAATTCAATTTTCCCCGCCTGGTGCAGGGAAAGAATGTTTGGGCGGAAGGAATTGATGATCGCCAACGGCACAAAAATCCACATGCTGCAGATTGACATTCCCGTTGTATATAATCCGACAGAGGTGTCTGTCATCATTTTTCCAATCATGATCTTATCTATCTGTCCATACACAGCCGTCATCAAACCGGAGAAAATATAATGGTAGCTGTCCTTAAGCACGCACAATCCGGCCCTGATATCCCACTCCAGCTTCGGCGCATTGTCCTTTTTATAAAAAACAAGCAAAACAACTGCAATAACGATAGAAGTCAGGGAGTTGGAAAACGCAAACCACGCCACACTTTGGGATGTGGCGAGAAGGAACAGCTTGTATCCCATGACCACAATGCTTGCCACAATTTTCGCAATGGAGATATATTTTGATTTCAGATAACGCTGAAACCAGGAATCAAAAATATTCAAGGTCTGAAACAGCAGTTGAACCGATTGCAGCAGAATCAGGACAAGCTTCTCTCGGTCTCCCTGATTGAGGAACACCACAAAGCCAACAACCAACAATGAGCTTGCTACCGATGACAGAAAACGAAGAATAATACTGCCACCCAAGAAATTCCCTTCTCGCTCCGGCTGCTCGATCATCTTTTTGATAATCACGCTGTCCATGCCCAGGGTAGAAATGGATGTGAAAAAGGTTACAAATGAAGCTGTATAATTTAGGGAACCGTAATTCTCGGGTCCTAAATACCTGGCGGATAAAATGCCGATAATAAAAGACAGTATCATTTGCACGATTCTTTCGCCGATGATCCACCCTGCATTTTTAAATTCACGTTTTTTCAGAAATTTGAGCATAATGATTTATCCTAACAAAACTTCTTTCAAGCGACTAAAGAAATCCACCGTCGCAAAACACAAGGTTCTCCGCCAAGAGGCGTCGAAATTTTCGTATTTTAATCTTCTGCGATTAGCGAAATACTTCGGCTTCTTCCCTTTCCACCGACGGATCTCGTCATTCTCCAATTGATATAAATGCAATTGGTCTCCCGGGATCTCTTCTAACACATTCATACAAATGGGACGCATAGTCAAAGCAAAAGAAGCAATCTTTTTATGTTGAACAGGCTCATTTGTGAGAACATACTTTTTCCCTTGTGCAGACGTCTTCATGTTGTTAAGATCCATGCAAATCTCCGAACCGGGAATGCCGCAGACTGAGTGATTTTTATTCAATACGCGTTCATAAAAAATATCGTAATGAACCAATTGTTCATAATCACTCATTTTATATTCGCTAGGACATCCTTGCATCAACGGAACTTGCACGAACGTCAATGGAACAAAGGATTTATAGTGTTCTCCGTAATCCGAAAAACAGGTAGTTCTTGACCTGTAGGGATATATATAACTCACGCCCTTGTCAACCATAAAACTGGCGAAATAACGACCCCAGCTTCGTGTCCAATTTGAAATATCTCTGGGCATCTTGGGGTTAACAGAAGGCAGGGCATCCTCATGCTCTGTGTACCACTCCTTAAAAGCTCTCCATTGACGCAAATTCCAACTTTGTCCCCAAGTGACTACCATGTCCCCCAGAAAAACATCATCTGCCGAAGGGGCGGGATAAAAACAAAAATGAGTAAACACATTCACTGCATAAGAATAGAGTGAGACACCGCAAATGCGATCATCCTCACCGTACACATCATGCGCCCGGCATGTATATATATAAAAATCTTCAGCAACAACCAAGTCATCCTCAAGTATGATAACCGCACCGTATGTTTCGCTATAATCACCACACTGTATGATATGCTTTCTCAGCCCCTGACGCTCCGAAAAGCGACGGATATGAAGAGTTCCGTATTTCCAATCAAAGTCCCTTGCAACCTGCTCGACCTCGTCGCTTCGATCCGATTCATCAATGCTAACGATCAACGGTATATCTGTTGACGGATATTTCGCCTTTCCAATACTATCCAAAAGCCGTTTCATGCTTTGTGGTCTGTTGTATCCCACCACGACAATTGCCGGTTTCATAACAGCACTCCTTCCATATTTATCAAATTTGTGTGTGTTTCTTTATGAAACCCTCAATATCCCTCATGTGAGCACTGTTTTCTTTTAACCAAGCAGGTGATTTGTTCCACCAAAGAAATTCTTGTAAAAAATCGATTTGCGCCTGTGAAAAACGCTTTCTGATAGGCTTTGCCGGTACACCGCCAACAATCGTATAGGGTTCCACGTCTTGCGTCACTATTGAACCGGCAGCAACGATTGCTCCATCACCAATCTTTATTCCGCCCAATATGGTTACATCGCAACCTATCCAAACGTCGTTTCCTATATAAACGGCCGTCTTGCGATCTACAGGATTACGCAATGTTTCTTCAAAAGCATCAACTTGCGTATACGTAAATCCTGATTGTTCTGCAGTGGAATAAAATGCCGGATGAACGGACACAAAATCCTTAGTAGGATGAGTGCCCGAAACCGTGTATACCCGATCAGATATGCACGAATACCTTCCGATTGTGGCGTTAATTTGAGAAAACTCTCCTATGTAACTTCCGTACCCCATATATCCTTGGAATTTACTTCTGTTGCCAATCCTATTATAACCTTCAAAAGACGAATTTTTTCCTAATATATAAGCATTCTTTCCAATATGCAAATGCTTCTTTGCATATTTAAATATGTAAAGTAAATTAACAATTTTCCTTTTTAATTCCATACATTTGCTCCAAACTAAAGAAACATTTTAATCGTCATTCAGCAACAGCACCGTACACCGTGAAACTCCGCTTAAAAAGCAAAAAGCACAGAACAGCCAAGGCGCGCACTGTATTATAGGTTCCAGAAAAACTACAATATTGATTCCCAAAAAAACGCAAATCAATAAGTTTTTGCTTTCCACAGATAAGATTTTTGATCTGATCAGTTTAATAACATTTACCATACATAAAATCACAGACGCAATAATCAAACCATATCCTAATATGCCTACATCACTAAATGCATCCAAATACAATTCATGGGCATAGCCTCCTATCTCTTCTCTCAAAAGGCCACCGCCAAAAGGATAATCCAGCATATTTGCGATGTAAAGCATCTTTCTTTGGAAACGGATATCCTCTAATGCTTCCTGCCTTTCGAAACGTATGCCCAAATTAGAATTCAAGGCCCAGTCTCTAATCCCCCATGCATTGTTTAAAAACAAAATTATTGCACCGGTAAAAATAACCGCTAAAAACAAATAATTTCTGATACGCCCATTCGCATGTGCATATCTTTGCGCATTAACAAATGCAATAAACACTGTAATAATTCCTATTATTAAAATAGCACGTCCTGCCAAAACAAAATTATATGCAAATATTACAATCAATCCGAATAGAGAAAGAACTTTTTTCCACATCGGATAATTTCCAACCAACCATACACTGAAAACGCCTAAGCCCATTATTGCCAATAGTGCTTGTCCTGTTGCTGATACAACCTCACCTGTCCAGAAATCTTCCGTATTGCGCAACAGACTGTCAATATTAATGAATGCATTCAATAAATAATGTAAAAAAGCACCCATAGAAGCAACTAATATTGACAATTTAATTTGTTTATCTGCATCATGATTGGTTTGGTTTGTCAAATTATTATCAAATAAATTTAAGCCAATCAAATAGCACATCGGATATGCAAATTGTTTTAAAATCGTTGTATAGGAATCTCTGGTGGGAGGATAAAACAAAATATAACAAATCGAAATTAAAGCAAGAAGAATAGATATAATATCAACTTTTAAAGATCTTATGTTTGTTAATACACACACAAAAAAAGCTAAAAAGATAATATAAAAATATAGATTTGCGAAATTTAAGTTCACCAGGAAAAGTAACACAAGCTGAACAACTTGCGAAACATTATATTTGCTCGTTAACGATAATCTCATGTTTTTTCTCCAACTAATTCTTTCAAAAAATCAACAATTCGCCGGGTTTGTGCCTTAGCGTTTTTATTCTCTACTATAAACTGTTTGGCAGCATCACCCTTCGCGGACAACTCGCCATCCGACAGACTAAATATTTCTTGGATCGCGTTTTTTATCTGCATTACATCATTATCCTCGATGCTGAACACATATTCAAAATATTCATCAGGGATTCCCTCAAGCCTCGTAGTTAAAACAGGGGTTCCCGAAACCATATATTCTATAGTTTTTGAAGGAAAGCTGTATTTTGTGAACTGTTCTTTAGTAGATCTCAGATTTACCAGTAATGTTGCGTTTCGCTCATATTCCAATATTTCTTCGTGCGGCACCCTGCCGAAATAACGAATATTTGAATTCAGGATTGCACGAGAGCGTATACTGTTTACAGCATCTCCATCTCCAAACAGCCACAATTCCGCATCAGGAATTGCAGCAGCCTCAAAAGCATCAATCAGACTCATAACACCGTATTTTTCATTCAATCTTCCGGCATACATGATTACTCTCGGTGATTTGCTGCATAACGGCAGATTAATACCTGCTTCTGAACCTGCGTTGTTACTTAGAATTCCTTCAACAACAATAAACGGCTTATTGGGGGCTATGACATCTTTCATAGACTTGGTAAGATAAATATACCCATCAAAACAATTCTGACAACGCAGTGCTGAGTTCAAATACCATTGTTTAATGGTGTTTATCAAAAAATTTTTTTTATGATTTATGTACATGTTTTGCGGCAAATCAGGAACAACCGCTGCTGTTTTAATATGATATTTTGCCGCTAATTTAATGATTTCTTTCACTAAAAAAGGAGGTATGGAATAAGTCAAAATCACACAGTCTCCAGTATTTTCTTTTGCCCATTTTTTTATCATTTTTCGTGCATCAAGACGTCTGATTATTTGTTTGATGAAGGGCAAATTGACAGTCTTTAACCAACGGCAGGTATAGCCGCTCGGAAGTGTTTCCTCTTTGCCTCCAAAATACAAATATCGACTTTGGGGGAAAGTTGGCACCATAGGGAAACTGTGAATATCCACAGCAATTCCATTCTTTTTGAATCCGTCCATCAAAGCAGATTCAAATATGACAGTTGCCACAGTGGGGCAGTTTTTGCAGCCTTTGAGCATTTCCTCATAAGACACCATATTACAAACGGTACCAAAATATAAAATATTCATGGCTTTCCCCCCATCACATTCGCTCAATCACTTTCTTGATTGCTTGAACTGATTGTTCCACCACAATACCGCCATATATATTAGCAATCTCCTCGCAAGCGGTATCTTTATAAACAATAGCAGGAGTTCCGCAAGATATTGCCTCAAGCGTAGTTAAGCCAAAAGTCTCTTCCCGGCTTGGGTTCACAAACACATCGGCTGACGAATATGCTTCCGCAAGTTCTGTAACGCTGTTTGTGCATGGCAAACACAAAATCCCTGAAGGAATTTTTTTCGCTTGTTTCCTGTCTAACCCTACTAAAACAATTTTATAATTTTCATCCAAAAGCTTTGAAAGTTCAACAAAATCTCCCAATCCCTTGCGTTCACTCCAAGAACTTGCAACCCCCAAAACAATCTTTTTGTCTAACAAACTGTATGTTTCTCTGAAATTACTTTTGGTGGGTTTGAAGGTGTTTTTGTCAATAGTATTATATTCAACATTAACATTGTAATTTTTTAAAAAACTCTTTTTAACTAAATCGGCCAACCAGTTTGATGGCGTGATTAAGGTCATATTATGAACACCGCAAAACGCATTCATTTTTTTTACATAATTGTTATTGCTGTTGTCCTTATATAAACTAGTCGGATATACACTTGTTTGCATACATTTATTGCATCCGTTTTTCCATTTGTCGCATTTAACATATGAAAAATGTACACAATGACCCGTAAATGCCCAGCAATCATGTAATGTCCATTTAACTTGCATGTGAGGTCGACTTTTGATCCACTTGAACAAAAGCTCTATATTTATATAATACCCGTGAATGTTGTGTAACCACAATACATCAGGATTATAATCATTTGCCCATTCAATAAATTTTTTTGTTGCTCTTTTCGCATTAAAGCCTTCGTTATCGCAAAAGCGTGATTTAAAAGCGTTTAAATAAACACCAAAAGCAGATCCGATTCTATATGAGATCGACTTGTATTTATATGGAGGTTCTTCCCTTCCATAGGCGATTCTGCATTCGTGTCCTGCAGCAATATATTCATCTGCAATATCAGTCACAATTCTTCCGGTACTACGAATACCGCAAACTGAATTTATCAATAATATTCTCATAATAATTTAGGTATGAAAAGCCCCCCATCCCCCAAAGGGAAACGGGGGGCTTTTTGGGTTAAACTTTAAGTACTATTCTAAACTAATAATTTATTTTGCGATATATGCAATCGCATTTTTGATTGCATAGTTTTCTGCATAAGAACCAGCCACAACTGTTAATTTAAGACTGTTGCACTTGTTAAATGATGTAGCATAAATCAAACTTACGCTCTCAGGAACAACAACACTTGTAAGCTTGGAACAGTATGAGAAAGCATTATTGCCGATCTTTGTTACAGTCTCGGGAAGAACAACCTCTGTTGTGTAAAGCATGTAAAGGAAACTTGCTGCTCCGACAGTTTCAAGCTTGCTGCCCTCTTCGAAGGTAACGCTCTTGATGTTGTGGGCATATGCAAATGCAAAGTTACCAACTGATGTTATATCC
>JAZSDN010000017.1:0-20268 GCA_045531205.1 Clostridia bacterium | reverse complement strand
TTTTTTATAAAAATCAATAAAAGTTATAAATTTTTAGGACAAGGCAGAGTAATCATATTAAAACAATTTTTATATATAGTGAAAGGATGTGAATTAAATGGCTGATAAACAAGCTTATTCTACAGTTTCAGTAAGATTAACTGCGGAAGAAAAGAAAGAATTAGAGAATTACTGCGCTGATAACGATTTGAGTATGTCTCAGGTTATCCGTCGCGCAATCAAGGAATATATCAAAAACTAAAATCAAAAAAGGAGACTAAATTATGCCAAATAAACCTTATAAAGTGTTCACTAAACGATTAGCGAACTTATTGTGTGAATAGGGGTATCAAATCGTTGGAACAGAAATTAATAATAAAAAGCCTTGGCTTTACGTATATTTATTTGAAAATACTGAAGACTTGCGCGCCTCGGTAGAGAGATTCTTAAGCGAGGAGGGCCGCAAACATGAATAATAGTTTCGTATTTTATGCTACATTTTTAGAAACAGTAGATAAATTAAATGCGGCTGGACAAGAAGATTTAGCTAATAAAGTTTTGAGAGCTATCATTGATGTAGGAATTTATGGAGAATATACTGGTGGAGATGTGTTGGTTGAAAGTTATTTACCTACTATTTAGTTAAACATTGAGAATGCTACAAAGAGATATTAGGCTGCGTCTCACGGAGGTTCAAAGGGAGGCCGCAAATCAACTTATGATAAGGATTTGATAATTGAATTGAAAAAAGAAGGATTAACCAATGCAGAAGTTGCTGCAAAGGTAGGTTGTTCCGCAAAAACTGTGTCGAGATACTGGAACGAGTGGACACAACATGGACAAAACTTGGACACAAAGATATGTCCACCCTCTTCTGCCATAGGACAAAACGTGGACAAAACTGAGACACAAGTTATGTCTCACGAGGGATCCTCTGGACAGAACATGGACACAACTGGGACAGAAGATTTGTCCATAGTAGATTACACAAAAGATTTTGTATTTTAAAGGTGGACAAAACTGGGACATAACATGGACATTTAATTTTGTCTAGGGTGGACAAAATGGACACAAACTTAATAATAATATGTCCATGTCCCATGTCCCACTTCGTGTCCCATGGAGACATTGGGAGTTTCGTCTCACTTCGTGAGACAAAACTCTAAGCCGCCCCGGTTTTCAAATTTTCGTTTGAAAATTCTCGAGCGAAGCTCGAAGAAAAAGTGAAATGGAAATTCATTTGAAAAATGAAATTCTCGAATGAAATGAAAAAACCAGTTCTGAAATAGAACTGGTTTAAAAAGAAACTATAAGAATATATAAAGTCATTGAGAACTATATAAAATTATAAAAACTATAGAAAAATTGTGAAAATGGTGAAGAGGTCTGGCTCCGCCTCACCCAGCATAGTGGTGCTTTGTGTCTGGGACGACCGTTCTCGTAGCCGCCCCGACCGCACCTTTTCTATTCTTTCTCTCTTGGAAAAATTTAACCCTGTAGAGAGCTGTAGTTAACTACAGTTAAATCAAAGACCGAGCTCCCTCAAGAACATTTCAATTGGGTCCGCAACGGGCTTTTTTACTTCTACTGTTGGTCTTTTTGCCACTGTCTTAGGAGCGTATACCTTAGCCATAAGCTTAAGCATATTCATAGAGCTGTCGAGCTCCTTAACAAGAAGTTCACCGATACCTGTTACGCTATCAATCTCTGTGTCTGCCAAACAGTCGGGATAATAGGTGTTAAGGAAGGTGATAACATCTGCTACAAGCTGGTCCGCGTCTGCAATCTTCTGAGACTGGAACTGTGCGGCCATGGCCTCTTCCTGGATGCGCTTTGCCTCGTCTTCACGAGCCTTTACCTGGGCATCGATTTCGTTTTTGATATCATCGAATGCATAACCCTGATTAAGAAGTTCTGCAACGAGGTCTTTCATTTGTGCTGACATATAATCATTCCTTTTTATTTTATTTTTTATTTTCTATATATATTATAATATATTTTTTTAGTTTTGTCAATCGTGCGTTCTTCGAACGCGACGGGGGCGCTTATGAACAAAAATTTTTATGGTATCAATTCTATTATAACATATTTTTTTAAAAAAGTCAAATCTTCACTGCGCTTGTCCCGGTCGGGGATCTTTGATCGGCTTTGGGCAACGTCTTTTAATTTTGCCGTCGCGAACTCTTTAAATATAAAAAAGTTACCTTATATATTATTATTATTATATAAATATATATTATTATATATATTATTATTTATAAATATAATATTATTATTATTTGTAAAAATCTATAAGTAGTAACTCACACCGAAGGTGTGAGTTACTACGTTAATAAAGTCCGGGCGCGTTAGGTGGTATATAAAGGTCAGAAACAAAGGAGTGACGTGTGCCCGGTCGAGGTGTCCTGAATCGCCAAATCGGCATTTTAAGCCTCAAAAAATTAACGAACGATGAGAAACTCATTTTTACTCTTTTCTATTGGAAAAATCGGAAAATAGGATACCCTGGTGCATATGCCAGAGCTACGGTGTCTCTGAAAATTTCGAGACCAACTTTCAAAGTTTGGATCTCGGCGCTCTTGGCCGGGGTCGCCCCGTTCAAGCTTATGATCGCGCATATTGCGTTTTCGGGAGCATATGGGCGCATATAGGGGTTCACTTTCAATAGAAAAAATTTCCATATGGGTTAGAATAGGGGAAACTCGGGTCGGGACGTTCCTCCCCGACCCGCCAAACAAATGTTCGGTTTCGGGAGTTTCACTCGTCTCTCTGTTTCCTCTTATTCACTCGAAAAATTCTCCAATGGTCTGGACTGTCGAAATTAGAACCGAGACCGGTTCCGTTTTACCACTCGCTTGGAAGCTTGCCGCAAAACTGTTTCATAGGGCACTCGGAGCAATTTCCGCAGTTAATACAAAACTTGGTAATTTCCAATAGTGCCTTGACAAGTTCAAGAGGCATTTTTGAATTTTTCTCCTTTCTTTATTTTCTATAATTATTATAACATAAAATTTTTAAAAAGTCAAATAGGCGGTCTTTTGACCGCCTTTTTTTAATTATTTGAACTATTGATTATAGTTTTTCGCCCGAAAATCTTACGCAGAATTACATAGCCGATACGAAGAACAACACCGTGCCAAATGGTGAATACGAATTCGATACCAACAAGAGGGGCAAGGAAATTCCAAAGGAGCATAGCAATCCAACCCCAAAAGAATGTAACACCAACTGCAAGACCGATGCAAAGAGCGACAAAGAGAATAATAAGAATTGCCGTTCCGAAGCATCCAAGTCCGAGTGCTCCTATTTCTGCGAGTGTGTCTTTAAATTTTTCAAACATAAAATCAAAACCTTTCTTTATTTTGTATATTTATTATAACATAATTTTTTCGATTTGTCAAGTGCCGATTGGAAAAAAATTGGAAATTCTCAATAAAAAGCCAATGGGCTTGTTATGGTGTATGGGTCATTTATTCCGAATGGGTCGGGGTCAGGCTCGTCTGCCAAAACGAAATCATAACTTTTTTCGTACTTGTATAATTCTTTCCAAGTGTAAACTCTGCCACATTCGGGGCAAGACCCAATCATTTTGCACTCAACGAAATCATCGTCAATGTCGCAATCAATTCTGTCCTCTGTTTCGATTTCAACATTACAATGGGGACACTTAAATTCCATTTTAATTCTCCTTTCTTATTTTGGATTATATTCCCACAAGGTCATTTCTTCAAAGTAGTAGCAACCGTCAAAATAGCCCTTATCTTTTTCCCACAAACACAAAAGAGTTTCAAAAAGTGAATTACATTCATATTTCTTTTGGAGTTCGTAAAGGGTGAGCCATTCTTCTTCGGGGGTGTTATAATTTTCAATAAATTCGCTTTGCTCATAAATCCAATTATTTTCCAAAAGAAAAGCAAAAGCACCCCACATATTTTTTGCCACTCCGATTATTCCGTGGCACTCTTCTTTGATTACAATTACTTTTTCCATTTTAATTCACCACCTATTTGTCGCAATTCTAAATGTTATTTCATTTGATAATTTACAAGCGAGATAATATTCACATAACTTGCAATGATTATTCATTTCTTCAAGTGTATCTTCGGGGAAAATCTCAAAATCTTCGCAATGACTAAACATTTCCTCTTGCAAAGCATTATGTAAATTTTTGGTTAATTCTGCATTTATTATGTATTTCGGCATTTCGCTCACCTCTCTCTTAATTTACAAGTAGATTATAGCACAGGTTATGGGATTTTGCAAGTGGTAAAATTGCACAAAGTTTTGGGGCAAAAAATGTGCAAATGTTACAAAAATCGAAATACGGCTCGCGGGCGCCCGGTCGCGAGCCGTCAAAATGCACAAAAAATCCCTATTAAACAATAGGGATTTTGTATGTTTTGCGTATGTGAATTTCCACAAAATCAGGTGGTGTATCGAAGACAAATCTGTCATTTCTCACAAATTCACCTATGCCCTGTGCAATTAACTCGGCTCGTGTGCGGTCTTCTATACGGAGAGTATTATATTTTGATAATGCAATATACCATAAGTATAAAAAACTGCTTTCACTTGGTAGAGTGTGCGTTTTTGCTCGGTGGTAGTTGCGATTGTGTTCGGTTTGTCTGCGTTTTAGGTCATTTGTTGTGCCGATTTTGAGAACAAATTTTCCGTCAATATCTACATAATAACCGACATAAAAGTATTCTTTTTCGTTCATTTTTGCTAATTTTCCCCTAAATTAAGGGGTTTTCCCCCTTAATTCTTCGGTTTTCTCTTCTGAACAAGGTCAAGGGAGTATTTTTCATCACCAAAATCAAACAAAATCATTTTTTCTGCGTTAGAAACTGTTACATTTTCAAGATTTAAGTCAGTTTTTTCACTCAAAAACTCAAAAAGTGCTTCAATTATTGCTCTTTTCTGTTCATTCGGTTTTCTCTCTCTTGGCTTCTTGCTCTCGGATTTTTTGTGTGATACCTTGCGATTTTGCTCTGCGACCACTTTCAACTGCTCTTTTGACAAGTCAAAATCTTTCGGTTTATCGTGGTCAATATCTTCATCATCTTGAAGCACTTCGATTGCTTCTTCTCTCGATATATCAAGAGCGTTCATCAACTCGGTTATTCGTTTTTCATCAAATGCCATATATTCACCTGCTTTTCGTTATTTTGCCCTATGGGCAGGGGTTTCCCCCTGCCCTGCAGGGATTAAGCCTTAGTAAAGTAGGCTTTGCGTTTATCTTCGGTACGAACCACAAGATTTGCTTCAACCATCTGCTTCATTACGGCAGACACTTTCTGATTTGAGAGTTCTGCACAAGAGGGAAGAGCCTTGAGCATTTCGGAGATGGTATATGCTTTGCCCTCTTCCATTTCGGCAAGGATTTTGTCCTTGAGTTCTGCGTTTGCTTTCTGAGTAGCAGTGGGCTTATCGGACTTGGAAGCGGATTTCTTGTCGAGCTGAGCGATACGACCCTCAAGGAAAGCCTTATGCTCGGCTGAAAGACCGTAACCGTTAAGGATTTCGTTATACATTTCTTTCTGGGTTTTCTTTACTGAATTTGCCATAAATTATCAATTCCTTTACATAAATATTTTTTATCTGTATCAGTTGAGTGAGTGTCGACTTGCTCTCTCTCTTGATTACATTCATATTATATCATACTCGGTTTGATTTGTCAAGACTTTTTTCAAACTTTTTTGAATTTTTTTCGGTGTCTTTAAGTGGAGTTCCCACTCCCTTATTGACAACCTTATTATATCATATTCAGTTCGGTTTGTCAAGAGTTTTTTCAAACTTTTTTGAAATTTTTTTCTGTCGGTGGCTCGGTAGCCATACCCCCAACCGACAATAAGATTATAGCACATCAAAGAGCAAAAATCAAGTAGTAATGTTGCACAAACATTCCGGGATTACGGGAGAAATGTTTGTGCAGTTTGCCTATTGACAACGGGGGAAAATTTTGGTATAATAGAATTTTAACCAAAATTCGGGCCGCGACCTCCGATCGCGGCGCGCAAACAGAAAGAGGTGGGGATTGCTCCCCACCTACTTATTAGCCGATTGCACAACAGTCATTGTCAAGTAACTCGCTCATCAAATCGAGCGTATCTTGAGCACAATAATCATCAAAAGGCTCTTCATCGAAGAAATCTTCATCGTGCAGTTCATCAATAATTGCACGAACTGTTTTGATTGCTTGTACTTCGTCACAGGACAATTCGTATTTTTTTACTCTTGATGTAAGCATTTTTCTTCCCCCTTAATCCCAATTTTCGCCGTCATTGTCAAGAACAGTGTCAATAGCGTTAATTACATCGCTCAAATAAACACCTTCGTGGCAACTGAAATCATCTTCAAAACCCTCATAACAAAGACTGTTGAGAATTTCTTTTGTTGTTTCAAGAGCCTTAACTTCGTTATTGTCTAAATCATACTTTTTTACTACTGTTGCGGTCATTTGAATTACCTCTTTCTTTCTTTGTTGTACTTATTATACCACAAGGGATTGAGTTTGTCAACCCCTTTTTATAAATTTTTTGTTTCAGTTACAAAATATTTTGCATTTCGTTTGTCAAGTATTGCTTTTGCTTTTCGGCAATCTTCTTTAGTGGGGCAAAAACAGTTTACAATAAATTCACCCTTTTTGCTTGTATTTAAGCAGTTGCAAGAAATACCCTCAAAGTACAAGTCCTCATAGGCTTCGATGCCTTGAATAGTTGCTTCAATTTTCCACAACTTTTCTTGTCTTGATTTTTCTTCAATCAGTTTAACTACAAACACACCAACAAGATTGGCAAGACCGACAACTACAACCTTTAACCACAAAGGCAAGTCGCAAACTGTGTAAACAACAACCACTGTGTAAAGTCCGTAAGCAATAGCATTTACAATACTTGCTACCACTTTACCACATTTTACTGTTGCGAGTGATTTAACTGTTTGAATGATAACATTTACAATGTTTAAGATTACAAATGTAATAAATAATTTTTCGTTCATTCTGTTACCCAACTTTCTTTGCTAAAATCTTCATCACCATACTTGGCAATGTATTCGTCTGCTTTCTTCTCGTTACGGAAAATTGCCATTAAAATTGTTCCTGAATACACTAAATAAACTATCATTGTATCAATTCCTTTCCTTTACTGTGATACTATTATAGCACATTGATTTTCATTTGTCAATAGTTTTAATAAATAAATTTTTCAATAATGTAAAGACTATCAGGAGTATCTTGTTTTTTAATATAATTCTCTGCCAAGTCTTTAGTTAAAAATACATCCATTGGTTTTTTGCTGTATCTATTAAATACGATAAATACATACATTTTTATTAACCCTCTTTTCTTGTTTCACTTTTTATCATATTTTCTGCGAATTTAGTTTCAAACTTTTCTCCGTAATCATCACCCACAAGGTAAGCAAGATTACACATTACACTTGATACACCACACATAAATTCTGTTGAGCCGTTTTCGGCATCGTATTTGCCAGAGTACAAGCCACTCCACTCGGTTAGTTTTTCAACAACTTTCTTTACAGTGATTTTTTCTTCTTTGGTTAATTCAAACATTTTGATTACCTCTCTTTCATTGATTAAATTATAACACAGACCAATAGAAAAATCAAGATGGCAAATTGCACAAAATTCCGGGAAAAAATTTGTTTAGTTTGCGGGCTTGACTTTCGGCGGAAAAAATGGTAGAATAGAAGTTTACACGAAATTCGCTCCGTGGCGCCCAGCAACGGAGCGACCGCAAACCCGTTTGAAAAGGTCTGTGGTCGGGGGTGTTAGGAGCGAGGAGCCGAGAGCACCACACGGAATTTTCTGCCGTTGTGTTCAAAGTCAATTTGCCTTTCGGGGTTGGTGATGTCAACAACGGCATCATTAGTATTGTCGCCGAGTGCCTTGTATAAAACCGAAATCAAAAATCGCTTGTCAGTGTCCTCTTTTCGTTCTCTCTTGGTCGGGGTGGTCTGTGTTCGTGTTCCCGTTTGTCTTGCTTTCTTACTATTGGCTTTTTGTTCCTCTGTCAGTTCAAAGAGTTTTTCACCTTTGTCAATTCTCTCATCATCTGCGAGGAGTTCTCGTGCCTCATCTTCGGAAATATCAAGAGATTGCATTAACTGTAATAATTTTTCGTTCAAATTTTCACCCCTTTATTTTTGATTGTTAGGGGGCTTTCGCCCCCCTTAAATCAAGCCTTTGTGAAAAAGGCTTTTCTCTTGTCCTCTGTTCTTACAACGAGGTTAGCGTCAACCAACTGTTTCATCACTGCTGAAACTTTCTGATTGGAAAGGTCTGCGAGGAAATCAAAAGATTTGATAAGGTCTGTGATTGTGTAAGCCTTGCCACTTTCCATAGCACCGAGAATTTTATCTTTGAGGTCGGCATTTGCTTTCTGTGTTGCAGTCTGCTTGCCACTTGCTGAACTTGCTTTCTTGTCAAGTTGAGCAATTCTGCCCTTGATAAATTCTCTCTGCTCGTCATTAAGAGCATAGCCGTTGAGGATTTCGTTGAAAAGGTCTTTCTGTGTTTTCTTTGTCTTGTTTGCCATAGTTAATCAATTCCTTTACTATAAATTTTTTATTTGTATCAAGTGGGGTGTTGGCTCACCCCCCTTGATTACATTTACATTATATCATACTTGATTTAATTTGTCAAGCATTTTTCAAAATTATTTTTGTTTTTTCTTTATTTATTTTAATTGTTTTGTATTTGAAATTTGCTGATACAAAATCATCATTTTCAAGATGTTGTTCAATTAGCAAATTTCTTTCGACTTTGCGAGGAATGGAACGATATTTTTTGTATTCGCCCTCAAATTCGCAACCTCTTTTGATACATTCAAGTAAAATTTCAAGTTCAATTTCACTATCTGCAAGGGCAGTATGTTCTTCAATAAATTCCTTGTTTTGAGAAATGAAACGATAAACATTTTCAGCATTGGCAGAGTAGTTGCCACTTTCTGTAAAAAGTTCGTTTGTTTCGCAAAATGCTTTGAATTTTGGAGTAAAACCGATTTTATTATGCACAAAGGGAATAATATCTTTAATGGGAATATTGTCGAATGGGTTAAGAGTATGGAAGAAATCACAATTAAAATTGAATACTCGTTCATCAAAACTTGAATTATAAGCAAAGGCAAGTTTGACATCAAAAGTATCAAAAATTGTTCTCATTTCTCGGCACACAAAACCCCATTTTGCCATTTTGATTTTTCTGCCTTTCATTCGGCTTACATAAATAGGTCGCTTGTCGGCATAATATGCAGTTGAGAAAAGCATTGGGTTGTGCCATACCTGTTCGATTACATATTCTCTTTTGGTAAGCACTCTCTTTTCGTCTGTGTCATAGACTACAAAACCGACATTGTAACAGTATGGGTGTTCTGTATCAATGGTTTCAGTGTCGAATACTACGATTTTCATTTTGGTTGATTACCTCTTTCTTTCTTTAACTTATGTATGTATTATAGCATACTTTGTTGTAGTTGTCAAGGGGTTTTTTTGAAATTTTTTCAAAAAGTTTTTTGTGGGAGTTTGTTTCCCTCACCTGACATTTAATAGTATAACACAACGGTACACAAATTGCAATAGGCAGATTGCACAAAGTTCCGGGAAAAAGATTGTGCAATCTGCCACTTGACAAATCGGTCAAAAAAATGGTATAATGGAATTTTATGTAAAATTCCGACCGCGGCGCCAGTGCGCGGCCGGCTGAACAAATGTTTTGTGCAAAATGACGAAACCCCTTGCGACATTCCGCAAGGGGTTTTATTTTATAATTCAACTGTTAATGTATAGTCAGCAGGGCAAACAACTTTTGTAGTTGATGTAAAGAATGTAGGCTCACCTGTTTCAAGACTAACTGCGTTATATCTCGACCTCGGACCTGAGTCAAAAATTTCATCAGTTAAAACTATAAAAGTTTCATTGTTGTAAATGAAAATATCACCGCCCGCAAAATCTCCGAAGGGCATTTCTTCTATGCGATTTTGGATTTCAACAACCATTTTTTTATTCTCCTTTCTCAAAGGCTCTCAATGAGAGCCTTGAAATATTCGATAAGGTCTGTGCTTGTCGGGTCTACTGTTTCACCGAGCGACCAACCATTTCTTACCCTTGCATTATCGTCAATAAGTATTGCCGTTTCTTCTTCTGCAAGGTATCTGCGAACACAACTTGCCTTTGTTGTTCCGTACTTTACACCGTGAAAGTGGTCATAAGGGAAACTGTATTCTTTGAGCCATTCTCTTTTGGCAACTCTGATTGCGTTGTCATATTCAACAGTAGTTTCCATTGAAAGCCAAGTTATAATTCGGATTTCAATTCCACGGCTCTGAAGAACCATAAGGAGTTTTACGAGTTCGGGCATATCCCACATTGGAGGGGCGTCTACATAGGGGCGAGTGTCATAGGCTCTCAAGCCCTCAAGCCAACCATTCACACCATAAAGGTCTGCGATTGTGCCGTCCATATCGAAACATACCATTTTTACATTTGCCATTTTGATTACCTCTTTCTTTCTTTTGTTGTATTTATTATAGCATACTTGCTTTAATTTGTCAATACTTTTTTTGAAATTTTTTAAAACATTTTTACAAAATTTACAAGGTTGAGAACCAAAAGTGAACCATTCAAAACAATTAAGTTAATTCTACGACATTTGAAACAGAACACTGTGCCGACTATTGAGCCAAGCAAAAACAAGGGTGTAATGTTAATTGTTGTGAAGATACCGAGAATTGAGCAAACAAGAAAAATTGTTGCTGTTAAGTCTGTGGGGTCAAATTCATAGGGTTTATCGAGTTCAAAAAACTTTTTCATTAGGTGTTTACCTCTCTTTCATTTGTTGATACTATTATAGCACATTTCGGGAAAAAGTCAAGTAGTCAAATTGCACAAAGTTTGCGGTGAAAATTTGTGCAGATTGCCTCTTGACAAAAATACCGCCCGCTGCGTCTGTAAGCGGGCGGCTCGCAACCCTTAAGAGTTACGAGCCGTTGGGAGAGGTCTGCCGAGCAGGTCAAAATGGTCATAGTATCGGTAGAGTGAATGGACTGTGGGGTCTTTCTCTCTGCAACCGTCATAGGCTACGAATGAGCCGAGGAATGTGCCACCGAGTTTTTCAATTTCTTCCTTGACCACGAGTGCCGTTTTGCCACTAAAATAACTATCATCAATGAACACAAATTCGTATCCGTCAATTCTGCTTTTGAATGGCTCAAGGTTAATTTTGTCGGGGTCAAATCGCAAACCACCGGGAACAATAAAATCTATTGCAACTCCGAGGTTGTGCATTGATAAACCGATTTCGCCACTTGCTATTGTCATAGCGTCGGGGAACTTTGCACCGACTTCGGCAACCAACTGAAGCAAAACACTTTTGTCAAATTTAACTGCCTTGTCAAGTTCTGTGAAGAAGATGTCGCCACCGATGTATTTTTCTAATAATTTGTTTACTGTTTCAAACATTTTTTATTACCTCTTTCTTTCTTTGTTGTATTTATTATAACAGATAAAACCCCTTTTGTCAAGGGGTTTTTCAAAACTTTTTTAATTTTTTTTGAAAATAATTTCCGTCCAACAGTCTGAACAGTTACCGATTTCTTTTGTAAAACCTTCAAGTTCAAACTCCTCAATCAAATAATCACGAATGTCGCCACCGCACCAACCCTTGTGGACTTTCCAAAATCTGCGGTCTTTTAATTTCAGGTATCTTTTGGCGTAGCCGTAGTTCCAACCGTAGCCATTATCGAAAAAGTAAAATTCTTGTTGGTCAGCGTGCCATTTCGCAAAGCGAGGAACATAATAATTGAGTATTTCATTTGCTCTTTCTTCGCTCCAAGCCTGACGAGAGTTGAGCCACTTTGTAATTTTTGTACTAAGGATTGAAGCAATCCAAATGGGGAAGAAGATTATTCTGTAAACCTTGTAATCGTTTTTGTTCCACCACTTGCGGAATTTGCTTATTTTGGTTTCTTTCTTGTTCATTGCTTTAATAACTTCTGTGTTCATTTTGTCTACCTCTTTCTTTCTTTTATGCTTTAATTATAGCACACCTTTTGGAAAAAATCAATGGGCAAAATGCCCAAAGATTAGAACCAAGTTTTGTACATTTTGCCATCAATTCTCATTATTTCGTATCTATCGGTTGCTTCCATACAATTTTCATCAATTCTGATACTGCATTTTGATGAATGAAATTGTATAAATTCAATAATTGCATTTAATTTCTTTTTATCATAACTGTTGTGTTCTTTTACATAATTTGCTTCGGCTTCTCTTTCGGGTGTTTGTAATACCTTGAAAGTAATTTCAGCAAACTTTGTTAATTCTTTAACAGGTGTTTTATACAAACAGTCGATTGTTTCTTCGGTGAGAAGAACGACCAAACGAACTCGGCAATGACTTTCCTTTGCAAGATTAAAAGAAAAGATTTTTTCTAAATCTTTTGCACAAGTTGCAGAATAAGCAATCAAATTCAAGTCAAGATTATACCATTCGTAACAATAGGAAGATAAGCAATAATTTTTTGTTTGCAATTCAATTTTGCCTTCATAACCGATAATCTGAAAGAATTTCAATACATTGCTAATCCATTCGGGGAACAGTGTCGGCTCTGTGTCGCCTGTAATAACAACTGTGTCTTTGCCCTGAACAGCCTTTGCTAATTTGTAAAAATATTCTGCTCGGTTGTTCTCATAGAGATTGAATACATTGTTTATTTCACCATCATCTGTGGCGGCAATACACATAGGGCAATTAAAAGGGCATTTTCTGTAAGGGGAACATAACTGTAAATTCATTTTGACTACCTCTCTTTCTTTGTGTCTACATTATACCACAGTTTCGGGATTTTGTCTATTGGCAAATTGCACAAACTTTTGCTCAGAAAATTGTTGAAACTGCCCAAATAACTAAAATTCCGCTCGCGAGGGCCATGCGCGAGCGGCTGACAGAATGTGCCGAAAGCCCTTGACCGCAGTCAAAGGCTTCCGACAGAAAGGAGGTGTTAAGAGGTGATTGGTGGGTGGTAAGGGGCTCGAACCCTTGACTCCGACATTAAAAGTGTCGTACTCTACCTACTGAGTTAACCACCCATATTCTTTTGGCTTTGTAATCGGCATAATCCCACATTTCTTCAGCCTCGGGGCTCTGGCTCACATTTGTATACCGCAAACCGACACACCTTGCGGTTGAGAGTCTTTGTCGGGAAAGTCTTACTTGCTCTCGTGGGCTTCCCTTTCTTTCGGGTTGCTTTCCCTCTCTCAGTGTCTTTATTATATCACAAACCTTTCGATTTGTCAAGACCTTTTTTTAATTTTTTTGAAAAATTTTTGGCACCGAGCGGGCTACATACCTTTCTTACCCATTGTGTTTCGAACCACTTTGGGGAACACCCTTTCGCCTTTCGGCTTTGTTATTCCTTATTGCTAGCATTAAAAGGAACTCGACTGGGATAGGACTTTGTGAGTTATCCTTCAGAACTCTTTTACTGTATTTATTATAACACAGTTAGTAGTATTTGTCAAGAGGTTTTTAAGAATTTTTTTCGCCTACCGGTTCCGGCTACAACTGTGGGACTTACATTCTTTAATCCTCGCCCATTGGTTTCCCCTCTTGACATTTACTATTATAGCACACTTGGGTTTATTTGTCAAGCATTTTCTTCAGAAAAATACAAACTTTTTTCACCCTCGTGATTTGCCATTACATCAACTAAAATCACATCACCCTCGACATACATTCCGTATCTGTCCTCGGGCACCTCAACGGCACAACTGATAAAATCATCAGTAAGCACATAGAAATAGCATTTGCCGTTTGCGGTTTCGCAGTGTGTGATTTCGGCTTCCGTCATTCCGATGCAGGTCTGCCGTCTTGCCGTTGCTACCCACCCCGCACCGCACACAATGGTTGCGAGTGCGAGAACAACGCAGATAATTCTTAAAATTCCGATTTTGAATGAATTGGGGCATTCTTTTCTGTAACTTGATTTACTCATAGTCTTTGACCTCTTTCTTTGATTTTTGTCTATTGTAAGCCTTACCGTTGGCTTGTTTACGAGTTCGGGGGTTCATTCCCCAAAAATTTCTTTGCTTTTTGGCTTCAAGTTTTTTCTTATTCTTGTCTGTCATTTGGATTACCTCTCTTTCTTTGTGCTTTTATTATAGCACACTCAATCCAAAATGTCAAGTCTTTTTTCTAATTTTTCTGCATTTTTTAATTGAGCAATTACAGTTTCGGTTGAAGCAACAGCCCCTTTTAACTGTCCGACCAAAAGGTCATACCATTCGTATCGGTCTTTAAGGTTGTTAATTTTTTCACGAAGTTCTGCTCTGCTCTCGTTCTCTGTTGGCACAGCGTAATAGGCGGCTTCATACTCTGCCTTGGCTACGGCTCTGTTGGTTATAGCCTCGTCTTGCTGTTTTAATAAGTCGAATAATAACTGTCTTGCTTGTTCTAACATAGTGATTACCTCTCTTTCATTGATTAAATTATAGCACACACCGAGCCAAAAGTCAATAGGTAAAAATGCACAAAGTTTCGGGATAATGTTTGGTTATTTTGCCTATTGACTCATGGCTCAAAAAAATGCTATAATAGAAGTTTACCGGGAATTCTGCCCGGGCACAGTCGCGCGCGGGCAGTCCAAAGCCCCTCACCATTTACGGCAAGGGGCATTTGGAGAAAGGAGGTGTGAAGAGGAAATTGGGGCACCGAGGGAGAATTGAACTCCCGACCTACACAATACCAATGTGTTGTTCTACCTACTGAACTATCGGTGCATTTGGAGGGGGTGGGGTTCCACCCCCTTGATTACATTTACATTATATCACACTTTCTTTAATTTGTCAATGCTTTTTTAACATTTTTGAAAAGAATTTCTTTTTTTTCAAGTGGAAAGTCTTTGTCAAAATTGTCGTAAGGACGAGCAAAGGGATAGAGAATGTAGAACATTTCTTTGTAATTTTCAAAATTACTTTTAGAAAGTTTGTAGTCTGCACTGATTTCTGCATACTCTGTTTTTAGTCTTTCAATAGCACCTTTGACGATTAAAAGGTCTGCACCTGTAAGGTATTTTGTTTCTTCCTCTAATCTGTCAATAGAGCCTTTAAGTCTTTGAACTTTGGAGTATTTATCATCAATGATTTTGCTGTTTTCGATGAAAGTATTTCTTTCACTTTCAAACATTGGGAAATGTTCAGCGATTGCCAACTTTACACGGAGTGGTTCAATCCATTCACAATAAACCCAGCCACCGATACAAAGAACAAATAAAATTGATACGATTGAAATAAAAATAATGTCTGCCATTTTTGGTTACCTCTTTCTTAATTTGTTGAGTTAATTATAACACAAGTATTTTAAAATGTCAAGTACTTTTTCAAAAAAAGTTTTTCTTTTTTTTATCATCATTGGAGAATGGTCGGTGTAGGGAATAACTTCAACTGAATTATCATCACGAGCTACTTTTTCAAAGAGAACCCAATCACGATAACACCCACTATCATTATAAACTCTTTTGTAAAGCTCTGCCAATGTAATTGTTTCATTGTCTTTAAGATATTCGCTTAATTTCATTTTAATTACCTCGCTTTCATTGTCTTTATTATAGCACAAAAACCTCTTGCTGTCAAGAGGTTTCAAAAAGATTTTTTTGATTTTTTGTAATTATTTTTTTCGCTTTTTCTATTGTAATAGGGCGAAAAGCACAAGGCATTCCCGCAGGCTCAACACAACCGAGTTTTGACTGATAACTACCCGAATGTTGCACAATGTCTGCACCATTGGGGAAAGTGATTTTGTATCCATCCCACAGATTTTCAAATTTAACTACATCACCAAACTCTTCAATTATCCAATTATAAAGTTTTACGATTTCATTAAACATTTTAGTGCCTCACTTTCAATCTCTTTAATACATCTGAATTTTCTTTCATCAATTCTTCAAGCATTGCAAGACTTACTTCATTTGGTGTTTTTTCATTTTTAAGAGTAAATTCTGTAACGAATTCATAAACTCTTACAAACCTTGCACCGCAACCGCATTTATACATAATGTTCAAGCTGTTTTCGGTCTGCTCGATTTCTTCTTCCCTTACCTGTGCAATAGAGCTACAACGAGGGCATTTCGCAATAGTAATAGGATTTGTATTCATTCTGTTACCCCCATTACTCTGTTGTATTCCTTTTGGATTTCTTCGTCATTTTCTGCATTGAGAACAAAGTTGTAGAAATTCAAAACTTCTTCGCTTTCAAGTCCGAAAGACCTTGCAACATTAAGAACAAGAAAGTCATAGATTATACCATTTACAATAAGTGCCATTTTGTTTACCTCTCTTTCTTTTGTGTCTTAATTATAGCACATCAATTCAGATTTGTCAATAGAAAAATTAAAAAAAATTTTTTTAATTTTTTTGAAAAAAGTATTGACAAATTGAATGTTATCTGTTATAATACTATCAGAAGGTAAGGGAAAGACCACTACGGACACTACTCTTGATAGGTTGGAAACTGACCGCCCGCCTTGAAACAGTCCTCCGTTCCGTAAGCGATTTACGGCACTCCTTTTCAGTTTTTTGTTTTCATACTTTCTCCTTTCTGCACGGGCTCTCGCAATAGCGAGGGCTTTGTGCTTGTCTGTTTCGGGAACATTTGTTCGTTGTGCAATTTGCACAAAGCCGAGAGAAAAAGTTTGGGCAGATTGCCTATTGACAAATTCGGCGCGCAACAGCCGTCCGCGCGCCGCCAAAACAAAAAGAGGACAAAGGTATTCTTTACGCCCCTTGCGAAGCACTATCCTTCCCTTTGTCCTATTGGAGTGCAGAGGATGGGAAACGCACCCATTTTCCAATCAGCCTTTACTCGCAACCCAAACTCCGTATTCGCGACTACTCGGTTCAGTTATGTTGTTTTCTCGGGGATTGCCGAGGGACTTCCCTCGCCCTCTCTACATTTATATTATATCATAGGGGTTGGGTTTTGTCAACCCCTTTTTTGAAATTTTTTTAATAAATTTGTGCTACTAAATTCCACATCATTGGATTAAGTCCGTGTCTTTTGCAAGCATCAATGAAACTACTGCCTTCGATTATCTGTTTCCAAGTGGTAAGATATTTGTATTCAACTATGTATCTATTCATTATTATTACCTCTCTTACATAAACATTCCGTTTAAGTTATTAACTACTGTGTAGTTGTCATTGTCAACATACTCTTCGGCAGTGTCCCAATCTACATTGGAGCAGATTATTTTGTTTGTATGATTATCGTAAACTGTAAATGTCATTGTCATTATTATTACCTCTCTTTCATTGTCTTTATTATAGCATACTTTTTAGAATTTGTCAATAGTTTTTAACAAGTAATTTCTAAAATATTTCCATTTTTATCATACTTAAAATAAGTACTATCATCACCAATACAAATTTCAATTTCTCTAAGGTTATTCCATACATTATAGTGTACGCCCTCTATCCAACCACTTGTTTTAAGAGTATTAACCATTTTTTCAAAATCTGTCATTATTATTACCTCTCTTTCATTGTCTTAATTATAACACAAAACCCCTTGAATGTCAAGGGGTTTTTGAAAATTTTTTTAATTTTTTTACCAACTAAAGTAAACCACTTTGTCGCCTGAGCCTCTGCTTGTTGAGTAGCCTAAAGCTTTCAAATACTCTTCAACTTCTCTGCAAAGGTCGTTACGACTAAAATAAGTATTTGTTTCAATGTCATCAACATTGATTGATGTTGCATACTTACCATTGTCAATCGCTTTGTTAAGTGCTATTTCGGCAAGTTCCTCGATACTTGCGATTGTGGGGGCGATACTGTGTTTTGTGGCACCTCGTGCCTCGATTGCTGACATTAACATAATTTTTTTACCTCTTTCTTTTTTATTTATTACAAGGGAACCAATTGCCCCCGATTTTTCTTTCTATTGCAAGATGTGGTCTTGTTGAAGCGTAAGCAACTGCTTCTCTTTTTGTTTTAAAGTATGTGGGGAAATAGTATCCATTTGTATCAACTGTTCTGTATTTCATTTTGTTTTCCTCTCTTTCATTTCTTTCTGTCATTATTATAGCATACTTTATTTAATTTGTCAAGAGTTTTTTTGAAATTTTTTTAAATAAAATCATTCATTCCTTTGATGTCGCCAATAGTTGGAAGTCTGTCCCATCCGTCTGCTTTTGGCATTTGTTTGAGTACCTCAATGGTATCACCACTTTTGAGGAGGTATCTCTCTCGCTCTGCTTTGTGTTGCTCAAGCACTGAACGGTCTGTATTAGTTTCAACTGTTTCACCAAATTTATTTTTTAATACGAACCAAGTTTCTTTCATTTTTATTTACCTCTTTCCTTTACTTTCTGTATTTATTATAGCACACAAATACTTATTTGTCAATAGTTTTTTTAAATATTTTTTTATTCATTTTCTGCTCGGTCAATTTCCTCAACCTCTGCTACTGTTGCACCTGTCATTTCTGCGATTTCCTCTATTGAGTAAGTGGGTTCAAGGTCTGTACCCTCTGCTAATAAATCTACTATCATTGAATAAGTTTCGTAAGTCATTGTTATTACCTCTCTTTCATTGTCTTAATTATAGCACATAGCAATGAAAAAGTCAATACTTTTTTTAAAAATTTTTTTTACTTCTTCCACGGAGCCGGGCGTTTCGGGATGCTCAAATGTTCGCTTTGCCGCACAAATGTTCGATTATTTATTACACCGAACAAATGTTCGCCTAAATTCGGGCTCGCCCGAGCCTAACGAAAAAGAGGGCTTTCGCCCTCTCTTAAAAGATGTATAATGCACTTGTTCTTTTGGTTATTGCGTAAAGCTGACCACTTTCGCCACGGAATAACTTTGCATTTACTCCGTAGTAGCCTGTTGCAAGACCGATGAGTGTATAGCGTTCTTTTATTTCTTTTCTATCTCTGCCGTTTGTGATGTCTTTGGCAAGTCCTTTTTCTACTAATTTTCTGATTTCTTTCATTGTAAGTTTTTCCATTTTTATTTACCTCTTTCCTTTCTTTTGTGTCTTAATTATAACACACTTTTGGGGTTTTGTCAACCCCTTTTTTTCATTTCTTCAATCTTTTTTTCAAGTTCTGCGATTACTTTGTAAGTATCTTCTGTGTAATGGTCTGCCATTCTAATGCAGAATAATTTATTTTCAAGTTCTGCAAGGTCTTCTGCATTTCTTTCTTCTTCAGTAAGTCTTGCTCGTCTTTCTTCTCTTTCTGCTTTTGCGATTTCATCAAGCATTTTGTAGAGTTCTGTTCTTCTGTTGAATACCTCTGTTGCAGTGTGTGCTTTCTGATAAGCAAGTGTATTGATTTCTGCGAGTTCCTTTTTAATTTCTTCTCTTGTCATTGTGATTACCTCTTTCCTTTCTTTCTGTAATTAGTATAACAGAAAACCCTTGATTTGTCAAGGGTTTTTTTGAAATTTTTTTATTTTATTTTTATTTGAACTTCTTTAGTTGTCGTGTAAATTGCTTTTTCAATTTCTTCTACCGAACAACCTTTTTTTACCATTTCAAGAACATCAACTGTTGTAACTTTTGAAGTAGGAACTTTGTGAAAAATTTCAATTCTTTCTACTCCAAATCGTTCGGGATTATCAAGAACTTTTTGCCAATCTGTAAAATAAATGTCATCTTTACCGTTTTTTAAATCTTCTTTGTGGGTAGTGTAGTTTAACATTGTGTATTCTCTTTTAGTGAGAACTGTACCTGATGGGAGAGTTGCGAGTGTCTGTATTGTTTTTTCAATCTGTGTCATTTTTAATTACCTCTTTCTTTCTTTCTGTAATTAGTATAACACATTAAATCTATTTTGTCAATAGTTTTTTACAAAAAAATTTTTTTATTTTTTTTACAAAAAAGTATTGACAAATGCTTTTGTTTGTGGTATACTATAGTCACAAGGTAAGGGAAAGAGCAACAAGCAAACCTACCCTTAGAGATGTTGGAAACTTACACGAGCCTTACAAAAGTCCTCCGTTGTGTCAACGATTGACACTCATAGCATTCACCCTTGCGGAGTTGTTGACCGCAAGGGCTCCTTTCCGCCTTAGCAAGTTTCTACAACGGAGCCGGGCGTGTCGCTTCAGCACAGTAGCACTTTAGCGTGCTAAAGCAAGCGCCCCAACGAACAAATGTTCAGTTACGGGAGAACAAATGTTCGGCGAACAGCCCGGAAGCGTGGAAGATTTTTTTAGCGAACAAATGTTCTGCCCAAATAAGGCGCGCGACCACCGCCCCCGCGCCTG
>JAZSDN010000104.1:0-151446 GCA_045531205.1 Clostridia bacterium | reverse complement strand
TTTGTCATAGGGCGTGCTTTAGCACGTTCATTTTTACCCTTGACTAATCGCAGACGAGCATTTACAAGCTTTCGGGCGAAAATCACCGATATTTTGTGAAATTGTTATGCTAGTCTTTCATTTTTACTTTACACTACCAATTTTGTGATGTATTTATTTTATATATTAACTCAAAAAAAGGCAACCTACTAATAGAGAATATATGTAAACTCTGTTTTCTGTTAAAGTAGAGAGTTCTACCCTGTTCTCTACCCGCAGTAGGATTCTTGTGTTTTCAAGGGTTTGAGGGCATAAATTCAGCCCCGTGATAAATATCACGGGGCTGAATTTATATTTTTGTGTTAACTGTCATTCCTGTTTTTGCCGATTCAAATGCCGCTTCCATAACCCTGATTACCCTTAAAGCTTCTTCGGGTTTTATTAAAAGCTCTTTACCTTCTATTGCATTTACAAGCTGTATGTATACGGGGTCAAGATTATCGCTAACTCCTTGCGGCTCTGTAAGTATAATTTCTTTTTGAGTTTTTGGGTCACGCGGTGCCATGGTTTTTGTAGGACCTGCATTTACCTTTTTTATTTCGCTATCCCATTTATTATCGTCGTACAACTTTTGTACAATTTTGCCCGTGCCGTCCCACTCGGTAATTATCATAGTTCCTTCTGTTCCGAGCACATAAAATCTCGGATGGTTTATAAAATTATTGGTAGAAACCTCTATATGCGCCGTAATACCGCTTTTAAAAGTGATTGTAAGCCTGAAGTTATCGTCAACCTCGGGATAATTTATGCTGTACATTTTGCAGAATACATTTGTGACCTCTTCTTTTATAAAATACATAACCTGGTCGATAAGATGTACTCCCCAGTCGTACATCATTCCACCGCCTTGAGCCTTTTTGGTTCTCCATCCTTCGGGCATACCTCTTGAGCCTTCAACCCTTGATTCTATAACATAAGGTTTACCTATAAGACCTTCTTCAATACTTTTACACATATTTATAAAGTCACGATTAAACCGTCTGTTCTGGTCTATTGTAAAAACCTTGCCCATATTTTTTGCGGCAGACATTATGCTTTTAAGCTCTGCCGATGTCATTGTAACAGGCTTTTCGCATATAACATGCTTTCCCGCCCTAAGAGCCTCAAGTGCCAAGGCACAGTGAGTATCGTTTGTGGTAGCAATAAGTACAATATCAATTTCGGGGTCTTGTAAAAGCTCTTCTTTTGAAGAATATGTAACATACCCTTGCTCTTTTGCAATTTGCATACGGGTTTTATCTATGTCAAAAACACCTTTCAGTTTTACCCTTACATTGCCCTTTGAAAGCTGTTTTTCGTGGTTTGATGCCATACCACCATATCCTATAATTCCAAGGTTATGTATTTTGTTTTTGTCCATTACTTTCCACCTGCCCCTGCTTTTTGTGCTTTAGATGTTAAATGTATTTTGAAGATATTCTCTGCTTCTTTTAGCGCATTCCATGGCACTTTCGTCATAAGACTGGTCTTGTTCTACAATTACATATTCTGTGCCCGATTCTTCGCAAGCTTTAAGAATTTCTTCCCAGTTTTGAATCCCTTCCCCTATTGGCATAAACTTAAAGCCTTTTGCCTCTTTGTCGTTTGTTTTGGTTTCTTCGTCTATAAGCTCGTAAACAGGTCCGCCTCCAAGCTTTTTGCATACAAAGTCTTTAAGGTGAACAACCTCTACCCTGCTTGCATACTTTTTAATATATTCTACCGGATTCTGTCCTGCGTAATGTACCCAGCAGGTATCAATTTGTGGGTTTAACAAATTTTGGGGAATGGTTTGATATAACTTGTCAAAAATAAATTCACCGTCTATTTTATTAAATTCAAAGTCATGGTTATGGTACAAAAATTTTATGCCTGCATCTTGCAAAGCCTTGCCGTATTCGGTAAACTTCTTCATTGTTTCTTCCCAGTTGTTAAAATATTCGTCAACAGAATACCACGGAATAGCACAGTACTTCACGCCTATTTCTTTTAAATAGTCTATTGCCTTTTGACTCTCGTCCCACCAAAGCTTTGGTCCCTGAT
Source organism: Clostridia bacterium (assembly GCA_045531205.1). Classification (GTDB taxonomy): domain Bacteria; phylum Bacillota; class Clostridia; order UMGS1883; family UMGS1540; genus JAZNQL01. The sequence continues at coordinate 149,385 of JAZSDN010000104.1, read as the reverse complement.
GCGCCGAAATTGCAGTAAGAGAATGTTTTGTTAAAAGTTTTGTTACTTCTTCTGCACTTTTGCCAAAAAAGCCTGCAAATTCAATATAGTCATAGCCCATAGCTTTAACTTCTGCCAAGGCTTTATCCATATTTTCTTCCATCTGCTCTCTTATGCTGTAAGCCTGAAGTCCTACTTTAAACTTTTTCATATTATTTTATCCTTTCTTATAGCTCAGGAATTTCTATTTCAATTTCTTTACCTAGTTTGCTTGATTTATTTATTGCATCAATAATTGCCTGATTTATAATTATTTCTCTGCTTGATATGGGGGCTTCTCCTCCGTATTTTACTGCATCAAGGAATGAGCGTATTTTAAGGTAGAAGCAATCCTTATCTCCCTGTTGTTGTATTGGAAACTCTGTAACAACATCTTTACCGCCAATTCGCTGATAAAGCTTTAAGGGACCTCCTATGGATCCGTTCCAGCACTCTGTAGACGGAATTCTGAGCCCGCCTTTTTTACCCATTATAATTGTATCGCCGGGTGTATCAAGATGCATTGCCCATGCAATGCGGAAGTCAAGGATAATCCCGCCTTCAAGACGTATAAACGCAGCTCCAAAGTCATCAACACCGAAAATGTTTGCATATTCCCCGGGTTTTCCGTCGGATTTGAAATAATCAGGGTCCTTGCCAAAAAAGTCCGAAACATAGCCCGTAACAGTAAGCGGCTTTGGATAGCCTATTGAGTTTAATACCATATCAAGAGAATAACAGCCTATATCTCCCAATGCACCTATTGCACCTTTGTCTTTTTCTATAAATGATGTACCAAAAGGGGTGGGTATTCCGTGTCTTCTTCCGCCGCCTGTCTGGATATAATAAATATCCCCTAAAACGCCCGATTGAACAACCTCTTTTACCATTTTCATATTATTGTCAAAACGGGGCTGAAATCCTATTGAAAGAACCTTGCCACTCTTTTTTTCTGCCTTGCAGATTTGCACCGCTTCCTCCAAAGTTACGCACATTGGTTTTTCCAAAAGAACGTTAACTCCGTGCTCTAAAGCATAAATTGTACATTCTGCATGTGTTGAATTATATGTACAAATGCTTACTGCATCAACCTCACCTGCGTCAATAAGGTCTTTGTGGCTTTTGTAACATTTTACGTTATCAAGACCAAACTTTTTAAAAAACTTTTCAGCCTTGCCTTCTATTAAGTCGGCACCCGAAATGATTTCCACATCAGGCATTTCAAGATACTTTCTTACATGCTCTTCTGCTATCCAGCCTGTACCTATAATTCCTACTCTTACCTTTTTTTCAGTATCAATAATATGTTCTGTTTGGTCAAATTTAAATGCATCCAAATTTGTTTTCGACATAATTTCCCCTCCTGTTTTATCTTTATATTGACTTTTATTTTTTTATGTGTTATCTTAAATATAGTGCATTTTTCAATAATTTTCTACATTTATATTGACCATAATTATAATTATTTTGACATTGAGGCTTTATTATGAGAAATCAAAAAATAATATTTAAAAATCCAAACCGACCTGCCGAAATATGGACTTCCAATGTAAAAACGGCACAATTTTTGTGTGATATGCATTTTCACGCCGAGCTTGAGTTTTTACATATTATTTCAGGCACACTTAAGCTTAACACAGAAAGTGAAGAATTTTTACTGCATAGCGGAGATATTATATTTATTAACAGCAATACCCCTCACGAAACATGGAGTATATCTGATAACACAAGCTATTCTCTTGCACAGTTCAGGAAGCCTTCGGTAATAACAAGCCCTCTTAAATATCTGTCAGACTTTTTAACTCATTCTAATATTCCAATATATGTTTTTAAAAAAAATGATCCTGACTACGAAGAGCTTTCCCATTCACTTTTGAAAATGAATGAAGAAAACAAAAATCAGGATTTAGCGTATGACTATTATATAACTGCAAGTATATATTCTATAATTGCTCTGCTTTACAGAAAAAATTTTTTATCATCGGACAGTGATATGGCAAATCCGAATATTATTGAAAAAATAATCCCTGTTTTCGAATATATAGATAAAAATTACAGCGATGATATTTCGCTTGATATTTTAGCAAAAATAGTAAATCTTAACAAAGACTATCTTTGCCGTCTTTTTAAAAAAGCGACTCAGGGAACTATAAGTGATTATATAAACCTTGTAAGAATATGCAATGCAGAAGAACAGCTGAAGAAAAACCTGACCATATCAGAAGTTGCATACAGTGTGGGTTTTTCGTCGTTTTCCTATTTCAATACAGTTTTTAAAAAATATAAATACTGTTCTCCAAGTACGTATAAGAAGATTTATTCAAGGCCCGATGCTTTAAGGGCATAAAAAAACTGTGACGCATTACGCGTCACAGTTTTTTTATATGAAATATTTTATCTCCAGTTAAATGTTATAAGTCCATAGATGTAAAGTCCTATAATTATTACAGGTACAACGTACTTATATATAGGCTTCATCCAGTTCTGGATTTTAAGACCTTTACCTGCGTTAGCTTCGGCAATAAAGTTATCCCATCCCCAGCCGAAACGTTTGCTGCAACAGAAGAGTGCTATTACAAGTGAGCCTATGGGCAAGAGGTTTGTTGAAACTATGAAGTCCCACAAATCAAGCCATGCACTGCCTTCTGCAAAGGGCTGGAAGGTAAACACACTGTAACCGAGTGCTGTTGTTAAAGCTATTGCAAAAATACCTATTCCGCATACTATGCAAGCTTTGGGTCTGCTCCAGCCTGTAAGTTCACGCACGCATGCTAAAATATTTTCGAATACCGCTAAAACTGTTGACATTGCTGCAAACACCATAAAGAGGAAGAATATAGCTCCCCACCAGCGTCCGCCTGCCATATTATTGAATACTGTTGCCATTGTGTCAAATAAGAGTGCAGGGCCTGCTCCAACCTCAAGGTCATAAGTAAAGCAAGCAGGGAATATAATAAGACCTGCAACTACTGCAACAAAGGTATCAAGTATAATTATGTTTACAGATTCACCAAGCAAAGACCTGTCTTTATCTATATAGCTACCGAATATAGCCATAGAGCCTATACCAAGACTCAATGTAAAGAATGCCTGGTTCATTGCTCCAACTATAACATTAAAGTCAATTTTTGCAAAATCAGGAACGAGATAGAATGATAATCCTTCTTTCGCACCTGATAAGGTTGCACTGTTTACTGCTAAAACTATCATAAGCAAGAACAAAATTATCATCATATATTTTGTTACTCTTTCAAGTCCGCCCTGCAGGTTAAAGCAGAGTATACCAAAACCAAGTATAACAGTAATCGCAAGATATGCTACATTTACTGTCGGGTTTTGTATCATAGTTCCAAATCCAAGACCTGCATTATTACCGAGTGCAAACTGAACAAAATAATAAAGTATCCAGCCCGCAACAACACTGTAAAATGCCATTAAGCAAATATTGCCTAAAAGCGCAAGCCATCCGTGTGCATGCCATTTCTGCCCTGGTTTTTCAAGCTTCTGGTACATACCTATGGGACTTGCCTGTGAAGCTCTGCCAAGGGCAAATTCCATTGTCATTACAGGTAATCCCAGAACAATAAGACAAAGTATGTATATAAGCACAAAACCGCCGCCACCATACTGTCCTGTCATCCACGGGAACTTCCATACATTTCCGCATCCTATTGCGCAGCCCGCACTTAAAAGTATAAATCCAAGACGGCTGCCTAATCTTTCTCTTTGCATTTTATCCCTCCAAAATCAAATTTTTTACAAAAATACTACCATCTTTTGCAGTATTTTATTTATTTTACCACAAAAAGATATATAATTGCAATAGTTCAGGTAAAATCAAATGAAATTACAGGAACTTTTTCGTTCTCTCCCCAAGTCTTTCGAGGAACTAAAATAAGCTTGTCAAAACATTTATTTATATTTATATGATATGAACGCTTGCGGTTATCCGAAATATTTAATATTTCGGTAGGTACTCCATCAAGCTCTCCTATAAGCTTAAATTCCCGGCATAAGGTATATGGCATGTGCATTTGCGGGCTTGAAAGCAAGGTGTTTGAACGGGTAGAATGTACTTGTTCACAACGGCATCCGGGCAGAGTTTCCCTGTTTAAATCGCTGCAAAATACTATATGTACTGATTCTATGTTCTGTTTATCAAAGCTATAAACTATTTCTTCCCCTGCCCTTGCCATATACCCTGCACTTTCTGCATCGGTATTGTAAATTGCGTGTGCTCTGTCCTGACCGTTTCTTATTACATCACTTTTAATATTCAGGCAGGCGTTTTTACAGGCAGAAGAAATTTTTCTTGTTTTTGATGGTAAAAAACAATCTTCATTCATAAGTAAAGCTTGCAATAATTCTATATTTTCTAAATATACTTCATGAGGAGTAATTGATTTTTTGCTTGCTATTGATGCAGCTTTTCCTACTGCTTCTCCCAGTAGTGCACAGGTTGCCATAACACGGATACTGCTCATTGCTACATGAGTCATACTTATATTACGTCCTGCAAAAAACAGATTTTCTACATTTTTTGAGTACAGTGCACGGTATGGAAGCGAATAGGGTGCCGGTGTATTTACATACAAATTAGGTACGCCCCTGTGATAAAATCCTCCCGGATAATGGTCGTCAATAGGCCAGCCGCCAAAGGCTATTTCATCTTCAAAAACCTTTCCACCACTTATATCCCTTTGTGTAATAATGTATTCGCAGCACATTCTGCGTGATTCTCTTTTCCCGGGTAAAAATCCTAAAAAGTCAAGGTCCCACTTTTTACTGTCAAACTTTCCGGAATTTTTTATATAATCCCATGTCCCTGTTGCAAGAGCTACAAGCTCGTCACGCAAAATTTCGGTATCGTCAATGGTATTTCTGTTACCGCCAAGCTCGAGATACCAGAAGTTTTCAAGCTCTTTATATATGTCAGGGTCTCTGCCTTCAAAGTCTTTCTCACAAAGCTTTGTGCTCCACTTTGGAGCTATATATTCTATATCCTTTAAGGTTTCTCTTCCCTGAATAAGGCACGACATTCCCATTGTCATATTGTCCTTTTCAGTAAGCGAAGTATCTTCGTTAAATTCTTTGCCCGCTTCACGTCCTATCCTAAACTCTGCATCGCAAAGAGGTGCTAAAATACTGTCGCCCGAACAATCGCAAAAATATTTTGCCTTGACTTCATAAAAACATTGTGTAGTCATTTGATAACCCGTAACAGTTTTTATTTTTGTGTTACGTCCGTATTTGAAGTCACCCTTTAAAACCTCTGCGTCCATACAGGTACAGTTTAGCAGTAAATTTATATTTTTTTCACGACGAATAAAATCGTAAAGCACAGTATCCCACACAGCATAGCTTTTGGTGGGATTTCTGTACAGATTTTCTAAAGCAATTTCTTCTAAAATTCCTGTTTCACGATTATCTCTGCCTTGTGCACCGCATATCCACATACGTATTTCAGACGATGCGTTACCCCCTAAAACAGGTCGTTCGTGCATTAAAACAACTTGTATTCCCTCTCTTGCCGCCGATATTGCCGCCGCCATACCTGCCATACCGCCGCCTACTACACATAAATCACATTCTATTTGTTTTTTGTTAAGCATAAATTCAACCTCCCCATTGACAAAATACAATTTTATGCTACAATTATATTATATTTATCGTTTGTTTTCTATTAACAAAATGCATAAAAGTATAAAATAAATGCACGAGGGCTTTAAATGGGAAAACTTCTTTTAAGCATAACTTCATATCTTGAATATGTAAATAAAAACTGTGCTTTGAATGTTTCGGTTCATTTCGAAAAAAATATTTTGCACCGCTTACCGCAAAAAGCTCTTTATATGCTGTTAAATTTCAACTCGCACAAAAACCCATACTGTATGGCAGTAAAACGAAAATATCATCATAAATGTATATGCCATCAAAAGGACATTATAGAAAAAAACTCAAGCACAGCATTTTTGTGTACGTGCCATGCAGGAGTTTTAGAGTACATATATCCTTTGCTTAAAGATAATGTAATGTTCGGTTTTGTTTCGGTCAGCGGTTACAGAGAGACTTGCCCCTCTTTATGTGTTGATACTTTACTATGGAAAAATTCGCTTTGTAAAGACAAAATCCCAAAAAGCTTATGTGATACCGTTATTCCGCCGCTTGTTATTATGCTTGAACAGCTTTTTTCGCTTTATGCAAAAGAAACGGATAACGAGTATAATATGATAGTCCAGTTTTTAAACGAGTATCACAATAACATTACTCTTGCTGATTTGTGCAGCTATTTTGGCAGAAGCAAATCATACATAAGCCACATGTTTAAAAAAGAAAGCGGTATGACAATATGCTCTTACTGCAATAATCTAAAGCTTGAAGATGCCAAAAGCCTTCTTATTAACACAAATATCCCTGTAAGCGAAATTGCATTTGATACAGGCTTTAATGATGTAAGCTATTTTATATATCTTTTCAGGAGTAAGTATGGCGTATCGCCTTTAAAATACAGAAACAATTTAAAAAAACAAAATGAGGAGGTATTATTATGAGAAACGATTTTGGATATACTGCCGGCAAAGCAGTAAAAGCATTTGAAATGGACGGGTATTATGTATGGGACTGCTCGGTTATTTACGCAAAGGGCAGATACCATTTATTTTCATCACGTTGGAAAAAGGAGTATGGTTTTGGTGCATGGCTTTTTCACAGTGAAATAATTCATTCTGTTTCGGATAAGCCCGAAGGACCTTACACTTTTAAAAATGTTGTTCTTCCCCGTCGGGGCAGAGAATATTTTGACGGTATGAATACCCACAACACCTGCATAAAAGAATATAACGGAAAATATTACCTTTATTATATGGGAACTACTTATGGCGGATATATCCCCGAGGAAGGACACGACTACTCACAAACACGCGAATACTCGCTTGAAACCTGGAACAGAAAGCGTATAGGTGTTGCTGTGGCAGACGATATTGACGGCGAATTCACACGTCTTGATGAGCCTCTGCTTTTGCCAAGAGATTGCTCAAAATGGGACTGCACCTGCACAACAAATCCTTCTGTTGTTATTTTGCCAAGCGGTAAAACATATATGATTTATAAGTCAAGACGTGCAGTTCAGACTCCGCTTCAGCTTGGAATTGCTGTTGCAGATTCCCCCGAAGGAAAGTTTGAACGTCTTTTGGATAATCCTATTTTCCAGTTTGACGACAAAGACAAGCATGTAGAAGACCCATATCTGTGGTATGACGCCCAGCGAAACAAGTTTTGTATGATAGCTAAAGACGATTCAAAAAACGGTGCCTATGGCATTACGGGCGAGCGCGGTGCAGGCTTTTATGCCGAAAGTGACGACTGTATAAATTTTGTTATAGGAGAAAATCCCAAGGTTTATTCCCGCAATATTACCTGGGCTGACGGCACTAAAGCAACCTTAGGTAACCTTGAACGTCCCTCTCTTCTTTTTAATGAAAAGGGTGAGCCTACTCATATTTTCTGTGCCGCAGGCTATGGCGAAAAGTCTTACGAGTTTACAAGCGGTACATTTACTGTTTGTATTAAACTTGAAAAGTAAAGCAAAAGGAACTGTAATTTTTACAGTTCCTTTTTTATTACATACTTCTTAATCTTTCAACTCTCTTTTCTATAGGCGGGTGGGTTGAAAACAGGGTTTTAATACTATCTGCTTTTAAGGGGTTTGCAATATAAAGTCCCTCTGTTGCGTTGCTTGCCCTTTTTACCGATGTAGCAGACATTGAAATCTTTTCAAGTGCAGATGCCAAAGCCTCGGGTCTTTTAGTAAAGCCTGCTCCCGTTGCATCGGCAAGGTATTCGCGGTTTCTTGAAAGTGCCATTTTTAAAAGCTGACCTGCAAGGGGTGCCAAAATTACAAAAACAAGACCTATTATCATTACAATAGCGTTTGAGCCGTTTTCTCTGTCACGTCTTCCGCTTCTGAAAAACATCATATTTCTCCACGAATTTGCAGCTATAATTACTGCACCTATCATAACAGAAGCTACCGTTTGAAGTAATATATCATAATTTTTTATATGTGCAAGCTCGTGGGCAATAACTCCTTCAAGCTCATAAGGCTGCAAAACCTGCATAATACCTGTTGTTACGCATACAACTGCATTTTTTCTGTTTCTGCCTGTTGCAAAGGCATTGGGAGAATTTTCGTCCATAACATAAATTTTAGGCATTGGTACTTTAGCATCGTCGGCAAGGCGTGCAACCATAGGTTTTAAAACTGCAAGTTCTTCTTTGGTTGCCTCTCTTGCTCCGCAGGATTTTATTACTATTTTATCGCTGAAAAAATATGACCCAAGCGAAAACGCAAGCGAAAGTGCAAGTGACATTAAAACCGCAGTATTGTAATCCATACCCGCCCACACGGAAATATAATATATTGCCGTGGCAAAAAATACTGCTATTAAAACTACTATTAAACCTGTTTTTAATTTGTTTGAAACAATGTGCATATAATTCTTCCTTTCATGAGTATTTTAACAAATAACATTATCTTTTTCAACAGCTATAATGAAAAAATATTTAAATTTTCTGCGGGTAAATTGTAAAATTTTATAAGGGCAGACAATGTTTTTGCATCTTTTCCCCATACAGAAGCTGCGTTTTGCAGTTCTTTTGGAACCTGGTAAATTATATTTTGGGGCAAAATTTCTTTTTTGCAGTTTAATTTTTGTCCTGAAAGGTTTATAATCTTTTTGGCATTTTGAGGAATTTCTCCCGAAAATCCGGGAAGGATAATAATATTTTTATTTTCAAAGCCTGTAAAGCTTTCATAAGAGTACACGCACGCAGCCCCGCTTTGGGATAAAACTTTTTCGGACAGAGCTTCAAGATTTTCGTCATCTGTTAAAATTGAAATATTATTTTTGTTTTCAAGCAGTTTATCAAAAGATATTTTATCATATTCTCCAATAAATATTATAAGTTCGCACTTTCCAAGTTTTTTTATTATTCCTTCCATATTCTGAAGGGCAAGCCATAATGAATTGTCCTCTGCCATCTGGCACCCTCTGCAAAGACGTGCTATTCTTTTTTCTAAAAATCTTCCGCACTTTTCAGACTTGTATATTGTCCGAAGCACAGCCCCTTTCTCTTCAATATCCTGATATTTTATTTTCAAGCTCTTTTTTTCACTTTTGCAAAATCGTACAAGACAGTTCATTTTTTTCACCTCGATTATATTTTATGCAAAAGTTTAAGTTTTTTTCGAAAAACTATTTATTTTGTTTTGCTTATATGTTAAAATATCTAATATGTCCCGGTGGTCTAATGGATAAGATGATGGATTCCGGTTCCATTCATGCGGGTTCGATTCCTGTCCGGGGCACCAAAAAAGAGCGACTATTATGATAGAATAGTCGCTCTTTTTTGTGTTTGTGTCCAAAGGAACACAACATCATTTTGAAACAAAATTTCAAACATCATTTCAGCACGGCTGAGCATCATTTTTCTTTAATCGGACACAAAATGAAGTTACACCTTTGGCGTAAATGTTGTTGCCTTCGGCAATGAAGTGTTGCTTCACAATGTGAAATACGTCGCTTAAACTTCAGTATGGAAGCGGGTTTGGCGGTATTTTTTTGGTGTTATTCCTACAATATCTTTAAAAGTTTTTATAAAATAACTTGTTGACGAAAACCCTGTTTTCCACGAAATTTGTTCAACGCTGTATGAGGTTGTAAGAAGATAATTCTTTGCAATATTTAAGCGTGTATCAACTAAATGCCTGTGAAGAGATTTCCCTGTTTCCTGCTTTATGACATAATTCAAATGATACGGATGATAGTTAAATGCTTCAGCTATAACGGCATTTGTTAATGTTTGGCTTGCATAGTTTTCATATATATATTTAATCACATTTTCGCAAAGAGCAGTATAGCTTTTTATGTCATGATTTTTGTGCAACATTTCAAGCAAGCATAATTTAAGCAGTGCTGACGAATTTTCACGGTAAAAACTACCCTTTAACAAAAAGTTTTCGGTACATTGTATAAGCGAAGTGCGTAATTGCGGAAGTGTTTTTATTATTGGTTTTGAAAACAATTCGTGTACAGAATACAAAAGCACCTTTTCTTTTGAAAAATTTTCTTCATTTGCAGTCCCCAAAGATTCTTTCAAATAAGAAAAATCACTTATTAAATCAAAATCCATAATAATAATTTTAAAGTCTTCATCATTTAAAAAGTTAAACCGATATTTTGTCTGTGGCGGAAAATAAATTGCAGTTCCATTTGAAATGTTATATTTATTTCCGTTTGCAATGACAAATCCTTCAGCATTTTCTATATAAAACAGTCTGCAGTCATAACATATACTGAACTCTCTTTTGTTGACCAGATGTTTATAATGAAGTCTGGCATATCTTATGTGCGGATTTAATTCTGCTAAATTCATATAAAAACTCTTTTCTTTGTTTTTTTATATTTTTCCTTGCTTTTTTTACACATTTTAGCATCAAATTTTGTTATTGTCAATATAAACATCAAAAAGAATTCGAGGTGCTTTATTTGAAATTTTCTGTAGGTTATCAATTGTATAAAGATTCAGAGTTTATAAATAAAATAATCGAATATAAGGCTAACATATATGAGGTGTATTTTTCCTGGGGTGATTTTCCTAACGGAAGAAACAGCCAGATAAAACATGCTGATATGCTCCCATGGGAAGCACTTAAGAAGCAGATGGAGGACCTTTCTTGCCTTTCTGCAGAGCAAATTAAGCTTAACCTGCTCTTTAACGCAAACTGTTACGGTAAAAACAGCCAGTCGAGAGAGTTTTTTAAAACAATCGGTGACACGGTTGATTATATAAAAGAAAACTACGGATTAAGCTCTGTTACCACAACCTCTCCTCTTATTGCAAAATTTATTAAAACCAATTTTGACGATATAGAAGTAAGAGCCTCTGTAAATATGGAAATAGGCACTATTGATGGTATGGAATATATTGCAGAGTATTTTGACAGCTACTATATGAAAAGAGAATTGAATCACGATTTTGACGCAATAAAAAAGCTTCATTCCTGGTGCATACAAAATGAAAAAAAGCTGTTTATGCTTGCCAATAGCGGTTGCCTTAATAATTGCTCTGTACATAATTTTCACGATAATCTTGTTGCTCACGAAAGTGAAATTTCCACTATGGACAATGCATACAATTTTTGCGGAATGTGTAAGGAGTTTTTGAAAAAAGAGGAAAACTACAAAGCTCTTATTGAAAAAACAAATTTTGTAAGACCCGAAGACATTTATAAATATGAACCCTACTTTGAAGTGGCAAAGCTTGCAACAAGGGTTCACAGAAACCCTGCGCAGGTTCTTAAAAGCTATGTAACTGCATCCTACAAAGGAAATATTCTTGACATCTTAGAACCGGCACACAGTATATATCCATATATAATAGAAAACGGAGAGCCGCTCCGGCTTAAAAAGCTTGACACGGACATCAGTTTTCTTGAATAACAAAAATCTATAAAACAAGACATATTGCATATCTCTGTGTACGCAGAATATTGCAAAATGTCCTGAAATATTAGGAGGTTAGCTATGTTAATAAACAAAATTATAAAAGAAGCTGCCCTTGAAGCAGGTGCTGATGCTTGCGGTATTGCGCCTATATCCAGATTTGAAGGCGCACCACGCGAAATGGATCCAAGATATCTTTTCCCCGGTATAAAAAGCATAATCGGCTTTGTTTTCAGAATCCCCCGAGGTGTACAAAGAGGTATTGAAGAAGGTACTCAGTTTTATCAGTACCCCTCTATGGCATACGGCGGTATTAATGAAATCTTTGCTCCTGCAGTGCTTCACCATGTAGGCAAGGTTATTGAGGATGAGGGCTATGAGGCAGTAGTGTACAGAAATACCGGTGCAAGAGGTATTGTATCTGATATGGACGGAAGCCCCGGAAACACTCTTTCTCCCGAGGAACAAATTGAAGTCAGCAAAAACGCAAAGGCTAAAACTAACCATCACAGAAGTGTTCAGTTTACCCGTGAGGTTGCCGAGGGTAAGGTTCCGCCTGATTTACAGTTCCAGTTCAGAATTGCGGCTGTTGCCTGCGGTCTTGGCGAAATTGGTTGGAGCAAGATGCTTCTTACTCCGGAGTTTGGCCCTCTTCAGCGTGTGGCATTTATATTTACCGATGCTGAATTTGACGAATATGACGAAATGTATAACGGAGAGCCTCTTTGCAGAAAATGCGGTGCCTGTGTAAGAGAATGCCCGGGAGGATGTATCCCTGCACTTAATTCCGGCAAAACCATTACTGTTGATTTGGCTGGCAAAAAGCTTGAGTGGGGCGACATTGATATGTGGCGTTGTTACGCTTTTTATACCCACGGCGGCAGATACTACAATCCCTTTGTACCAAAGGAAGTTTTTGATAAAAACGAGAACGGTATGCTTGACCTTCTTGAGGGAGTTACTAACGAGGCAAACGAAAAAGAGGTTATGAAGGTTTACACAACACTTGAAAAATACTTCCCAAGCTGGGTTGGCTACAATATGGCAAAATGCGGCGGATGTATAAGAGCCTGCGTATCTGTTTTAGAGAAAAAGGGCGGTTGTATGGAAGGACGATTTGAAAAGCCTCTCCGCACCAAAAAAGCCTGGAGGATGGACAGATGACAGAAATTACCGAAAGCACAAAAAGCGGTTTTTGCACTGTTCTTAAATCGGATAGCTGGCAAGTTGCCACAATTACATATTCCGATATGTACTCTGAAGAAGGCTTTGACCACATGAAAAGGCATCTTACAACAGATGAGGTTTTTATACTTATAAACGGTAACGCTGTTCTTAACACGGTAGAAGACGGTGTTTTACATACCCTAAACATTGAAAAAGGAAAAATATATTGTGTTCGTAAAAATACATGGCATTATCTTTGTGTAAGCAACGATGCATTGCTTGCAGTTGTTGAAAACAAAGATCTTCTGCCCGAACAAACGGAAAGGATGGAACTTAAATGCTTACTGCAGAACAGGTAAAAAGCAAAGCCAGAGAGCTTGGTGCAGTTCTGTGCGGAATAGGAGATTTAAAGTTTTTTGAAGGGGACGACATTCAGCGAAATCCTTACAGCATACTCCCCCAAGGAAAATGTATAATCGGTTGTGCACTGCCTGTACCTACCGGCTTTTACAAAACAATGGAGTCGGAAAGCCAGTTTTATACATATACAAGTATTGGTGTAAAATATATTGACGAAACCTTTGCGGAAATATTCTTACTGAAATTAGGAAATATGATTGAGGACTGCGGATATGATGCATGTCTTCAGAGAAATGTTCCAGGTATGAGAATAAAAGGCGATAAAACCACAAACCCCGAAGTAAAAAGCACATACGAGCTTGTCCATGCAAGTCCCGTTGAAGAAGGAAAGCCTGCGCCCGATGTTATAATCGACACAAACAAGGCAGCACGCGTATGCGGTTTAGGCTCTGTAGGTCTGCACGGAAAGGTAATTACTCCCGAATACGGCACTTATCTCAGGTTTGTTTATATAATCACAGATGCACCCCTTGAGTGCGATGCACCATTTGAGGGAGAGCTTTGCGACGGATGCGGCGAGTGTATTAAGGCTTGCCCCGGAAAAGCTGTTTCGGAAGACGGTGTTGATTCATGGCAGTGCAGTGTTTATTACAGAGGTGCCGGCAAATCAAACCCATTTATGAAGGACGATTTCTTAAAAGACCATCCCGAACGTGACGCTATTTTAAACGGCGAAAAGAAATTTGACAGTGAAAGTGCAAAGGCTCTTTACCCCTATCTTCGTTTCTTGCCCGAAACACATTTCGGATATGTTCCGTGTCTTTGCGTTAAAAAGTGCGAAATTGCCTGCCGTAAACATTTAAAGGGGGAAACAAAATGAGAAATACTATTACAGAATGTGCAAAAAAATATGATGCAGACGTTGTAACCTTTACATCCGCATCAAACTTTCCCAAAGAAAGTGCTTTATTTAAAATATTTCCCGAAGTAAAGACAGTAATTGGTCTTGGCTTCAGAGTTCTGCGTGGAATGTACAGAGGTGTAGAGGAAGGCACTGTGTATTATCAGTACACAACTATGGGTGTTGAAAATCTTGAAGAAACTGTTATGCCCTTTGCTATGCTTCAGGTTTCGTCTGTTATTGAAAGAAACGGATATATGGCACTTCCCCAGAGAAGGCACCAGACCATTATGAAAGAAGAAAACAGCACTAATCCTGAAGTTGACTACTCCGATATTTTCAGAGGAATCACAGCTGAAACCCAGCTTAACTTTGAAGAAACTGCAGCTATATGCGGTATCGGAGAAATGGGTGTGGGTAACAGAATAATAAACAAGGAATACGGTCCTTTTATAAGATACTGCTTTGTTCTTACAGATGCAGAAATTGAGGAAACTCCCCGTGAAAACTATAACCTTTGCGATAACTGCGGCGAATGTATAAAAGCCTGCCCCGGTCACGCAATAAGTGATGAGGGTGTAGTTGATTTGTGGAGATGTGCGGTTTATTACAGCGGAGCAAGCGGAAAGAAAAATCCCTTTATGCCACCGGATGCGTTTATGGACTTTGAAAACAGACTGGATATAATAAACGGAGATGCAACCTTTGACAGTGAAGAAGCAAAGGAAATTTTGAATAACATCTTCTTCTATCCTCCTGCAAAGCATTTCTACCGTGCATCAATTTGCGGAAGAGCTTGCGACAGAGCTTGTTATATACATCTTGAGGAAAAGGGACTCCTTTCAAAAAAATTCAAAAAGAAATTCAGGAATGGCGACGACTGGGAGCTTGATACAAAACAGTTTGAGACATTAAAAAGAGAAAAAGAATGGGATTTCACAGAAAAGAAGTAGTTAAAGGAGATGTTTTTATGAGTAAAGATAAAATAAAAATTGCCATTATAGGCTGTGGAAGATTCAGTCAGTTCTTTGTTCCGCTTTTCAAGGCGCATCCTTCTGTAGAAGAAGTATATGTATGTGACTTAAAAAAAGAGCGTGCAGAAGAATTTTCGAAAAGATTTGATGTAAAAATTATTGATAGCTTTGAGCAGGCTCTTTCTTCGGACAAAATAAATTCCGTTGCAATATTCACACAAAGAACTCTGCACGGCAAAATGGTAATTTCAGCATTAAAGGCAGGAAAACATGTGTATAGTGCTGTTCCCTGCACAACAAGTATTGAAGAAATTATTGAGATTAAAGAGCTTGTTGAAAAGACAAGACTTACATATTCTATGGGAGAAACCGGCTACTACAGAGCTCCCGCAATTTTCTGTAGACGTGAATTCAAAAAAGGAACTTTTGGTAAGTTTACCTATGGCGAGGCTCATTACAACCACGATATAAGAAATATGGAAAATAGTTTTCGCAGTTCGGGCGGAGATGACTGGAAAAAGTTTGCGGGAGTACCTCCTATGTTCTACCCCACTCATTCAACGTCTATGATTTTAAGCACAATGCCCGGAGTATATGCAAAAAAAGTAGTGGCATTTGGATTTAAGGAAAGTCCCAGAACAGATATTTACGGCACAAACGGACAGAATATTTACAATAATCCTTTTGCAAATACTACTATGTTACTTGAACTTTCAAACGGTGGTATTGCAAGAATCAGCGAAAACAGATGTCTTGGATGGCATTGTCCGGAAACCTATATTTCACAGTTTTACGGCACTGACGGCGGATACGAGTTTTCTGTTGCAAGGCACAGCCTTTCGCAATGGGACAAGGAAGATCCACACACAGTTGTTATGAAGGATGTAACAAAAGAGCTTCAGCCTGAGGATGTTTACAACCTTATAAACTCTGATTATGAAAAAGCAATTTACGAAATTGCAAGAGGCTTTGGTTTCTTGTTGTCATCCCCCATACAGCCACTTCACAGAGTTCCAAAAGAATTTGAAGGGCTTGACAACAGACATAACGGAACACATCATTTTCTTATAGATGATTTTTGTCGTGCTTATGATACAGGAAAGCTTTCTCCCACTCATATCTGGAATGCTGCAAGATATAATATTCCCGGTCTTACTGCACATCAGTCAGCACTTCAGGGCGGCAAGGTTATGGATGTAATTGACCTTGGTAATCCTCCCGAGGACTGGGAAGTTTTGGATGTTGATAACCTTTGATTTATCACTTCTTGTATTAAAACAAACGGAGCTGTAAATTTTTTTACAGCTCCGTTTTTAGAGTTAAGTTTCTTTTTTAGTGCTTTATAAGATTTAATGCTTTTGAAAGCTCCATTACAATAACAGGAACAAAAATCAAACCAAGTCCTACTAAATATAAATGTGCCGGAAGTATTACCAGTTCAAACGCAATTCTTGCCGGTGTGAACATTACAAGCACAACCAATAAAATTGATATTATAGCTGCACCGTTTAATTTTTTGTTTGTGAATACTCCTGTTTTAAAAAGAGAATGTGCACTTCTCATATTATAGCTTTGTATAACCTGCGAAAGCGACAGTACCATAAATGCAAGTGTTTGTCCTCCCGCAAGTGTCCCTGTTACATTTTCGCCTATTCTAAATCCGGCAAGTGTTAAAATTGCAAACATCAAGCCTTGTAAAACCACACGCACTCCAAGTCCGTGAGCAAATATGCCTTCGTTTTTAGCCTTTGGTTTTTTATCCATAATATCTGTTTCAACCGCTTCCATACCAAGAGCAATAGCGGGAAGACTGTCGGTAACAAGATTTATCCACAAAAGCTGCATTGACAAAAGAGGAGTTTTATGCCATAAAAGCATAGCTACAAAAACTGTTATAACCTCGCCTATATTTGTGCCAAGCAAAAAGCCTACAACCTTTTTAATGTTTGCATAAATTCCTCTGCCCTCACGAACAGCTTCTACAATTGTTGCAAAATTATCGTCGGTAAGCGTCATATCGGCAGCTCCCTTTGCAACATCTGTTCCTGTAATACCCATAGCACAGCCTATATCAGCAGCCTTCAAAGCTGGTGCATCGTTTACACCGTCACCCGTCATTGATACAACCTGCCCTTTTCGCTGCCAAGCCTTGACAATGCGGATTTTATTTTCGGGCGATACTCTTGCGTAAACCGAAATATTTTCGATTACATTATCAAACTCTGAATCTGTCATCATATCAAGCTCTGCACCGGTAATAGCTTTGTCCCCTTCTTCCAGTATTCCAAGCTCCTTTGCTATGGCAGATGCCGTAACAACGTGATCTCCTGTAATCATAACAGGTTTTATACCTGCTTTTCTGCAGGTTGCAACAGCGGCTTTTGCTTCGGGTCTTGGCGGGTCTATCATCCCAACAAGTCCCATAAAGGTAAGCCCGTTTTCAAGTTCCTCTGATGTAAGAACTTCAGGAACTGCGTCAATTTCTTTATAGCCTACCGCAAGAACACGCAGTGCACTTTCGCTCATTTCTTCCGTTATTTTTTTAGCTTTGATCAAATCGCCTGCAATACAGCGGTCAGCCATAACATCAAAGGCACCCTTAACAATTACTATGTTTTTGCCGTCAATTTTGTTTATGGTTGTCATAAGCTTTCTGTCCGAGTCAAAAGGGATTTCCGAAAGTCTTGGATATTTTTTATTTAATTCATCCTTTGACATTCCGTTTTTATGTGCAGCAAGCACAATAGAGGTTTCTGTAGGATCGCCTATATGTTGCTCTTTATCTTCCCCAAATATTACCGAGCCATCACAACAAAGCGTAGCATATTTAAGAAGCTTTTTTATTTCGTCACTGCAATTATCAGAAATATTTTCTGTATCTTTTCCGTCATAATATGCTTTTAGTAAAGTCATTCTGTTTTGAGTAAGAGTTCCTGTTTTATCAGAGCATATAATAGAGGCACTTCCAAGGGTTTCAACTGCGGGGAGTCTGCGGATAAGAGCATTACGCTTAACCATTCGCTGAACTCCTATTGAAAGCACAATTGTAACAATAGCGGGCAAGCCTTCAGGTATTGCCGATACGGCAAGCGATACTGCCGTCATAAATATTTCCATAGCAGGAATACCGTTTGTTATCCCCACAACAAAAATAATTGCACAGGCAGCAAGTGCTAAAACTCCTAAATATTTGCCAAGCTGAGCAAGCTTTTGCTGCAGCGGAGTTTGAGTGTCATTTTCATTATCAAGAAGATTTGCAATTTTACCCATTTCGGTGTTCATACCAGTTGCAGTAACAACTGCTGTGGCTGTACCGTAGGTAATGCTGCAACCCGAAAATAACATATTGGCTCTGTCGCCCAAAGGAGCATTTTCTTTTATATTTGCTTCTGCGTCCTTTTCTGTGGGAACTGATTCACCCGTAAGAGCCGATTCCTCACTCTTTAAGCTTGCACTTACAAGAAGTCTTGCATCAGCAGGAATAAAATCTCCTGCCTCAAGATGAATTATATCGCCCACAACAAGCTCGCTTGCATCTATAATCTTCTCTTCTCCATCTCTTATTACCCTTGCATGAGGTGCAGACATATTTTTTAAAGCATCCAAAGCCTTTTCTGCTTTTCTTTCCTGCATAACTCCCATTACGGCATTCAATACAACAATAAATAAAATCAGGGCAGGTTCAAAAAACTCTCTTGGATTTTTTTCGACACACGCAATTACAAACGAAATTATTGCCGCACCTATAAGAATAAGTATCATTACATCGCGAAACTGTTCAAAAAAACGTTGCAGATTTGTTTTCTTTTTCTTTTCTGCAAGTTTATTAGGACCGTACTTTTCTTTAAGCTCGCTTGCCTTATCGAGGGTTAGTCCTCTTTTTTCGTCGGTTTTAAAAAATTTTAAAACCTCTTCCTTGCTTTGACTGAAAAATTGCAATTACTATTCCACCTTTCACAAATTTATAAATTCCCATATAATTTATATTTTATTTTTATAAAATAAAAAAAAGACGAAACCCATCTGCTTTTAACAGATAAGTCTCGTCATTTAAGATGAAGCCAGAAATACGCTGTTACAATAACAACTTACATTCATGATGTTGACGTCACCGCACATTTTATGTGCCGACTACTCCCTCATTTTTGCCTATTGTACCATATAACAGTTTTTTAGTCAATAATTTTTTTGTGAACTTTTTTTAAACTTTTATTCAAGATAAAAAACTTCTTCGAGGTCTTCGTAGTATTCGCCTTTTTCGTGATTTAAAAAGCAGGGCTTTGAATACACCCACCACTTTTGCATAACTTTGCTGTTATCAAGTTTTTGCATATCTTTTTCGTAGTTATCGCCTGCATACTCAAAGTACGTATATACTTGTGTACCGCGAAGCGAAATTGAATAATTAGTGATATTACATTCCGAAAGAATCTGCAAAAGCTCAGGCCAGGCGTTTTTATGCAACTTTTTGTAATCTTCAACCTTTTCGGGCTTTAAATCAGAATATCTTATAAACCTTTGTTTCATTATTTGCCTCGTTATATTGCACAGTAGCCTGTTGAGTAGTAGCCAAGGTTATGACGGCGGTCAAGACGGCCATAGGAAGCACATACGGGGATGTCGGAGTCAAGCTCTACAGAGTACTGTCCGTTTGGAATCTGGAACTGTTCTTCACAGATGGGAAGATCCATTCTTATACAGATTACTCTTTCTGCGGGAACTACAAGGTGTAAACCCTTTTTAGGTTCTTTATCCGAAAAGTAAATGTTTACGCTGATGTGTGCATCAGTAGTGTTTTTATTTGTAATCATCATAGCTTCGTGACCGGGAAGTGAGGGGTCATCTCCCTGACCCGGAATATCGCCATCAATGAACATATAATGTTTATAGCCTAATACTTTTTCTTCCATATCTATTCTCCTTTCGAATTAAAGGTCTTTCATAAAGTAGTCGCACCTTTTTTGTGAAAGGGGACGGCAACCGTTTTCGGTAATAACAAAGCCTGTTTCAATACGTCCGCCGTGAAGGTCGGGATGACCAAAGAAGCTTACATCAACCATTACTGTCATACCTGGAACAAGTACAAAATCGCCGTTAGGTCCGAAGAAGGGAGCTTCTGCTTCCATAAGACCTATTGAATGAGCAAAGGGACATACTATATAATCTTTGAGTCCGTGCTTTTCGTAGTAAAGACGTCCGGGAACATCAATTTCGCGTCCTGTCATACCGGGCTTTAACATATCGCGTGTTAATCTGAAGGTTTCACGCATGTGGTTTAATAAATCCTTCTGCTTTTGTGTATATACACCGTTTACGGGAATGGTATCGCCAAATGTACCTGCATAGCCGTTAAAACGGGGAGCAATACCTATCATAACAAGCTCGCCGTCTTCCATTGCTTTATTTGTTGCTGTGGGAACAACTGCTTTTGCTCTTTCGCCTGAACCAACTATTGTAGAATATGCAAAGCTTGTTGCACCGTTTATACGGCAGATGGATTCGCCTGCTGCGGCAACTTCAAATTCATAAGCTCCGGGCTTTATAGCTGCCATCATTTTATCGTATGCTAAATCGCAAAGCTCTGTTGCTTTCTGAATCTGTGCGCCTTCCCATTCGGATTTATATGCACGAAGAGTTTCGTATTCGTCTGTGATATCAACCATTTCAACGCCGCCAAAGCCTTCAACAAAATCGCAGTAAACCTGATGAGGAATTGTTGCTGTGCCAACAAAGCCTATTCTCTTTAAAACTGTTCCTTCGCTCTTTAACTCTTCATCGAGCTGTTTGAAGTTAATAATTATAGCGTTTGGATATTCTTCGTCGGGAACCATAAATACAGGGAAGCATCTTACCTTTGTAATAGCTGAGTTCATTTTAGCAAAGGGTTCCGATTCAGGTCCGCCAAGCAAAATGGGTTCGCCTTCAACTGGGATAAGAACAGAGCCTTTTTCAAACTGTCCGCACCAGCCTGTTAAGTACCAGCCGTTTGCAACGTTTAATTCATCAAAATAAATAAGTGCTGCGTCAAGCTGTTTTGCCTTTAAAATTTCTCTTACTTTTGCTATTCTTTTTTCTGTTTCTGACATGTTGTAGTATGCCATAAATTTCACTCCTTCTTTATTAATTATCATCAAGCGGAAACATAGGGCGACGGATATTTTTCATATTCATATCACGAAGATGCTCTGTTGAGCTGCCCGGTGTAAACGCTAAAATTGATCGCTCGGCAATTTTTGCAAGCTCGGGGAACAAATATCCAAGCTTTACAACTATAGTTTTATATTTTGATATATCAATATTTACAGATTCAAAAATGTCGGGTCTGCACATAGCGGCTCTGTTTTTGGTTATTACAACTGTTATGTCACCGCAGTCTAAGGTTGCGGATTCTCCCGCATTTACACCTGTATATGACAAAATATCGCCTTTATGTATAAGCTTACCTTTGATATGTGCTTTTTCGCTTTTACTGTCAAGGCTTGCCCCAATATCAAGTTCAAGTGTATCGCCTATATTTGCTCTGTAGCAGGCAAGGCAGGCTTTTTCGTCGGCAATGCCTGCAATAAGAACATTTTTTGCTCCCGCCTTTATTATGCGGTTAATCATATAAGCATTATCCCCTGCTGCACCTGCTGTTGTATTGTCGCCGGAATCTGAAATAAATACCTGTCTTTCCTTATCCTCCATAGCAAGCTTTATTGCTTCTTCGGGGCTTACAGCTTCTATTAAAAATTTAAAGTCGTGTCTTGCATCATAAAATTTTTGTGCGAGTTTTTTTGCACATTCTTTTGCAATTTTTTCATCACTTTCGTGTGTTACTACAAAGCTTGGGCCCATATAAGGCTCGTCAACCCAGGACTGACCGTTAAACACCTGAACACACATCATTCCCTCAGTTTCTTTTTCAAGCCTTTCTGCCTCTTCCATAATGCTCTTTAGCGGTTCAAGCGAGGTTTGCACAGCATCTCCGCATACAACCACGTTTGCACGCTCCATTTGCGGTGTGGGCAAAATCTTTTTTTCTATACACTCCAAAAGCATTTTTGCTGCTCTTATCTGCGTTTCGGTATGGTCGCAATGGGGTGCGGTTCTAAAACCTGTTATACAATTTGCAAGCTTTGTTATTTCGTCTGTATTGTTTGCATGAAAATCAAGTGCAACCGAAACAGGTATATCAAAACCTATTTTTTCTCTCAATTTCTTTAAAATATATGTGTCGCCCGAACCTATTTCTTCAACATACATAGCCCCGTGCAAATAAAGCCACACACCGTCGAGTCCCTTGCTTGGAATTTCATCTAAAAGCTCATTTACTAAAATAAGAAAATCTTTTTTTAAAACTGCTCCTCCCGGAAGGGCGTGAGCATAAATGGTGGGTATTATATTGCATGAGTTTTCTTTAAAAAACTCTGCTACCGCTACCTTATTATACATTGCGTCGCCTTTTGCATAATCAAAATCTTCAAGTCTTGTATAAATAGGGGTTAAACTGTTACCCTCGCATTGAATAGAGCCTATTGCTATTTTCGTTTTAAACACCTCTTTCTTTTTTGCAAACGTTTGCATTTTTGTGTAAAAAATATAAGATTTGGCTTTCAATAACATATTTTTACTGAAAGCCTTAATCTTAAAGTTTTTTAACCGTGTCACCTTTTTCCAAAGTGGGATCTAAAAATATTTTTGAATTTTCAAAGGTTTTTTCTGCCTCAAGCTGATTTAAAAGAAGCTCTCCTACCTTTTTTCCTATAACCTCTTCGGGTTGGCGGACTGTTGTTATCATCTGTCGTCTGTCATCCTTTAAATTATGAATATCAAAGCCTACTACAGATATATCCTCAGGCACCGATAGGTTTCTGTCTCTTATTGCCCGAAGTGCACCATAGGTCATTTGTTCACTTGTTACAAACACAGCGGTAAAAGGTTTTTTATCGCGATTATCCAAAAGCTCACACATTGCCCTGTAGCCTGATTGAAGCTTATAATCTCCGTATTTTATTAACGCTTCGTTTACTTGTACATCAGACTTTAAAAGAGCGTTTTTATAACCCGCAAGTCTGTCCTTACCCGTTGTTTCTTCCTTCGAGCCTATTATGGTTGCAATATTCTTGTGACCGCAGGAAAGAAGATATTCTGTTGCAATTTTTCCCGCTTTTTCGTTATCAATTGTTATGGCATTTATATTATCTAAATTAGGTATATTATCAATAAACACTGTAGGAATTTCGTTAATTAAAAACTTGCTTACCGCTTCCCCTTCTGTATCAACTGTAGCTAAAATCAACGCATCTACACGGCGCTTATATAAAATATCAAGATATTTTCTTTCTTTTTCTGCATTTTCGTTTGTATCTGCCAGAATAAGCATATATCCGCTTTTTGAAACCGAGCTTTCAACACCTTTTACAATAGTGCCAAAAAAAGTTTCGGATATATCGGGCAATACAACTGCAATTGTTTCGGTAGAGGATTTTTGCAGTGACCTTGCCACCTCGTTAGGAGTATAGGAATATTTTTTTACCGCCTCTAAAACCTTTTGTCTTGTTGACTCTTTTACAACACTTTTTCCGTTTACAGCTCTTGATACGGTTGAGGCTGAAATTCCAAGCTCTTTAGCTATATATTTTAAGGTGCTTTTGTTCATTGCCATACCTCTTTTGCAAACGTTTTCATTTTAATATAATTATAAACAGTTTTTTAAACTCTGTCAATAGTTTTTTTATTTTTACTCTACAGGGATGGTTACACTTTCGCTCATGTGATAATGAGTACGGTGGCGTACACTGTTATCACGAAGCCATGCGTTGTAATCACAACCGCCCTCGCCTATGCACCAGTGAAATTCTTCATTTAATGTTCCCTCAAAGCGTTCTTTCTGCGTTGACCACAAACAAATTTCGGGGTCGATAAGTTTATATGTATCAAGCTCTCCGCCTATTAAACCGTGATGGGTAACCTGAAGAATATCGCTTTTTAAATAATCTTTGTAAGTGTGTGCTATTTGTCTGCACGAAAAATGCATACAATCTCCCAAAAACAGTGCTGTTTTGCCACCTTTAAAACGGAAACGGAAAGCAGCACTTAAATCATTGGCAGTAAGTGCTGGGTGCGGGAAAAGCATATCAGCAGTCCATAAAATTTCTGCCTCTGCTCCGCAAAAGTTGTATACTTGCCCTGTGTACAGAGTATAAACCGAAGAATTCGGGCAATAAAGACGTATGCTTTCCTCAAGCTTTTCAATATTTGTTTTTATAATATCTTCATCTTGGTACAAAAGCTCCACTTTATCACTTTTGGGGAACTGATATGCAAATGCCTGTATTTCTACCTCTTTTGCAAAATCACGGATAAATCCTGTTGCAAGCCCAACGTGGTCGATATCGGGATGAGTAAAAAACCACATACAAATCACAGGCTTTTTGCCCTGCGGTGTTTTTTCTTTCATAAATTTATATAAATTCTGTACATCCTCTTTGTTATAAAGTCCACCGTCTATAAGAACAAAGCTGTAATCGGCAAGCTGTACAGCATAGCTCATTCCGCCCTCGATTTTACATTGAGTAATAGACATTTGTGCATTTTCTTTACAGGTTTTTTGTTCTTTTTTTGCAAGCGGTCGGGGCAATTTTGCCGTAATTTGCACAACTCTGAGAGGTGCGCAAAAAGATACAAAAATATGCACATCAGCTTTTATATACGTATAAAAAAGATTTGTTCTGTCATCTTCACTTCCGCACGGAATTTTTCTTTCTTCATACTTTTCAAATCCGCTTTCTTCAAGTAAACTGGCATAATCCATACATTCTTTTTCATTTGTATTTTCTATGCAGATTTGTGTTGCACCATTTCCTATGTCACGGTTTGCAAGTCTTAACCCTGCTACGGTTTTATATTCGGGTATTTTCATTGTTACAGCTCCTTTTAAGGATTAAAAGTTAAAAGAACAGTTGCAGTCCCTTTTAATTTATATTCGCCAAGTCCTGCGGGTATAAACACAGTGTCAAGAGCTTTAATCTGTATAGAAAAGTCTTTTCCTTCTATCGTAAGGCTTCCTTCTACAGCCAAAAGAGCGTGATAGCTTTTTTTGTCTGCAATTAAAGCTTTTTCACCGCAAAGCTTTATTTCTTTTGTTGCAAAATATTCGCATTTTCCTATAAGTCTTTCGCCATTACCTAAATCAATAATTTCTTTTGGCGTTATAGCGTTGCAGTTTGCCGAAGCTACACCTTTTTCAATATGAAGCTCGCGTTCCTTTCCGTCCTTGCCCACTCTGCCGTAATCATAAAGACGATAGGTTACGTTTGAGTTTTGCTGAATTTCTGCAATAACATTGCCTTTTCCTATTGCGTGAATGGTGCCTGCTTTAACAAAAAATACGTCTCCTTTTTTGGATGGAACGGTGTTTAAAAGCTCTTCAACCCTTTTTTCGGCTATGGCTTTTTTAAGCTCTTCTTTTGTTATATCGCTTTTTACGCCGTAAGTTATTTTTGCGTTATTTTCTGCATCAATAACATACCACATTTCGGTTTTGCCGTTCTGGTTTTCCCAAAGCTTTGCCTGTTCATCCGATGGATGCACCTGAACGCTTAAGCTTTCTTGTGCATCAATAAGCTTTATAAGTATTGGAAGCTCGTTTCCCGATACTGCACTTCCTAAGCTTTTTGGGTTTTCTTTTATAAAAGTTTCAAGAGTTTTTCCGTCATATTCCCCGCCCGATATAATGCTGTGCCCGTCTTTATGACATGAAAGCTCCCAGCTTTCGGCAAGGGGTGACATATCGGTTTTTTTGCCGTACTTTGTTTTTAATTTTTCTCCGCCCCAGATATAATCTTTATATGCAGGGATAAGTTTTAAGGGTTTCATTTTACTTCTCCTGTCATATTAAATACAATTTTACCGCCCTGCATAAGCTTTTGTGTATTTATTGTAAAGTCGCAAATCTTTTCTCCGTTAAATTCAACACTTTCAACATAGTAGTTTTTATCCGAAAGGTTATTTGTGTATATTTGCAGTTCTTTTCCGTTCCAAAGCTTAAGTGTTGCCTTTTCTACATGGGGAGTGCCTATTAAAAATGTTCCGCTTCCGCTTACGGGGAAAAGACCTAAAACGCTCCACATATAAAACGAAGATAATCCGCCCGAATCGTTGTTTCCGGGTA
This sequence comes from Clostridia bacterium, assembly GCA_045531205.1. Taxonomy (GTDB): domain Bacteria; phylum Bacillota; class Clostridia; order UMGS1883; family UMGS1540; genus JAZNQL01. The sequence goes on along the minus strand of JAZSDN010000104.1, from coordinate 123,306 downwards.
ATCCGCCTTTGCCAAGAGTAAAGGCTTTTGTAACCCCTTCGTGTATTATTTCGCAGGTTTTATCGTGACGTCCTGCATAAATATAAGCATAAGGAGTTTCCATATCGCACTCGTTATTAAAGCCTTCAAAGCGGTGGTAATGTGTATTTTCAATATCCTCATCAGCATTAAGATATGTTATCTGCTTTAAGCTTTCTTTGTTAAAGCCAAAGAAATCGTCAAGCAATGCTATAAATCTTTCCCTTCCGCCTGCAAAGGCTATGCGTTCATCTATATTTTTCTGCAAACGGAAGGAATAGGTATATCTGTCGCCCTCGTAATAGGGAGATTTTTCTGACATTATTCCGTCGGCATCATAAGCATTTTTCCAGTTTTGGGCAAGCTTTTCAAGGTATGCTTTAAGTTCTTTATCCTCTGTAATATCTGCAACGCAAAGGCAAGCATCTGTAACGTCAAGAATATGAGTATATCTTTCAAACACGCCTTTTTCGAGGAATATTTTATAATCTTCTCTTTCTAATTCTCTCTTTATGCATTCTTCAATTAAAGACTTATTTACTCCGGGGATGTCTGCATAATATGCATCGCACAAAGCAAAAATTGCAAGCATTTTTGCCTGCTCCTCGCACCTGAAAATGTTGGTAAGACCAAGACTGCACGGAGTTTTGCCCAAAGCTCTGCTTAAATTTTTAATTCCTTCTACAATTTTACTTCCCATATCTTCATACAATGTAAATATTAAAGGAAGCAGGGTTTTATACTGGTCCCAGAAGGTTGAAAATTCCGAAACAACTCCGTCTTTAATGCCCAGAATTTCCTCTCCTGTCATATCAACGGGCTTTACTATTGAATGATAGAAGTTTGAATAAAAAAGCTTTTTAAAATCCTCGTCTTTACTTTCTATATCAATGGCAGAAAGGTGCTTGTTCCATATTTCATAAGCATCTTTTTTAACTTCTTCAAAGGATTTTACAGAACGCTCAACATTTTCTTTTGCTTTTTCTGTGCTTATTGTAGAATAAGAAACCTTAACAATGGCACTATCCCCTTCAAAATCAAATATTGCACCGAATTTTTTATGTGTGTCTGCTATTTTAAAAGTACCTTCGCAAAACTCGCCAAACAGTTTGTTTTTTACATTCTGTGCCTCAACCTTAAGGCAAAAACACATTTTTATGCCCGACAAAATCCCTTCAAAGCATACGGTATCATCGGATATTTTAATTACCTGTGCCTCTTTTGCGTAGGCATAAAATCTTTCGCCAAAAAGCTTTGAAAGACCGTCGTTTGAAAAATCAACAGCTATTCTTCCGCCATCCTTTTTGAATTTGTAGCTGTGGTAGGCTGTGTCCTTTGTTACTGTAAGCTCACATTCAACATCGTTAAACAAAAGAGAATAATAACCGGGATATGCTGTTTCATTCTCAAATTCGTAGTACTTATTTATATTTTCATCTTCGCCATAAAAGGGTGTTACTATGGCATAGTTATAGTAATAGCCTATACCGCCTGTACCTGAATGATGAATATGCGAAAAGCCGCATATTGTGTGCTTGTCAGAAAGCTTTTGTATACCTCCGCAGCTGTTTGGATAATGTGTGCCGTAGCCCGAAGGATATCCGCTGCTGTATGGTCCTACCGACATTTTGCCAAAGGGCAGCACAGGATGAGGAATTGTATTCCCGCAAAGTGCTTTTATATAAAACCATTTTGAAGAAAGTCCTTCTGTTGCAAAATGGTCTACTTCTCCGTTTCCGTAAAAAACATCAACATATTTACAATAGTCTTTTTTCATTTTTTTTCTCCTCTCAAATTCTTCCTAAAATACTTTATCACAGTTACTCTTTTTTGTCAATAAACGCTGTATTTTTTAAACTTTATATTCTGTATTCTATTGACATAAAACACTTGCATGGAGTATAATTTAGCTGTAAATTATATATGCTCGAAAAGCTTTATTGAGAAGGAGTTTGAAAAATGGGACGCTTATTTAAACAAAATAGCTTTGCAAAGTTTATTTCTATTGATAAAATGTGGGATTTTGCTTTAGACCCAAACGATGTTGGTATAAAAGAAAAGTGGTACGAAAATTTCCCCGAAAAAAAACGTAAAATAACAGTTCCTTCGTGCTGGAACATGGAGGTTGACCTTTTCAGATACACAGGTACTGCATGGTATAAAACAACATTCGAAACAAGTGCATCAAACATATATATAAATTTTGAAGCCGTTCAAAATGAAGCCGATGTATATCTTGACGGCAAGCATCTTGGAAATCATTACGGCGGCTTTTTGCCCTTTGGCTTTGAGGTTAACAATTTATCAGGTCAAAAGCATACCCTTACAGTAAGAGTTAATAACTTTGTAAATATGCTGGATACATATCCTTTAAGCCGTGTTGACTGGTTTAACTACGGCGGAATTGCACGCGACGTGCAAATAAGAGAGCTTTCAAGTGCTTTTATAAAAGACTATAAAATATCCTATGAATTCAAAGATTCTTTAAAGGACGTAAGCCTTAATATACAAACCAGTATTAAAACATTTGCCCCCGTATCCGAAAATCTTGAGGTTTATGTTAATGACCAAAAGTTCTACAGTACTCCCGTTTCTGTAAACGGCGAAGAAGAGCTTAATATTTCTTTTGACCTGCACGATATAAAGCTATGGGGTATATATAATCCTGCGTTATATTATGTAAAGCTTGTTTTCGGCAACGAGGATATTATTGAACGTATAGGCTTCAGAGAAATAAAAACACGCGGAACTGACATATTGTTAAACGGCGAAAAAATAAAAATTCTCGGTGTAAACCGCCACGAAGAACATCCCGATTTTGGCTTTTCAATGCCGTTTAGTCTTATTAAAAGAGATATTGATATTATAAAAAATTTAAATTGCAACGCAATAAGAACAAGTCATTATCCTAACAGCCGCGAAACTGCCGATTACTGCGACGAGATTGGCATGCTTTTTTGGACAGAAGTACCCGCATGGAACAGAAGTGCCGAGGCAATGTCAAACGAAACGGCCCTGCAAAGAGCTCTTAAAATAGAAGAAGAAATGATAAAAGAAGCCTTTCATCATCCAAGCATAATTGTATTAAGCATGCATAACGAATGTGCAACAAACACAAAAGAAGGCTATGAAGTTACCAAAAAAATGATAGAGCTTGCCAAAAGCCTTGATTCTTCAAAGCTTGTAAGCTATGTAAGCAATAAAGTAGGCATTTTTGAAAATAAAGAAATTTGTTATTCTCTTGCCGATATTGTATGCTTAAATCATTATATAGGCTGGTACTTCCCCGCAGAAGACGGCGACTGGAACTCGTTTATGGAAGAGTATAAGCAAATTCTTAAAGAGTGTGACTCTCTTGACAAACCATTTTTAATGACAGAGTTCGGCGTTGCGGCACTTATGGGAACAAATACCTTTGAATCCTTGCGCTGGTCAGAGGACTATCAGGCAGACTGCCTTGAATTTACATTGAATCAGCTTTTGAATAACGACAGAATTTCGGGCACATATATATGGCAGTTCTGCGATAACCGCTCGGCAGTTGAATTTGAGATTTCACGTCCCAGGGGCTATAATAACAAGGGCATCCTTAACGAATACCGCCATCCAAAACGTGCCTACCGTACTGTACAAAAAATATACGGCGAACATCTAAAAAAAGTTTTCCCCCATTACGAAACCCTTATTTTTAACTATACCAAAAATGCAAAAATGGAAAACGCTTTTAAAAAGGATTGATAAATATGGCAAATATTTCAGGCAACATAATAAACTGTGTTTTTATATTGGTGGCTTTTGTTATTTTTGCAGGAATTTTGATACGCATTTTAAAAAACTTGTTTTCAAAAGAAACAGAGCTTTCTGCCACTGTTTTTAAAAAAGAGTGTCATACAAAAAATGTATATGGAAAAAGTTTTGCACCTTATGTTAAAGAAGTATATTTAGTAACATTTTTGTGTGAAAATAAAAAACTTACATTTGAAGTGTCTGAATTTTCTTATAACGGATACAATCAAGGTCAAAAAGGAATACTGAAATTTAAAGGCTCACGCCTTATAGATTTTAATTAAGGAGGTTTTTTTATGAAAAAATTGTTATGTGTTATTTTTTCAGTGATGCTTATGATGTCATTTTGTATTACTGCTTTGGCAACGGACAAAACCTTTGAAACTTTTAAAATACCCTTCCCCGACGATATAAAAGACAACGATTCGTGGAAAACCTATGCAAGATACAAAGATTCAAAAGAGCCTATAACTCTTTCTGCTTACTATAACGGATATATCTATGCAACCGTTCCTTACGAAAATAAGGACAGAGAAATTGAGGCTTTTGTTCCCGAAGATATAAAGTTTGCCGACTACGATTCATCACATTACGAATTTCACGCTATGCAAGCTCTAGCAAAAACAGGGGTTATAAAGGGCAACGAAAAAGGAGAAGCAAAGCCCTTTGACAACGTTACCCGTGCCGAAGCCACCGCAATGGTTATGAGATTTTTGGGTCTTGAAAGTATGCAAAACTCAAACGCCATAGTACATTTTGAGGATGTTTCAAAAGATTCGTGGTTTTACAGCGTAGTAATGAGTGCGTATAAATGCAAAATTATAGAAGGTACCTCTGCATATACCTTTGAGCCTCATCGCAATGTTACCCGTGAAGAAATTACAGTTATGGTTTGCAGGGCTTTAAAGTTTGCAGATTTAAGATGCCCAAGACCAGGAAGCTTAACCGCAACCGATAAAGATAAAATATCCGACTGGGCAAAGGAAGCTTACGATTATGTGGGTGCAAACTATATATCGGATGCAGAAAATTCAGACCCCGAAAACCCCAAAAGAATTTTAAACCCTCAAAAGCCTGCTACAAGATATGATGTAGCATATATATTAAGTAATACTGCAAAAAGCTGTCAGCTTTATGCGTCGGATTTAGCAATTCAATATGGCTTTGATGCACAAATGCCTGTTATTGACGGTTCAACCTCAAGCTATCCTTTTACAGAAGCAGTTTACCAGAATCTTTTTTATAACGGTTATTCTCACAAGCAGTTTCCGCAAAAGCACAGCAAAAGCCATGCATCTTATCAAAAGCTTATAAACGGCGAAGCGGATATGCTGTTTGCTGCTATATATCCGTCAAACGAAATTCTTGATTTAGCAAAAGAAAAGGGAGTTGAGCTTGAGCTTATACCCATAGCTTACGATGCTATGATTTTCTTTACAAATGCCGAAAACCCATCAACAGGTTTAACTAAAGAACAGATAAGCAATATTTATGTAAATAACGCTTACGAAAACTGGTCGCAACTTGGCGGTGCTGATGCTCTTATTTATCCTTACTGCCGTAATACCGACAGTGGTTCTCATTCCCACATGGAAAAGTATTTTTTAAACGGAAATAATATACATCCCGAAGTACAAAAGGAAACATCAGAAACCATGTCGAATATACTTACCGATGTTATGAGTGCAAAAACAGAAAATCCTGCAGGATATGGTCTTGGCTACAGCATATATTATTATTTTAATAATATGGACCTTTTTTACAACACAAAAACAAAGCTTAAGCTTTTAGCTATTGACGGAGTGTATCCCACAGATAAGACTATTGCAGACGGAACATATCCTTTATCAAGCAACAGCTACATTGTTTTAAGAAAAGATACACCTGAAGATTCTCCCGCAAGAAAGATGGCTGAATTTATGCTTACAAAGGCAGGTCAAGCGTGTGTTGAGCTTGCAGGATACGGAAAGTTAAATTAAGGAGACTAAAATATGAAATTTGACAAAAAAAACTGGATATATATACTTATAAGTATTTTTATTCTGTTTTTATGTATCCACTACTGGGCAGGATTTGAAGCTTTTCTTATAAAGCTTATTCCCGCAGTTACACCTTTGATTATCGGCTGCGTGATAGCATATATACTTAATATTCTTATGTCTTTTTACGAAAAGCATTATTTGAAAAAGCTTTCGGGCAAAAAATGGGTTATAAAAACAAAACGGCCTGTTTGCCTTACAGCTGCAATATTTACCTTATTTGCAATTATTGCACTAATAATACTTTTGGTTATCCCTGAGCTTGTTTCCTGCGTAAAGCTTTTACTTTCGGAAATACCTCCTGCTGTTGAAAAGCTTATGCAAAACGAAACCTTTACAAAGGTTTTGCCCGACACTATTGAAAAAACTCTTTCGGGCGTAGACTGGCGTGATTACGCAAGTAAAATAATAAGTGTTTTAACAAGCGGAATAGGCAATGCCGCAGAAACTATTTTTGCAGCTATAACCTCTATAATTTCGCTGACGGCAACAATAATTATAGGCATAATTTTTTCTATATACATTCTTGCAGGAAAAGAAAGTCTTTCCCGCAAACTTAAAAAGGTTATGGCAAATTATATGCCTAAAAAAATTTATGCTAAAACCAAATATGTTATATCTGTTTTTAACAAAAGTTTTTACGGCTATATAGTAGGTCAGTGCACAGAGGCTGTTATTTTAGGTGTTTTGTGTATAATAGGGATGCTTATTTTCAGATTCCCCTACGCTATAATGATAGGAACCTTAATAGGCTTTACTGCTCTTATTCCCATAGCAGGTGCATATATTGGAGCAGGTATTGGTGCCATTATGATTTTAACAGTATCACCAATAAAGGCTTTGCTTTTTATTTTATTTATCATTGTGCTCCAGCAAATCGAAGGAAACCTTATATATCCTAAAGTAGTGGGCGAAAAGCTTGGTCTTCCCGCAGTATTTGTTCTTGCCGCAATAACCATTTTCGGCAGCCTTTTTGGAATCCCGGGAATGCTTATAGGTGTTCCGCTTACTTCTGCTATATACTCACTTATAGCTGACGATATAAAAACTAAAAGCAACATATAAACTTTTTTAAGGAGGTTATTATGTCAAAAAAATATTATGCCTGCGTGTTTGGCGGTGCAAGCGAAAAAATTTCCGAGCATCATAAAAAACAGGTTAAAAAGCTTGGCAGGATTATTACAGATAACGGATTTTCTTTGGTGTACGGTGCAGGTGCAACAGGTTGTATGGGTGCCATTGCCGAAGGTGTAAGAGATTCAAAAGGGTATATAATGGGTATATCTCCCACCTTTATGGGCGAATTCGAAGAGGTTTTTGACTGTGACAACACAGTAATAGTTGAAACCATGGCCGAACGGAAAACGCTTATGGAAAAGCATGCCGATGTTTTTATTATTGTTCCCGGCGGAATGGGTACGTTGGATGAATTTTTCCAGGTGCTTACTCTTAAATATTTAAACCGTCTTGATGTGCCTATAGTAATTTTTAATCACGACGGATTTTATAACTCGCTTCTTTGTTTAATTGATTCTTTGGTAGAGCAAAACGCCATATCAAAAGAAGTGTATAATCTTTTTGATGTTATAGAAAGTATTGATGATAAGAAATTAACAGACCTTTTTACAACAGTAAAGGCTTTATAAGTCCTCCGACTTATAAAGCCTTTAAATATTGGAATTTTGATATTTTTAGTTAAAATATTTGTATCCTATTTTTTTATGCTATGGTAATATAATTTCAGACGTTACATAGTTTTTGCGGTAATTACTGGGTGTTATGTTATTCTGCTTTTTAAACTGCGAAATAAAATAGCTCGAAGTTGAAAAACCTACATTCTGTGCAATTTCGGTTATACTTTGTTTTGTGGTTGTTAAAAGCTTTTCTGCAGCCTTAATTCTTACCTGTGCAAGATAATCGGTAAAATTTTTTGATGTAACTGTTTTAAAAAACTTTGAAAAATAGTTATAGCTTAAATTACACAGTTTTGCCGCATCTTCAATCCCTATTTCGTACTGATAATTTTTTTCAACATAATCAAAAATTATCTGTAATCTCGATAAATCGTCGGCTGAAACGCGGTTTATCTCGGTTGCATCGGGATTATTACTGTGATAATAACGCATAATCCATAAAAACACTTTGTATATGTGCACCTTCACTGCAAGCTCAAACCCGTGATTTTTATCTTTAAATTCACGGCAGGCATCAAGCATTGACTCGGGTATAAAGGTTTTTTCGATTATTTCTTTGCTGAAAAATCTTTGCCACGCCGGGTGGTCCATAATAATGGGCAAGGTATACATTATTTCAAAAAAGTCAGAACTGCTTGTATATAAAATATCGGTATAGAACATAAACACCGCATAGCTTGAAGGCTCGTATGCAGTAATCTGGTGTACCTCGCCGGGATTTATAAATATTAAATCGCCTTTTGAAAGAACAAAGCTTTTTTCATTTACATAAACATTGCATTTGCCCGAAATCCCATACAAAATTTCAACCTGGTTATGAAAATGAGCTTCGCACATCTGTGCTCCTTCTATAGGACCAAAAACAAAAGCCTGAAAAGGCAGACGCGGTATTTCTTCTATAGACTTCTCATACATAAAAAGCACATCCTTTCTTTAAAAGACTGCGTTATTAAAATTTTATAATATAATTATTTATTTGTCAACAATATGACAAGCAAAAGGAGGATAAAAATGGAAAATAACAAACTTAATTTACCTAAAGTCTGGGGACAGGGTGCAATTTTTGCACATTCTGGACTTGACGGAGTAGACACTTTGGAAAACAGCCTTGTAGGACTTCTTATGGCAGACAGAATTGGTATGGAATTTAAAACCCCCATTCCTTCCTACGTTTATTTTAAGCTGAAAGACGTACAGGACGTAATTTACGATTTAATCTCAAATGATTTAATTAAATCGCAGATTATGGATATGGAAGGAAATCTTTACGATTTTAACATTATGTATTCATCCGAAAATACTCTGGTTTGCAAAACAACCCACAGAACAAAGTTTTTTGCCGAATTTGACGAAGATATGGAAGAAGCAACTGACGGTGCTTTAAAAACCTATAAAAATGGCAATGAGTTTTATGCCATTTACCAAAAAGAAGAAAATGGAATAGTAAAAATTGCTTTCTCTTACGGCAAAAATGCTGATAAAGATGCAAAAGCTGCCGTAGAGCTTGATTTTGATAAGATAGTTGAAGAAAGACTTGCTTTTTACGATAAACTTCCACGTCCTGCTTCTTTTAAGGACGAAGACGAAGAAATGGTATATTATAAGTGTTTCTCTGTTATGAAAAGTATGATTCATACTCCCGAAGGAAAGTTTAAGAGAAAATGGTCAACACCCGACAGATTCCCTCACAAGTATCTGTGGCTCTGGGATTCGGCTTTCCACTCTGTTGGTATGAAATACATATCAAAAGAGCTTGCCGAAGAGCTTTTGATTGCCGTTTTTGACGGACAGGACACAGACGGATTTATTCCTCACATGTCAGCTCCCTATGACCGTTCCGAAATTTCACAGTCACCCGTTCTTGCTTGGGCGGTTTTAGAGCTTTACAAAGAATATAAAGACCCCTCTTTGGCAGAAAAGCTTTTTGAAAAGCTTGAAGGCTATTTATTGTGGGATCTTAAGAACAGAGATATAAACGGAAACGGTCTTTTAGAATGGGTTGTTAACCTTGAAAGTATTGACTGCCGTTGCGACGAATCGGGTATGGACAATACTCCCCGTTTTGATAACGAAGCAGAAGCTGACTGCATAGACTTCTCGGCTCACATTGCAAACGAAATGCGTTGTATGGTAGAGCTTGCCAAAATTCTTGGCAAAGAAGATGCCGCTAAATTCTGGCAGGAAAAATTTAATGCTACAAGAGATGCTATAAATAGCTACTTATGGGATGACGAAGACAAGTTCTATTACGACAGAAGACTTTCTGACGGAACATTTATAAAAGTAAAATCTGTTGCTTCCTTCCTCCCCTTATTTGCAGGTGTTTGTGATGAAGAAAAGGCAAAATATCTTGTAGAGCATCTTGAAAACCCGAACGAATTCAAAACAGCATTTATGATAGCTACTGTTTCTGCAGACCACGAAACATATAAAACAATGGATATGTTCAGAGGCACAGTATGGCTTAACTTTAACTATCTTATTGCACAGGGTCTTGATGAATACGGCTATACAGAGCTTGCTGACGAAATAAGAGAAAAAACCATTGAAATGATTAAAAAATGGTACCTTTCCGACGGTGTTATTTATGAATTCTATGATAGCCGTGACAAGGTTGCACCAAGAAGACTTTCAAGAAAGGGTATTGCAATTCAGCCCTACCTTTCAAGTGTTAAGTTCCAGGCTGTAAGAGATTTCAGCTGGGGCTCGTGCTTCCTTCCCGATATGATAATGAAACGAAAGTAATTAAAAAAGTATAAAAAGGAGCTGTAAAAAAATAATTTTTTTACAGCTCCTTTTTTTGGAAGATAGGAAAAAATGTTTCAGAATGGACACTTTCGCTAAAGCAAGGCTTTGCCTTGCTTTAGGTTACCCGAAGGCGTACAAAGGTACGTCGAGAGGCGAAGTTTGTTCATAGCAAAAAACATAAAATTATAAGAAAAAATCAAAAATTGATTTTTTCAACCTAATTTATCTGTTTATAAATTTAATTTACCTGCAGGGGAGGGTTTCCACGCCCTCCCCTGAAAAAATAAGGAACGCCACACAGGGCGTTCCCTACAATATTTCTTTGTTTTTTGCGGTCTGGACTTTTTTTACACCGCATTTTTTAATTTTCAACAACAATAGCTGTATCTAATGGCTTTAAAGTATTCTTTTCGAATACAAAGGCTGATATTTTATATTTTTCGCCCATAGCCTCTTTTGCTATATTTGCAACTGCCTTGTAAATACCTTCATCGTCGGGCAAGGCATCGGTTATGCTTACCTTTTCAAGAACTTCTGCCCCATTTTCAATTGAATAAGTTGCAATTATTATTCTTGGTTTTGAGCTTTCGCCTTCTTTTGGTATATATTTTGCCACAGTTTCGCCAAAGCCTAAAGGTGTACCCACTTTATATCCATAACTGTTTAAAAGTGTAAAGTGAGAATCTTTTGTGTACTTATACATTACACAGGCACCACCTGCAAGATTTAAAGTAATGTTTGAACCATTTACCGAAATACTGCTGCCTGAGGTATCTCCAATAGAAATAGGTCTACCCTTTATACCTTCGATATTTGGAATTATAACCTGCTTTTCATCCGTATCGCTTAAGTTTATTGCTGCAATATACGTATCATTACCTTCTCTGAAAACATAGTACCAGGCAAGAGAAGAATCGTAGCTCCACAGGTTATCATTACCACTTATATCGTAAGCCAGAATTTCGTATTTATCCTTTGAGAACAAATCATAAAGAATGGGCAAATCCTGACTGCCAAAATGAGCAATACCTTTAGCCATATCTTCACTGCTCATCAATTTTCCACTTTCGGTATAATAAGCAGGAAATCTTACGCCCGAGAAAAGAACCTGATAAAACATGTGGCGTGACTGGTTACCTGTTGGGTAAAAACCTTTCCAGTCAAAATTCTGCGTGTACATAGCTACGGGCTTGTTGTGGTTTTGTTTTTGATATTTTGCCAGAGCTTTTGAAAACGGCCCTACATAGGAAGAATATACACTTCTGTCTGCGGGATAAGTATCAACTGCATAAAAATCACAGCAGGTAGTTTCGTAAGTGCCGACGTTTCTGAAATTTATGTTTGATTCTACAATAAACACAGGGTGGTTTCTGTCTATATCACGTATAAGCTGATACGAATTTTGCAAAGCATAAACTGTATCAAAATAATCAGCCGCAGGCTCGTCCTGAACAGAGTATGCAAATACTGCGGGGTGGTCTTTTATTGCATTTATAGCGTCAATAAGCTTTACAGGGTAATTACCGCAGGGGTTTGAATTTGAAAAAAGAGCTACAACAGCATAAAGCCCACGTTCCCAAGCCATATCAAGTTCTTCAAGTATTACTTTTGAGTCAAGAGTGAAACCTACATTTACAACCGTCATACCCGTTGATGCACTATAGTCCATTTGAAAGTCTTTTGTATGGCCTATTCCCATAATAACATCAAGAGGTGTTCCGTCTTCTTTAATCCAGTTTGCATTTTCGTCGATATGTGTGGGGCGGTCGTAGTACATTATCTGGTGCTTACTTTCGCTTACCAAAACCCCCTCTTTATTATACACATCAGCGTGAACAATAAATGCTTCACCATAAGAAGGCTTTAGGTCGGCTGTTTTAAATTCTAATGTTACACTTTTTACAGAAAAGGTTTTTTCTGCAAGCTTCGTTCCGTCTTTTTTAGTTATATATGCTTTTAATGAACCGTCAGCGTAATTCTGAAGTATTGATGCACTTGGAGTTATATCTGCATATCCGCCTTCCCATTCTGTATAGTAGAAAAGCTGGTCGGTTTTTATAGTACAATCATTTTTCTTAAAAGCAGCACGCTCTTCTTTTGTATATTTCCACGAACGGTCTTTTGGAAAATGCATTAAAACAACATTATCAATATAAGCACTGCCCCCGCCGTCCATACCTATTTTAAGGTCTGCACGTGTGGTATTTGCAGGAACATCAAGCTCTACCGTCATCTGTCTCCACGTACCGGGCGAAGGGCCTAAATATCTTTTTTTACTACCTGTTTGTTCTTCTCCGTAAGTTTCTACCGAAAGGAGAAAATAACTATTTGAAGAAAGTGGCTTTTCGGCATTTATATAAGCTATTGCAATAAGCTTATCGCCCTCACTTACAGGAATGGACTGATTTGCAAATATTTCTTTTTTAGCAGACATATAAAGTGAGTTCTTGCCCGAGTATGCTTCGGCATCGCTTTTTACGGCTGTATATTCAGCATCCTTTGAAGAAATCTCCCACGAATCAATATTTTCTTCAAAATCGTGGTTTTTTAAGGCATTTAAAGAGTTATATGTATAATTCACCTCTTCTGTTTGTGCCTGTACACAAAGAGTAGAAGCAATTGTAAAAATTATTGTTAATGATAATAAAAGTGATAAATATTTTTTCATTTTCCCGCTCCTTTTGGTTTATGAATACATTATACTAAAGCGTTTTAGCCTTGTCAATGTTTTTTTATTCCAGATTCTGTTTTTTGGCACCCTTATGCATATATAAGCTCTATTCCCATATTTGATATTTCATCCGATTCTTCTTTTAAAAGCTGTTTATCTGTTACTATGTAATCTGCCTTTGCTATATCATATATTTTAGAAAAAGCTTTTTTATTAAATTTGCTGCTGTCGGCAACTATGATGCACGAATCCGCCTGTTCCATCATAGCACGGTCAACATGTGTTTCTTCTGCATAATAGGTTGAAAGACCGTTTTGTGCGTCAACCCCATCAACCGACAAAATAAGCTTGTCGGCATGATATCTTTTCAAAAGGTCTGTAGCCTCTTCTCCATAAGTAAACTGAAACTTTGAATTTATTGTTCCGCCAATTAAAACTATATTATAGTTGGGGTTAGAAGAGCCTTCAAGTGCTATTGAAATTGAGTTTGTTACAATGTTTAGGTTATAATCAGAAGGCAAGCTTCTGAAAACAAGCAAGGTGGTTGTTCCTGCGTTTAGCATAACGGTATCGTTAGGCTTTATAAGCGATGCCGCCCTTTTTGCTATACGTTGCTTCGGCTTTTGGTTTGTTTCCATTCGCTGATTTAAGTTCATGCTGTAATATGGCATATACGAAAATATTGCCCCGCCGTGCACCCTTGTAAGCAAACCCTTTTTTTCAAGGTCTGCAAGATAGTTTCTTACCGTAACCTCGGACACATTTAAGGTTTTGCTTAAGCTTGTTACTCTTACGGTTCCGTTTTTTTCAAGAATTTCAAGTATTTTATTTTTTCTTTTATCAATTTTCATTTACTATCACTCCAAAAATATTTTACCATAAATGAGTAAAATGTCAATACGTTATTTACGAAAAAGTTTCGTTTTATAAAAAATCGTAATAAATTCAAATAAAATGTTGACAGCTTATATAGCTGTTGTTATTATAAAATTATAATAAATATTAAGAAAGGACAGTTAAAAATGCTTAACTCTTTAAAGATTAAACCTCCCTTTTTTGAAATTGGTCCAAAAGCCATTATTTATGGCGAAGAAATGTTAAAGCTTGCAAAGGTAATTGACAAAACTGCTATGAAGTATGACGTTGATGTTATTGTAACTCCACAGTATACAGATATCAAGCTTCTTGCAGATAATACAGAAAGAATTTTTGTATTTGCACAGCACATGGATTACCTTGTTCCGGGAAGAGGACTTGGAAGCGTTTTACCCGAAGCGGTAAAGGCTGCAGGTGCAAGCGGTGTTATGTTAAACCATGCAGAAAAACCCCTTACTCTTGACGTTATTGAAAAAACAATACGCCGTGCAGAAGAGGTTGGACTTGCAACAATAGTTTGTGCAGACACAGTAGAGGACGTAAAAGCTATTGCCAAAATGAACCCTGATATGATAGTTGCAGAACCTACCGAGCTTATAGGCACAGGCACAACAAGCGACTCAAACTATGTAATTGACACAATTAACACAGTTCGCGAAATTAACGAAAAGATTATGGTTTTACAGGGTGCCGGCATCTCAAACGGTGAAGATGTTTATAACACAATTAAACTCGGTGCACAGGCAACAGGTTCAACAAGCGGTATTTTAAAGGCTGCTGACCCCTATGCAATGGTAGAAGAAATGCTTTATAACTTAAGAAAAGCATGGGACGAAAGAAACTAGGTGAAATATGAAAACAGAAAGTCTTAACGCAGCAAAAAATGCATACGAAATCGAAAGTCAGTGCATCAAGGAAATGCTTGATTATTTTGATGAAGATGCTTTTTCAAAGGCAGTTTCTCTTCTTGCAAACGCACAGAGAATAGGTGCATCAGGTTGCGGTCATTCAGGAATTATATGTCAGCACTTTGCACATCTTATGTGTTGTATAGAAAGACCTGCAAAATTTATTTCTCCCGCAGAAGCAATTCACGGCGGAACAGGTTTTTTACAAAAGGATGACGTAATTGTACTTGCTTCCCGCGGCGGTAAAACAAGCGAGCTTTTGCCTATTATAAGAATCTGTAAGGAAAAGGGTGTTAAAATTATATCGGTAACCGAAAATCTTGAATCGCCTTTAGCCGAAAGTGCAGATGTTGTTTTAAAGCAGTATGTTAACCGCGAAACAGACAAATATAACTCACAGGGCACTACCTCATCAACTGCTCTTTGCATGATTTTCCATGCTCTTCAGGCAGCCCTTATAGAGGAAACAAACTATAAGAATGAACAATTCGCCTTAATTCACCCAGGCGGTGCGGTAGGCGAAAGGTTAAATAAATAAAATTATATTTTTAGGAGGATTTTTACAATGGAATTTAAATTTTTTCAGAAGGAACTCGAATTACAGTCAAGAGGTTGGATACCCACATTCCACGATATTTCAAAGGAAATAATCGAAATCGTTAAGGCATCAGGCGTTAAAAACGGAACAGTTACAATAGCTTCACACCATACAACCTGTAGCGTTATGGTTCAGGAATGCTCACACGACATTGATTCCTTTGACCTTGAATTCTTACAGCACGACCTTCTCGATATTATGAGAAAAATGATTCCCGACTTTGCAAACGAAGGGGACTACCGTCATCCCGGCCCCATCCATGCACAGTTCGGCAGATACGTTGATGAACCCGGCGACTTTACAAGCATGAATACAGACGGTCATTTAAGAAGCGTATTCTTTGGAAGAAGCGAAACAATGACAATTAAAGACGGCGAGCTTGATGGTGGTGAATTCGCTCACGTATACTTTGTTGACTGGGATCACGTTCGTGCTCGCAGAAGACAGGTTAACGTTACAGTTATGGGTATAGCTGAAGATGTTGAAGACAGAAAGTGGAACAACGGCGAAGTTATAAATACTCTCCGTAAATACACAGACGAAGAAAAGGCTTTTGATCCCCACTACACACTTCAGCAGGAAAGATAATTTTGTTTAACAGGAGTTTTTTATGTATCTTGCAATAGATTTAGGAACAACAGGTTGCAGAAGTATTATTTTTGACGGAAAAACCGTTGTTTCGGATGCCTATGAAGAATATGGTCTTATTACAGGCAAAGATGGCTATGTAGAGCAGGATGCCGAGCTTTGGTGGCAGGCGGTTAAAAGAACAACTGAAAAAGCTATGCGTTTTTCTGATATAAAAGGCGAAGATATCCTGGGAGTTTCAATAAGCTCCCAGGGTATTACCATTGTACCCGTTGATAAAAACGCAAAGCCTTTATGCAATGCTTTAAGCTGGCTTGATGTAAGAGCTACAGAAGAAATTGAGCAGATAAAAAAGGACTTTGGCGAAAAAGAAATGTTTTCCCTTACAGGAAAGCCTTTAAAGGAATCTTATACCTTGCCAAAGCTTTTATGGCTTCAGAAAAACAAAAAAGAAATTTTTGAAAAGGCTTACAAATTTTTGATGCCTCTTGATTTTTTAACTGCAAAGCTTACAGGTAAATTTGTTACCGACCGTTCTATGGCATCCGGCACTTTGATGTATGACATTAAAAAGGGTGTGTGGAGTAAAGATATTCTTGATTTTTATTCTATCCCCGAAGAAAAGTTGCCCAAGATAGGCACAAGCGGAGAAAATATAGGCCTTCTTTGCCAAGAGGCTCAAAAGGAGCTTGGGTTAAACAAAAATTGCGTTGTTGCCCTTGGCGCACAAGACCAGAAGTGTGCCGCTTTCGGCGCAGGTCTTGACAGTAAAACCATAACGGTTTCGCTGGGTACTGCTGCTGCAATAACTAAAAAATGGGACGAGTGTCATTCAGATGAAAATCAGAGTATCCCCTGGAGCGGATATGTAGAAGATGGCACTTTTGTTACCGAAGCCGTTTTAGGAACTGCCGGTACTTGCTTAAGGTGGGTACGTGACCTTTTCTTTAAAGGAGAAGAGTATTCCGTTATAGACAAAGAGGCTGAAGAAGCTATAAATGGCGAGCATACTCTTATGTTTTATCCCCATTTAAGCAACCCTACAGAGTATGATAAAAGGCAAGGCTTTTTCTACGGAGCTAACCTTAACACAACAAGAGGCTGTTTTGCTGCCGCTGTTATGGAAGGTGTTGCCTTTTCTCTTCGTTCATTGCTTGAAGATATGAACGCTTACGAAAATGCCGATAAAATTATTCTGTTTGGCGGCGGTGCAAAGGGAATTTTGTGGCCCCAGATAATATCTGACATAACAGGACTTGAAATTTTTATTCCAAGCACCTTTGAAGCAGCAAGTGCAGGAGCTTCAATGCTTGCGGCAATTGCCTGCGGACAAAATCCCGAAAGTTTAAACACAGTTAAATCGTTTAAACCTTCAGACAAAAAAGATTATTATAACAAAAAATATACTCTTTATAAGGATCTTGAAAATAAACTGTGGAAAAGCGGTGATATATCTTGAAGCTTATAAAAAAACGCAAATATTGTATTAGAAGACTGTGTCATTTTTGACGGAGCCATTGCTATACAAAATGATAGAATCGAAAAAGTATTAAAAAATATTCCTGATTCTTTTGAAGGATATGATGAAGTAATTGACGCAGAAGGCGCTTATGTAGGCCCCGGATTTGTAGACATACACGTTCACGGCGGTGATAAGTATATGTTTTACGAATATCCCGTGGAAGCTGCTCAGCATTTTCTTTCTCACGGAGAAACTACTGTTTTGGCAGCACTTTATTACAACCTTGCAAAAGATGAGTTTTTGACTTCCATAGACAGGGTAAAAAATGCAATGAAAACCCCCGAGGGTGCTAATATTGCAGGTTTTTATATGGAAGGACCTTACATGAACCCCAAATACGGCGGAAATGCCGATTTAAATCAGTGGAAGGGCGACATTTTAGAAAGCGACTTTAAAGAGCTTGTTGACCGTTCAAAAGGACTTGTAAAGGTATGGGCGGTTGCCCCCGAAAGAGAAGGCATAGAAGATTTTATGAAATATGTACGTTCTCAAGACCCTGATACGACTTTCTCTGTTGGGCACAGTGAAGCAACCCCTTCCGAAATAAAGGCTTTAAAAAAATACGGAATCACTATTATGACTCACTGTATGAATGCAACAGGAAGAATCCCTCATGCGCCAGGCACAAGAACTTGCGGACCTGATGAATACTGCTTTATGGATGATACTATGTATGCTGAACTTATATGTGACTCTACAGGTGTTCACGTTAGCGCTGATGTTATGAATATGGTTTTGAAAATCAAGGGCATTGACAAAATAATTCTTATAGCTGACAGTTTTGTAAGCGAATACGAAAACCCCGAAGAGTTCAAACATATAGATGACATCTCTTTTGACCATAACGGCAATATTGCGGGAAGTAAGCTTACAATGGATAAAGCCTGCCGTAACTTTTTACAAAAAACAAATTGCGGTATAGCACAGAGTTTTTTAGCTGCATCAACAAACCCTGCAAAGGCTATAGGCCTTTATGATGAAATAGGTTCAATTAGCGAAGGTAAAAAAGCAAATCTCGTTTTTGTTGACGATAGATTCAATGTAAAAAAAGTAATGCTTGAAGGAAATTTTATTGATTTATAAAGAAAGGAAGATTTCAATGTTAAAAGCATCTGTTACAAGAGCTGATATCACACCGCCTAAAGGATTAGAACTTGCGGGATATCCTCATTACCCCAGAAACAACGAAGGTGCTCACGACCCTCTTTTAGCTACTTGCATGTACATTTCAAATGGCGAAAAAGAAATTGCAATGGTGTCGCTTGATCTTCTGTTTGTCTCGAAAAAACATGTAAGAGCAGTGCGTGAAAAGGTTTCTGAAAAATGCGGTTTAAATAAAAATTCTTTAATGATTTCGTGCACTCATACTCATTCGGGTCCATGGGCTTCGGGCAGACTTGACATAGAAAGCCTTGAAGCAGGAAAAGAACAGCCCAAAGAATATGTAGATTTTCTTATTAACACAATTACAGATATCGTTTGTGAAGCAAAAGAAACTGCTTTTGACGCATACTTTGCATCAAATGTTGAAGTTTGCGGTGCAGAATCGGGCGTTGGCGGTAACAGAAGACTCCCCGGCGGCCCTCACGATCCCCTTGTAAGTGTTATGGCAATAAAGGATAAAGAAGACAAGGTACGCGGCATTTTTACAAACTACACCTTGCATCCTACATTTATTCACGAATGGAGCAATGTTTGCACTGCCGATTACCCCTACTATTTAAGACTTGAGCTTGAAGAAAGCTTCGATGGAGCTTTGGCTGCATTCACACAGGGTGCATCGGGCAATCAGTCAAGCCGTTATTACAGACAGGGCGAAAGCTATGACGAAGCTGAAAGAGTTGGAAGAGTTTTGGGAAAGGCTGCAAAAAAAGCTTTGGAAAAAGCTGAATGGAAGGATTCTCTTGAAATAAAGGTAGCTTCAAATGAAACTGAAGTTCCTGTACGAAATTTTGGTACAGAAGAAGAGCTTCGCGCTCAGGTTGCTCACGATGAAGCAATTTACAAAGAATTGTACGCAAAATATGGCGATTCCAAAAACAGAGACGAATACTATCTGTGGCAGAACGCAAATCTTAAGCTTTTAGGCTCTGAAGATCAGCTTGGATATATTCTTATGATGAAAAAAGGTACAAAAATAGAGTGTTTGGAAGATGAAGTTCCTGCAGAGATTCAGGTGTTCAGTTTAGGTGATACTTGTGTTGTTGGTTTGCAAGGCGAAGTTTTTGTCGAATATGCTCTTTATATAAAGGCAATGGCAGGCTTTAAGACTGTTATTGTTAACGAAATTGCAAATGGTTATTTACCGGGATATCTTTATACTCCCGAATCACTTGTTACAGGCGGTTATGAAACCGATACTTCAATGATTGACGTAAGCTTTGGCAGAAAATATGTTGACCTTGCACTTGATACAATAGAAAGTATAAAATAAGGAGAGGAAATTATGAATTTCAAAGAAACTTTCTGTCACGATTTTTATCCCTTTAAAAATCAGGCAGAAATTGACAGAGTAAGAAAAATTACTAAAGAAGACATTATTGCCTTTAACGGCAAACATCCTAACAATCCCAATATTTCATTAAATGTAATAAGAAACGAAGAATTTGAAATGATAATGATTGGCGATATGGTTTCAAAAATCGTTGATTCTGACAGATATGACAAAAAGGTTGTTATGATAATGTGTAACCCCTGCCCCACCTACAGAAAGGTTGCATATTTACTCCACAAATTAAACGTAAACTGCAGAAACGTAAAATTCTATATGATGGACGAATGGGCTGACGAAGACGGAAACATTGCTCCTTTATCCTACAAAGCAGGCTTTGGTTATGCTTTTAACAAATTTATGGTTTCGCAGATTATGGATTTAGGCTTTAAAGAAGAAAACTTTATTTACCACAGCAACAAAACAACTCCCGATTTTTCAAAAATGCTTGAACAGGACGGCGAAGCTGATGCTGTATATTCAGGTCCCGGATGGCCGGGACATCTGGCATTTATCGACCCCGTTGATGACTGGTACAAACCCACAATGGAAGAATATTTAGAGCAAGGTGCAAAGGTTGCAAAACTTCATCCTTTAACAATTGCACAGAATTCACTCCACGGCGGATTTGGTCTTTCAGGCGATATTTCAAAGGTTCCCCCAAAAGGTGCTATGATGGGTCCCCGTGACGCTATGAAGGCAAAGCATGTTCTTGATATGCACGGAATTACAACCGCAGGCTCACCCGTTACATGGCAGAGACTTACTTCAAGACTTTGTATTTTTGGCGAGCCTTCACAGGAAGTTCCCGCTTCAATATTACAGCTTCGTACAAATCCCACAGATATCGTAATGAGTGAAAATCTTGCTGCTACAATAGTTGACGAAGAATTTTTCCAGTATTGATTTTTTAACTAAAAGTGATACATTTACTTAAAAAACTTTGATACGAAACCGATACTTCAATGCTTGATGTATCCTTTGTAAGAAAATATACGGACATAATACTTGATGTAATAAAAAGCATCAGATAAGGAGTGAAATTTATGAATTTTAAGGAAACTTTCAGTCACGATTTTTACCCCTTTAAAAATCAGGCGGAAATTGACAGAGTAAGAAAAATTACTAAAGAAGACATTATTGCTTTAAACGGCAAGCACCCCGTTTATCCTAATGTTACAGTAAATGTAATAAGAAATGAAGAATTTGAAATCAGGATGCTTGCAGACATGGTTGCAAGAATCGTTGATTCTGACAGATATGACAAAAAGGTTGTTATGATAATGGGCAACCCTAATCCATTGTACAGACAAGTTGCTTATACTCTTCGCAGATTAAATGTAAACTGCAGAAATGTAAAATTCTATATGATGGACGAATGGGCTGACGAAGACGGAAATATTGCTCCTTTATCCTACAAAGCTGGCTTTGGTTATGCTTTTAACAAATTTATGGTTTCGCAGATTATGGATTTAGGCTTTAAAGAAGAAAACTTTATTTACCACAGCAACAAAATAACTCCTGATTATTCAAAAATGCTTGAACAGGACGGCGAAGCTGATGCTATGTACTCCGGCCCCGGATGGCCCGGTCACATTGCATTTGTAGACCCTGTTGATGATTGGTTTAAACCCACAATGGAAGAATATTTAGAGCAAGGTGCAAAGGTTGCAAAACTTCATCCTTTAACCATTGCACAGAATTCGCTCCACGGTGGATTTGGTCTTTCAGGCGATATTTCAAAGGTTCCCCCAAAAGGTGCTATGATGGGTCCCCGTGATGCTATGAAGGCAAAGTATGTTCTTGATATGCACGCTCTTGCTACTGCTGGCTCGCCTGTTTCGTGGCAGAGACTTACTTCAAGACTTTGTGTTTTTGGCAAGCCTTCACAGGAAGTTCCCGCTTCAATATTACAGCTTCGTACAAATCCCACTGATATTATTTTTAGTGAAGGTAGTGCTGCAACAATAGTTGATGAAGAATTTTTCCAGTATTGATTTTTAGTTTTTTATCAGGTATAATATGTAGGATTGGCGGTGAAACTTTTGCAACAAATTATAATCAGAGTTTTAGGGATTATAGGTCTTATTTTATGTATTATACCCTTTCAGTTTAAAAAACATAAAGGCATTGTTCTTTGTAAAATGGTGTCAGAACTTGCCTTTGCCTGTCAGTACTTTTTAATGGGTGCGTATACAGGTGCCTGGATGGACTTAATATCGGGAAGCCGAAACTTTTTGTTTTACAAGCTTGTTAAAGATAAAAAGTCTACTTTACCAGTAATTATTATATTCTCGTGTTTTGTCACTGTTGTAGGCATCCTTTCGTGGGATGGTGCTATAAGCATTTTACCTATTGCGGCAAAAATAATTACTACTGTTGCTTACGGTATGAAAAACGAGCGTATTTTAAGGTACATAACCATGCCATCTTGTGTTTTATGGATAACATATAATATACTGGTTGGCGGTTGGGAAGCAATGATAGCAGATGCGTTATCTTTAATTTCAATCCTTATAGCAATTTATAAGTTTGATATTAAAGCAAAAAAAGCTGAAGAAATACAAGCATAAAAAATGGGATGTTTTTACATCCCATTTTTATTATACAGTTATTTTTATTATTTCATTTTCCTTTAAATTTTCAAAAGTGTACAGTCTTCCTTCTTTTTTAAAGAAATGTGTACTTTTAATATTATCTGTCTTTAACTCAAGAGTAATGCTACCGCCTTTGTTTGCATAAACTGTAAGCTCTTTCAAAGCATTTTCTTTCCATACAATATCATAGCTGAAGGCTTTGAATCCGCATATACCGCAAACTGTGCCTGACTTGAATTTATCGGGAAGAGCAGGCAAAATATGGGTTACTTCATTGTCGCAGGATATAAACATATTTGCTATTGCTCTTGCAAGTCCGAAAAGGCTGTCTATCTGGAATATTTTTCTGCCGTAGCAGTACCCTGAATTTTCGCGCCAGTCATTATGTGTTGTTAAATAATTCGGCATAAGACAGCCGCGTATTACGTGAGTTACAAACTCAAGCGCTCTGTTGCCGTCACCCATTGCAGAAAAGCAACATGCATACCACGCAAGTGCCCAGCCTGACATTCCTAAAAGTCCGCTTGCAAGGCGTCTTTCTATTGCAAGACAGCAGGCTTTCTTTAGTTTTTCGTCTTTTTTACAAAGATTACCGGGAAAAAGTGCATATATGTGCGACAAATGTCTGTGACCGGGGTCAAGCTCCACCGAACCGTCGGTAAACTCTGACAATGCACCGTCTTCATACACATAATAATCTTTTAAGTTTGAATCTATATCCTTCCATTTTGCAGCATCCTTATCTTCAAGATTCAAGCTCTCGTTTATATGCATAAGATTTTGCATAAGCTCGTGTATAAGCCACAAGTCCATAGCAGATGTGTTTACTATAAGTTCTCCTCTTTTAGTCCAGTTTTCAGGATTTGCAGCGGGTACAAGCTCATATTTTCCGTTTTCGTCAAGTGTTAAAAACTCAATATAAAAATTTGCACACTTTTTCATAAAGGGATAGCCTTTTGTTTTTATAAACTCATCGTCACCGCTATGCTTCCAGTATGTGAAAAAGTGCTGTGAAATCCACGCCGCAGACCCACTCCACAATATCTGAAACGGTGCATATTCTATCCAGCAGGCAGGAGTCATAAAAAGGTCTGTAAACTGGGGTACATATACCCCATCCTCTACCCCGAATATATTTTTTGCCTGTGTTTTCATAATATTTTCACTTTTTAAAATCCACGAAAACAGGGGTTTCTCGCAAGATGAAAGGTTTAACACCTCTGACGGCCAGTAACTCATTTGTATATTGATATCGGTTGTATAACCGCAATCCCAGTCGGGTTTTATGTTATGATTCCATATTCCCTGCAGATTTATGGGATTTGTATCTCTTGAACTGCTTATCATAGCATAACGTGCCATATTTAAAAAGTATCCGTACACAGATTCTGTTATATCATTTTCCATTGCCCTCTTATATGCTGTTTCGGAATCAATTTCACAAGTATCAAGTGTGAGCGAAAATCTTTTATACAGACTTTCAAAATCAGCAATATGAGATTTTAATAATATTTCGTAATCGGGAATGCAGGCTAAATCTTTTTTTGATTTTTCAAATGAATTTTCGCCTGTATTTAATACCGTATATACACAAAGGTTTTTAAAATCCGAAGCAATAAAACCGTCTTGTGTTTGTGTAAGTGTTCCGTCTGTCAAAATTTTTACACCTGCGCAAAATAATACGCCCTCGCAAAATTCTGCGTCAAAATAAAGAGTGTTACCCTGATGCACATTTTTAAAACTGCACTCTTCATCCTCTTCCCTGTCTGAAATTATGTGGCAGGATAAATGTTCGTCACAGGAAAGCAAAATAACATTTACATTGTGAGGATGGTTTGAAAAGGCTTCCCACTTTATGTTTTTATCGTCAAGCGTGTAGTTTATATGTAAAAGAGCATTTTTCATATCAAGCTCTTTTTGATAGTTTTTAAATTCTTCGCCCAAAAGTTCAAACTTCAAATCAAAAAACGGCTGATATGGATTACAGTCTCTTGGTAATCCTTCTACCTCTTTTTTAAAAAGCTCTTCGGCTTTTTTGCATTTATCTTCTTTCATAAGCTTTCTCATATCCTGAATTATATGCGCTGTTTTAACTGTTTTTTTGTTTTTTGTTCTGAAAAGTCCGTCGTGATTAAATGCAAAAATCTCGTGTCCCGGGTTTCCGTAATGCATAAAGCCTGTCTGTCCGTTACCTACAGGGACTCCCGAAAACCAGTCATCAGAAGGGTTTGAAAAATAAAGCTTATCGTACATACAAATTTTCTCTCCTAAAAAATAATTGACTTTTTTTTGATAATATCATATAATTAGCTGACAATACATTAATAAATGCAGATTTTTTATGGAGAAATACGTATGGAAAAATATGGTTTTGACAAAATTGCTCAGTATATTAAAAACATAAATATGTCCTACTCATTTGCAGGAATTATTGAGCTTGACAAAGAATGGTCGCAAAAGAATGTATCTTCAAGTTTTACCAGAATTTATATAATTTTAGATGGCGAAGGTTTTTTAGAATATGAAAATTTGCATATTAAAATGATTCCCAAAAATGTATATATAATTCCTGCAGGACTTAACTTTTCTTACAGATGCGACCGCTATTTAAAAAAGATTTTTCTGCACATTAACTGCTTCTTACCAAACAATTATGACCTTTTCAGTTATTTTGGCAAAATACTGATTTTTGAAAATCAGCAACATATTATTTCGCAGTTAACTGATACATCAAAACATTCTTTTTTACATTCGCTTACTTTGAATAACTATGTATATTCACTTATAGCAAAAGGCATCGAAGAAAATTCTTTTCTGCTTGACAGAATTTCTTTTAATTATTCGTCGTTTATAAATGATGTTATAAAATATATAGAAAAAAATTTGTCTGCAAATTTAAGTGTATCAAAAATTGCAAATGATTTTTCGGTTTCGATAAGTACTCTTCAAAAAAAATTCAAATCGGAGATTGGATTTTCGGTAAGTCAGTATATAAATGACAGGCTTATGTCGCTTGCTGAAAAAATACTGCTTAGTGAAAATATTTCTCTCAGGCAGATAAGCGATTCTCTGGGTTTTGTTGACCAGTTTTATTTTTCAAGAAAATTTAAACAAACCTTTGGTGTTTCACCTTTAAAATATAAAAAACTCTTCAAAATAAAATAATACCCATCGCCAAAGCGATGGGTATTATTTATTATAATCTTTAATTAAATATTGTTTCTATTAAGCTATATGCAAAAAGCTTGTTCATTTGTCTTGTAGGATGGTTTATTGAATTTGACAAAAGCTCGGTTGTGTCAACTCCGCATTCATTAATACGCATCCATTTCGAATAAACGTCGCACACACGTACTCCGCATTCTTCCGCGGCTTTTTTTGCTCGTTCCAAAAACTCAGTTAAAACACCATCGTTTTGTGCTTTTGCAACGTCTTTTGCCGTAGAAATAAGCTTTTCGTCTTTAATATGACAGCTTACTTCGGTACACATCATATTGGGAGTCATAAAAATAACTTCGCTTCCGTTTTCGATAAGCTGTGTAAACATATTTTTGAGATTATCAGCATACTGCTGTGCATAGGTTATACCCCTTGACACACAATCATTAAGTCCAAAGCATACAACTGTCAAATCGGGTTTTTGCGAAAGTACATCCCTTTGAATTCTTAACAGTGCTCCTTTGGTACTGTCACCTGAAATACCTGCATTTATAATGCTTACGGGTACGCTTGGAAATAATTCTGACAGGATATCTGAAAAATATTTGTGATACGCACTTGAAGGGTCATATATAGTTTCTATGCTATTCCCTTTCATATATATTTCAAAGCATCCCTGTGTAACGCTGTCACCAAAAAATGCTATTTTGGGTAACTCTCCTTTATTAGGATCTTTTTGTCTTTGTGCAATTTTGTTGATAATCTCCATATTTATCTCCCTTGAGTATTTTGAAAAAAATTATTCAGGCTTTGTTTCGAGCTTTAACGGGAAATCTCCAAGCTTATTTACTTTAAATCCGTTTTTCTTATATTCTTCGTAATCAAAAGCATCGAGTTCATCCATAGAAAGCTTATGGAATTCATAAAAATTATGCCACCATTCATAACCCGAGCCAAGTTCTGCATTAAGATATGCATCTGCAATATCGCATCCCATTGCAGGAGCTACATAAAATGCTCCCATAGCAAGTACGTTTACGCCGTTGCCTGTAATGGCACGAAGTGCTGCGGGTACACTTTCTACTACACCTGCGTGTACACGGGGGCATTTGCTTGCTGCAATATGTATACCCATACCTGTGCCGCAGAATAAAAGTGCACGTTCAAACTCGCCTTCTGAAATCATGGCACCAGCTCGAAGACCTACTCTGTGAAACATTAAATCTGTATCATCAGGGTCAGAATCTGCTTTTACGCCGATATCGGTAATTGTCCAACCTTTTTTTCTTAAGTGCTCACACACAGCTTCTTTTAACGGGAAGCCTGCAAAATCGGCACCTACAAGTATTTGTTTTTCTTTGATTGTTTTCATACAAATCCCTCCAAAAAATTATTATATTACAAATGAATACAAATTGCAAGACTTAAAATGAAATTTTATTTTTATTTCTTTACCTTTTAAATCTTTTAAAGGTTTTTCAAAGACTACTTTTCTGTCAAGACTGTTGCCATAAAGTATTCCGCTGTCGTAACCTTCTATTTCATTGCCGTCTTTATCGCAAATTTGTATTCTTATTCCGCCTACTGCCGAGGTTTCAAAGTTTATGCTCATATCGTCGCTGTCTACCATAAGGGGTTTTGTTATAAGGCTTGCACCATTAACATCCCCGCTCCACGAGAAAAATCCGTCAAGACGCACTGTGTATCTTGCAAGCTTTTCGCATTTGCCGGAATATCCGGGAGTTAAATAAAAGGAAAGCTCATATTTATCACTACCTTCAATTTTTGTTTCAACAACTCCGTAAGATGGATAGCAATCCCCATAAACCCAGTTGTATTCCTCCTCAAGTTCAGGAGCCATAAATGCTTCATCATGTCTTTTAAAGGTAACACCGTCACGTGAGGTCATAAGAATGGAGTCTGTGTTTGCTGAACCGTGACGACTTCCTTTTTCAATATATTTTTTTCTTTCTCCGCCCCACGAGGGAAGTGAATCAAAATTTGATGGAGCAGCATCGTGAATTCTGTTTTTATATCTTGTGGGCATTCCTAAATAAATATCGGCTCTGTGATATTTAAAAATCTGGTTTGTGTAAAGTTCAAAATCTTCAGGATTATCTTCAAACTTTATTCTTTCAGGCTTTGAAAAGCTTACAAAATCTTTTGTTCTTACAACTCTTATATCACGAACACAGCTATCCATAAATGCTTCATCGCATCTATAAACAATGTCGTTACCGTCTTTATCGTGAAAATCTCTTATGTAAAGCTTATATTCTTCATTTTTATCATCCCAGACTATAGTATTGTATGAATCAAAAACTCCGGGTACAGGTACTTCGCCCACTCTTTCGAATTTAAGCCCGTCGGCACTTTTATATAGATAAAGGTGCATAATATAATCAAGACGGCAAAACTGAAGCGAAAGAGATTTGTATTTTGCATCAGGCGGGCAGTTTGGATTCGGGTCTTTAAAAATTGAAAAATTATCGGTAAATTTGTAATTGTCGGCATCTTCTATATGATGAATATTGTTGTTTTTACTACCTTCAAACTCAAACATACCTAAATTTGGTCTTGTATATGTTATTCCATCATCACTTTCTGCAACACACTGATATGCAGGTCCGTTTATATCGTCACCCTCACCTCTGTAGTAAAGTCTGTATTTTTCTCCTTCCTTTACTGCAGCTAAATAGTGGACTTTTGCACCTTCCCATGCTGTGTCAAACTCAAATGCAATATTTTTCTTTACGGGTTTATGCATAGTAAGCTTTACGTTTTCGTTTTTTTCAACTATATGCATATCCCAGCATACTTCTCTTTTAGCCATAATTTTTTCTCCTTTATTTTAAGCCGAGTAATCTCTCTGCATTTTTATAAAATATATGCTCACGTTCGTCGTCTGTAAGCTTTTCGTATAACACAGACTGAACATAAAGTGCAGGGTTATAGCCGGGAAAATCTGTGCCGAATACAATTTTTTCTTTCCCCACTGTATCTACTCCGTATCTTAACATTCCGTGTGCTGCAATGCCTGTGCCTGAAATGTCTAAAAACAGATTATCGTGATTTTTTACTGCTTCAAGTCTTGATAAATATTCGTTACCATAGGCAGGATGTGCCATAACAATATTAAGGGTTTTAAAATTTTTGGCAATATAAGACATTTCTTCGGCGGTGCTTGTGTGAATTGATACTGTGAGCGAAAGCTGACTGCACAAATCATAAAGCTCCATAGAGTTTTTGCTTATGTATGAAACGTTTTCGCTTTTATCATCCATAAGATAATTTACAAGCTCACCTACAAGCTTTACGCCTTTTTTTGAATAAGAGTAAAGCTCGTTTGCCGATTCTTCGGGAAAGCTTGGATGAATATGTATTCCCGGAATTATAAAGTCAGGATGCTTTTTATGCCATTCCCAGACTGTAGAGTTTAATTTTTTTATTGTTTCGCCGTGATTATCACTTGACTC
Organism: Clostridia bacterium; assembly: GCA_045531205.1. Taxonomy (GTDB): domain Bacteria; phylum Bacillota; class Clostridia; order UMGS1883; family UMGS1540; genus JAZNQL01. The sequence goes on along the minus strand of JAZSDN010000104.1, from coordinate 94,135 downwards.
CATAAGTTCTAAATCAATTGCAGAACCTGCCACCATACTTATTCCTGCACGTCTGAGGTCGTCAACAAAAAGTTCATCTGTTAAATCGTATCCAAACTTTTTTGTTGTGTTATATGCCGGATGTGTGTGAAAGTCTATTATTTTCATCCTGCTCCCCCTTTTTATTATACTAGCTTTATTATATAAAACATAAAAGTTTTTGTAAATGTTTTTTTGTTCCATTTTTTGCTCTATCGTGTCCTGATACTGCATATTTTTCTTGCATTATTATTTTTTTTGATTATAATAATAGTGTAACTATTTTTAAGTTAAGGTGTTTATATGTCTAAAACAAGAAAAATATATTTTTTAAGGCTTGCGGGACGTATTGCAATATTTGTTTTATGTGTTCTGCTTGCTGTTTTTAATAAAAATCAATTTGATGTACTTTTGGGAACCGACTTTTTTAAGCAGTTTTCCCTGCTTCATATTTTGTGGATTATCTGGGTTTTAGATATGATATTTCAGCTTATTCCTGTCAGGGCACACATTTCTATCGGTTCACAGAAACAATTTCTGGCTTTTTTCAGACCTATTAAGGAAAAGTTCAGCTATAAATCACTGAAAAATCATATTATAACAACAACCCATCTGGCTTATAAGGTTTTTATTATATGGTGCATTTTAATTGGGATTATAGGGATTTTATATTATAAAGGTGTAATTGATACTGTTGCTGTTTTTATAATTTGCACCTTCTTTTATGTGGCAGATTTGATTTGTGTTTTAATTTGGTGTCCCTTCCGCCTTATTATGAAAAACCGTTGCTGTACAACCTGCCGTATTTTTAACTGGGACCATCTTATGATGTTTTCGCCATTTTTATTTGTACGTGGTTTTTATACGCAAACTCTGTTTTTAATGGCTTTTTTAGTGTGGCTTATATGGGAATTATGCGTTATGATGTATCCTGAACGGTTTTGGGAAATAACTAATCTTTCTCTTCGTTGTTCCGAATGTACGGACAAGCTTTGTACCCAGTACTGTAAAAAGTTGAGATAAAAAGTAGCGAAAAGAACTCCTGATATCAGGAGTTCTTTTCGTTAGGTTTTTAAAAAGGTTGAAAGAAAATTCAGGCATAATGCCTTTTTTATTATTTTCTGTTTTCTTCAAGAAGATTTACATAATCTATAATATTTTCTACAATTTCGTCGCAGATTTTTTTGCCTAAATCAACATTTGCATCGTGAGGTAATCCCATAACTCCAACCTTGATTTCTTCTCTCTGGCTTACCTTTTCTACCATAAAAGGACTGTCGATACGTTTTTCTCTTTTTTCAAACCAGTCCTGGTCGGTACGCATCATTTTAGAAATATATTCCTCGTCCATAACAATTTCGTCACGAACAAGCTCGGGTGCCCAATGCATCATAAGGCTGGTTTCCATAAGTCCTGCGTGAAAATCGTGTTCGGGTTCCATTTTAAATCCGCTAAGCCAGGTGGGCGACATATTCCACGCCTCAACAAGCGAAAGAGTTGCTTTTTGGTGCAAATCCTTACTGCGACGCAAAAGTATTTGTAAACTGTTTTTAAGTGCGTTTAAATTGTCGGTGCCTGCATGACCTAAAAATACAACTATATTTTCAAAGCCCATACGGATAAATTCCGAGCATATTTCGGATATATAAAGACCGAAAGTATTAGGACTTACATTAACTGTACCCAAAAGCTCTCCGCCCGAAAAGCTGTAGTTTACCGAGGGTGCTACCACGGCATTTAAACGCTCTCCCGCTATTTCAAGAGGCTTTACAGCATTTAAAATGTCTGTTGATAAAGCTAAATGATATCCGTGCTGTTCTACAACGCCTACAGGAATAATAACTGTTTTGGTTTTTTGTATTGCTTTTTCCATATCCTGCACGGTCATTTTTTCCATATAATATGCCATTTGTTTTCCTCCTTATTCGCCTCGTTGCATTTCGGCAACCGATTCCAAAACTGCGTCTGCCATATAGCAAAGCTGTTCGTCGCTTAAGCCGTATAAGGGCAGATGAGTAAATCTCTTGTAAAATACTTCTTCGCAATTAGGACAGGTTTTTGCAATTTCGTCTGAATTGTAGCCCATATCCTGAACTATTTTGAATCTGTATAAAGGACCGAAGTGTGCTATCTGTGTAACACCTTTTTCTTCAAGCTTTTTCTTTAAAACCTGTACATCTGCTCCTGCTTTTTCGGGGTCAATCTGTAAAAGGTATAAATGGAAGGTAGGTTTAATATCTTCATTTCCTAAATCCTGAGGGATAATGGCATCATTTTCTGCAAAGCGTTTTGAAAGATATTCTGCCGCGCGTCTTCTTTCGGCAATGATTTCTTCGTTACGGGAAATTTGCAAAGTAAGTCCAAGTCCCTGAATTTCGGTAGTGGATGCATTGCCGGGAACAAAGGGTTCATATTTTCCTTTAATGGGTGTAATGTTATAAAGCCAGTCTTTAATGGGACATGAAAAGTCAAGTCCCAAAAAGCGTGCTCGTTTCATTTCAGCTTCAAAGCCCGAAACTGTGGTTGTTAAAATACCGCCTTCGCCAAAGGATGTGATATTTTTAACTTCGTGCATGGAAAATCCGGCAAAGTCGCCTATTGTACCGATTTTTTTGCCTTTATACATAGCACCGAATGCGTGTGCCGCATCTTCAAGTACCAAAATATCGTGCTCTTTTGCAAGCTTCATTATGGGTTCCATATCAACAGGGTATCCGCCAATATGTACAGGTACAATCATTTTTGTTTTATCTGTAATTTTTCTTGCTACATCGGCAGGATCCATATTTATTGTTTTTGGGTCAACATCTGCAAATACAAGCTTTGCACCTACCGCCAGAGGATACGCCATTGTTGCTACAAAGGTAATGGCAGGTACTATAACCTCGTCACCGGGTTTTAAGTTTGCATATTTATATGCAATTTCAAAACCTGCGGTTGCATTTGTTACAAAGGTTGAGGAGGTTGTTCCAAGATATTCATTGCAGGCATTTTCTGCTTCTTCTACCTTGCTTCCCAAGGAAAGCTTTCCGGGTGGTGTTGCAAGTGCATCAAGCTTTTTAACCTGTTGCCATACGCTTTCAAGAGCATCGTCGTATTCTTTACCCTCGCCCTGCATTAAAAATTTTATAATTTCCATTAAGTCGTGTACATTATAGTTTTCGCCTACTGCAGCCCACGGAACACGGGTTGCACCTGTGTTATAACGAAAGTCTGTTGCTTTTCCCATTTTTCATTTTCCTTTCTCTGTCAAAATAACTTTTCATATTTATTGTATCAAATTAAAATACATAAAAAAAGATATATTGTTCCCATTTTTTTGTAATATTTTCCCCATGTTTGAAAATTATTGACAAAAAAGTTTTAAGGATTTATAATTAAACTAGGTGATAAATATGATTATAAACTACGATATTCAAAAGATAGATAAGGTTTTGCAGGACTTTTACAATGCCACCGGCATAAATATGGATCTTTTAAAAGATGACTTTACGTTTGTTGGAAACAAAAGCTTCTGGGAAAACAAAAAATACTGCAAGGCAATTCAAAGCACCGAAGAAGGAAGGCGTGCCTGTATTTGTTCGGATACAACCCTTTTTAAAAAAATCAGTATAAGCAAAAAAGCCGAAATGCACGTGTGCCACGCAGGACTTATTGATGCTTCGGTTCCCATTATTTATAATGATGTTATTATAGGTTATATTATTTTTGGGCAGATGAGAACAGATACAGATTTTTCGGTTTTTAAAAATTACATTGCAGGTCTTGGGCTTGATGAAAAGCTGATGGAAAAATATTATTCGGAGATTTCTTCTTTTGACCAGGATAAAATTCAAAGTATTTCACATCTTGCCGAAATTATAGTAAAACACGTTCTTTTGGAAAATATGTTAAAGCCGGGTTTTGACGAAGCAATTCAGACTGCAATAAATTATATTGACAAAAATTTAGACAAACCCCTCACAATTCAAAGTATTTCAAAGAATATAAATCTTTCTAAAAGTGTTTTATACAGACGTTTTCGCACCTGTTTTAACTGCACTGTAAATGAGTATATAAACAAAAAAAGAATTGACCTTTCTGTTGACCTTTTAATGAAGGGCGACTTATCTTTGGAAGAAATTGCACAGAAAATAGGTTTTACAAGCGGGTCATATTTCAGCAAAATTTTTAAAAAGGAAAAGGGCATTTCTCCTTTAAAATACAAAAAACTTTTTAACAGAGAGTAACTTTGATATTGACGGCTGAATATAATTATGTTATAGTATCTTAAAAGTGAAAATAACAGGTCTTTGGGGCAGGGTGAGATTCCCTACCGGTGGTAAAAGCCCACTACCCGCCTATGCGGTGGAAACGGTGTAATTCCGTTGCCGACGGTTGCCTTAACAACCAACGCTAAAAATGGTTTTTAAGGCTATAGTCCGGATGAGAAAAGACAGCTTTTTGTTGATTTTATAAAAAGCATTCCAAGGTCAGTTTATTTTGGCTTTGGAATTTTTTATTTGGAGGTTTTTTATGATAAACAAAAAAACTAATATGATAGCAAAAATAGGTATGCTTTCTGCTATTGCAGTAATACTGCAATATATAGGCAGTGCTATGGGCTTAAGGGTAGGCGGATTTTTGGATATTGAATTAAGCGATTTTCCCGCCATTATCGGTGCTTTGGCTTTAGGTCCTGTTCCCGGCGTTTTTGTTGAGCTTATTAAAAATCTTATCCATCTGCTTATTACTCGAACAGGATTTATTGGCGAAGCTGCAAATTTTGCGGTAAACGGTGTTTTTGTTTTTGTGATAGGTATGATTTACAAGCACAACAAAACAAAAAAAGGTGCACTCATTGCTCTTTTTGCAGGCACTTTAGTAATGACAGTTTCTGCAATTATAACGAATTATTTTGTTATGCTTCCTCTTTATATGCCTGCTGCTTTGCCTGCCGAAAGACTTAATATTGTTTTAAGCCTTATAACTCCTTTTAATTTTATACGTGGATGTGTATTATCAATTATTACACTTGTTACTTATAAAAAGCTTTCTCCCCTGCTTCACAAGTAAAAATTAAAAGAAAAAATATTTGTTTTAGCTATTGAAAAAGTATACAAAAAGGTATATAATATTTAAAAATTGAATTTTTAGTTAATTCATGGGAGCTCGGTGTGCCGGGCTGAGAGGAAGTAATCTAACTTCGACCATTAAACCTGATGCGGATAATGCCGCCGTAGGAAGATGTTACTGCTTTATACGGATAATCCAAACGGGTTATCCGTTTTTATTTTTATAAACAGGAGTTGATATTAAATGCAAAAATATACTACACAGATGGATGCTGCAAAAAAAGGGATTATAACACCCTATATGCAGGCAGTTGCAGAAAAAGAGTATAAAACAGCAGAAGAAATCAGAGATTTAGTTGCAAAAGGTCAAATTGCAATATGTGCAAACAAGCTTCATAAATGTATTGACCCTAATGGTATAGGCTCTATGCTTCGCACCAAAATCAATGTAAACTTAGGTGTTTCTAAAGATTGTAAGGATTATGACATTGAAATGGAAAAAGTTATGACAGCGGTGAATATGGGTGCCGAAGCAATAATGGACTTATCTTCTCACGGTAACACTCAGCCCTTCAGGAAAAAGCTTGTAAATGAATGTCCTGCAATTATAGGAACAGTTCCTGTATATGACAGCGTTATTCATTACCAAAGAGACTTATCTACCCTTACTGCAAAAGATTTTATTGATGTTGTAAGACTCCACGCAGAAGATGGTGTAGACTTTGTAACTCTGCATTGCGGGATAACAAGAAAAACAATAGAACAAATTAAAAAACATAACAGAAAAATGAATATTGTGTCAAGGGGAGGTTCTCTTGTTTTTGCCTGGATGAGTATGACGGGAGAAGAAAATCCATTCTACGAATATTATGACGAAATACTTGATATTTGCCGTGAATATGATGTTACAATATCTCTTGGAGATGCTTGCCGTCCTGGTTGTATTGCCGATGCAAGCGATGTATGCCAGATAGAAGAGCTTGTAAGACTTGGCGAATTAACAAAGAGGGCGTGGGCAAAAGATGTTCAGGTTATGGTGGAAGGTCCCGGTCACATGCCGCTTGACCAAATTGCAGCAAATATGAAGCTGCAACAGACAATTTGTATGGGGGCACCATTTTATGTTTTGGGGCCGATAGTAACTGACATTGCCCCGGGTTATGACCATATAACAGCTGCCATTGGCGGTGCAATTGCCGCCGCTGCCGGTGCAGCATTTCTTTGCTATGTTACCCCCGCAGAACATCTTGCTCTTCCAAATGTTGATGATGTAAAACAAGGAATTATTGCTTCAAAAATTGCAGCGCATGCGGCTGATATTGCCAAACACATTCCCCATGCCCAAGACATCGACGATGCCATGGCTGACGCACGCAGAACTTTTGATTGGGAAAAACAGTGGGAATGCTCTATTGACAGCGAAACTGCAAAAAAAATAAGAAATGACAGAAAACCCGAGCTTGAAGAATGCTGTTCAATGTGCGGCAAATTCTGTGCTGTAAGAAGCATGAATAAGGCTTTAAACGGAGAATATATTGATATTTTGTAATTGCAATATATTTTGTTTTACTGTATAATGTAAAATAATAATTTGAAATGAGGTGTTATAATGAAATCAAAAACTTATAAAATTGTTATAGTTTCTATGCTTGCGGCTTTAACCTGCGTAGCAACTATGATTATTAAAATACCATCACCATTAAATGGTTACTTAAATCTTGGCGACTGTGTTGTGCTACTTTCAGGTTGGCTTCTGTCTCCGGCTTATGGATTTTTTGCTGCAGGTATAGGCTCTGCACTTGCCGATATTTTTTCGGGTTACGTTACATACGCTCCTGCAACCTTTGTTATAAAAGGAATTATGGCAATTTTAGCATATTATGGCTTTAAATTTTTAAACAAAAAAATCAAAAAACTTCCTTCAAGAATTATAAGCGGGGCAATATCCGAGATAATAATGATTTTAGGTTATTTTGTTTTTGAAGGATTTTTATATGGCTTTATACCCGTAACTGTAAACATATTGCCTAATGTTTTACAGGCAATTGTCGGACTTATAGCAGGCACTATACTTATAAATGTATTTGAAAAAAATAAAATTCTAATTTAACAGAGTAATCTTTTGTAAGAAATCCTGATTAAAAACAAAAAAATATCTTGACAAATAAAAATCATTATGTTAAAATACATTTTATTATAAACGCTGTGATGCGGAATAGTAGGTAAAACACTTTCGCCCTAAGAGAGGTGTCGGGTGGTGCAAGACATCGGGAAAGCTTTGCTGAACTCACCGTGGAGCGGCTGCCGTGAAAATTCAAGTAATGGCAGACGGGAACTCCCGTAACAGAGTTAAGATGTGTTTGCATCCAAAGTGCATCCTTTATGGATGAAAAAGAGTGGTACCGCGGAAATAGTTTTGATTTTAACGTTTTCGTCTCTTTGTTTCAGCATTGAGGCGGGAACGTTTTTTTTGCTGATAAAGACAAGTTATTTTATATTTAAAATTTGAAAGGGGTTTTCAAAATGAAAAAAATCAACATTACAGACATTACGCTTAAAAAGCTTTCCGGCGAGCGTGAGGTTGCACTATTATTCCGCGAAAAAACTGCTATAGCTGCTTGTGCGGACTCTATTGGTGCGGATGCTGTTGAACTAGCCCCCATTAAAAATCTCAGAGAAGATACTATTATTTATAAAACAATTGCACAGAATATTCAGAATGCAGTTTTGGCTGTTCCTGTAGGTTTTGCTGTAGAAGAAGTGAATTCTGCCTGGGAATGCATTAAGGATGCTAAAAATCCCCGTTTGCAGATTGAACTGCCTACTTCTACTGTTCAGATGGAATATACATACCATATAAAAGCCGATAAAATGATTGCCAAAATAGGCGAGCTTACAAAAGCGGCAAAAGAAGTTTGTCCTGATGTAGAATTCTCTGCACTTGATGCAACAAGAGCGGATGAAGATTTTCTTATTGCAGCGGCAAAAGAAGCAGAAGCAAACGGTGCTACAATGATTACCATTTGCGATGATGCAGGCATATCTTTGCCCGAAGAAATTGCCGCTTTGGTTGAAAAGATAAAGGCGGCAGTAAATGTTCCTGTATATGTTCAGGTTTCTGACCGTATAAATATGGGTGTTGCTTCGGCAGTTGCCTCTGTTTTTAAGGGTGCTGATGGTCTTAAATGTGCTATGGCAGGAAAAGATATTCTTTTAACAGGCGAAATCTCGGATGCTATGAATGTTTGTGAAGCCCAGATAGGAGCACAAATAAATCTTAACAACACAAAAATCCATGCAAGCATTGACGAAATGCTTGCAAATATAAATCACGAAGCTTATGAAAGCGAAAGCTCTATAAGCGAGAAAAAGAAAATATTGCTTGACTCGGAAAGTACCATTTCCCAGGTTGCACAGGCGGCACAAATTCTGGGATATGACCTTTCTGAATCGGACTGCGGAAATGTACACAAGGCTCTTATGCAGGTATGCGAAAAGAAGGATGCTGTAGGTGCAAAGGAATTTGAAGCTCTTATTGCAAGCTATGCTATGCAGGCGCCTTCTACATATCATCTTGAAAGCTATACAACATCAAGCAGTAATCTTACAAGCTCAATGTCGCAGGTTACATTAAAAACGGGTGACGAAATTATATGCGGTGTAAGCACAGGCGACGGCCCTATTGATTCCGCTTTCCGTGCTATTGAACAGTGCATTGGCTACCACTATGAGCTTGACGATTTTCAGGTTCAGTCAGTAACCGAAGGTAAAGAGGCTTTAGGTTCTGCTGTTGTAAGACTTCGCAACAACGGAAAGCTCTATTCGGGAAACGGAATTTCTGCCGATATTGTGGCTGCAAGTATCAGAGCATACATAAATGCACTGAATAAAATTGTATTCGAGGAGGCATAAGATGAAAATCGTATTTTCGACTAAAAACGTAAACCGTGCATCCTTTCTGGATACCTGCCGTTATGCTTACGATTACGGTTTTTCAGGATTTGAGATTCACGACGCTATAAAAGAACGCAAACAGCATCACGACAGTATTTTACGCCGTGACCGTACCTCGGATGCAAAAAGAAAGCTTATTAACAGAAACCTTGCTGTTTCTGCTCTTCGTATGCCCTTCCCTATTGAAAGCGACGAAACAACCGCTGACATTGTTTTAAAATATGTAGATATGGCGGCAAATGCAGGAATTGAAAATATTATTGTACGCGTTGAAGAAGAGTCTTCGTTTGATATATTAAAGGAAAAGCTTGAAGCTGCCATAAAGCGTGCAGAAAAAGCAGATGTTGGCATTTTGTTTGAAACTGTAGGATATCTTGCAAACACCGAAAATGTTATAAAAATTATAAACTTTTTCTCAACGGCTGCTATTGGTGCTGCGTGGAATGTAAGAGGCACATATTTTTCTGCAGGCGAATCGGCTGAAGCTACAATTAAAACATTGGGTGCATACATAAAGTATGTCCGTCTTGGAGATATGAAAGATGAAAAAACAGTTTTAATTGGCGAAGGCGACCTTCCTGTTGAAAATTTAATCAATGCTCTTTCTTCGCTTAATTTTGACGGATTTATCTGTGCTGCGTGGAATGAAGACATTAACGACGCAGATATTGTTCTTACTCACTTTGCAAATTATATTTCATCACTCGGAAGACAGAAGAAAAGCTTTGATAAGGCCTATTACAACAGATCAAAAACAGGTACTTTTGTCTGGAAAAAGTATGATGTTATTGATGCTACTTTCTCGGATGTTTTAGATACTATGGCAGAAAAGTATCCCGACCAGTATGCTTTTAAATATCCTACTCTTGATTATACAAGAACATATAAGCAGTTCCGCCGTGATGTTGACGAATGTGCTGCGGCTCTTATTTCGTTAGGCGTTAAGGCAGGCGACCACGTTGCTGTATGGGCAACAAATATCCCTGAATGGTTTATTACTTTCTGGGCAACGACAAAAATCGGTGCAGTTTTGGTTACTGTAAACACAGCATACAAAATTCACGAAATAGAATATTTGTTAAAACAATCTGACACACATACCCTTGTTATGATTGAGTATTGTAAGGATATAAATTACAAAGAAATTATACAGGAGCTTTGCCCTGAGCTTGAAAATCTTACGCCCGGTGAGCCTCTTTATTCAAAGAATCTGCCCTTCTTACGCAATGTTGTAACTGCAGGATTTTCGATGAAGGGATGTCTTACCTTTGAACAGATGCTTTCACGCGCTTCTTTGGTTCCTCACGAGGAAGTAAGACGCCGTGCATCCCTTGTTAAGCCCGACGATGTTTGTAATATGCAATATACTTCGGGTACAACAGGCTTCCCCAAAGGGGTTATGCTCACACACAGAAACATTGTAAACAACGGCAAAACTATAGGCGACAGAATGGATTTATCAACTGCTGACCGCATGATGATTCAGGTACCTATGTTCCATTGCTTTGGAATGGTGCTTTCCATGACATCAATGATGACTCACGGCGGAACACTTTGTCCTATCCCCTATTTTTCGCCTAAATCGTCACTCGCCTGTGTTAATGATGAACATATTACTTGTTTTAACGGCGTTCCCACAATGTTTATTGCAATGTTTAACCATTCAGATTTTGCAAAAACAGACTTTTCTTATATGAGAACGGGTATCATGGCAGGTGCAAACTGTCCTGCTGACCTTATGCGTCGCGCGGCAGACGAAATGAATATGCGTGAAATTATTTCAGTATACGGACAGACAGAAGCTTCCCCCGGTTGTACAATGGGCGAAGTTAACGAAGACCTTGACCACAGAGTTGAAACTGTTGGAAGTGCATTCCCCGGTGTTGAGTGTAAAATAATTGACCCCGAAACAGGCGAAGAGTTGCCCGACGGCGAAAGCGGAGAGTTTGTTGCACGAGGCTTTAATATTATGAAGGGGTATTACAAAATGCCAGAGGCTACCGCACAGGCTATAGATTCTGACGGCTGGCTTCATTCAGGCGATATTTGTATGAGAACACCCGACGGATATTACAAGGTAACAGGAAGATTAAAGGATATGATTATCCGTGGCGGCGAAAATCTTTATCCAAGAGAAATTGAAGAATTTTATTTGACAAACAAAAAGGTGCGTGATGTTCAGGTAGTTGGTGTTCCCGACGAAAGATACGGCGAAGAATGCTGTGCATGGATTATTCTTCATAAGGGCGAAACGGCAGACGAAAACGAAATGCGTGAATTTGGTAATGCATCTATTGCCCGCCATAAAGTTCCGCGATATTTTCTGTTTGTTAATGAATTCCCGATGAATGCCGCAGGTAAAATTTTGAAATATAAAATGCGTGATGAGTCTGCAGAAATTTTAGGGCTTAAAAAATAAAAAAACTATTGACAATTTACGCTAAAAATAGTATATTATTTACAGAAACTTTATAATAAGTTAAAATTTTTATTTGGAGGAATAACATAATGAAACCCATTAAAACATTAAATACAAAAAATCTTTGTGAAAGCGCTAAAAATGGCGGATGCGGAGAATGCCAGACTTCTTGCCAGTCAGCTTGCAAAACAAGCTGTGGTATTGCAAATCAGCAGTGCGAAAACAAATAATAAAATGCTTCAAATGCCGCCGTATCGGCGGCATTTTTAATGTAATATAAATTACGGAGATTTAAAGATATGATTCATTCTTACAAATTGGGCGGTTTTAATATTGTGCTTGATGTTTTTTCGGGTTCAATACACGTTGTTGACGATGCCACCTTTGATATTATAGAAATGTACGAGCAAAAATCCAAAGAAGAAATAACGGATTTAATTCTTGAAAAGTATAAAGATGATGATACTGTTACAAAAGAAGCAATATCGGATTGTTTTGAGCAAATTGAAGAATTGAAGGCAGAAGGCAAATTATTTTCGCCCGACAATTTTAAAAGCATGGCAGGTAATCTTAAAGCTAAAACCTCGGGGGTTGTTAAAGCTCTTTGTTTACATATTGCTCATACCTGTAACTTAAACTGTTCTTACTGTTTTGCAAGTCAGGGCAAATATCACGGCGATCGTGCTGTTATGAGCTATGAGGTAGGCAAACAGGCTCTTGATTTTCTTGTTGCAAACTCTAAAGGCAGAAAAAATCTTGAAGTTGATTTTTTTGGTGGGGAGCCTTTAATGAATTTTCAGGTTGTACTAGACCTTGTTAAATATGCCCGCAGTATAGAAAAAGAGGCAGGTAAAAACTTCCGTTTTACACTTACAACCAACGGTGTTTTGGTGGATGATGATGTAATTGATTTTGCAAACCGTGAGTGCAGTAATGTTGTATTAAGTCTTGACGGAAGAAAAGAGATTCACGATAAATACAGAGTGGATTATGCGGGCAACGGTTCGTGGGACAAAATTGTTCCTAAATTTCAGAAATTTGTAGAAGCACGCGGGGGCAAAAACTATTATATGCGTGGAACATTTACTCACGCAAACCCCGATTTTCTTGAAGATATAAAAACAATGCTTGATTTAGGGTTTACCGAGCTTAGTATGGAACCCGTTGTAGGGCCTGAGGATGACCCTTCATCCCTTACAAAAGAAGATTTGCCGATAGTTTTAGAGCAATATGAAAAGCTTGCAGAGCTTATGCTTAAAAGGCACCGCGAGGGCAGACCTTTTACCTTCTACCACTATATGATTGACCTTACAGGCGGTCCTTGCATTTATAAGAGAATTTCGGGTTGCGGTTCGGGTACTGAATATATGGCAGTTACCCCTTGGGGTGACCTTTTCCCCTGTCATCAGTTTGTTGGCGAAGAAAAGTTTAAGCTTGGCGATATATGGAACGGTGTAACAAACCCTGAAGTCCAAAACCAATTTGCTTCGTGCAACGTATATACTCATCCCGAATGTGAAGGATGCTGGGCAAAGCTTTACTGTTCGGGCGGATGTGCGGCAAATGCTTACCACGCAACGGGAAGCGTTAACGGTGTTTACAAGTACGGATGTGAACTTTTTAAGAAAAGAATGGAATGTGCAATTATGCTTGAAATTGCAAAAACAATGGATGAAGAATAATGAAAACTCCTATTTTTGATTTTGTAAAAGATTATAAAGAAAAAAGGACTACCAGGCTTCATATGCCAGGACACAAGGGTATATCTTTTCTGGGAATAGAAGAATTTGACATCACAGAAATTGACGGTGCGGATGAGTTATATTCTTCCGAGGGTATTATTGAGGAAAGTCAGAAAAATGCGGCTTCTCTTTTTGGAACGGCAAGCACGATATATTCTTGTGAAGGAACATCTCTTTCTATAAGAGCTATGCTTTATCTTGCAATGCTTTTTGGCAACGGCTCTTCAAAAACCATTCTTGCAGCAAGAAATGCTCACAAGGTTTTTATGAGTGCTGCTGCACTTTTAGACTTTAATATTGAATGGCTTTTTACGGAAAACAGCAACATTATATCTTGTGATGTTTCGGCACAGGTGCTTGATGAAAAGCTTTCAAATATGAAAGAAAAGCCCGTTGCATTTTATGTAACAAGCCCCGATTACCTTGGTAATGTTGCCGATATTGCCGCCATTTCAAAGGTTTGCCACAAACACGGGGTTTTACTTCTTTGTGATAATGCACACGGTGCTTATCTTAATTTTTTACCTGCATCAAAACATCCTATTGCACTTGGTGCTGATATGTGTTGCGACTCTGCGCACAAAACTCTGCCTGTTTTAACAGGCGGCGGGTATCTTCATATAAGCAAAAATGCTCCCTCTGTTTTTGCAGAAAATGCAAAAAGAGCAATGGCACTTTTTGCTTCAACAAGCCCTTCATATCTTATTTTGCAATCTCTTGATTTAGCAAACTTATATTTACATAATGGATATAAAGAAAAGCTTGAAAGCTGCATAAACAAATTAAACAAATTAAAAGACACACTTATAAAGCAAGGCTTTAAGCTTATTGGATGCGAGGATTTAAAAATTACAATTGCGCCCAAAAGCTATGGATACACGGGGCTTGAGCTTTCGAAATACCTTTTTGAAAGAAATATTGTGTGTGAATTTGCTGACCCTGATTTTATAGTATTTATGTTTACTCCCGAAACCGACAAAACAGATATAAATACTTTAGAAGAAGCACTTCTTAACTTACCTGTAAAAGACGAAATTACTGATGCTGCACCGACTTTGCAGATCCCCAAAAAAATTATGTCTGCAAGAGAAGCTGCTTTTTCAAAAACCAAAATTATACCCATTCATTTGGCAAAAGGTAAAATTCTTGCCTGCGAAAATGTTTCCTGCCCCCCTGCAATTCCCATTGTTGTTTGCGGCGAGGAAATAAACGAAAGCGCTGCAGAGCTTTTTGAATACTATGGCATAAAAGAGGTCAGGATTGTTGATTAAATCCTGAAAATAAAAAATTTTTTAAAAAACTATTGACATTTTATTTTTTTTTGAATATAATATATCCAAATTTGAATATCACAAAAAACAACTATGACGAAGACGGTCGGATTGCAAAACCTTGAGAGAGTTGCCGGGTGGTGCGAGGCAATGGCGGAGCTTTCCAATGACTTATCACTTCTGAGTTGGAGGACCGAACGGCAATGCCTAGTAGACTCCTTCCGTAATGCTGCGTAAAGGCAAAGGGCTTGTTAGAGCTCGGAGAGTGACGGAAATATTTATATTTTCGTAATTTGAGTGGTACCGCGGGTTATTATAACTCGTCTCAAAGAAAAACTTTGAGACGAGTTTTTTTGTTTTATTCAAAGCCGTAAAGCCTTAAATGGCAACGGAAATGAAAGGAGACAAAAAAATGGATTACAGTTTAAAAGAAGTCGCAGGCAGAATCAAAGACCTGCGCGAGGCAAAAGGCTTTACACCCGAAGAACTTGCAAAACTTTGCGGTGTATCTGTAGAAGATTACATGGTTTTAGAACAGGGTGAAACAGACTTCAGCTTTACATTTATTTATAAGTGTGCAAAGGCTTGCGGAGTTGAAGTTGTTGATATTCTGGAAGGAACAAGCTCTACCCTTACATCATTTGCTATTACAAGAAAAGGCGAAGGACTTAAAATTATTAAAAAACACGGTGTTGTTTACAATAACTTAGCACCCAAATTTAAAGAAAAGCTTGCTGAACCTTTTTTGGTTAAGTTCCCTTATCTTGCAGAAGAGCAGAACGCGCCCATTAAGCTTAACTCACATAACGGTCAGGAATTTGATGTTATTGTTAAGGGTTCACTTAAAGTTCAGGTAGGTAATCATATAGATGTTCTTCACGAAGGCGATTCTATTTTCTATAACAGTATTATCCCCCACGGTATGATTGCAGTAAGCGAAGGCGGATGTGAATTCCACGCAGTTGTTTTAAATCCGCAAGACGGACAGGTAAGCGAAGAATATCCCGAAGCTCCCTTTATTGCTGCAAAAACCGCTGTAAAAGAAAGCACAGTAAAAACTGTTGCAGATAACTTTATTGAATCATCATACGACGAAAACGGTGTATTTTCAGGCATTTCGTTTAAAAACGACGATAAATTCAACTTTGCATTTGACTGCGTTGATGCAATTGCCGAGAAAAATCCCGACAAGCTTGCTATGATGTGGGTTGCAAACGATAAATCTGACCGCAGATTTACTTTCTCTGATATGAAAAAGTATTCTGCAAAAACTGCTAATTACTTTGAATCACTCGGTATTAAAAAGGGCGATACAGTTATGCTTGTTTTAAAGCGTCACTATCAGTTCTGGTTTTGTATGCTTGCACTTCATAAAATCGGTGCTATTGCAATCCCTGCAACAAACCAGCTTGTAGCTCACGATTTTGAATACAGATATAAAGCAGCTAAAGTAAAGGCTATTGTTTGTACTGCAGACGGAGAAGTTTCTGACGAAGCTGAAAAGGCTGCAAAAGCTTTCCCTGATATGATTAAGATTTTAGTTGGCGGTAAAAAAGAGGGCTGGAATGATTTTAACGTTGAAATGGAACGTTTCAGTACACATTATTACCGTACCGAAAGCTCGCCTTGCGGTAACGACCCGATGCTTATGCTCTTTACATCAGGCACAACAGGCTATCCAAGAATTGCAACTCATTCATATAAATATGCTCTCGGTCACTATCCTACTGCAAAGCATTGGCACAATGTAAATCCTGACGGACTTCACTTTACAATCTCAGACACAGGTTGGGGCAAAGCTTTATGGGGTAAGCTTTACGGTCAGTGGCTTTGCGAAGCAGGCGTATTTACTTATGACTTTGACAGATTCCATTCAGAAGATATACTTCCCCTCTTTAAGAAGTATAATATCACAACCTTCTGTGCTCCGCCTACAATGTACCGCTTCTTTATCAAAGAAGATTTGTCAAAATATGACCTTTCTTCCATTGAATATGCAACAACTGCAGGCGAGGCTTTAAACCCTGAAGTATTTAATCAGTTTAAAAAAGCAACAGGTCTTACTATTATGGAAGGCTTTGGACAGACCGAAACAACCCTTTCAATTGCTAACTTTGTGGGTTCAACACCAAAAATCGGTTCTATGGGCAGACCAAGTCCTTTATACGATGTTGTGGTTTTAGACCCCGACGGCAACGAATGTAAAACAGGTGATACAGGCGAAATCTGTATCCGCACAAAGGATGGCGTTCCCTGCGGTCTCTTTATAGGATATTACCTTGACGAAGAAAAGACTAATGACGTGTGGTATGACGGTTACTACCATACAGGCGACCAGGCAACCATGGACGAAGATGGTTATCTTTGGTATGTTGGACGTATTGATGACGTTATCAAGTCATCGGGTTACCGCATAGGTCCCTTTGAAATCGAAAGCGTTATCATGGAGCTTCCTTACGTACTTGAATGTGCTATTACTCCTGTTCCTGACGAAGTACGTGGTCAAATTGTAAAGGCTACAATAGTTCTTACAAAAGGAACTGTAGGCACAGACGAGCTTAAAAAAGAAGTTCAGGAATATGTTAAAACTCACACAGCACCTTACAAGTACCCAAGAATTGTAGACTTTGTTGATGAACTTCCCAAGACCATCAGCGGTAAAGTAAGACGTGTTGAAATCAGAAACAAAGACCTTGAAAAATTAAATAAATAAATTTTAAACGGCACGGATATAAATCCGTGCCGTAAAAAATAAACGAAAAAGGTGTTTAAAACTTATGAAAAACAAAAAAATGATGGGTAACTTACTTCTTATACTTGCAGCCTTAATCTGGGGTATGGCTTTTGTTGGACAGCGGGTTGGTATGGACAAAATAGAGCCTGTAACCTTTGCCGCTTCAAGAATGGCTTTATCGGCAGTTTTTGTAGGCAGTATTGCCCTTATTTTAAGAAAAACAAATAAACCAAAAGAAGCTGCCCAGACTTCCAACAAAACCTTGCTTGGCGGTATATGCTGCGGTATATTTTTAGCTGTGGCAAGTCTTTTGCAGCAGATGGGTATTGTTTACACAAGTGCAGGCAAAGCAGGGTTTATTACGGCTATGTACATACTTTTTGTTCCAATAATCAACCTTGTTTTTTTCAGAAAGAAAAATGTTTTAAGAGTGTGGCTTGCTGTTTTGCTTGGTCTTGCAGGAATGTATTTTCTTTGCATAAAAGAAGGCTTTGTTCTTACAAAAGGGGATTTTCTTGTTTTGCTTTGTGCTATAATGTTCAGCGGACATATTCTCTGTTGCGATTATTTTGTTCAAAGAGGAAACCCCATAGAAATATCTGCAATACAGTTTGTTACAACTGCCATTATTTGTTTTATTGCAGCATTTATATTTGAAGCTCCAAGTATGGAAAAAATAATTTCTGCAGCAATGCCAATTCTTTACTGCGGTATTTTTTCGGGCGGTGTAGGCTATACCTTGCAGATAATAGCTCAAAAATATACAGAACCCGCAACCGCTTCTCTTCTTATGAGTCTTGAATCGGTTTTTGCCGTTTTGGCAGGTACATTATTCCTTCACGAAACAATGAATCTGCAGGAAATTTTAGGGTGCATAATTATGTTTACAGCCATTGTGTTAGTACAGCTTCCTGCAAGGCAAAAAACAAAGTAAAGTTTGTTTTTTTATAGAAATTTCCTTTTCTTCCAAATATAAAAATATATATTGGGGAAAAAACAAGAAAAATGGTGGAAAATATGTTGCGTTACGTTGTGAGTGGTTGACAGATAATATTATTAAGAGGTAAAATAATAGTGTATAAAATTGATGAGTCTAAAAACAAAAAGGAGAGATATTTATGAAAAGACGACTCGCAATGTTTTTGGTTTGTGTTATGCTTTTGACATTACCTCAATTAAGCGTATTTGCTGCATCCTTCCCGGATACAGAAGGCACAAACTATGAAACAGCAGTAGAAGTATTAGCTGCTTTTGGAATTGTTGAAGGTAAACCCGAGGGCAATTATGACCCCGATGGTTCTTTGACAAGAGCAGAAATGGCAACAATAATTTTACGTGCCATCAATTTAGCAGACGGCATCACTGGCAAGGACATATTCGCTGATGTTCCCTCTACTCACTGGGCTTACTCTTATGTAAGTGCTGCATATCAGATGGGTATCATCAACGGAATTGATGCACAGACATTTGCTCCTGACGCAACTGTTACTTACGAGCAGGCAGTAAAAATGGTAGTTGCAGCTTTAGGTTACGGTGTTCAGGCAGATGCACTTGGCGGATATCCTTCAGGATACCTTGTAAAAGCAACACAGCTTGATTTGTTAAAGGGCGTTGCAACAGATGCTACAATGACCCGTGGCAATATGGCAATTTTGATTTACAATGCACTTGAAGCTCCTCTTGCAGAACGTGCAAGCTATGGTAACGATAACCTCGAATACACATTCGATGAAGATGTAACATTACTTACCCGTTACCAAAATGCAACCCGCATTGAATCTAAAATCGTTCAGACCGCTACAGCAGCAGCTATAAAAGAAACTTCAAACTTATCAAGTGACGAAGTTGTTGTTCCTGTAAATGGCAAAAACCAAGTAATGAAGGCAGGCAAAGTAGATGTAGAAAGCCTTTTTGCAATTCCTTCAGATGTATACTATAAGGAAGATGAAGCCGTTGGAATGAACGTTTTGGTTGCTGTTATTCCTTCAAATAATTCAAAAGTTGTAGACCTCGTTGGAAAAGACGTTAACACTGGTAAAACAACAGCAAACACTCTTTTCTATGAAGTTGAAAAGGACGAAAAAAAGGCTGAAATCACAGGTGCTACACTCGTATACAACGGACGAGTTATTGCTATGGATAAAGCGCTTTTAGCCCCCAAAAGCGGTTCAGTTCGTTTAGTTTTTGACAACGGAACAAAATGTAACACAGTAATTGTTGAAGAATATAAGAACTATGTAATCAAGAGTGTTATCGCAAAAGATAACAAAGTAATCTTTGAAAACGGTTCTTCTATGATAATTGATTTAGAAAGCACTGATGTTAAAAACATCTTAAAAGATGCTGACGGTAATGACCTGGCTCTTGAAGATTTGCTTTCCGGCGATATCCTCAGCGTAGCACAGGATAGCGAATCAAATGCAACTATTCGCAAAATTTACAGCAGCTACGAAGTTCTTGAAGGTACTGTTACAGAAATGGATAAAACAGACAGTACTGTTGTAATTGATGACGAAACATACAATGTAAGCATGAATCTTGCTGAAATTCCCGTAGGCAAACCTGCTGCTTTCCGTCTTGACTACTTTGGCACAATTGCAGCTATTGGCGAATTGTCAGCAGAAATGCGTAATTATGCTTGGCTTAAGAATGCGGCTTATACTCCCGGTATCAGCCCCAAAGCACAGATTTACATCTTTACAGCAGACGAGGAATGGTTACTCCTTACAGCAGCTGAACATGTTACATTCAACGGCACACGTATTTTAGGCAAAGACCTTTTGAAGAACGGCAAAATAATTGAAAGAATGTACGATTCAAAAACTGCTCCCACCCTGGTAGACAACAATGGTGTAGTAGTTCCTCAGTTGATTTCTTATGAAGTTGACGAAGAAGGCTACCTCATTTCAATTGAAACAGCTGTAAATGAATCAAGACTTGATACTCCTGCTGAAGATAAAGCAGGCGGCGAATTCAGTTTGGACTACTTCATGAGAGGTAATTCAAATCTCCAGGCAGCAGAAGGAAATGGCCCCAGCAGAATGTATAATGGTACACTTGAAGGTAGTGAAGAAGGTAAAAATGCTGCATTAGGTGATCGTGCTGTTGAATATATAAGCCACACTCTTTTCAGCCGTTTGCGTATAGAATCAGGTGTTCCTTACTTTATAATTCCTTACGATGCAAGTATAGAAAAGGATTACGCTGTTTTAGATGCTAAGAATGAATTCAGAGGTATCGACGTATTCCGTAGAGTAGCTGTAAAAGCTTGTCTTGTATTCTATGATATGGATATGGATTACATCTGCGGTGCAGTTGTTAACAGAAGAGACTTGTTACCCACAACTTCAGACAGCGGATTAGAATTACCCGATGGTGAAGCAAGAGCAGCACTTGTTCTTGGCTTCTCGAAACTTGTTTCTGAAGAAACCGGCGAAATAGTAGATGTTTTAAAACTCCATAGTAACGCCGGCGAAGAAATTGACGCTATTATAAATGAAGATAACAGTCGAATTTTCTACAGAGGTGCTAACGCTCGTTTATGGAGCCGTACAGCTTTAGAAAATGGCCAGATCGTAACCCTCCCCGGCGACCCCGACTGGTATATGCTCAAATCAGATAAAGTAACAAAGTATCAGCCCGCTGTTACTGATCCTGAAATTAAAGGCGAACGTTCCAGAGCAAAAGACATATTTATAGATGTTGCAGACCTTATGCCTGGCGATATCATTCAGTACGAACTTAATACCGACGGCACATTAAAAACCGGTTCTGTTATGTATCGTGCTGAATACCCCGGCGATGTAGAAATGGGCGTAACTAACTTGTATGGTCCGCAGATAACCAGCCCTGATGAACTCTATACAGGTGGTCTTACAATTACAGATGGTTATGTAGTTAAAGTACTTGATGGAGGTTCTGTTCTTGTAGAAACAAACCTTGCTAAGGGTGACGGTGTAGGTACTTACGGAAAGAGTTATACCATATCCGGTGAACCTTCAGGCTACAAAACAACTCGTGCTCTTCCTTCAGCTACCGGCTACTATGCAGTATGGGATACTGAAACAGAAGAATTAACCCGTATTACTCCCGAAGAGCTTGTTGTAGGCGATAAGATTGTTTCTTATTACAGCAAGTATACACTTATGATGTGTATAGCATACAGATAAACAAAAATTGAAACCTTGATTTCAGGCGTAGTGTTAAAACACTACGCCTGATTTTTTATAGTAATTATATCGCGTTTAAGTGATATTATTTTTGTTTTGCATGGTTTTGCGTTTAAAACTTAACTTTGATTTAACAACTAATGCTAAAGATGTTTTTAAAAAAGCTATCCATAAATGGATTGTTTTTTTGCAGCGGCAGATTGTGTGTACTATACTGCGATATTACAATAACAATTTGCTTTTTGGAATAAATTACACTTCGTTATCTGTTCATCAGTTAACCTTTTTTAAACCACGCAGACTTAGGGTGATTTTCGCCAAACAAAAAATCCGTTTGCTTAAAAGCAAACTTATTTTTTGTTTTTTGGATTTTTTGAGAAAAATAACTTATCGTAAATTATTCTTCATAAATAATACTTTTTCTATCAAAGATTTTAGATATTTTTTATTTACATCCTCATTCAAGCTTTATTGAGCATCTAACTGTGTAAGCTCATTTAAGCTTATTTTCTTTGTTGCTCCATAAATTCTGTTGTGTCTTGCATCTTCAAGATAAGGTGTTGCATAATACACTGTATTTTCATTTCCTTCTTCGATTACAAGGTTTGCATAGAGGATGCCTGCGGGTGTAAATGTGGTCTCAAAAGTATTTTTAATTGCTTCATCTGTAACATCTAATTCAGCACCTTCGGCAATAATCTTTTTATACAAATTATTGAATTTATGTGCTTTGTAGCCTGCTTCAACTGTGGGATTTGTTCCTAATGTTGAAAGTACAAAACCTGCATTTGCATAGTTTTCATAATCTTCTCCTACAAGTGCCAGAAAACGGATTGCTTTTTTTCCGTTTGCCAATATAACACTCTGTGCTTTTGCCGCTGAAACAGATGTATGTGCGGGATCATCAAAAAATTCAGGTTTAGCTGTAAGTATTCCGGCTTTGATGTTATTATTAAGTGTAACCTCTTTTTGTGTCCCTTCTGTAGTTGATTTTATACCCATAATATCCCACTGCTTAAAGTAACCTGTTTCGGTTGCGATAGCTACACTGTCTTTTTCTGCGGGACGTAAGGATATTGTTACAACGCCGTCTACGCTTTCATATGGTTTTGTTGTAGTGCCATAATTTACTTTAACCTCATTGCCTGTAAGGTTTTCGGCAAACAAGTTTTCTATCGTAACACCTGTTGCACATACATATATTGTTGTGTGTGAACCTGACAAATCTGCTTTTGGTTTGAATTTGAATTCAAATTCACCACTTTGATTAGGACTTGTTTGGTCAGCATAGGCTACTGTTGAACCATCAGCCATTGTACTCAAAGCTTCCTTGCCGTTTGCTGCATTCTGCACCGTTACCAGAATTGTTACTGCACCGGGTGTCCCCGAGGTAACTTTACCACGTACAGTAACATTGCCATCTGTTCCCATTGTGGCTTGTGTTACAACAATGGTAGTGGTGTCAGCATTTACAAAAAGAGTGCACATCATTGAAAACAGCATTATCATTGCTAATAACACTCTAAGAATTTTTTTCATTGCTTTCTACCTCTTTTAACTTTATTTACTATACCTTTTCTTTCCATTCTGAAGTTTGGGCAGATTATTTTTCAAGCCCATCCCCTATGCCCTGAATAATATTTGACATAGAATCTTCAGAAGCTCTGAGTATTGTAAGTTCTAAAAGAATGTCACTTTTGGGATTCAAATTTTCATCCCACTTCAAAAACTTAAAGTCTTTTGTTGTTTGTGGCATTATATCTCCGTTTTTGAAGGTTCCAAGCAATTCTTTAAACTCTCCAGAAACATCATATATTCCGAGAAATGCATCAGGTTCCATCTGTGCCCGGCTTCCCTCTACAGGATATGGATATATCATCTGACCTAAATGGAAGCCTCGTCTAACAGCCGACGCATTAGCTATAACAAAGAATTTATTTGGTTCAACTAAAGCGGATAAAATACCGTCTGCAATTGTTATTTCTGCAGTATTTGTTGCAATACTTACTGTTTCAGAGCCAATACTCTTTGAATATGCGTATGGAGTTTTTGCTGCATTATACACAATTGTCATAGTGCCTTCTGTACTAACAAAAACATCATTAACGTTTGAAATACCACCCTTTAAAATCCTTGTAGCCTGACGTGCACCATTGGCAGAAAGATTTGAAAAATCTGTACTTTCATCAAGCAATAATGCTCCTACCTTTTCTAAAAGCTTATTTGCTTCATACAGAGTTATATTATTTGAATCAAGAGAAATGTTTTCTCCTCGTGCTGCTTGTCTGTTTTCTAATATGCTTGCGGCTAAAACAGGAGCTGGGGAAAGCCCAAACAAATCATCCTCGGTAAAGGCTGCCATATCTTCTGCCGAAACCAAAGGAGCTTTCTTATATCTTAATCCGCGAAGGCACATTAAAAGTGCATCATCTATTGTCTGTTTTCCGTTTGGATTAAATAAATCATTCTCGTCAGCTACCAAGATGCCCAGAGCTTTACCTGCTGAAATCTGTGATGCGTAGCTTTTACCCTCGTCAACATCGGCAAAATTATCGCTTGGGTCACCAGCAGGAATGTTCAGTGTATCAATAAGCATAGAAGCAAATTTTCCTCGGGATATAACCGAATCCAGGGTTAATTCTTCATCAGGAAGCTCAACGTCAGGAAGGTCTGAACTGTTCTGCGGAGTTATTACATAAAATTCAGCACTGCTTGCGGGTAATGAAATGGTAATTGTGCCGCTACCCGAAGTTAATGCTTGTGTACTTGAACTACTTTCAACGGTGTATGCACCAATCGACATTGTATTGTCATCACTTACAAGAGTAAATGTAATTTCCTGCACAGCGTTTGTACGGTTTGCTACATACATAATGAGCTTGTTATTTTCTTTTACAAAAGAGTTCATCCAATAATTAGTTTCTCTTTTAGTGCTAAATTCCGGATAGTCTCCTTTTACAAATGCTTTATAAGCAGTATTCCACTCATTTTGTCCAAAATCTGATATTACCGGCCAAAGGTCTGTTGCATGTAGTTCAAGTTCACCCTTTGCATCTACAAATTTGTAAAAACCTATTCCTGATGCACCGGCCATTATGGCCTGATAAATCATATCCCTCAAATCATTACGGGATGGCCAGTAACTACGCCATTCAAACGCCTGCAAAACTGCATAAACAGGTTTTTCACCCTTTGTTGCAGCTACGGCCTCTGTTACTTTGTTGCCTACATACGTATATGGAACATTGGTTCCGACATAAGGGTCAATTCCCAATACATCTACATATTTTACTGACTTATCATAACTACCCTGTTCTGTTGTGCATACTGGATGGTATGGGTCGTTATTTCTGATTGCAATATATGTTTCTCTTAAGTCATCACGCAAATCTCTGCTTTGTGTCATGGGTTCATCCATATTCATATAGCCAAAAAGTGCGGGATGGTCTTTTAGTCCTGCTACCACAGTTGCTGTTCTTTCGCGACGGGAAGGATGTCCCCCAGGAACGTTTAAGCCCTCATATAAGCCATAGGTTTGTACAAGCGCCATATAACCTTTTTGCTGAAGCTCATCCAGCTCATTTCTCATATACTGTACAAGCTCTTCTCCATCTTTGTCACTAGGTATGCCTATCATATGTAAATTGAAGTTTGCATCCTCTGCAGCGAAGTCTAAATGCTCATCCAGCATATTATACGCATAGAAGGGCTTGAATACTTTACCGTTTTTATCGCGGAATACTCCGTCTTTACCGATATAAAGCGGTCTGTCATATTTATAGAGCTTTGTTTCGGCTGTATATTCCCCTATCTCGACTTTCATAATATACTCTGCCTTTTTTTCTGATAAAAGGCTTAAATCAAAGCTGCTATTATAGTAATTTTTACCACTTTCACATTTCATTGTGTTAGTGCCAAGTGTAGCGCCATTTCGAAGCAGAGTAAATGTGATGTCCTCTCCAACAAGTTCAGGATGAGCACCTACATTAATAGCGACTGTTGCTGTGCCTGCTTCTTCTCTGTCGCTGTAATAGAATACTTCATCTGTTTCAACCGAAACTGCCCACGCATTTTCGTTTGAAACAAGGCTTACCTCAACATCATCTACCCATGCAGTTCCGCGTCCGGTTAGTCGAGGCATAATCATTGCTGCAGCAGTTCCATCAGTGGGTGTTATCTGAAATACACACTGTTTCCACTTTCCATCAGTTCCAGTTACTCCAAGACTTTGGCTTTGGTCTTTTATAACAGAACCGTCTAAACCATAAGTTATATAGTCTACAGCCATTGAACCATTTTTGGCTGCTGAATATTTAGTGTCGCTTGGCTTTTCCATGCAAATCCACAAGCTTACCTGATATACACAACCGCCATGAAGTGTAAGCCTTTGGGCTAAATAATTTCTTGTATTTTCTGTTGTGTTCACTATTCTCGCACAGGTAGCACTGTTATGTCCAAAATTATTAACAAACTGTGTTGTAGTTCCCCATCCACCTGTGGCATTTCGTCCTGTTATCTTTTCTTCAAAGGATGAGTCTATAAGGATATTGGGTAATCCGGATATATAGTCAGCGTTTGGTACGCTTTCAACCGCAGTCATCATCCTTGCACCAACAATTGATACCTTGTCCCAAATAAATTCTCCGCTTGTAATACGGATGAACACATTAAAGCTTGTTATTCCCTCGGGTGCTGTAAAGGTATGTTCAAGCGTTACATACTCTCCCTGTGCATAGTTTTCCTGTGTATTATTATAAGACACTACTTGTAAAAATGAACCCTGTTCTATTTGAACAGAAGCAGCAGCTTCCGATGTCAAGCCCTTTACATAGGCTGTGAATGTGTAGCTTTCTCCCGCTACAAGCGGTATGTCAACTCTTTGATAAATAGTGTTTCTTATTTTTCCTTTTGTAGAGTCAAACGCCATTTTGATAGCTTTTGCTCCGTCTTTAGCATCTGTCGATATAGTGTATTCACCATAATCGTTTGCATTGCTTAATGCAGTCCAATTTTTAAGGTATGTAGTCCCAAGCCATGTGCTTGTGGCTTCAAAACTGTTATTTGGTATAAATTCGCTTTGCACTTCCTGTTCGGTGCCTTGGGGCGGTGTTGTGTCCTGCGCAATTACTTCATCGGGCTGAATAATCTCTATAATACGCTTCGGACCTTTTATGGAGAAATTATCAAAAATAAATTCTCCGCCATAAACACGAATATAAATCGAAAAGCTGGTTACTTCTGCGGGCACGGAAAAGGTTTTTTCAATCTTTTGATATTGTCCTACAACATAATCTGTTGAATTGTTGTTATACGCAATAGCTTCTTCGCCGTAACCTCCAAACTTTATTTCTATCGAAACACTGCCTACAGCTTCACACGCTTTTGCATAGGCTGTAAACGTATAGCTTTGGCCTCCAACCACTACATTTGATTCAGTTCGTGTAATTGCATTTCTCAGTTTGCCTGTTGAAGAATCATATTTCATTTTTACGGCATAATTGCCCTCATAAACATCATCTGTTACTATGGTGTATTCGCTATAATCAGCAGTTGTAACCCATGGGTTCCAGTAGTTAAGAGTTTTTCCGTCCGCTGTTACGGATTCAAAATCTCCGTTTGTAAGAAGCTCGGCATTTTGTTCAATTTCGTCTTCTGCTGTCACAGCTGTTGCAAGTGGTGTCATAGTAAATAAGACCACCAGTACAAGCAACCATGCTAATATTCGTTTTTTCATTGTAAAATCCCTCATTTCTTCCAAAAAGTACAGTGCAAAGGCTGTTAATAGCCTTTGCGCTATTGAAAAAACTTCCGTTCTTTTCTATTTTATTGTGCCTTCCAAGCAGTTATTCTGTCCATAATAACTGCGGCTTCGGCTCTTGTTGCGTTGCCAAGAGGGTTAATTGTGCCATCGGCATTACCCTTTACTATGCCTGCATTTACCATTGCCATTATGTCCTCTGCTGCATAATCTGCTACCAAAGCGGCATCAGAGAATGCCGAAAGGTCGCCGCCCGAAAGTCCGTTTTCGGAAACTAAACGCATACCTCTTGCACAAATTACCATAAAGTCCTGTCTTGAAATGGGTTCTTCGGGTCTGAAAGTTCCGTCACCTGAGCCTTTGAGTATTCCCAAAGTCTGACCTATTGCAACTTCCTTTGCATAGGTAACGTTAGGTAATACATCTGTGAATGTGCAGGTTGCATTGTCAGCCTTAAGACCTAATGCACGAACGAGGAACATTGCAAAGTCGCCTCTTGTAATATTTCTTTCAGGATGGTAGTAATGGTAAGCGTTTGAGTCTAAAACACCTGCTTTATCCATTCTTAAAATGGAATCATAAGCCCATCCGTACTTTGTTAAATCACGGAAACGCATTACTTCTACTCCGCTGATTTCTGCAGCGTTTTTAGGAACGATTTCGTAAAGAAGTGCTGCACTGCCGGGAAGAGTAATCTTTAAAACTTCGTTACCTGAAACGGTTGCTTCCTCAGCACCATAAAGGAGTTTTCCTGTGAATGCGGTTATTTGATTTGTGCCATTTAAGCTTGTAAGAGGTATTTCTATTTCCTGGTCTTCTTTTTTACGGTTTAAGACTACCATTTGTATTTTGTTTTCCTTTACATAGGATACTGCCCAGTAATCATCTTCTTTTACGTCGCTGAAAATGGGATATTTATCTAATACAAATGCATTGTAGGTATCTTCAAACTCGTTTTGAGCCCAACCCGAAATTGCGGGCCAAAGGTCAGTCTGGTGTAAGTCAATCTTACCTTGCGCCTGATAAAATCTAAAGTAACCAACACCACCGCCACCTGAAAGGAACGACTGATATATCATACTACGCATTTCGTCGTTTGATGGCCAGTATCCTCTGTAATCGAGTGCCTGTAAAAGAGTATACACAGGTTTTCTGCCATCCAGTATTTTAAATGCCTCATTTACTTTCTGTGCAACGAAGGTAAGAGGATCTCTAAGGTCAGCAGGATATGGGTCAATACCAAAAATATCTACATATCTTACCGCCTTATTATATGAGCCCTGTTCCATTGACATAACGGGGTGGTTAGGGTCGTTGTTACGGATTGCAATATATGTTTCTCTAAGTTCATCCCCTGCGTTTGCATTTCTTGCAAAGGGTTCGTCGTTATTTACATACGCAAAAACTGCGGGATGGTCTTTAATCGCTGCACAAATAAGCTCGGTATCGTGACGAAGGTCTGGATGTCCGCCACCTTTCATTTCAGAATAGGTCAGTATAAGAGCGTACATTCCCTTTTTCTGTAACGTATCAAGAGTTTTCTTTATTGATGCTATCTTCGATCTGTCGGAGCCTGTACGGGGTATGCCGACCTCGGCAATAGTTATTTTGCCTTCCTTGGCACCTGCTTTATAGTGATTTTCCATATACCACCAAGCATAGCTTGGCATAAGCTCTACGCCATTTTTACGGAATACACCATCTTTTCCTAAGTAGGTAGGACGGTCGTATTTATAAACATAGTCAAAATTGGTATATTCGTCCACAGTTGCTTCAATGCGGTATTCAGTATTTTTAAGATTCATCCAGGATACATCAAAATACCACTTTGCAATACCGTTTTCGTCGGTCTGGATATCCTTTTGTTCTTCAATAACCTTTCCGTTAAGTGTTAAAGCCATATCAAGCTTTGTACCTTCAAGTTCGGGGTATGCTTTTAAGTTAACTTCAGCTTCTGCGTAAGCGGGTGTTGTCTGGTCAGAATAATAGAATGTCTGGTCAGGTGTTACGGTTATGGGGTTTGGTCTTACTGTGTTATATACAGTCATATCATCTACCCAAACTGTACCTACGCCGTATCTACGAGCATAAACACGGGCATATTTTGTGCCGGCAGGTATTTCTAATCTTTGAGTAAAATGTACCCACTTACCTCCTGTTCCCGATGGAGCAATTAAGTCAATAGAACCATTTGTAGTATCTGATCCCGGTACGCCGCTATAAAATTCAATCAAAAGGGCTGTGTTTCCTTTACCTCTTTTATCTCCATCGCTTTGCTCTGCTGTGAAGTTTGTATAAATCCACATACCAAACTGATATTCTGCTTCTGCGTCAATTTCAATAGCCTGCATTACCCAGGGTCTTACAAGCGGGTCACCATTTGTAAGCTTTACGCTTCGGCTGCTTTCGTGACCGAAATTTGTTTCGTATACAACCATCTGGTTCGGGCCCCATGCACCGCCAAAGCCGGTCCAGTTCCAGGGGCCGATATTATTGGTATCATTTTCAAAATCGCCGTTTTGCAAAAGGTTTGATACACCAATAATTTCGTCATCGGAGGGAACGCTTTCAGGCGTTCCGTCCGGTATCAATGTATTCTTTTCAATATCTGCAACAAAATCTGCCGATGCCATTATAGGCAGTGCTGTTATAATAAGGCATACCGACATTAAAAGTGCTAAAAATCTTTTCATAAATGTAACTCCCTTCTATGTTCATTATAGGATATATAATGCTTACTGTGCTTTCCAAGCACTGATTCTATCCATAATAACTGCTGCTTCTGCTCTTGTTGTATTGCCAAGGGGGTTAATTGTGCCGTCGGCATTACCCTTTACTATGCCTGCATTTACCATTGC
Source organism: Clostridia bacterium (assembly GCA_045531205.1). GTDB lineage: Bacteria > Bacillota > Clostridia > UMGS1883 > UMGS1540 > JAZNQL01. The sequence continues at coordinate 64,158 of JAZSDN010000104.1, read as the reverse complement.
CATTATATCTTGTGCTGCATAATCTGCTACCAAAGAAGCATCAGAGAAGGCTGAAAGGTCACCGCCCGAAAGTCCGTTTTCGGAAACTAAACGCATACCTCTTGCACAGATTACCATGAAGTCCTGTCTTGAAATGGGTTCTTCGGGTCTAAAGGTTCCGTCACCTGAGCCAAGAAGTATTCCTAACGCCTGACCTATTGCAACTTCTTTTGAATAGGTAACTGCAGGCAATACATCAGTAAATGTGCAGGTTGCATTTTCGGCTGTAAGACCTAACGCACGAATGAGGAACATTGCAAAGTCGCCTCTTGTAATGTTTTTTTCGGGACGGTAGTAATGGTATGCCAAAGAGTCTAATACTCCTGCATTATCCATTTTTAAAATGGAATTAAATGCCCAGTCGTAACCATCCAAATCACGGAAACGCATAACGGGTACGCCTGCAATTTCGCCTACATTCGTAGGTTTAATTTCATAAAGAACTGCTGCGCCTGCGGGTAATGTAATGTTTAATACGCCGCTTCCTGAAACGTCCTCTCCCTTACCACCAAATGCTGCTTTACCTGTAAATTCGGTTATAGTATGTGTACCGCCGCAGCTTGTAAGAGGTATTGAAAGTTGCTGATCTTCTTTTTTACGGTTTAAGACTACCATATTAACCTGGTTGCCCTTTACATAGGATACTGCCCAATAATTATCCTTTTTAACATTGCTGAAAATGGGATATTCGTCAAATACGAAGGCTTTAAAAGCGTCCTCACGCTCATTATGAGTAAATTCTGTAAGTGGTTCCCAAAGGTGTGTTTCGTCAAGATCGTCGCCAGCGTCACTTGCATTTATAAATTTAAAGAAACCGTAGCTGCCGCCACCCTCTAAGAATGTTTGATAAATCATACTACGAAGGTCGTCGCCTGTGGGGAAGTATCCTCTCCAGTTCATAACCTGTAAAAGCGAGTTTACAGGTCTAAGACCTTGTGTCGCCTCGTCAGCATCGCTTCTTCTTTGAGCAACGTAGGTAAGTGGGTCTCTAGTATCGCCGGGGTATGGGTCATGACCAAAAATATCTACAAATTTTGCAGCTTCGCCGTATGCACCCTGTTCCATTGACATAACGGGGTGGTTGGGGTCATTATTACGAATTGCAATATATGTTTCTCTTAATTCATCATGCGGGTTACCTGTTCTTGCAAAAGGCTCATCATTATTTATATACGCATAAACTGCGGGATGGTCCTTAATTGCTGCACAAATAAGCTCGGTATCGTGTCGGAGGTCAGGATGTCCACCGCCCCTACTATTACTATAGGTTAAGATAAGACCGTACATACCGCGTGCCCAAAGGTCATCCAGGGTTTTTGTAATTTGGGCTATCTTTTGCGCGTCAGTCATACTTTCCGAACGAGGAATACCTACTTCGGCAACATTTATCTGCGCGTCTATCATTCCGTAGCCGTACTGTCTTTCAACATAGTACCACGCATAAGTCGGCATAAGTGCCTGACCGTTTTTGCGGAAAACTCCGTCTTTTCCTAAATATGTAGGACGATCGTATTTATATACTCTTTCAAAATCAGTTTTTCCGTTTACAGTAGCTTCAATTCTGTATTCTGTTTGCTTTTTAGTCATCCAGGAAAGGTCAAAGTACCATGTCGCAGTAGAACCTTTTGCCTGCACGCCCTTCTGCTCTGCAACAGTTTTACCATCAAGTGTCAATGCAAAGTCAATTTTTGCGTTTTCAAGTTCGGGGAATGCGAGTAAATCAAGCTCCGCCGTGGCAACGCCTGCAGCGGTCTGGTCAGAATAATAGAAAATCTGGTCGGTACTTACACCTACGGGGTTTGGCTTTGTGGTGCTGTAAAGTGCCATATCGTCAACCCAAACTGTGCCGACACCGTATCTGCGTGCATAATAACGAATATACTTTGTGTTGGGAGGTGTGGTAAATGTTGCGGCAGTCTGAATCCACTTGCCGCCTGTACCACTTAGTGCAAATAAATCATCAACACCTAAATATGTATCAGAGCCCGGTTCGCCCGTGTAATACTCAACCATAATAACAGTATTGCTTTTGCCTCTTTTATCTGCATCGCTTTCCTCGGCGGTAAAGTTTGTGTAGTACCACATACTTGCCTGGTATTCAGTTTCTGCACTTACTTCTATTACCTGTCTGACCCAGGGTCTTTGTGCGGGATTGCCGTTAGTGAGCTTAATTGAACGCTCACTTTCGTGACCAAAGGTTTTATCATAAACAACCATCTGGTTATTCTGGTCCCAGCCTGCAAAATAGGGTTCCCAGTTCCAGGGACCAATATTGTTTGTATCATTTTCAAAATCGGCGTTCTGTACAAGGTTTCTGCCGCTTGCTATTGCATTGGAATCGGGAACGCTCTTTGGTACGGATTTCGGAGGTGTGCTGTTTTTTTCTGTATCAGCAATAACCTCTACTGTGCTTGCGGGGGGTGTTACAGTGTTTTCGTCTACTTCGGGGTTGTCGTTTTCTCCACGCACAGGTCCCATTACTGTTACTTTGTCAACAAGAACATCAAGTCCGTTATATGCACCTATGTACATTGAACCCGCCGTTCCTGTTTTAGGTACTGTAAAGTTAAGAGTGATTTCAGTCCAGCGGTTAGCTTTTGGCTTGTAGCTTTGTGCATAGTTTTTTCCGGCAACTGTAACGTCTAAAACAAGATCGCCTTTTTTATTCTTTGCATTTACAAAGAATGAAAGTGTATATTTGCCTCCGGGTTTCATATCTCTTAATTTGCTAAAGTAAATACGAACCTTATCCTGTCCTTCGCCATTAAGACGCGCAGAATATTTCCCTTCATACGCTTCTTCATCATAAGCTTCAACAAACTTATCTTTATAGTCCAAAACACTCCAATCTCTAAGTGTTTTACCGTCTGATTTAACTTCTTCAAAGCTGCCGTTCAATATAAAGTCTTTATCCCCTTCAGCAGCTATTGCTGCAAAGGGCAAGCTTGTTATAAGCAAGCAAAGTGTCAATAAAACGGCTAAAAATCTTTTTTTCATAAATTTTTCATTCCTTTCCTTTTTCATACCTTCCTTTATAAAAACGCACATTGTTCTGACTTTTAAAGCAGGATGTGCGGAATATTCGTTTTTTAATATCTCCGCCAAACCAGGAGACAAAATTTTAACCCAAAATATTTCATTTCCCTGGATATCTATATTATAAAGGACAGGCAAAGGCTTTTTAAAAGCCTTTGCTCTGTCATTTTCTGCTACCTTAGCAGTATTTTAAATGTATTATTCAACTGAATATGAAGCAGCTGTTTTAATTTTGCTCATATCTTCAAATAAAAATACTTTTAATGTATGTCCTTTGGGAACTGTAACACCAATTACTTCTTTTGCAAAACCGGGTTGTTTGTCATTAGGAACTGTCATCACATTTGATTTAATAGAAACTGTCTGCAATTCTGCAAATTCACCGTCTTTACTATATGTAGCATAAACAAGTGTGTATGGTTTTTCCTCTGCAGTAGTATTTGTTCCATCTAACACAATAGTAACATTGTTATCCTGTTCAGGATTAAGAGCTGTTGCTGCTTTACCATCTGCGTCCAGAACCTTTAAATCGTATTTAACACCTTCGGGTACTTCTGTTATAGTAATATCATCAAAATATGCCGTTCCGTTTGTGGTAGCTGAATTGAATGTTCCAATTGCAAGAGAAACGATACCGTCTGCAGGTGCAATAAAGGTTGTAACTACAGGCAACCATTTATTTGATCCTGCAGCCATCTGTGCAGCCTCTCCCATAACGCCTGAAATACCAAGACCTGATGTCCAGCCTACACCGCCGTTGTTATCGTCAAATACAATCATTCCCGCCAAATTGAAGGGTGATGTAATATTCATATAGCCTGATACCATATATTTTTTGCCTGGGGTAAGACCGGTTATTTGTCTCCATACTCTCTGACCAACGTTAAAGCTGTTATTCTTAATTTGTAAAGAATAGTTGCCTGTTCTTACTCTTTCGGTTGATGCTATTGCATAGCTGTTGCTTTCGGTATCTGTTGAAAGAGGAGAGTTCCAGCCGTCGGGAACGAATGCTGTACCGGTTGATTTGATATATTCAAAACCGGTGTTGTATTTAGCATCATCGCCAGCTTCAACTTTTGATACAGTAAAATCATCAAAATATGTTGTTCCCAAGTAGCCATAACCAATATTTGTTATAAGAGCAAGAGAAGCTTCACCGCTCTGGGGTGCGTCAAAGTATGTAACAAGGGGCATCCATACATCTTTTGTCTGCTGAGTATCTCTATTTAAAAGAGCCATAGATAAAAGATTTGCTGTCCAGCTGGTACCACCGCCTGTGCTGCCGTCATATATAACCACACCCAAGTTATATACAGGTGCTGTTACGTTTACATAGCCTGTTACCATATATTTTGCACCGGGGGTAAGACCTTTAAGAGGTTTCCACACTCTGTAACCCAAATTTAATGAAGTAGATTTTACTTCTAAAGAATAGTTACCTGTTTTAGCCTTTGCATTTGATACTACTGCATAGCTATCGGTTTCAGTATTTGTTGAAAGGACATCTGTATTCCAATCAACAGGAACGAGTGCTGAATCTTTTACTTTTACATTTTCAAAAGAGCTATAGTTATCTGCTACTTCGTATAAAGCAATGTTGTCGTAAAATACTTTATGACCTGCAAGACCTCTGAGCCATACTGTTGTAGCAATTTCTTCATCCCCTGTTGTGTAAGGAGTACTTACTGACTGGTGCCAGTTTTTTGTTCCTGCGGCATCACCGCTTGACCATGCACGTGTTAAATAATCAGCAGAGTAATTAGTTCCACCGGGTGCTAACAAAGGTACTCTGCAGTATACTGTAGCAGGATTTCCTTCCCCGTCTACACCTTTTACCCAAGCTGAAAGAACATAAGTAGTATTAGGTTTTAAGGTAACACTAAAGTAAGCAGCTTCGTCATATTCTTTGCCTGTACAGTCAATTTCCAAACACTTGTTGCCAAGACCATATACTTCAGGCTGGCCTGCGGTTTGTTCTTCGTTAAGCTTTACAATACCTTCTGCATCAAAATATGTCCACCAACCGGTTGGTGCTCCGGTTTCTCCTGCCATTTCCTGATTTTCAAAATCGTAGAGCAGACTTGTAACCGGTTCTGTTTCTGCGGTAGTCATCATTGCCATGCTACCGAGTGTTAATAACCCCGCAAGGGCTACTGCCATAAGTTTTTTTAACATTATAATTTCCTCCTTTTATTTACTACGAATACATTGCGGGTATTCTATAATATATTATCGCATACAAGCACAAAAAAGTAAATGAAAAAAATTAACTGATGCGTGTAAAAAATGTTCCTTATGCAGAAATTTTTAGCAACTTTTTAAGTTTCAGGGAGTTTGCACTTTTTTTCGCACACATCTTAGTTAATTATACAAAAATATCCGTTTGCCAAAAGCAAGCGGATATTTTTGTATGAGAAGAACTTTTTCTATGAGAAAAAATTTATCAATTTAGTTTTCTTCGACAACAAGACCGTTTCCGATATCGTTCAAAAGGTTTGATTCGCCATTATCTTCAAGGCTTACAAGATTTATAGTCATTGATACAGCGTTAATGTCAAACAATACGGTTTCTGCCGAAGGTGTTAAATATTTTTCTTTCATTTTTATTTCCTCCTTCAAACCTTATTGTGCATCATTTGTGGCAAGCTGTGCATAGCTTATTGCCTTTGTTGCGCCGTAAACTCTACCACTTGGACCTTCAAGATAAGGAGTTGCATAATATGTTGTATTTTTAGCTGCATCTGTATCTTCGATTATAAGGTTTGCATAGAGGATACCTGCGGGATTAAATTCTACGTTAAAGAGTGTTTTAATTGCTTCATCTGCAATGTCAAATGTCTGCCCTGCAGCTGCAACCTTTTCGTAAAGATTATTAAATACATTTGCTTTGTAGCCTGCTTCAATTGTGGGATTTGTACCCAATGTTGAAACAACAAAGCCTGCATTAGTATAGCTTCCATAATTTTCGCCTACAAGTGCGAGGAAACGGATTGCAAGCTTTCCGTCTTTCAATGTTGCTTTCTGTGCTTTTGCCATTGAAAGATCTGTATGTGTGGGATCAGCGTAAAATTCAGGTGTAGCTGTAATTATACCGGCTTTTAAGTTGTTTATTTCGTAGGGTTTATCTTTGCCTTCGGTGTTAGCCTTTAAGCCCATAATATCCCACTGTTTAAAATAACCGTCGAGTGTAGCAATATTTGTTTCATTTTTTGTTGCGGGACGTAAGGAGATTGCTACAACGCCATCTACGCTTGTGTAGGATTTTGTTGTGCCGTCATAGTTTACTTTAACTTCATTTTCTGCAAAGTTGCCTGTAAAGAGGTTTGCCTGAGCACCGCCTGTACATACATATATTGTTGTGTATGTACCTGCTACTGCTCTGGGTTTGAATTTAAATGTAAACGAGCCGTCAGCTGCCGCAGTTTTATTGTCAACATAAGTAATAGTTGCGTCTGTTGTGCTGTTTAAAGCTGCAGAGTCTTTTTCTTCATTCTGTGCTGTTGCAAGAATTGTTACAGCGCCGGGTGTGCCTGATGTATATTTTCCAACTACAGTAATAACACCGCTTGCATCCATTGTTGCCTGTGTTACAACGATAGTGCTTGCATCAGCACTTACGCTGAAAGCAAATACGCTTGTAAGCATCATCATAGCTAATAACACGCTAAGGATTTTTTTCATAGCTTTATACCTCCATTAAAATTTTTCAGATTATTGAATTACCTTTTCAGAAACAAGGTTAAGTGTTTCCATATTGTCAAATATAAATACTTTAAGTGTCTGACCTGCGGGAATAGTAATATTTATTGCACTATTAATGCAAGCACCTGCGTTAGCATTTATGGAACCAGGTACGGTAGCAGCGTCCGCCTTTGCAGCTACTGTTCCTGCACTGAGGGCTACTGTGTTCATTTCTACTATATCGCCAGTCTTGCTGTATGTAGCATAAATAAGTGTGTAGTTTTTATCAGATGCAGTCATATTTGTGCCATTTACCATAAGCTTAACAGTAGTTGCCTGACCTGCATTAAGATCTGTTACTTCTTCAAAATTTGCATCCAAAACCTTTACATCAAAGCCAACTGTATCAGCCATTTTTGTTACGGTAATATCATCAAAATATGCTATACCACTAGTGCTAGCTGAATTGCTTGCTACCAATGCAAGTGAAACCGCACCATCATCAGGTGCAATAAAGTATGTAATAATAGGCAGCCATTTGCCTGCTCCTAACGTTATCATGTTTGTCTCACTCAAAATACCAGAACTAACATTTAAACCTGACCAGGAGCTACCGGTACCATCGTTAGATCCATATACATTAATACCCGCATAATACAAGGGTGATGTTACTTTCATATATCCTGTTACCATATATGCTGCACCAGGTGTAAGACCACTTATTAATTTCCAAGGTCTATCTGTAACACTTGCCAATGAAGAGTTCTTCATCTTTAAAGAAAAGTTCCCTGTTCTAGCCTGTTCATCCGATACTACTGCAAATTTATCGGATGTTTCATCGGATGAAAGGCTGATATTCCAGCCAGTTGGAATGAATGTTGTAAAGTTTGATTCTATTTGCTCAAAGCTTAAATTGTTTTCAGCGTCAAATCCGTCTTCTAATTTGTATAAAGCAAGGTCATCAAAATATACTGTACCATTAGTAGAAGATGAATTATATGCTCCCACTGCAAGAGAAACAGTTCCGTTTGCAGGTGCTGTAAAGGTTGCACTCAAGGGAAGCCATTTATTTGATAATCCATTTACTATCTGAGGAACCTCTTCTATAGCACCGGTGGTACCAGTCAGACCGCTTGCCCAGTTTGCTCCAGATGCACCTGTATTGCCATCATATACAAATATTCCTGCATATTTCATATAATTTGCTAAATACATATATCCTGTTACCATATATTGTGCACCTGGGGTAAGATCGCTCACTACTCTCCATACTCTATCGTTCGCAGAACTTACACCAGTGTGCTTGAGCTTTAAAGAATAAGTTCCTTCTTTAGCCTGTTCATTTGATACTACTGCAAAACTATTGGTTGTTTCATCAGATGAAAGATTTGTACCAACAGTCCAGCCAGACGGAAGTAAGGCTGTACCACTTTGAGTTGTCTGCTCAAAGCTGGTATTGTAATGATATTCAAAATTCAGTTCGTGTAAATCAAGAGCATCAAAATATACTGTACCATTAGTGGAAGATGAATTATATGCTCCAATTGCAAGAGAAACAATACCGTTTGCAGGTGCTGTAAAGGTTGCAGTTAAGGGAATCCATTTATTTAATCCTGCTTTTGTTATCTGGGTAGTTTCATTCATAATACCAGTGCCACCAGACAAACCGCTTATCCAGTTCGCTCCAGATGCACCTGTATTGCCATCAAATACCATTATACCCGCATTATTTGTATATCCTGTTAAATACATATATCCTGTTACAACATATTGTGCACCAGGTGTAAGACCTGTCACTACTCTCCATACTCTATCGTTCACAGTTCCTATAGCAGTGTGCTTGATCTTTAAAGAATAAGTTCCTTCTTGAGCCTGTTCATTTGATACTACTGCAAAACTATTGGTTGTTTCATCGGATGAAAGATTTGCACCAACAGTCCAGCCAGATGGAAGTAAGGCTGCATCACTTTGAGTTGTCTGCTCAAAGCTTAAGTTGTATTGGGATTGAAAATTTGCCGCCATAGCAGGCATTACTGCCATGCTAGCAATTGTTAATAATCCAACAAGGACTATTGCCATGAGTTTTTTTAACATTATAATTTCCTCCTTAAATAATTTGTTATGAATACTTCTGTCGCATTCTACACTTTATTATTGCACAAAGGTGCAAAAATGTACACGTAAAAAATCTACTCTTATATGTAAAAAATACTCCTCATTTTGTAAGGGCTGACGTCCCAGACAGCCCGTTTTAATTTTTATTACCAAAGCAGTGATGGCAACAACCCCCTCCGGGTTTGCCCAAAGGCAAACTCACCTCCCCTGTGCAAGGGGAGGCGGTTTTTGTTTGGTGTTTTTTTAGTGCCTGTTTTTTATATAACTTTTTTGTGTAGTGCTTTTTAGAGAAGTGTGGCGTGACTTGCACAGCATCGGCATTGTAGGGCAGGGGCTCAGCTCCTGCCGGAAACTCTTGTTATTCTATCCTTTTATACGGAAGGACCAAGGCCCTTCCCTACAATATTTCATTTTCGGTGCATCGTAAACGCTGCACCCTACAATATATTTTTGTTTAGCGGTATGATAGGTTTTATACAAAAAACAAAGAACGGCACGTGTGCCGTTCCTTGTTTTCTTTATATTACGCTTCTTTTATAACAAAATTGTGTGTTCCCTTTTTAAGGATTTTTGAGTCATAGATAACTGTTTTTTCTCCCCCGACGGTAATATCAAGGTAAATGTTACCATCCTTACGTTTCCAGGAAACTGCTGTTTCTTCGCAATGGCCTGATGCAAAATCAAGGTCTTTGAAGAAATATGGTGCAACAACAGTTTTTTCAAATGTTACTTTTATGCCGAGAATGGTTTTTATCATCCACGACATAAAGTCTGAATACATGTGATGATTAAAGGACGAATCCCTTTCCCACCAATGCTCGTACAAGGTTGTGGCACCATCACAAAGCCAGTCAAAATACGAAGGATAGCCTTTGGCGGTTATTATTTTATAGGCATACTCCTCGAGTCCGCATTTATTAAGCGCTGAATATAAATGACGAACGCCTACCATTCCGCTGTCGTGATGAAAGTCCATTTCCTCGCAAAGCTTTGCAAGCTGGGATGCAAGAGGTGCAATATCTTCATAAATATCGTGATAAATTGTCATTGCAACAGATGTTAATCTGTTTATTTTGCAGGTTCCGTCACTATTTGTATATTTTTCGTTATGAACGGCAAGATGCTCTTTAAGATGGGTTTCGTAAGGTGTTGTATCTTTCCCCGAAAGCTTTGCTGCCAAAATTGCAATACGCAAAAACTTTACTCTGTAAACACTGTTAATAAAGGTTGCCGAAACACGGTTTTCGTTATCGGCTGCTGCCCAGTCACAAAGTCCTATGGTTACATCCTGATTCTCGTCTTCGTAAGATTTTAAAAGTGCAAGGTAACGGTCAAAATATTCAAGTGAATCAACTAAAAACTTTTTGTTGCCTGTGTGCAGATAAAGACGGTAAGGCACTTCAAAAAATACGCCGTCACAAACAGGGCCGTTGCCCCATTCGTATCCCCATCCGCCTGTTGGAACTATTACAGGCAATGCTCCGTTTGGCTTCATTGCATCACGAAGGTCTATCATCCATTTTTCCAAGAAGCGTTCCGCTTCAAAATCTGTCAAAAACTGCTCGGTCGAAGCCTGGGCATCGTTACACCAACCCATTTTTTCTCTTGTCGGGCAGTCTGTGGGCTGATAAAACATATTTGAGTAGGTCCCGTAAATTCCGTTTTCGAACAGCTTGTTAAGCTTTTCGTTTGAAGAGTTAAAGCTGCTTCTTCTCTTTACATCCTGATGTACAAAAACTCCTGTCAAAGTTTCTTTTGTGGGATTTTTTATGCCTTTGACATCAACATAACGGAAGCCGTGATATGTAAATTCAGGCGTCCAGGTAAATTCCTCGCCCGAGCAAGTAAATTTGTCTACCTGAACTACGTCTGAATAACCCTTATAATGATGTGTACTTGTTATTTTTACCATAACATCTTCACATCTTTCGCCATATTCAAGTGTAATCAAATCGCCTGCAGGCTGATTTACTTTAAGACGTGCATAGCCCGACATATTCTGTCCAAAATCAAACAGATAGTGGTCTTCGCCCAGTTTTGTAATGCTTTGCGGCTCATAGTAGTCACACTCTCGCAAAGGCTCACATTCACATTTACGCAAAACGCCTGTGGGTGGTGTATCATCCACCTTTACAGGAGTCCACGAAGAATCGTCAAAATCTATATTGTTCCAGTTCTTGTCATAAAGGCGTGCATCAAAGTATTCGCCAAGGCGAAGCTGATTAAACACAACAGGAGATTTATCTGTATAAACCCAGCTTTCGTCACTTACAATTTCTTTGCCGTCTATATCAAGCTGCAGTAAAAGTTTTGGGTTATCACGCCAGGGTGCATTATGGAAAAGCCAGGTGTTTTCTACAAATTCGTTGTACCAGCCATTGCCAAGCACTGCTGCAATAACATTTTTTCCTTTTTGCAAAAGGCTTGTTACATCATATTCTGTGTACCAGAGGGTTTTTGTATAATCACTCACGGGAGATAAAAATTTATCCTCCGTAACTCTATATCCGTTTATGTAAACAACTCCATACCCCAAAGCTACAAATGAAATTACCGCTTTTTTGGGAAGCTCTGCCAGCTCGAAGGTTTTACGCATAAGCGGAGCCGGTGCATTTTCGTCTTTAACATAAGGAAGGTTTGCCTTAATAAAGGTTGCATTCTTAAACATATTGTTATTTACCTTTCGTAAAATTTTTGGCATATACTCCTAATTATTGTAGCATTTAACAAACAGAATGTAAATGGTTATTTTTTACCTACAAGTGTAAAAAATTGCAATTTGGTCTTACTATGCATAAAAAATAATATGAAGGATTTATTTCGTTGAAAAAAGCACCGACAAAGTCGATGCTTTTTTCTGTCAAGACAGAACCATAGAGATATTTTGGTTTTATTAGCGATATACTTGCTCACGCTCGTGCGATATATTTGCTTCGCAAATTCGATATAACCTCATTTCATTCGGTTGCGATATGATATAAATTCCTTTTTCTCGTTGCCAAAGGCAACATATCGCATCGAAGATATATCGCGCCGAAGACATATCACAAATTCCGTCAGGAATTTATATCGCTGAAAAAAGCACTTGCAATTTTGCAAGTGCTTTTTTCTGGTGGAGATGAGGAGAGTTGAACTCCTGTCCGGCAAACTATCCGCACAGGCATCTCCGGGCGCAGTTTATGGTTAAATTTCCCTCAAACCAAAGCCCATAAACAAACTTTGATTTTTGGTAGCTTCATTATTCATGCCAAAGGCAAAGCTTACTTTGGTCACGTTCACTGCTAATGTGACACCCTATCCGCATCCGCAGTACTATGCGGTAGGACGGCAGCCTTTAATTAGGCTGCAAATGCTAAATTGTCGTTAGCGTTTAAATTTAATTTTAAGAGTTTTTAAAGAGGTCTCTCGCCCCTGCCCGCTTCCCGTGGTTCAAACCCACCGTCGAAACCGTTACATCCCCATATATTGCACCAAAAGCCGAAACTTTTGGTGCAGGATATTCATTTTAGCACGCTTATTCTGTTTTGTCAAGCAATTCTTTTGCTGTTACGGCAAGACCTGCTATATTCTGGAGTTCTGAAGGAACTATTATCTTTGTAGCTTTGCCGTCAGCAACCCTTTCGAGTGCTTCAAAGCTCTTTAATGTTATAGCTTCTTTTGTAGGCTTTGCTTCATTTATAAGTCTTATACCTTCTGCTTCTGCTGTTCTTACCTTTATAATTGCTTCTGCTTCACCTTCTGCACGTTTTATTGATGATTCTCTTTCGGCATCGGCACGTAAAATTGCAGATTCTCTTTCGCCTTCTGCAACAAGTATTGCTGCCTTCTTTTCGCCTTCGGCACGAAGGATTGCTTCTCTTCGTTCACGCTCGGCTCTCATCTGTTTTTCCATGGCATCCTGAATGTCTTTAGGCGGAATAATATTTTTAAGCTCTACACGGTTTATTTTTATTCCCCAGGGGTCTGTTGCTTCATCAAGGATGGCACGCATTCTTGTGTTTACTGTGTCACGTGAGGTCAATGTTTCGTCAAGCTCCATATCGCCTATGATATTACGCAATGTGGTTGCGGTAAGATTTTCTATTGCCATCATGGGGCGTTCAACACCATAAGTATAGAGTTTTGGGTCGGTTATCTGGAAAAATACAACCGTATCAATTTGCATTGTTACATTATCCTTTGTTATAACCGCCTGAGGTGCAAAGTCTACAACCTGCTCCTTTAATGGTACTCTTCGTGCAATTTTTTCAAAAAACGGAATCTGAAAATGCAAGCCTACATTCCAGGTTGTTTTGTATGCACCAAGCCATTCAAGTACAAATGCATACGCCTGCGGTACAATTTTTATACAGCTTATAAACAAAATAACCGCAAAAAACAAAATTAAATACAAAATTATCATTTTACTCCTCCTTCGATACTACGGCTTTAACGCCTTCTATCCCTGCTATTTTAACCTTTGTTCCTTCTGCTATTACAGAAGCATCAAGACTTTTTGCAGACCAGATGCTTCCCATAACCTTTACCTGACCTTTTCCCAAAATTGCATTTACTTCTTCTGTTATTATACCCTCTTGTCCTATAATTCTATCAGCATTTGTGGCTTGTTTTTGTTTTTTCTTGTTCATTACAGGGAAAATCAGTGCAAGTGCCACAAGTGAAACAACAAGAAAAACTACTGCCTGTATTGCTATCCCCCAATTTAAGGATGCGGGAATTATTGCAAAAAGTGCTCCTATCCCAAACCATACCGACACAAGATTTGCCGTGCTTGCCTCTACTACAAATAAAACTACCGCAAGAATAAGCCAGAAAATCATTTGTTCATTCACCATTTATCCCCCCTTTATTTTTTAAAAAAGCTGCATCTGGGGACTGTCGTCACCCTTTAAATAATATCCGCCCGAAGGTATACTTCTTGCTCTGTATTCTTCAAAGTCTACAACTCCCGCTTCGCCTGCAGGACAAAGCTTTTTAAGAGTACTGCCTTTTTTAAGCTTCATTACCTGTATACCCTGTGAATTTTTAGTTGTTTTTAATGTAATTTCTTTGCTGTTTATTACCATTATTTTATCAGCTGTGCTTACAAGTGCTACGTCAATATCTTCGGGTGCAAACAGCACTGATACAAGCGGAGATACTGCACTATATGCATTTATAAGCTTTTTACGGTTAAGCTTTGTAGCATAGCTTTGCAGGTCTATTTTTGCCACTTTTCCGTTTTCAAATGCAAACATCACAAAACCTTTATAATCAAGTGTTGGTAATGCATAAACAATTTTTTCTTCACTGTCAAGCTGTAAAAGGTTAGGAAGATATTCCCCAAGTGCACTTGCCTTACAGTCGTTTATCTCGCTTATCTTAACCTTATAAACATTTTGCTTGTTGCTGAATAAAAGAAGGTCTGAACGGTTTGTACTTTCAAACTCACCTAATATAACGTCATCGTCTTTGAGCTTTTGTTCCGATGCACTTCTAAGCGATACAAGCGAAATTTTCTTTAAATAATTATCTCTTGTGAAGAAAATTTTAAGGTTATAATCTTCCACCTCTGCCGATTCGCTGTACACCTGAACATTTTCTTCTTCTAAAATTTCCGAGCATCTTTCTTTTGCATATTTTTGTTTTATTTCTTTCAGCTCTGCAATTATACACTTTTTAATTTCGTTATCGCTTCCTAAAATTGCTTCAAGCTTTTTGATTTCTTCGGCAAGGTCGTCTGTTTCGGCAGTTCTTTTTAAAATGTACTGCTTATTTAAGTTACGAAGTTTTATTTCTGCAACAAATTCTGCCTGTACCTTGTCAATTCCAAAGCCCGACATCAAGTTTGGTACAACGTCTGCATCTTCTTCGGTGTTACGGATAATTGAAATTGCTTTGTCAATATCAAGTAAAATTGTACGAAGACCAAGTAAAAGGTGCAGTTTTTCAGACTTTTTGCCGATTTCAAATCTAAGTCTTCTTTCAACGCACTGCTTTCTGAAACGAAGCCATTCGTCAAGTATTCCCTTAACGCCTAAAACCATTGGCTTTCCGTCAATAAGTATATTAAAGTTACAACCAAATGATGCTTCAAGCTCGGTCATTTTATAAAGCTTTGTCATAAGCTTATCGGGGTCTGTGCCTCTTTTTATATCTATTGTAAGCTTAAGACCGCTTAAATCGGTTTCGTCACGGATGTCTGTAATCTCTCTTATTTTATTTTCTTTTATAAGCTCGATTATTTTATCCATTATAGCTTCGGTTGTGGAAGTATATGGAATTTCGGTAACTTCTATGCAGTTGTTCTTTTTATCGTAGCGGTATTTTGACCTCATACGGAAAGAGCCTCTGCCTGTTTCGTATATCTCACGCAAAGCCGTCTTGTTGCCTATTATATACGCACCTGTGGGGAAGTCGGGTGCGGGCAGAGTTTCAAGAAGGTCTATGTTCTTATCCTTTATGTAGCGAATGGTAGTTTCGCAAAGTTCTCCAAGATTAAAGCTGCATATATTACTTGCCATACCTACGGCTATACCCTGATTTGGATTTACTAAAATGTTCGGAAAGGCAGCGGGTAAAAGCACAGGTTCTTTTAAGGTTCCGTCATAGTTATCAACAAAATCTACTGTATCCTTGTCGATATCCTTAAAAATTTCGCCGCAAATATTATCAAGCTTTACTTCTGTATAACGGGGTGCGGCAAACGCCATATCACGGCTGTACTGCTTACCAAAGTTACCCTTTGAATCCACTAAAGGATGCAAAAGTGCCTGATGCGCATGGGTAAGACGTACCATGGTTTCGTAAATTGCCATATCACCGTGAGGGTTTAATTTCATTGTCTGACCTACTACGTTTGCAGACTTTGTACGATTACCATTTAAAAGCCCCATTTTATACATAGTAAACAAAAGCTTACGGTGTGAGGGTTTAAACCCGTCAATATCAGGTATTGCTCTTGATATAATTACGCTCATAGCGTAGGGCATATAGTTTTTTTCAAGTGTTTCGGTTATTCTTTGTTCTATAGGTTGGTTCATTATATTGCCATCCTTATCTTAATTTTGTTATTTCCAAAGGTCTGCGAGCCAGTTACCGCACGATAATGTCCATTCTGCACAACGTCCTTTATCTTTTGCAAGACCCGGGCCGTGCCCTCCTTGGGGGTAAATATGCATTTCATAAAGAACGTTATTTTTTGCCAAAGCTTCTGCAAGTCTTAAGCTGTTTTGTACGGGCACACCCTTATCGTCAGAGTTATGCCATATAAACATAGGCGGTGTATCGGGAGTTACATTTCTTTCGCCCGAAAACTTTTTGCGAAGTTCCATATCCTCTGTTTTTCCGCCTAAAAAGTAATTCATACTTCCCCAGTGCAGATAATCTTCACACATGGTAACTACAGGATAGCAAAGAATTGCTGCATCGGGCTTTGGACTCATTTTATCAACTTCGTCACCCGAGTCTTCTGCTAAATCGTAGTGAAGTGCCGAGGTCATAGCAAGGTGTCCCCCTGCAGAGAAACCAAGAACGCCTACCTTGTTTGGGTCTACATTAAATTCTTTAGCTTTATATCTTACAAGTCTTATTGCTCGTTGTACGTCTGCCAAAATTGCAGGGTATGTGTAGGGAGTTAATCTGTATGTTACAATAAATGCTGAAATACCCATACTCTGAATCCACTCAGCAACAGGTTCGGCTTCGTGCGGTGCTCTGTGTGTATAGCCACCGCCGGCGCATACAACTATTGCAGGAGTATTTTCCCCGTCTGCAAGATAAGGAATAATTTCGGGTTCTGCCTGACCTATGCTGCTGTCAAAATAAGGTGTGTTATTTTCCCAAAGCTTCATATTAATCTCTCCAATACATCAAAAATTTTTTCTACCGTCTTTTTTCTTACTTCATCTCTTGAACCTGTAAAATTATTTTTTATAGCCATTGTTACATTTTTAGTTGAAATGCCTATATACACAAGCCCTACGGGTTTTTTATCGGTACCGCCTGTGGGACCTGCAATTCCTGTTGTTGAAATACCAATACAGGTGCCTGCACGCATTCTTATGCTTTTTGCCATACGGCATGCCGTTTCGGCACTTACTGCCCCGTGGGAAGCTATTACTGCCCCCGGTACACCAAGTCTTTCTTTTGCTTCGTTTGCATAAGTTACAATACCTTCCGAAAAAATTTCGGACACGCCTGACACATCTGTAAATGCAGAAGCGAGCATTCCTCCCGTGCAGGATTCTGCACAGGAAACTGTTATTTTATTTTCTATAAGCTTTAATATTATTTTCTCTTTTTTATTCATATTTTTCCCTTTATAAAAGTTGAAAAAGCTTTACCAAAATATTTTGTCTTTTTTGCGAATGAGAATGGAACATTTTTATTTACTATTTGCATAATTTCGAAAAGTTTATCGTCTTTGTTGCCCGATACTGTTATTCTGTAAGGCTTTGAGAATTTTGAAAGAGTTAATCTCTGATTTGTAAATTCAGTTGATATATCGTTATACAAATAAAAATATACCCCTTTGCAGTAGAGAATGTATTCTCCCTCATCAACGAATTTAATTTGTACAGACTCGTTTTTGGTATTTGACACACAGGCTATTTCTTCGCCTGTTTTCAAGTTTTTTAAAAACCAGTCGTATTTATAAGTTACTTCCATTTCGTGGCCTGAATCCATATAAATCTGATGCCAGTCAATTCCGTCCTCAAAATAAAGCTTTGGCAAATTAAAATTTTTACTATCATCCTTTGAAAACTTTAAATGTTCTCCGTTATAGTCATCTTCTGATATTTTACCAAAATCGTATAAAATATATATTGTTCCGTCAGTATTAAAGCTTTTCTCACATTTTTCCCCGTTTAAATTAACCTCTATTCTTTCCTCGTTAAACTCGTGAGTTTTATAAGGCTCAAGCACCATTTCAAGCTTATATGAATTTCCTTTTGCAAAGCTTTGAAAGGCATACATTTCCTTATCGTTACAAATCCACTTGTATTTTTTTATAATACCGTGAGTTCCTGTTGCCACCTCTGGCTTTTGCGGAAAAGTTTCAATATTCGGGGTGTTTACATTTATATTAAAAAGAGTAATGTATTTTTTTATTGCAGGGAAGCCTATTGTTATTATCTTATGTCCTCCCGGTGCGGGAATTATAAGGTTCTCCATTCCATAGCCTGATGCTTCTTCTCCGTTTACCAAAACATTAAGATTTTGGGGAAACTTTCCTGCATTTTTTACATAAACATCCAAAACCAAAAAATACTGTTCCCCATCCTCAAATTTTTGGCTTTTCATATCAACTAAAGTTTGCCCCCTTGCCATTTTCCACTCTGCAGAATATATTGCATACTCTTCCTGCAAAATGGAAATTTGTGAAATATCGGCAGGGGAAGCCTCTCTTTTGGGCGGTAAAACCTCTATATAAATTTCGGATGCATCTTGCGCCGCACACGACATTGATGAAAATATTATTAGTGATAAAACAATCAATAATATTTTTTTCATTTTATTTTCCTTTTAAAGAATTATTGTTTCTGTATTTTCTACTGCATCCTCTATAAGCTTTTCGCTGTCGATAAGTGCTTCGGAAGCAAGTATTTTTTCAAGCTTTGGTCTTGTTGAGGGGTGTCTTGGAGTAAATACTGTGCAACAATCTTCATAGGGCAAAATTGAAGTTTCGTAACTGTCAATTTTCTTTGAAATTGCAATTATATCTTCCTTGTCCATACCTATTAAGGGTCTGTAGCAGGGAAGTGAGCAAGCATCCTCTGTTACCATAATTGCTTCCATAGTCTGGCTTGCTACCTGACCTAAGCTTTCGCCCGTGATAAGAGCACCTGCACCGCTTTTTTGACCGATTTTACTTGCAATTTTCATCATCATACGGCGCATTATTAAAGTCAAATGCTCTTCGGGACATTTTTCTTTCATTTGTAATTGCGGTTCTGTAAAGGGAACAATGTGGAGCTTTAAGCTTCCCGTAAATCCTGCCAAAAGCTTTGCTAAATCTATTACCTTCTGCTTTGCAAGCTCGCTTGTAAAGGGATATGAGAAAAAGTGTACAGCTTCTAATGTTACACCTCTTTTTCCTATCATATAGCCTGCAACAGGGCTGTCAATTCCTCCAGATAAAAGTAAAACTGCCTTACCGCTTGTGCCTGTAGGAAGTCCGCCCTGACCTGCAATCTTTTCGCCGTAAATATAGGCACCTTTTTCACGTACCTCAACATTTACTATAAACTCGGGGTTTTGAACGTCAACCTTTATATCAGGGAAAGCTTTAAGTATAGCTCCGCCTACTGTTGCACTGATTTGGGGCGATTTTATCGGGTACTTTTTGTCGGCTCTTTTAGTTTCAACCTTAAAGGTTTTCTTTAAAGAAAGTGTGTCCTTTAAATACTCGGGTGCAAAGGCGCAGATATCGTCAATATCCTTTTCGCATACCCCTGCACGGCAAACCGAAACTATGCCGAATACACGGCTGATTTTTTCGGTAAGCTCGTCAATATCAACGCCTTCATTCGGCTCTGCATAAATGGTTGCAAAGGATTTATAAACATGTGCTTTATGGTCGATAGCTTTTATAATGTTCCCAACAAGCTTGTCCTCAAACACGTGTCGGTTTAACCCTTTTAAAATTATTTCGCCGTATTTTATTAAAATTATTTCTTTCATTGTCCGACTGTCCTTCCAAGCATTAAAGCTGTTTTTTCTATTATTTGCAATGCTTTTTCAACTTCTTCCTCTGTGTTCATATACGAAAGGCTGAAACGAATTGCACTTTCGGGGTGACGCACTCCCATATTTTTTAAAACGTGGCTTTTCCCTGCTTTTGACGAGGTACAAGCAGAGCCTGACGAAACATATAACCCTTCTGCCGAAAGTGCACTTTGCATAACCTCTGCAGGAATTTTGCCAAACGAAATGTTTATAATATTTGAAAGTCCGTCCTCGGGACTGTTAAGTTCTGTTTTAGGAATTTTTAAAATACCTTCTTTAAGCTTTTGCGATAAAGAGTTAATGTTGTTATTTTTATTTTTTTCAAGCTCTGCGCAGGCTGCTGCAAAGGCTGCTATTGAAGGCATATTTTCTGTACCGGGGGCAATATCTCTTTCCTGTCCTCCGCCAAAAATAAGCGGTTTTAAGTTAACACCTTTTCTTACATAAAGAGCCCCTGCCCCTTTTAAGCCGTGTATCTTATGTGCGCTTACAGAAACCAAATCTATGCCCCATTTTGCGGGCAAAAGTTCGCACTTACCAAACGACTGTACTGCGTCTGTATGAAAAATCACTTTAGGATTTTTTCTTTTTGCTATACTACAAAGCTCTTTTATGGGGAAAATTGCACCCGTTTCGTTGTTTACGTGCATTATGCTTATAAACGAGGTGTCTTCATTAACTGCATTTTCAAATTCGTTTAAATCTATCTGCCCATTTTTGTTAACGTCAAGGTATATAACCTCAAAGCCACGTCTTTCAAGCTCTGCTGCGGGGTGCAAAACTGCGTGATGTTCAACACTTGTTGTTATTACTCTTTTTCCGTTTCGCATATTTGGTGCACCAAAAAAGGCTAAATTATCAGCCATTGTACCGCCCTGTGTAAAAATCAGCGTTTCGGGGGCTACACCCAATGCTTTTGCAACCGTTTCTCTTGATTCCTTCAAAAGCTTGTTTGCCAAAAGACCGTTTTTGTGACGGGCTGACGGGTTTCCGTAATTTTCTTCTATAACCTGCAAAGCAGCATCTTTTGCTGCTTTGCAGGGCTTTGTTGTGGCACTATTATCAAAATATATTTCTGTCATATTCTTTTCACATCAAACGAGGTTTTAATAGCTTCTTTTGCCGATTTCATATCAGCATATTCTCCGCCTCTGAACATCTGGCACAAAATGTTACCTAAAGCTGTTGCTTCAACAGGGCCTGCATATACTGCCTTGCCTGTATATTTTGCAGTAAGCTCGCTTAAGAAAGTATCTTTACATCCGCCGCCTACTATATGTATTCTGTCATAGGTTTTGCCTGTTATATTTTCAATTTCGCTTACTGTTCTAGCATATTCCTTTGCAAGGCTGTTATAGGCTGTGCAAAGAATATCGTCAATGCTTTCGGGTGCTGGCTGATTATGCTCTGCAAGATAATTCTTTATTGCATCAACCATATTGTCGGGTGCTAAAAAGCAATTATCGTTTACATCAATTTCGCCTGTGTAGTTTGAATTCTGTGCCATTTCGCACATTTCGTCAAATGTATATTTTTTGTTTAAATCGCGGCGGATAGACTGGATAATCCACAGTCCCATAATGTTCTTTAAGTATCTTATACCGCCGTCATACGCACCTTCGTTTGTAAAGCCTGATTCTCTGCTTTCGTCTGTTGTTATTGCTTCATTAAGCAATACGCCCATAAGTGACCATGTACCCGAGCTTATATATACGCAGGGGTCCATTGTAGGAACGCTCATTACAGCCGAGCCTGTATCGTGTGTTGCGGGCAATACTACTGTTAAATCAAGACCTGTTTCTGCGGAAATTTCGGGTGTAAGCTTGCCAACAACTGTACCGGGCTTTTGGGGTGTACCAAATATTTTTGAAGGAATACCAAGCATATCTAAAAGCTCTTTGTCAAAATCGTGAGTCTTTGCATTTAAAAGACCTGTTGTTGAACAGTTTGTATACTCGTTCATCTTAACACCTGTTAAAAGGAAGTTAAAATATTCTGCGAGCATAAGCCAACGCTCTGCCTTATCAAGATAATCACTTGTCTTTTTAACGCTGTAAAGCTGATAAATTGTATTGAAGAGCTGGCTTTGTATACCTGTTCTTTCGTAGAGCTTCTCTCTTGGAATTATTTTATCAATTTCTTCGGGCATTCCGTTTGTTCTTGAATCACGGTATGCAATTGTATCGCCCAAAATATTGTCATCTTTATCAAGCAATACAAAATCAACGCCAAAAAAGTCTATACCCATACTTACGGGTTTTTTGCCTATTTCGGCACACTTTTTCATACCCGCCTTAATGTTTTCAAAAAGCTTGTCAAGCTCCCATACAAGGTGTCCGTCTCTTTTGATGTTTTTGTTTTCAAAACGATAAACTTCCTCTAAAACTATTTTTCCGTTCTGGATAGAACCTAAAATGTGACGTCCGCTTGAAGCACCAACGTCAATTGCAAGATAATAATTCATTCTCTTTTCCTCCTATGCTATATTTGTAATAATATAAAATACCAGCGGTATTGATATAACCGCAAATAAAGTTGATATAAAGCAGGATTTTGCACCTTCTGACCCGTCGCCTCCGTGTGCTTCGGGAAAGACTGCCGCATTAAGCCCCATAGGCAATGCAACAGATGCAACTGCTATAATATAAATTTCTCCTCTTAAGCCTATAAGATAAAGTATCGCACCAAAAAGCAGTGGCATAAAAAAGTTTTTTATAATCATAAGAAGATAAATTCTTTTTGATGTAAACATTTCTTTTAAAGGCTTTTCTGACATAAGAACGCCCGCTAAAAGCATTGCACTCGGTGCCATACACGAGGCAAGATTAGAAACTGTGTTGTTTACAATCTTAGGCATTTTTATTCCAAGAAGAGCAAGCACTACCGCAAGTGCCATCATAACAAGAGTAGGATTTATCAAGGCTTTTATTTTTAACTCTCTTTTAGGATTTAAAATGTAATCTCCTATAGTTAATATTCCAACGTTAAAAAATATTGCAAACATTACCATGTGGAAAAGGCCTTCATCCCCCAAAACTCCCTGAATAAGAGGGTAACCTATGTAACCTATATTTGGTATTGCAAGAGAGTAGGCAACTATATCGTGAAATTGTCCCTTTTTCTCAAAAAATCTTGCAATAATAAATGATATTACAAAGCTTACAGTTACCATTATAAGCCCAAGCACAATATATTTATATTCTGCGTAAATATTATCGGGCGAAAGGTTTTCGGTTATTGACTTAAAAATTACCGCAGGTAAAAACAGCCAGTAAACTAAAGTTGAAAGTATTTTCGAAGCTTCTTTTGGCAAAATATTCTTTATACGCAATATATAACCTATTGCTATAATAAGAATAAGCACCGAAATATTTTCAAAAGCAAGTGTTGTATAGTTCATTTTATTTCTCCGAAAGCTCTCCTAAATTTACAGCCTTTAAGTAGGCATTTATAAATCCGTCTATATTTCCGTCCATTACCGAGTTTATGTTTGTTATTTCAAAGTTTGTTCTGTGGTCTTTTGCCATTGTATAGGGGCAGAATACATAAGAACGTATCTGGCTTCCCCAGGCAATTTCTTTCTGAACACCTTTTATATCCTCGATTTTTTCTTTATGCTCACGTTCTGCAATTTCGGCAAGCTTTGCCTTTAACATTTTCATTGCCATATCCTTGTTCTGATGCTGTGAACGTTCGTTCTGGCAGGCAACAACAATTCCTGTAGGGATATGTGTTATTCTTATTGCCGAAGATGTTTTGTTTACGTGCTGACCGCCCGCACCGCTTGAACGGAAGGTGTCAATCTTCAAATCGTCAGGATTTATATTTACTTCGATATCGTCATCAATTTCAGGCATAACTTCCAAGGATGCAAAGGAAGTATGTCTTCTTCCCGATGCGTCAAAGGGTGATATTCTTACAAGTCTGTGTACGCCCTTTTCGCATTTTAAGTAGCCGTAAGCGTTTTCTCCTTCTATCATAAAGGTTACGCTTTTTATACCCGCTTCGTCACCGTCAAGAAAGTCCATAACAGATACTTTATATCCTCTTCTTTCAGAAAACATCTGATACATACGGTACAGCATCTGTGCCCAGTCCTGTGCTTCTGTTCCGCCTGCACCTGCGTGCAGAGTCAATATTGCATTGTTTTTATCGTAGGGACCCGAAAGCAATGCTTCAAGTCTCATATTCTCGATATCCTCCTGCAAAGCAGAATAAGCTTGCGAAACCTCTTCCAAAAAGGATAAGTCTTCTTCCATTTCTGCAAGCTCTATTAAGGTTTCGGTATCATCTCTTGAGTTTCCAAGTGCTTCATAGCGTTCTATTTTGTTTTCAAGTTGTTTAAGCTTTTTAAGCACCTTTTGCGAATTTTCTATATCGTTATAAAAATCAGGTGCCGCTGTTTTTTCTTTTAATTCTTCCAAAGACTGTCTGTCACGCTCTATACCGAGAGTTTCGCTAAGCTCATCGATATCCTTTTTCATCGCCACAAGACCTAATCTGTATTCATCATATTCTACCATGTTGTTACCCCTTCTTTTTTATTGACTGTCTGCACCGCAGCACTTTTTATATTTTTTGCCGCTTCCGCAGGGACAAAGGTCGTTTCTTCCAACCTTTTTGTCTTTTTTTACTGTTGTATCGGCATTTGTGTCGCCTGCCGATGCCTGTGCCTCTTTAGCAACCTGCTGTCTTTGAAGCGGCTGGCGGTTTATCTGTGCGTGAAGCAGATATTTTACCGTGTCTTCACGGATACTCTGAATCATCTCTTCAAACATATCAAAGCCGACTATCTGATATTCTGTAACAGGGTTATGCTTTGCAAATGATAAAAGACCTATGCCCTGTCTTAACTGGTCCATATCGTCAATATGTGTCATCCACTTTGAGTCAACCGCACGAAGTAAAACTACTCTTTCGAGTTCCCTCATATTTTCGCCAAACTCTTGTTCCTTTTCTGCATAAAGCTTGTATGCAAGTTCACGGAAGAGGTCAGTAAGCTTTTGTCTGTCTTCTTCGGGGATTTCGACAGGTGCAAACATACTTGATGCATATTCTGTTAATCCTGCATAGTTCCAGTCAGCGGAAGTTTCGGCATTTGTGTATGTTAAAACCATATTTTCAACAACACTGTCTATCATACCCTTTATTACTTCGCTTATATCCTCGCCGTTTAAAACCTTCTGTCTTTGCGAGTATATAGTTTCACGCTGAGTATTCATAACATCGTCATACTGCAGAACGTGCTTTCTAATCTGGAAGTTATTGCCTTCAACCTTTTTCTGTGCACTTTCTATTGCCTTTGTAAGCATAGAATGTTCTATAACATCGTCGTCCGAAAGACCTAAAGCATTTACAACCCCTTCAAGTCTTTCAGAACCGAAAAGACGCATTAAATCATCCTCAAGTGATATAAAGAAGCAGGATGAACCGGGGTCGCCCTGTCTGCCGGCACGGCCACGGAGCTGATTGTCAATACGGCGTGATTCGTGCCTTTCTGTACCAATTATACAAAGTCCGCCCAAATCAACAACCTCGGCATGTTCTTTGTCTACATCCACCTTATGCTTTTCATAAAAAGTACGATAGGTTTCTCTTGCCTCTAAAATTTCGGCATTATCGGTTTCGGCAAAGCCTGTTGCTTCGTTTATTAAAAAATCTGAATATTTAGGCTCGCCATCCTCATCTAAAACTCGTGTCATTTCGCTTTTTGCAAGATATTCGGCATTACCGCCAAGCATAATGTCGGTACCTCTGCCCGCCATGTTGGTTGCAATGGTAACAGCACCTTTTTTACCTGCCTGTGCTATTATCTGTGCTTCTCTCTGGTGGTGCTTTGCATTTAAAACCTCGTGCTTTACACCGCGTTTTTTAAGAATATTGCTTAATTTTTCAGATTTTTCTATTGTTATAGTACCAACCAAAACAGGCTGACCTGTTTTGTGTTTTTCTTCTATCATATTGGCAACTGCATTAAATTTTGCCTGCTCGGTTTTATACACCTTATCAGATTCGTCAAAACGTGCAAGGGGTCTGTTTGTAGGAATTTCAATAACGTCAAGTCCGTAAATGCCCCTGAATTCTTCCTCCTCGGTTTTTGCAGTACCCGTCATACCCGAAAGTTTTGCATACATCCTGAAATAGTTCTGGAATGTAATGGTTGCAAGGGTTTTATTTTCGTTTTCGATTTTTACTCGTTCTTTAGCTTCTATTGCCTGATGCAAACCGTCGCTGTAACGGCGTCCCTGCATAATACGGCCTGTAAATTCGTCAACTATTAAAACCTGACCGTCTTTTACAACATACTGCTGGTCGCGGTTCATTGTGCCGTAGGCTTTCATAGCCTGATTTACGTGATGTGAAATTTCGCTGTTTTCAGGGTCAGAAAGATTTTCTATAGAGAAAAATTCTTCTGCTTTTTTTATACCCTTTGCTGTTAAGGTTACAGAACGTGCCTTTTCGTCAACAATATAGTCACCGTCGTAATCGTCGTGCAGTTCCTTATCGTTAAGCTCGGTAATTTTTATTCCTCTCATGCCCTTTACAAGCGTATCGGCAAGCTCGTAAAGCTTATTTGACTTGTCCCCCATACCGCTTATTATAAGGGGAGTTCTTGCTTCGTCTATCAAAATGGAGTCAACTTCGTCAACAATTGCAAAGTTATGACCTCTTTGCACCATATTTTCTTTGTAGATTACCATATTGTCACGAAGGTAATCAAAACCCATTTCGTTATTTGTACCATAGGTTATATCTGCCGCATAGGCTGCTTTTCTCTCTTCGGGAGTTAAGCCGTGAACTATAAGACCTACCGAAAGCCCTAAAAAGCGGTAAAGCTTACCCATCCATTCGCTGTCACGCTTTGCAAGATAATCGTTTACAGTTACAATGTGCACACCCTTGCCCGATAAAGCATTCAAATATGCCGGAAGTGTTGCAACCAGAGTTTTACCTTCACCTGTTTTCATTTCGGATATTCTGCCCTGATGCAAAACTATACCGCCTATAAGCTGTACCTTAAAGTGGCGCATACCG
Source organism: Clostridia bacterium (assembly GCA_045531205.1). Taxonomy (GTDB): domain Bacteria; phylum Bacillota; class Clostridia; order UMGS1883; family UMGS1540; genus JAZNQL01. The sequence goes on along the minus strand of JAZSDN010000104.1, from coordinate 37,542 downwards.
AGTACACGTGCGGATGCTTCTCTGACAGTGGCAAAAGCTTCGGGTAAAATATCGTCTAAAGTTTCGCCGTTTTTAAGTCTTTCTTTAAATTCTGCCGTTTTTTGTGTAAGCTCGGCATCCGATAATTTGCCAAAGCTTTCTGCATAGTTTTCTATTTTATCAATAAGTGGTAATATTCTTTTAATTTCACGTTCGCTATAGGTTCCGAAAACCTTTTCAAAAAGTCCCATTTTATTCTCCTTACTGCCAAAATTAAAAAAATGGCAAAATACACGTATTCTATTTTATATTATACCAAAATTTAGTTTAAAATACAAGTATTATTTGCTATATTTTCGCATATAAAAAAGGTTTAACCTTCAAGGTCAAACCTTTTTTATATAAATACTTTTTACATAAATGCCTTTACAACTAAAATTGCTACTAAAGCTACAGCAAAAAAGCCTATTGTCAATAATAAATCCTTCTTCAAATTATACACCTCCAAAAAAATAAGCGGAGAGCCAAAAACAGCTCTCCACCCTAAAGCTTTGTTTACTTGAAAACGGCATTTGCCGTCCAACCGGATAATTTTATTTAATTTACATTAAGTATTCTACTATATTTTTTTGTATAAGTCAACACTTTTATTCAAGATTTAATTTTCCAAAACTTTTTTTCCAGTGGAATTCAGGTGTAGGATAGTCAATAGGATTCCACGTACCATAGTGTTCTTTTGCCATACATATCTTATACATATTTGCATAAAAACCGTCTTTAATATCAAATTCCCCGTACACTTTCTTTAAAAACGAAAAGGGAACTTTGTATTCCACAGTCCATTTTTCCCCGTTATAGTCCTTTATATCCTTTACCGATGTTTTTATATCAAATATTTCTTCGGGGTCATCAAGAGGAGTAATATCGGGTCTGCCTGTTGCTGTACCAAGATACAAAGTACCTATGATATTTATTTCGATATTTATGTAATTAGGTTTTGATACGGGGCAAATAAAAAATTCCAGACAACTGTCTTCCGAAACCTCCCCGTTGCGTTCTTTGCATTCAGCAAAAACCTCGCTGTCGTAGCTTTCCATTTTTACATAAATATTTTCGTCATCATACAAAAGCCATGCGTGAGATTTTGGTGTGTAATCGGTTACCCACTGAAAATTATCTATATCTGCTCTTTCGGCAGCATCCCACATTTTATCGGTTTTGCGTTTTATAAGATATTCTCTCATAAAAATATTCTCCTTCAGCTTAACTTGCTTTTTATTTTATCATAAAAGCTCTTTTTTACTTTGTAGTTTTTACTGCCCGTTGCTTCGGCAAAGCTTTCTAAAATCTTCTTTTGTTCACTTGTTAAGTTCTTTGGAACTTCAACATCAATATAAACAAGCTGGTCGCCTCTGCCACGCATACCAATATGATTTACACCCTTGTCACGCAGGCGGAAAATTGTTCCGTTTTGTGTTCCTTCGGGAATATCATATTTCACCTTGCCGTCTAAAGTAGGAACTTCAATTTCCGCACCGAGTGCTGCTTCTGTAAATGTAACGGGTACTTGGCATATAACGTCATCGCCCCTTCTTTCAAAGAATGGGTCGGGTTTTACGTGTACTTCTATTATTATATCGCCTGCAGGTCCGCCATGTCTGCCGTGGTTACCTTCGCCCCTTACAGATACTGCCTGACCATCCTTGATTCCGCCTGGAATATTAACATCAATTTTCTTTTTCCTTCTTACAAGACCGTGACCGCCACACTTTTCACAAGGATTTTTAATTATTTTACCCGTACCACGACAGGTATCACAGGTTCTTGCAGTAGTCATAAAGCCCATACTCATTCTAACCTGACCTGTTCCGCGACAGGTGGGACAGGTTTCTGGCGAGGTTCCTTTTTTAGCACCGCTTCCCGAACATTCCCCGCAGGTTTCAAGCGCTATAACATCAACGGTCTTTTTAACGCCAAAAGCCGCTTCCTTAAATGTAATCTGTATGGATTCGTATAAATCTTCCCCTCTTGATGCCCTGTTTGCCCTTGCTCTTCCTCCGCCGAAAAATTCGCCAAAAATGTCGCCAAGGTCAAAATCAAAGCCTCCGAATCCGCCACCGCCGTAGCCTGCACCGCCGCCGGCAGAAGGGTCTACGCCCGCATGACCAAACTGGTCATAGCGGGCACGTTTATCAGGGTCACTCAAAATTTCGTATGCTTCGTTTACTTCTTTAAACTTTGCATCTGCATCGGCTTCGCGATTTACATCGGGATGATACTTTTTTGCCATCTGGCGAAATGCCTTTTTAAGCTCTGCATCACTTGCCCCGCGGCTTACGCCGAGCACCTCGTAATAATCTCTTTTAGACATTTAAATTACTTATTCTCCTCATCATCAACAACTTTATAGTCTGCATCGTAAACTGTTTCGCCGTTTGCACCCTGTGCGCCCTGTGCGCCCGGGTCTGCACCCTGTGCGCCGGGGTTTGCGTTCTGATAAAGCTTTGCTGATATTTCGTAGAATTTCTGACTTAAAGCTTCGCTTGCTTCTTTAATTTTTGCTGTATCTGTACCCTTTAATGCTTCTTTTAAAGAATCAAGTAAAGGAGTTACTGCATTTTTATCTTCTTCGCTTATTTTGCCTTCAAGCTCTTTTAAGGTCTTTTCTGTCTGGTAAACAAGCTGGTCTGCGTTGTTTCTTACGTCAACCTCTTCTTTCTTCTGCTTATCTTCGGCAGCGTGTTGTTCTGCTTCTTTTACAGCCTTTTCTATATCTTCGTCAGAGAGGTTGCCCGATGCTGTAATAGTAATATTCTGTTCGTTGCCTGTTCCCATATCCTTTGCCGAAACGTGAACAATACCATTTGCATCTATATCAAATGTAACTTCAATCTGGGGTACTCCGCGGGGTGCTGAAGGAATTCCGCTTAAAGTAAATCTGCCTAAAGTTTTGTTGTAAGCAGCCATTTCTCTTTCGCCCTGAAGTACGTGTACTTCAACACTTGTCTGTCCGTCTGCTGCGGTTGAGAATATCTGGCTCTTCTTTGTGGGAATTGTTGTATTTCTGTCGATAAGACGTGTAAATACTCCGCCCATAGTTTCAATACCGAGTGAGAGGGGTGTTACGTCTAAAAGTACCAAATCTTCTACTTCGCCGGAGAGTACACCTGCCTGAATTGCTGCACCTATTGCAACACATTCGTCAGGGTTAATTCCCTTGTGGGGTTCTTTTCCTATAAAGTTCTTTACTGCATCGTATACTGCGGGGATACGGCTTGAACCGCCTACCATCAGTATTTTGTCGATTTCGTTTACAGAAATGCCTGCATCCTTTATCGCATTTCTTACAGGTACCATTGTGTTTTCAACAAGGTCTGCTGTAAGTTCGTTGAACTTTGCACGTGTTAAAGTCATATCAAGGTGTTTGGGGCCTGTTGCATCTGCTGTGATAAAGGGAAGGTTAATGTTTGAGGTTGTAACGCCCGAAAGCTCAATTTTAGCTTTTTCTGCAGCTTCCTTGAGTCTTTGCATAGCCATTTTGTCAGAAGATAAATCAATGCCTGCTTCCTTCTGATATTCACTGCAGATATATTTTATAATTCTTTCGTCAAAGTCGTCGCCACCAAGACGGTTGTTACCGCTTGTTGCCAAAACTTCAAATACACCGTCACCAATTTCAAGAATTGATACGTCAAATGTACCACCGCCAAGGTCATATACCATTATTTTCTGGTCTGTATCTTTGTCCATACCATAAGCGAGTGATGCGGCTGTGGGTTCGTTTATTATTCTTAAAACTTCAAGCCCTGCAATTTTACCTGCATCCTTTGTAGCCTGACGCTGTGCATCCGAGAAATATGCAGGAACAGTAATAACTGCCTGTGTTACTGTTTCGCCAAGATAGCTTTCTGCATCTGATTTAAGCTTCTGTAAAATCATTGCAGAAATTTCCTGAGGTGTATAGTTTTTGTCGTCAATGGCAACACGTCTGTCGCCGCCCATATCTCTTTTTATTGAAATAACTGTTCTGTCAGGGTTAGTTATAGCCTGTCTTTTTGCTACCTGACCTACCAATCTTTCGCCTGTTTTTGTGAATGCTACAACCGAGGGGGTTGTTCTTGCACCTTCTGCGTTTGCAATTACAACAGGCTCGCCGCCTTCCATAACTGCTACGCAAGAGTTTGTTGTACCTAAGTCAATTCCTATAATTTTGCTCATTTTATATTACTTCCTTTCTTTAATAAACCTTTTTAGTTTGCTACCTTTACCATACTGTGACGTATAATTTTTCCGTCAACTGTGCGGTAGCCCTTCTGAAACTCTTCAACTATTGTGTTTGTATCGCAGGTTTCATCCTCTATATGCATAACCGCATTGTGAAGCTCGGGGTTAAACTCCTCGCCCACTGCGGGAATAGGTTCTACCTTAAGACTTTTTAAAATATCGTCAAACTGCTTTACCATAAGCTCTATGCCTTTTTTAAGGCTTTCAACATCGCCCGATGCTTCTGCTGCCGTAACGCATCTTTCCATATTGTCTGCAAGGGGTAAAAATGCAGCAACGCAGTCTGCCTTTCCGTCAAGATACATTGTATCTTTTTCTTTTTGTGTTCTTTTTCTGTAGTTATCAAACTCTGCTACTGTTCTTAAATATTTATCATAGTAGTCTGTTTTTTCAGGCTCTGCAGAAGGCTGTGCATTTTCTTCAACTGTTTCTTGTGCAGTTTCTTCTAAAATTTCTTTTTCTTCTTTATTTTCGCTCATATTTTCCTCCTTAAAGCAATTTGCCAAAAGCTTCGCAAAGTGCGTTTGTTGCCGCCGAAAGTGACGATACCACCTTCGAGTAATACATACGGCAGGGGCCTATAATTCCTATATCCCCTTCTATCTTTCCGCCAAGGTTATAATGTGCAATTACAACACTGCAGTTTTTCAGTTCTTCGTGAACATTTTCGTCGCCTATTGTAATTTTTATTTTTGCACCGTCATCGCTCATTATTGAATTTACATTTTCGCCCTTTTCAACAAATCCGAGCAGTTTTTTTGCTTTTTCAAAATCTCTGTATTCGGGATGATTGAATATATTTACCATTCCGCCAAGGTGAACCTTCTTTCTCGGTCTTAACCAGTCATACAAATTATCTAAAATTTCTCTGTAAAGACCCGGAACATCGTTTAAAAGACTCTGGAGTTCTCTGCGTTCTCTTTCTTCCAAATCAAAAGGAGAGCGTCCTTCAAACTTTGCCGAAAGCACCCTTGAAATAAGTGCAATATATTCAGGGGACATATTTTCTGTGTTAAGTCCCGCGCTTTTTACCTTGCCGTCGTCTATTGTTACTACCAAAAGAGCCTTTGAATATCCTATGGGTATAATTTCAAAGCTTTCTATCTTATCTCCTCTTTGCTCGCACGCTGTTGCAACGGTAATATAATTTGTCATTGCACTTAAAGCATCAGATGCGTGGAAAACTATATCGTCAAAGCCGTTTATTTTATCTTGCATAACCTTTTTAAGAATTTGTGTTTCTTCTTTTGTAAGGCTATATTTGTTCATAAGATGCTCAACATAAAGTCTGTATCCAAGACTTGACGGAATTCTCCCTGCAGAGGTGTGAGGCTTATCAAGATATCCCATACTTTCAAGGTCTGCCATTTCGTTACGGATGGTTGCCGAGCTCAAATGTATTCCGTAATTTTTTGCTATGGTAACAGAGCCTACTGGCTCTGCCGTTTTTATGTAGTTATCTACAATGGCAGCAAGTATTTGTTTTTTTCTGCTATCAAGTTCCATGTTACCATCTCCTGTTAGCACTCAACTTCAAAGAGTGCTAATTTAGATATTACGATACCACTATATTCCAAAATTGTCAAGTATTTTTACGAATTTTCTTTGATTTTATTTTTATATATGATATACTTATAATAATAATTTATAAAAGGAGCATATTATGGATACAAAAATTGACTCAAAAATTAAATTTTTACTCGAAACCGATAAAATGAAAAGCGTTTTCCGCAGAAATATTTTGCTTGACCGTTCAAGAAGAGAAAACGATGCTGAACATTCCTGGCATCTTGCTCTTTGTGCTATGCTGTTTGAAGAATATGCCTCCGAAGAGATTGATATGTTAAGGGTTTTGAAAATGGCTATAGTTCACGACCTTGTAGAAATTTATGCGGGCGATACCTTTGCCTATGACGTAGCAGCAAACGAGGGCAAACAGGAAAGAGAACGCATTGCTGCCGACAAAATTTTTGGTTTGATGCCCGACGATTGCGGGAAAGAGCTTCGTGCTTTGTTTGATGAATTTGACGAATGTAAAACTCCCGATTCTGTTTATGCAAACTGTATGGACAGAATTCAGGCATTTATAGGTAACTACCATACAGACGGCCACGCATGGGTTTTAGGCAATGCAACACGCGAGCAGATACTTGCAAGAGTAGGAATTGCCGAAAAAACCATCCCTGCAATGTGGCCTACCATTTGTGCAATGATAGATGACGGAATAAAAAAAGGCTACATTAAATAAATATTAAGTATTTTACTAAACACCTTCTGCATATAATTTAAGTCAGGAGGTGTTTTTATGTTGCTAAAAAAAGGTGACACAGGTTCTTTAGTTCAGATGCTTCAGCTTGCTCTTTTTCGAAGCGGATATTATAACGGAAAGCTTGACGGCATTTTCGGCGAAAATACAGAAAATGCTTTAAAAAGTTTTCAGCGTGCAGAAAATCTTGAAGCCGACGGTGTCCTCGGTGACATTACATGGCAAAGTCTTTCACGCTTTATAAAAGGATATTTTGTTTACAAAATACGCCCCGGGGATACTTTATGGGATTTAGCCAAAAGATTTAATACTTCTTTTCGGCTTGTAGAAACGGCAAACCCAAACCTTGATTTTAAAAATTTACAGATAGGACAGGAAATTTATATTCCCTATAACTTCCCTGTTGTGCCTACAAATATTGCCTATTCGTATGAACTGACACAGCTTATATGCGACGGACTTTTAGTGCGATACCCCTACATAACGCGCGAAACCATAGGCAAAAGTGTTATGGGCAAAGACTTAATTGCCCTTCGGATAGGAGTTGGGGAAAGAGAGGTTTTCTATAACGCCTCTCATCACGCAAACGAATGGATTACTACCCCCGTACTTCTTAAGTTCATCGAAGATTATGCCGACAGCTATTCCCGTGCCGATAAAATATATAATATTCCTTCCCCTCTTTTATTCAGGGCTACCACTCTTTATATGGTACCCCTTGTAAATCCCGACGGCGTAGACCTTGTAACGGGAGCATTAAACAGCGGAGAATATTACGAAAATGCTTTAAAAATCTCGGCGGATTATCCGTCTGTTCCATTCCCTTCAGGATGGAAAGCAAATATACGAGGAGTTGATTTAAACTTAAATTATCCCGCAGGCTGGTCAAACGCGCGGGAAATTAAGTTCTCGCAAGGCTTTACTTCTCCCTCCCCCATAAACTTTGTAGGGCAGGAGCCGTTGAGTGAGCCTGAAAGCAGGACTATATACCAATACACTTTAAATCACTCATTCAAGCTTACCCTTTCCTATCACACACAAGGAGAAGTTATTTTCTGGCAGTATCTTGATTTTGAGCCGCCCGGAGCACTTGAGATAGGCGAAATTTTTTCTGCGGCAAGCGGATATCCTTTAGCCGATGTTCCTTACGAATCAAGCTTTGCAGGGTATAAAGACTGGTTTATCTCAAACTATAATTTACCAGGATACACCATTGAGGCAGGACTTGGAGAAAATCCTCTGCCAATAACACAGTTCCCGAAAATTTATGCCGATAATTTAGGAATACTTGCTTACGGCCTGTCTCCATTTTAAAAAGGATTAAAAGGTTTATTTTCTAAAAAAGCCTCAAAATGCAAAGTATTAGTGTTGCAGATTCCTATTGTTTCGCCAGCTTTCACTGACTTTCCTTCCGAAATGTTTTTCGGTTCTATGGGTGCGTAGGTTGTGATAATATTATCACCGTGTTCGATAACAACAGTTTTTCCGTAAATGGGATGAGTATAAATCTTTTTGATTTTCCCGTCAGCAGATGCCCATACAGAGCTGTCAAGCGAAGTATCAAAATCTATTGACGGATGAGTTCTCCAGTCACCAAAAGCTTCGGAATATTCAAGCGTTGTGTCGTTATACGGAACTACAATACTCCCGAGAGTGGGCATTTTATAGCTTTCTTCCGCCTTTGCCACTTCGGTTTCTTTTGCAGAAAAAGTATTTTCTGCAACCTGATTTTTTGGTTTTTCTTCTGGCTTTTGGGGTGTTGGAAAGCTTATTTTTACTTTTTGTGCAGAGCTTTTTTTGGTTTCGTTTTGCACCGCCTCTTTCTGGTATGAAATATAATATCCTGCCGAGGCAACACCTACAGTTACTGCAAAAACAGTTCCGTAAAAAAGCAAGCCGTTTAAAATTTTATGTTTTTTCATAAAAAATCCTCCAAAAAAGGTTTTTATTAGTCTGCCCTTTTTTGGAGGATTTAATCATATATTTATAAGTTCTTTTGCGGCATTTGCAAAATCTTCGGGGTTTTTATCAACTACACCTACATAAATTTTAAATTTAGGTTCTGTGCCCGAAGGACGGAATGCTATAAAGGTTTCATCTTCAAGAATAAACCTTAAAACATTTGAAGAAGGTAGCCCTGTTTTTGTTTCTTCGCCGGTTTTTATATCAACTGTTTTTCCTTCAAGATAATCGCTGTATGTTTTAACCTTTACTCCCATAAAGCTTTGTGGAAGATTTTCTCTTAAAGACTTCATTGCATTTGCGATTTTTTCTATTCCGTCAACGCCTTCTGACTGAATGTTGACGGTAAGCTCGCGGTATGTGCCATATTTTTCAAAAATTTCGGCAAGTGCATCGTGCAAGGTCATATTTTTAAGGCTGTAGTAAGCCGCCATTTCTGCTATAAGCAAAGATGCAACAACCGCATCCTTGTCACGTACGTGGGTAACAGGCAAATATCCGTAGCTTTCTTCAAAGCCGAGAAGATAGGTTTTTTCTTTTGTCTGCTCGTATTCGTGAATTTTGTCGGCTATATATTTAAAGCCTGTTAAAACATCGCAAACCTCTGCATTATAGCTTTTTGCAATTTTTTCTGCAAGACGTGATGAAACTATAGTAGTTATAATAACAGGGTTTTGGGGCAAGGTGTTTGTTTCTTTCTTTCTGTCAAGAATGTACTGTGTAAGCAGTGCACCAAGCTGATTACCTGTTATTACTTTAAATGTGCCGTCCGAAGTTTTTGCAACAAGACCTACTCTGTCTGCATCAGGATCGGTACCTATAATAAGGTCGGCTTTCTCTTTTTTTGCAAGCTCTATTGCAAGGGCAAAGCCTTCAATATTTTCGGGGTTGGGGCTTGCAACTGTGGGAAAGTCACCGTCGGGCAATTCCTGCTCTTTTACAACAGAAACATTTGTAAAGCCTGTTCTTTTTAAAATTTCGCGTACGGGAACATTTCCTGAGCCATGGAAAGGTGTGTATACAAACTTTAAGTCTGATGCTTTGTTTATAACATCGCGGTCAATTATTACATCTTCCGCCTTTTTGTAATACTCTTCGTCAACCTCTTTGCCTATCATTATAATACCGCTGTCGTCGGTGTTATATTTTACGTCGGCAAAAATATCTGTCTGCTCAATTTTTTTCTGAATAGCGTTTGCAAGCTCGTTTGCAGCCTGACCGCCGTCTTCGCCGTAAACCTTGTAGCCGTTATATTCTTTTGGGTTATGGCTTGCTGTTATTACTATTCCCGCAGCACAACCAAGATGTCTTACTGCAAAGCTGAGCATTGGTGTGGGACGCAGAGATTCAAAAAGATATACCTTTACATTGTTTGCTGAAAGTACTCTTGCAGATTCTCTTGCAAATTCATACGAATTGTTTCTTGAATCGTAAGCTATTACAACACCTTTTTCTTCTTTTCCTTCTTCTATAATATAAGAAGCAAGACCCTGTGTTGTTTTACGCACAACGTGTACATTCATTCTGTTTGTGCCTGCGCCCATTATTCCTCTAAGACCTGCCGTACCAAATTCAAGTTCTTTTGAAAAAAGTTCTCTTATTTGTTCGGGGTTGCTTATGGTCTTAAGTTCTTCTCTTAAGTCAGTATCAAGCCCATCGTATGCGAGCCATTTTTCGTATTCTTTTAAGTAATCCATTTAAAATGTCCTTTCTTAAAATTCAAATACTCCTTCAAGATACTTATCGAGCTCGTCTATTTTAATTCTTGTCTGCTGCATACTGTCACGGTCACGAACTGTTACACATCCGTCTTCTACGCTGTCAAAGTCATAGGTAATACAAACGGGTGTACCAATTTCGTCCTGTCTTCTGTAACGTTTGCCTATGCTGCCTGATTCGTCATATTCACACATATATTTTTTAGCAAGGTGTGCATAAAGTTCCTGTGCCTTATCTCCAAGCTTTTTGGATAAAGGTAACACTGCAACCTTAATAGGTGCAAGTGCAGGATGCAATCTCATAACAACTCTTGTGTCGCCTTCCGAGATTTCTTCTTCATCATAAGCTTCGCAAAGGAAAGCAAGAGCCACACGGTCAGCACCGAGGGAAGGCTCAACACAGTAGGGAGTGTATTTTTCGTTTGTTTCGGGGTCAAGATATTCAAGCTTTTCGCCCGAATGTTCTGTGTGCTGTTTTAAGTCAAAGTCTGTTCTGTCAGCAATACCCCAAAGCTCGCCCCAGCCGAAGGGGAATAAAAATTCAATATCTGTTGTAGCATTTGAATAGTGTGAAAGCTCTTCGGGTGAATGGTCACGAAGTCTCATATTTTCTTCTTTTATACCAAGGTTTAAAAGGAAGTTTTTGCAGTAATCCTTCCAGTATGCAAACCATTCAAGGTCAGTGCCGGGTTTGCAGAAGAATTCAAGTTCCATCTGTTCGAATTCTCTTGTACGGAAGGTAAAGTTACCGGGTGTAATTTCGTTACGGAAGGATTTACCTATCTGTCCTATACCGAAGGGAACTTTCTTTCTTGTTGTACGCTGAACGTTTTTAAAGTTTACAAAGATACCCTGTGCAGTTTCGGGGCGAAGGAAAAGTTCTGATGAAGAATCTTCTGTTACGCCCTGGAAGGTTTTGAACATAAGGTTGAATTTACGTATATCTGTAAAATTAGCTTTGCCGCATTTCGGACATACTATACCCTTCTCGTTTATGAATTCAAGCATTTTGGAGTCGCTCCAGCCGTCAACGGTTTCGGGAGTTCCTGCTTCTGCTAAAAAGTCTTCAATAAGCTTGTCAGCACGGTATCTTGCCTTACATTCCTTACAGTCCATCAAAGGGTCGCTGAATCCGCCAACGTGACCTGATGCTACCCATGTTTCGGGGTTCATTAAAATTGCAGCATCCAAACCTACGTTGTAGGGAGATTCCTGCACAAATTTTTTCCACCATGCACGCTTTACGTTGTTTTTGAACTCAACACCTAAAGGACCGTAATCCCATGTGTTTGCAAGGCCGCCGTAAATTTCGCTTCCCGCATACACATAACCTCTTCCTTTACAAAGAGAAACTATTTTTTCCATTGTTTTTTCGCTGTTTTTCATAACTATTTCTCCTTTACCGTAACCAGGGCTTCACTAAACTGTGTAAATACCCTTTCTATTACTCGCTTTATATCTTTTTTTGTTATATTTTTTATACTTTCAGTTATTTCTTCAGGGGTTTTTACCCTGCCGTACAAAAGCTCGTTTTTGCCCATTGCCGTCATTGCAGAGCTTACACTTTCAAGTCCTAAAAGATATGTTCCTAAAAGCTGACCTCTTCCTTTTTCAAATTCATAGTCGCCAATTTCTTTTTCTTTCAAAGCCGTAATTTCTTCCAAAATAAGTTCTTTTACCTTATCTGTATTCTCGGGCGAGGTTGCAGCATATATAACAAACATACCTGCGTCCTTCAACGCCTCCTGAAAAGAGTATACAGAATATGCAAGTCCGCGTTTTTCGCGGATGTTTTGAAAAAGTCTTGAGCTCATTCCTCCGCCGAATACATTATTCAGTAGCGATAGGGCATATATATCATTATCGTTTTGGGAAAGTGATTTATATGCAAGTGCAAGATGCGACTGTTCTATGTTTTTGATTTTTACAGTGTTTGAAGGTACAAAAATTGCCTTTTCAAATTCAGTTTTTGTATTGCGGTTTGCTATATCTCCAAAAAATTCCTCTAAAACCTCTGTAAGCTCTTTCTCGTCAAAGTTACCCGCTACCGATATGACTGTGTTTTCGGCACTGTAGTATTTTGACATATAGTCTTTTAAATCCTTTGATTTAAACCTCTGCACGTTTTTGCGTGTGCCTATAATATTAAATCCCAAAGAGCCTTGCCACGAAATTTCTGCTGCAGTATCAAGCACCAAATCCTCGGGGGAATCTTCGTACATATTTATTTCTTCAAGTATAACCTTTCTCTCAAGGTCTATGTCTTTATCAGACAAAAGAGAGTTTTTATACATATCCGAAAGAATGTCTGCCGAAAGTCTTAATTTATCGTAGGTTACCTTGGTATAAAAACAAGTACATTCCTTTGATGTAAAAGCATTTATTATACCGCCCGAAAAATCCATTTGCTCTGCTATGTCGGCAGCGGTTCGGTTTTTTGTCCCTTTAAAAAGCATATGCTCAATAAAATGACTTATTCCGTTATTTTCTGCCGTTTCAACCCTTGAGCCTGCTCCTATCCACACGCCCATTACTATGGATTTTACATGAGGAATTTTTTCGTATATAATACGCAAACCGTTTGAAAGCTTGTTTTTTACATACATAAATATTACATTGCGGGCGGGTTAAAAAACCCGCCTACACCTTTTCTTTATTATTCTGTTGCTGCTTCTTCGGGCACAATTCTCATAAGGTTTATTCTGCCCATCTTGTCTATTTCAAGAACTCTTACCTTTACTGTGTCGCCAATGTTTACAACATCTTCTACCTTTTCAACACGCTTTTTGTCAAGCTTTGAAATATGAACAAGTCCGTCTTTACCTGGTAAGAATTCTACAAAAGCACCAAAGGTCATAATTCTTACAACCTTGCCTTCAAATTCCTGACCGGGTTCAACGTCGCTTACTATACCGCGGATGATGTTAAGAGCCTTCTGTCCTGCTTCTTCATCAACTGTTGAGATAAATACTCTTCCGTCGTCTTCGATGTCAATCTTAACACCTGTATCTGCAATTATCTTCTGAATTACCTTACCGCCTGTACCAATAACGTCACGGATTTTTTCTGTATCGATAGTGGTGGTAATAATCTTGGGCGCGTATTTAGAAAGTGATTCTCTCGGGCTTTCTATGCAGGGAAGCATTACATCGTCTAAAATCTTCATTCTTGCTTCCTTGGTCTGATAAAGAGCTCTTTCAATAATTTCGGGTGTTAAACCGTCTATCTTTATATCAACCTGAATAGCTGTGATACCTTTCTTTGTACCTGCTACCTTAAAGTCCATATCGCCAAAGAAGTCTTCAAGTCCCTGAATGTCGGTCATTGTAATAAATCTGTCGCCTTCTGTAACAAGACCGCAGGAGATACCTGCAACAGGGGCTTTAATGGGAACACCTGCATCCATAAGTGCAAGTGTGCTTCCGCATACGCTACCCTGTGAGGTTGAACCGTTGGAGCTTAAAACTTCGGATACAAGTCTTATTGTGTAGGGGAATTCTGATTCATCGGGAATTACGGGTACAAGTGCTCTTTCTGCCAATGCACCGTGACCGATTTCACGACGTCCGGGTCCGCGTGAAGGTCTTGTTTCGCCTACGCTGTATGAGGGGAAGTTATAGTGGTGCATATATCTTTTGTTTTCTTCCATATCAATGCCGTCAAGAAGCTGTACGTCACCGATAGCACCTAATGTAACTGTTGTTAAAACCTGAGTCTGTCCTCTCTGGAAAAGGCCCGAGCCGTGTACTCTGGGGAGAAGTCCTACATCTGCCGAAAGGGGACGGATGTCGTTTAATCCTCTGCCATCAACACGCTTGCCTTCGTCTAAAATCCATCTGCGAACAGTATATTTCTGCAGCTTGTACATTGCTGCATCTATCATTTCGGGTGTTATTTCTTCGTTTTCTTCAAAGTGTGCGTAAACTTCTTCGTAAACGGGTTTTAAGTTTTCGTCACGCTGTGTCTTATCGTCAGTATAAAGTGCTGTTTTTACCTTTTCGCCAACAAGCTCTTTAATTTCGTTGAAAAGTCCTTCCTCTACAACTACTTCCTGATATGAAGCCTTTTCTTTACCGATTTCTGCAGCCATACCTTCGATAAATTCGCAAACCTTAACGATTTCTTTATGAGCCATAAGTATTGCCTGCATCATAGTTTCTTCGTCAACTTCTTTTGCGCCTGCTTCTATCATATTTACCTTGTTTTTTGTACCTGCAACGGTTAAAGTTAAATCGCTTGCTGCACGCTGTGCTTCGTCAGGGTTTATGATTATCTGTCCATCACAAAGACCAACCTGAACGCCTGCAATAGGTCCGTTAAAGGGGATGTCCGAAATTGAAATAGCGGCTGATGCACCTATCATAGCTGCAATTTCGGGGGAGTTGTCCTGATCAACTGACATAACTGTTGTGATAACTGTTACATCGTTACGCAAGTCTGCGGGGAATAAGGGACGGATAGGTCTGTCGATTACTCTTGAAGTAAGGATTGCCTTTTCTGAAGGCTTGCCTTCTCTTTTCAAAAAGCTTCCCGGAATTTTACCTACTGAATAAAGCTTTTCTTCGTAGTCTACCGAGAGAGGGAAAAAGTCAACCCCTTCTCTGGGTTTTGCCGACATTGTTGCTGTTGCAAGTACAACTGTTTCGCCGTATCTTACAAGAGCCGAGCCGTTTGCAAGCTGTGCAAGCTTGCCTGTTTCGATTACAAGCGGTCTGCCTGCAAGTTCTGTTCTAAAAGTTCTTTCCATGTTTATTTTTTCCTTTCTTACTTTTTGACCGCCAGTATTTTTAGCACTTAAATCAGTACTTTTTATGGCAAAAATATTGATTTAAACGCTAAAATCTGACAGTCCTTAATAACACTTCAAGGGACAGAGCCTGTCTGTCCCTTGTCTTTTTGTTAATTACTTTCTGAGGTTTAATTTAGCAATAAGTTCACGATATCTATTGATATCCTTCTTTGCCAAATAGTCAAGCAAACCTCTTCTCTGACCAACCATCATAAGAAGTCCTCTTCTTGAATGATGATCCTTCTTATGGAACTTAAGATGTTCGTTTAAGTGGTTGATTCTTTCTGTAAGTAATGCTACCTGTACTTCAGGAGAACCTGTATCTCCTTCGTGTGTTGCAAACTCATTAATGAGTTTCTGTTTTCTTTCTTTTAACATTTTTTTCACCTCTTAAAATATTTATCTCCTTTTGCAAAGTAAGGGGTTGGTGATTCCAGAAACTTTGCGTCAGGATATATAGCCTTAATAGTTTACCACAATTTGTTTTATTTGTCAAACATTTTATTTAAAAACTTTTTTGCGGTATTTATATCTTCTTTTACTGCCACCATAAGCTCTTCTTTGCCCGAAAACTTTTTTTCGTCTCTTAACTTCTTTAAAAGTATTACATCAACCGTTTTTCCATATAAATCTTCCGAAAAATCAAATATATAGCTTTCGGCTCTAGGTACAGCATTTTCAACTGTAGGATTTGTTCCTATATTAGTAATACTTTTGTAGGCTTTTCCTTCTATTATGGTATTGCTTACATATACGCCAAAGGCAGGGATTACAAGGTTTTCTTCAAACTCTGTATTTATTGTAGGAAAACCCAGAGTTCTGCCAAGCTTTTTCCCTTTAGTTACCTTTGCTCTTATGCGATAGGGCTTTGAAAGAATTTTATTTGCACTCTCTATATCCCCGTTTTGCAAAAGCTCCCGTACAAGGGTACTTGAAACAGTTTTCCCCATAAATTTAATTTCATCAATAATTTCAACAGAAAATCCGTACTTTTTGCCATAAGCTTTTAAATCGTCTGCCCCGCCCGCTCCGTTTTTACCAAAGGTATAGTTATAACCCGCAAAAACAAAATCGGGTGCAAAATTTTTGCACAGAATATCTCTTACAAAGCTTTCGGGCTCTGTTGCTAAAATCTCGCTTGTCAAAGGCTCAAAATGCACCTGGCACCCTAAATCTTCAATAATCTCTTTTTTTATGCTGTTAGGCATTATAACAGGAACGCTTTTGCCTAAAAGCGTTGAGGGGTGTTTATCAAAAATAAATGCTGTTGAATTTCCTTTTTGACAAGCTGATTCTATAAGCTTTTTGTGGGCAATATGTACTCCGTCAAAATTGCCTAGTATAATTGATTTTTTCATCAATAAAAACTTACCTTCATTTTTAAAGTTTCGCTATCACTGCAAGAGAGGCATAAAAACTCTCCGTTTTCTGCATAAACCCTGTATGTTCCTTGCTTTAATGCTTTTTTTAAGGGAACTCCGTTTCTTACTTTAAACTCTTCTTTTTCTGTTAGATATATCTTTTCAAATTCACAAAAAAATTCGTCTATAGGTATTATTTTTTCAGCAGGGTTTTCTTCAAATTCTTCAAGCGTTACGGCATTTTCTTTTGCAAATATGCCTGATTTTGTACGCACAAGGGCGCTCATGGTTGCACCAGAGCCCAAAAAGTCGCCTATATCTGCACAAAGGGTGCGTATATATGTGCCTTTTGAGCAATCAATTAAAAGTTTTGCCGTATTATTTTCAAAACTTTGTACCTCGATATTGTACACAGTAATTTTTCTGGGTTTGCGTTCGACGGTTATTCCTTTTCTTGCAATTTCGTAAAGGCGTTTTCCTTCAAAATGAACTGCCGAATACATTGGGGGTATTTGGTTTATTTCTCCCAAAAATTCTTTTGTTGCATTTTTTAATTCTTCTGTTGAAACACAAACCTCTTTTTGTTCTAAAATATTTCCTGTTATATCCTCGGTGTCGGTTTTAATACCTAAAGTCATTTCGGCTAAATACTGCTTTTTTGATGAGGTTATATAATATGCCGCTTTTGTAGCTTTACCGAGGCATACGGGCAAAACGCCTTCTGCCATTGGGTCTAAAGTTCCTGTATGTCCTACTCTTTTCATTCCTGCAATGCGACGGACTCTTGACACAACATCATGACTTGTTAAGCCTTTGGGCTTCCATATATTTACTACTCCGTTTAGTTCCATTGTCTGCCTATCAGCTCCTCAAGAATTTGTGCACACTTATCAATATCGCCTTGCATTGTTGCACCTGCAGCTTTGGAATGACCTCCGCCGCCTATCTCGGAACACACTTTTGCAGAATCGACACTGCGGCTTCGAAGTGAAACCTTTATTTTGTCTTTTCTTTCTCTTAAAACGGCGGCAACCTCTATGCCTTCTATTGTGCGAAGAAGGCTTGAAAGCTCTGCACAGTCTTCATCCTCTGCACCGAATAAATCAAGTGTTTTTTGTGTTACCTTTACTATAGCCGTTTTTCCGCCGTGGCAAAGCTTCATATTGGATACGCACCACGCTTCAAGCTGCACGGCAGAAAGTCTTCTGTTTTCGTAACACTCTTCGCAAACCTTTTCGCTGTCGGCTCCGAGCTTTAAAAGCTCTGCCGCTATAATATGGGTTTGCTCGGTTGTGTTTGAATAGCGGAAAGCACCTGTATCGGTTACTATTGCTGTTAAAAGACAGTCTGCCATATATTTTGTTATATTTTCTTTACCTAAAAGGTCAAAAATAATTTCGCCTGTTGCGGCACAGTCGCGTACAAGATTTAACTGTGCGTAGCCTTTATTGGTTTTGTGGTGGTCAATACAGATTGTATTTTCTGCATTTTCAAAAACTGCTATACGTTTGCCAATTCTTCCCGTATCGCCGCAGTCAACCGCTATGGCAAGGCTTTCGCCTTCTCCTTCAAAGGAATATGTGGTGTCTGCATTTAAAAACGAAAGATTTTTCGGAAGAGGTTCTTCTACATATATTTTTACTTTTTTGCCAAGTGATTTAATATATTCGCAAAGGGCAAAGGAAGAACCTAAAGTATCTCCGTCAATACTTATATGGGGAAGAATGGCTATTGTTTCTGATTTATTTATCAGATTCAGAATTTTTGTTTTCATTTATTACTTCACCTATCAGTTTATTTATATGGGCTCCGTATTCAATGGAATTATCAAGTTTAAAGGTGAATTCAGGATTTGCACGAAGGTTTACTCTGTGTCCTATTTCTCGTCTTATAAATCCTGCTGCAGCCTTTAAGCCTTCTATTGTATTTTTTTGTTGTTCTTCGTTTCCGAAAACACTTATATGGGCTTTTGCAAATCTTAAATCTTTTGTGATTTCTACCGCTATTACGCTTACAAGCTCGCAAATTCTGGGGTCTTTAAGCTCGCGGATTACGGCACTTAATGCTTTTTTTACTTCTTCTTCAATTCTGTCCATTCTGTATGCTGCCATAAATAATCACCGCCTTTTAAAAGTTAATCCCTTTTGATTTCTTCCATTATTGAACATTCAATGGTATCGCCGATTTTGATATCGTTAAAGTTTTCGAATGCTACACCGCACTCAAAGCCTTCTGCCACCTCACGAACGTCATCTTTAAAACGACGAAGAGAGCTTAAAGGTCCTTCGTGAACAACTATACCGTCACGAACTATTCTTACATCAGAATTACGCATAATTTTACCGTCCTGAACACGGCAGCCTGCTATAGTTCCGACGCCTGATACCTTAAATGTTTCTCTAACTTCAGCATGACCAATTATTTTTTCTTTATACTGAGGTGCAAGCATACCCTTCATAGCTGCTTCGATTTCTTCTATTGCATCGTAGATAATTCTGTAGAGTCTTAAGTCAACACCATGCATTTCTGCTGATGCGGATGCACCTGCAACAGGTCTTACGTTAAAGCCTACTATGATTGCATTTGATGCTGTAGCAAGTACAACGTCTGACTCTGTAATAGCACCAACTGCTCCGTGGATTACTCTTACCTTTACTTCGTCATTAGAAAGCTTTTCAAGTGACTGTTTTACAGCTTCAACCGAACCCTGAACGTCCGCTTTTACTATGATATTAAGGTCTTTAACTTCGCCTTCCTGAATTCTGTCAAAGAGGGCATCAAGTGTAAGACTTTGCATACTGCTTGCACTTTCGGCTTTGATTTTTGCTTTTCTTTGTTCAACAACGTTTCTTGCCATTTTTTCGTCTTCAACGGCATAGAAAAGGTCGCCGCCTTCGGGTACTTCGCTGATACCTGCAATTTCAACAGGAACTGAAGGTCCTGCTTCTTTTACTCTTGCACCCTTATCGTTAATCATTGTTCTTACTCTGCCTACGGCTGTGCCCGCAACAATGATATCGCCTGTATGAAGTGTACCTTTTTGTACAAGCACTGTTGCGATAGGTCCTCTTCCCTTGTCAAGACGTGCTTCTATAACGGTACCTCTTGCAAGGCGGTCAGGATTTGCTTTGAGTTCCTTCATTTCGGAAACCAAAATTACCATTTCAAGCAAAGTATCTATATTCTGATTCATTTTAGCTGATACAGGAACGCATACTGTGTCGCCGCCCCAGTCTTCGGGGATAAGCTCGTGTTCTGTAAGTTCCTGCATAACTCTGTCGATATTTGCGTTTTCTCTGTCGATTTTGTTTATTGCAATTATTATGCTTACGCCTGCAGCTTTTGCGTGGTTTATAGCTTCAACTGTCTGGGGCATAATACCGTCGTCGGCAGCTACAACTATAATCGCAACGTCTGTAACCTGTGCACCTCTTGCTCTCATTGCGGTGAAGGCTTCGTGACCAGGTGTGTCAAGGAAGGTTATTTCCTTGCCGTTTATGCTTACTCTGTAAGCACCGATATGCTGTGTGATACCGCCTGCTTCACTGTCGGTTACGTGGGTTTTTCTTATAGCGTCAAGTATTGATGTTTTACCATGGTCAACGTGACCCATAACAACAACAACGGGTGAACGGGGCTTTAAGGAATCCTCGGGGTCTTCGTCTGTTCCGAAAAGTCTGTCCTCGTCTGTTACTATAATTTCACGTTCAACTATTGCACCCATATCTTCACCGATTAAAAGTGCTGTATCAAAGTCTATAACCTGGCTTACGCTTGCCATAATACCAAGGCTTATAAGCTTTTTGATAACCTCTGTCGGGCTTTCGCCAAGCTTTGCTGCGAAATCACCTACTGTTATTTCTTCGGGAATAGAAACTGTTATTTTTTCCTTTTTCTTTTCCTTTGCTTTAGGTGCTTCGGGCATTGCCTTCTGCTTTTCGGAAGGCTTTTTGTTACCCTTTTTGGTAATCTTCTGTTTACCGCCTACCTGCTCGTCAATCTTGTCGTCAAACATTTTTGCAAGCTTTTCGGTGGTATCCATTTTTTCGATATCAACGTTTGAAGTACGTGTATCAACCCTTCTTTTTTCATAGCTTTTCTTTAAAGGCTGTTCTTCCTGTGTTTTTTCAGCCTTTTCTTCAGCTTTTTCTGCTTTAGCGGCTTTTTCTTTCTTAACAGGTTCTGCAGGCTTTTCCTCTGCTGCAGGCTTTAAGTAATCTGTTATATCAGAGCCGTCGTCAAAGCTTTGTGTGTAATGGTCGAATATAACGTCCATATCACGGTCGGACAATGTGCTCATGTGGTTTTTAACGCCCATTCCGTATTTTTCAAGGACTTCCATTACTTCTTTATTTGTTACTCCCAAATCCTTGGCTATTGAGTGTATTCTCGGTTTATTTGTTTTTGTTGCCAATTCTGAGTCACCCCCATAAAATTTTAAGCATTGCTTTTGCAAATCCTTCATCGCATATAGCAATGCAGGATACTCTCGCTTTTCCGAGTATTTTAGCTAAATGCTCTATGCTTCCGTATTCTAAAAGCGGAACATCAAAGCTTGTGGTTTTATTGCGTATAAGCTTTTTTGTTCTGTCAGATGCATCAATTGCCAGCACTACAAGGTGTGCCTTTTTACGTCTTGCTGCATCTGCACTCATTTCACTTCCAAATATTATTTTTCCTGCCTTTGCGGCTAAGCCGAGCATTCCGTCAAATTTACTGTTCATCAAGCGTTTCCTTTAACTCAATATATATTTTTTTATCAATGTTTCTTTTAAACGAACCCGCAAGCCTGTTTGTACGTTCTGCCTTTTTAATACATTCAAGGCTTTTGCAGATATATGCACTTCTTCCGAAAAGCTTGTTTTCAAAATCTACAAAAACTTCTTCTCCCTGTTTTGTTATTTTAAAAAACTCTGCCTTATCCTTACATTCTCTGCAGGCTACGCAGGTACGCATTTTTGCCTGCTTATTCGCCAAATCCGAACACTTCCCCGGTTTGCTTATCGCACTTTATATCTATCTTCCAGCCTGTGAGTCTTGCTGCAAGACGTGCATTCTGTCCTTCTTTACCTATTGCAAGCGAAAGCTGATAGTCGGGTACTATTACTTCTGCCGACTTTTCTTCTTCGTTTACGGTAACACTCATAACCTTTGCGGGACTTAATGCTTCTGTTATATAGGTTACAGGGTCTTCGCTGTATTTTATAATGTCAATTTTTTCGTTGCCGAGTTCTGTTAATACTCCGCTTACTCTTGCACCCTTATGACCTACGCATGAGCCTACAGCATCAACATTTTCGTTGTTTGAGTGTACGGCAATTTTTGTTCTTGAGCCCGCTTCTCTTGCAACGCTTTTGATTTCTACTGTACCGTCTGCTATTTCGGGAACTTCACGTTCAAAAAGCTTTTTAACAAGCCCCGGATGAGTTCTTGAAACCATTATCTGCAAGCCTTTTGCTGTGTTTCTTACTTCTATAACCATAACTGCGATTTTGTCGCCTGTGTTATAGCTTTCGCCCGGAATCTGCTCGTGTGTGGGCATAATTGTTTCGGTTGTTCCGATTTCGATAAGAATTCCTCTTTTTTCACGTTTTTGAACGGTTGCCATTATAAGCTCGCCTTCTTTTTCGTGATATTCGGAATAAAGCTTTCCGCGTTCAGCTTCTCTTATATGCTGAACCATCATCTGTTTTGCGTTCTGTGCTGCTATTCTGCCAAAATTCTTGGGTGTGTTTTCTATTTCGATTACATCACCGATTTTAGCGTCGGCTTTAACTAAAAGTGCATCCTCGAGGCTTATCTGTTCTGTAATATCTTCTACCTCTTCGCATACTGTCTTTTTAGCTATTACCTTAATTTCGCCTTTTTTGGAAATTACAACTTCTACATCTTCGCCTGCGTCATAATATTTTCTGTATGCACTTACCAAAGATGTTTTCAACGCTTCCAAAAGTTCTGTAGGGTCAATTTGTTTTTCTTTGCCTAAAAGTTCAATGGCTGCCATCAATTCGTTACTCACTTTTTTAATCACTCCTGTTTTTTAAAATGATATTCTTATGCTTGCTGTTTTGCTTATTTCTATTTCTTTTATACCTTCTTCTGTTTCTACTTTCACAGTTTTATCGGTATATTCTTTTAATGTGCCGCTTATTTGTTTTTTGCCGTTTTCGGCGGCGTAAAGCTTTATGTCAATTTTTTCTCCGAGTGCTGTTTCAAAGTGCCAGTCATATTTTAAAACCCTGTCAAGTCCCGGACTTGATACTTCAAGATAATATGCCTGGTCGATGGGGTCTTCTTCGTCAAGACGGTCGCTTAAAGCACGGCTTACATATTCACAGTCATCTATGTCTATGCCGTTTTCACTGTATAAAAATACTCGTAAAAACCAGTCTGCCCCTTCTTTTTTAAATTCCGTATCGTAGATTTTTAAGCCTCTTTCGTTTGCAATAGGCTCTGCAAGTTTCCAAACAACAGTTTCTGTTTTTGACAAAACTTATTCCTCCTTTTTGACAACGAAAGAGCGGGTTTTGCAACCCGCTCCTGTCATTTCCATAATTATTATATCACACATTTTTTGGTTTTGCAAGCATTATTTTGAATTTCTTTCCTTTTTGCTTGCAATAAGATGATTTCTGCAAAAAACCGTGTCGCAATCTATTACTCCGCCTCGGTTTATTATATGTCTTATAGTAGAGTCAAGCGATTTTAAAACTGCCTCGTCAAGGTCGGAAAAGGCGAGTTCTCTCATCTGTTCAACACCCGCTATGGTTCTGTTTACCTCTATCATATCGGCAAGATAAATTATTTTTGTCAGAAGAGGCATATCCTCGTGTCCTGTTGTGTGATAGCGTATTGCCTCAAGTATTTCGGTATCAGACACCCCAAACTCGGTTTTTGCTATGTATTCCCCGAGATATGGGTGCACAAGTCCTGTGTCGATAAGCCAGCTTTCGTGAATTTCTATATTGGCTTCACGACAACGGTCAAGCACGGTTTCCTGCGGAATATTTTTTGCACAGTCGTGCAAAAATCCTGCTATATAAGCCTTTTCTGTATCGGCTCCGTACTTTTGGGCAAGCTTTTCTGCCATTTCTGCAACGCCTACCGAATGTATAAAACGTTTTTCATCAAGCATTGACTTTAATTTTTCTATGCTTTGTGTGTCCAAATTTATCATTCCTTATATAAATTATTCTTAATTATATAGTCTAAAACGCTTTGCGGTAAAAGATTACTGCAATCCTCTCCCTTTAAAAGTTTTTCCCGAATTTCGGTTGAGGAAACTTTTACGGGTTCCATTTTAAGGTGCAATACATTTTTGGGAATTTCAATATCTTCTCTTGTGACTACAATAAATTTCATAATGCGGTGCAGAAGCTCTGCTTTTTTCCATTTATCTATATCTCTATAGGCTTCGTCCCCTATTATAAAATAGAGCTCGTCGTACTCATTTTTGAAGTGCTGTGCCGTAAGATATGTGTAGCTTATGCCTTTATTATCAATTTCAAACCTCGACACTTCGTCGTTTTTATCTATGGCAAGAGAAAGCATATTAAATCTATGCTCCGCCGTTGCTCCGCTTTTTGTTTTAAACGGAGATAAATATGCAGGTACAAAAATTATTTTGTCTATCAAAAATTCTTCTTTTACCTTTTTTGCTGCTGTAAGATGCCCAAGATGTACAGGGTCAAAGCTGCCTCCCATTAAAGCCGCTTTCATACCATCACCTACAGTTCTATTACCTTATTGTTTTTGGATTCACGGTAAATAACAAATTTGTTTCCTACGGTTGAAACGGGTTCTGCTCCTGTTTCTTCGCATACTGCTGCGCAGGCTTCTTTTGCTGTGAGTCCTGAATTTTCAAGTACGTGTACTTTTATAAGTTCACGTGCTTCCAGGGCATCGTCTATCTGCTTTATAAAATTATCGGATATTTCGTTTTTGCCTATCTGGAAAATGGCACGGTAATCGTTTGCAAGTCCTCTTAAATAGGCTCTTTGTTTACTTGTCATAAAAAACTTCCTTTAATATATTATTTAACAAAATCAAATTCCATATCGCCAAAGCGTACTGTGTCGCCTTCCTGAATTCCTTTTTCTTCAAGTGCGTCAATGATTCCGCGGCTTCTTATTGCTCGCTGGAAGTAGGACACAGATTCCGAATCTTCAAAGTTTATTGACCCTAAAAGCTTTTCGGTATAAGGTCCGCTTACAACATATACTTCGTTATCACGGCTTATTTCATATTCCGAATAATCTGTTTCGTCTTCGTCTATCCACACTTCTTCCGCTTCATAAACAGGGGTTACAGGGATAAACTCAAGCTGCTGTGCAATATATGACAAAACGTCTTTTACTCCTGTGCCGACTGCCGCACTCATATCAAAATATTTGTAATTTGATTCGGTTACAAACTGTTTGAATTCTTCATACTTTTCGTTATCAACAATTATATCGCATTTATTGCCTACAACTATCTGCGGACGCATCAAAAGCTCGGGATTATGAAGTTCAAGCTCGCGGTTTATGGTTTCAAAATCGTCAATGGGGTCACGTCCTTCAATGCCCGAAACGTCAACTATATGCACCAAAAGTCTTGTTCTTTCTATATGACGCAAAAATTCGTGACCAAGGCCTATTCCTTCGTGTGCACCTTCTATAAGCCCGGGAATATCAGCTATTACAAAGGATTTTTCGTAAAATGATACTACCCCGAGATTTGGCTGCAAGGTTGTAAAGTGATAGTTTGCAATTTTAGGTTTTGCATCGCTTACTTTTGATATAAAGGTGGATTTGCCGACATTCGGGAAGCCTACCAATGCAACGTCAGCCAAAAGCTTGAGTTCTAAAATTACGTTTCTCTCTTTCCCTTTAATGCCGGGTTTTGCAAACTTGGGCGCCTGTCTTGTAGGGGTGGCAAAGTGGGTGTTGCCCCATCCGCCGTTGCCGCCTTTTGCGGCTACAAATCTTGCGTTTTCGCCCGTCATATCGGCTATGATTTTTCCGCTGTCGGCATCCTTTATAATTGTTCCTTCAGGAACCTTTATTATCATATCCGCACCATCTCTGCCTGCTCTTTTTGCAGAAAGTCCGTCACCACCGTTTTCGGCTTTATATACTCTTTTATAATTAAAGTCCATTAAAGTGGTTAATGCTGTATCGGTTTCAAATATTATGCTGCCGCCGTGACCGCCGTCACCACCGTCGGGTCCGCCTGCCGGAACATATTTTTCTCTTCTGAAGGAAACAAGTCCGTTTCCGCCGTTTCCTGCTTTTATACTGATTTGAGCTGTATCTACAAACATTTCTTCACCTTATAATAAATTTTGCTTTTAAACATAAAAATCCCAGGCAAAACGCCGGGATTTTTAATAACTTATTTATGCAGTATAAATACTAACCTTTTTCTTATCCTTGCCCATGCGTTCAAATTTTACTTTGCCTGTAGCAAGTGCAAAAAGGGTATCGTCGCTTCCCCTGCCAACATTTGTGCCGGGATGGATTTTTGTACCGCGCTGTCTTACGAGGATGCTGCCGGCTGAAACTGTCTGTCCGTCAGCTCTCTTAACGCCGAGACGTTTGCTTTCGCTGTCACGTCCGTTTTTGGTACTACCTACACCCTTTTTATGAGCAAACAACTGAATGTTTAATACCATAACTATTCTACCTCCGTTTTCGAGATATAATCGCCATACTGTTTTTGAAGCTCCGAAAAAAACTGCGCCATACCTTCTAAAAGTATATCTGCTTTTTCCCTTTCGTTTTCCGAAAGTTCTGGCAGAGTGCATTTTATATATCCGTCATCTTCAATATACGAAATGCCGAGCCCCAAAATATTCTGAAGAGCATTCACAACAGTCCATACAACTGACGAAACCGAAGCACATACTATATCTGCCCCTTCTTCGGCATAGCCTGTATGTCCGCTTACTTCAAATGCGATTATTTTATTGTTTTTTCTTTTTAAAATTACCTGTGTCACCTTATGCGTTGATCTTTTCGATCTTAACCTGTGTGTAAGGCTGACGGTGACCTTGCTTTCTTCTGTAACCTTTTTTAGCCTTGTACTTAAAGATGATAATCTTCTTATCTTTACCATTCTTTACTACTGTGGCATTTACTGCTGCACCTGCTACGTAAGGCTGACCTACTGTAAGACCTTCATCTGTTCCAACAGCTAAAACCTTATCAAATGTAACTGCAGCTTCAGCTTCAGCACCAAGCTTTTCTACGAAAACTACATCGCCTTCGCTAACTTTGTACTGCTTTCCGCCTGTTTCGATTATTGCGTACATTTAAAACACCTCCTACATCCCAGTCTCGCTGAAATATGGCAAGCAAGCATGCTTTTAAAAGCCATTCCCATGCGGCTACCCGATTATTTTAACATAACAAACATGTGAAGTCAATAGTTTTTTTGTTTTTTTGCAAGTTTTTTATTTATTGACAAAATACGCTAAATATTGTATCATATTTATACTGTGAAAGGAAGATTTTTTTATGAACCTAAAAGTTTCGAAATTTGTTTCATATATAATATTATGTGTTGCACTTGCGGTTTTGCTTTATTTTAATGCTTCCATTTTAAATGAAAGCATTACTGCGTTAAGTGATATTTATCAATATTTACAAAATGTCATACTGGTTTTTGCTTTATGTATTCTTTTATCGCCTTTTTTGGGAATATTGATGCATCTTTACAAAGTATTCCGAATTTTTGCAGGGATTTTGCTTTTTATTTTACTGTCGGGATTTTGTGTTTTCTTTGCTTTCCCTTCAGGAATGGTTTTGGGAAAGCCCTTGGCAATATTTTTGTTCACTTTGCTTCCCGCCGTTTTTTCGGGTGCGCATTTTGTATATTTGCAGCTATTAAATCCTTCAAAAACAGCTTTGAATCTTTTGCAGCGTGGAACAAACAAAAAAAGAGTAACCCGTCTTACATCGCTTAAAACAGCGTATGCTTCTTTTTTTGATTCGGCAGATTTTACTTTGACGGTTATTTTATTTTCGTCTGCCGCATCTTCTTACATTTTAAATTTTGAAAATAATATTTTTACTGTGCCTGCACTTATTTTATTGCTTTGCAGTTTTGCAGTGATTTCGCTTATATCCCTTGTTTTTGCATGGATTTTATACAGGTGATAATTATGAAAAAGTTTTTTATTGTTTTAATTTTAATAATACTTGCACTAATGGCGGCTACCCCATATTTTGCCGACATGATTTTTGATTTGCCTTATGACATTACAAGTGCTCTTTATACTGTGAGCACAATTTTAAGCTGTGTTCTTATAAGCTCGGCAATTTCATGGGGAGCAGGAACAGTCATTGGACTTTGTTTTGGAAAACTGAAATTTTACAATGCTGTTTTGTCTGTTACAAATTCAGTTTCTTTTGTTCCTGCATTTATATTAAGCACCATTCTTTTTTTAGTTTTGGGTAAAGATTTTAAGAGTTTGGTTATGGCAATTTGTATACCTCTCTTTTTCAGGGCTTTTTCGGTTTCCGCATCCGTTTGCGCAAGCTTTACCCAGAATAATTACAAGGTGCATAAGCTTGGTTTGAACAGAGGATTATATTTTTCGCAGTATACTATGCCCTTTTTTATTTCGCCCATTTTCGTATCATTTTTAAGAATTGTGCGTTCTTCAATAATCTCGGCAGCATTTATTCTTTTTTCGGGACTTTGGCTCAGTCCTGATACTCTTACATTTTATATACTTGTATCAGCCGCTATTATTGCGGTGGTTTTACTGAACACTCTTTGTTTAATTATACCGCAGAGTGAAGGAGAAAAAACATGGTTAAAGCGCTTATAGCAGAAAATTTATCACTGCAACTTGACGGACATACTGTCCTTGACGAAATAAATCTTGAACTTGAAGCATCCTCTGTGACTGCTGTTTGCGGAGGGGCTTTAAGCGGAACGGAATATCTTGAAAAGCTTTTTTTGCGCCTTTATGACGGGCAGAACTACAAGCTTCACGGACGTTTGCTTATAAACGGTGTTGAAACCGATTTATTAAGTGATGAAGATATGCGTTTTATTCGCATGCTTGACATAGGCTTTTTATCCGAGGACGTTTCTTCTTTGTGTGCCAAAGGTCTTAATGTTAAAAAATATTTGCTTGCTCCGTTTGGAGAAAAGTTTTCAAAAAGCAAGCTTGAAATAATAAACAATTCAAAGTATATTTTAAAGACTTTCGGGATTGAAAAGGTTGATTCCTTTTTAAAAAAAAGGGTTTCTTCTCTTACTGACAGACAAAGACTTGCCCTTTATTTTACGGCGGCGGTTGCGGCAAACCCTTCCCTTCTTATTATAAAGGCTCCTGCAAAATTTGAATGTGCAGATATTGAAGAAATTTATAAGAATATAGTAAAGATTTGCAAGATAAAATCTGTTACAATTCTTTTTATTACAGAAGATATTGCTTTTGCAAATAAATTCTGCGAGCGCATTATTGTAATGAAAAAAGGCCGTATTGTAGACGATACTGCACTTGATGTTTTAAGCGACGATTATTCACGTGCTCTTGCGACAAAGGAATTTGCTCCTTTAAAAAAGCTTTCGCCCCTTGAAGATGTAATACTTTCGGGTAATCTTAAGGGATGTGAATTTTCGCTTCACCGCGCAGAAATTTTAGGCATTAAAACTGATAATACAAAAATTTTAAAGGCACTTTGCGGGTTTAAAGCTTCTGCTGATATTTTATGCGGTGGCAAAAAGCTTGCATCCATCCCTGCAAATTCAAGACGCATTTATCCTTTAAGCTATGAAAGCATTTCTACCTTCCCCAAAAACAGAAGCGTGCGTATGATTTTAGACAGCTTCGCAAGAGTTTCAAAGCCTAAAAATAAAACGGGCAGAAATCTACTTATACATAACGCACTTACAAACGCATCAATGGACGTTAAAATGACCGACCGAAAAATATCCTCTCTTTCGGAATATGACGGAATAAAGCTTGCACTTGCTTGTGCGGTTTGTTCAAATGCCAAAATTCTTCTTGTGTCAGGAATTGAAAAGTTTTCGTCTCCTCTTATGAAATGCGAAATTTTAAACGCTGTCTGGGACGTTTGTAAAAACCTTGAAACCTCTGCAATTATTGTGTCAGATGACGAAAAACTTTTAAATTATATTGCAAATAAAATTATTTATATATAAATTTTTAATTTTCCTATTGACTTTTTGTTTCTGCCGTGGTATACTTTATTCGCTTGCCCGAGTGGCGGAACTGGCAGACGCCCGGGACTTAAAATCCCGTGTCCCTCAAAGACGTACCGGTTCGACCCCGGTCTCGGGCACCAAAAAAATACACACTCATTTGAGTGTGTATTTTTTTGTGTTTGTGTCCGCAAGGGCACAACATCATTTTGCAACAAAGTTGCAAACACTGTTTCAGGCAAAGCCTGAACATCATTCTGCTTTAGCGGACACAAAATGATGTTATCTTCGATAAATGATGTGCTGCTTTGCATCAATGATGTTACCCCTACAGTGTAAATGATGATGCACTTCATGCAAACTAAATATCTCAATGGTTCGGCTTTCCCAGAAAAAAACGTTAATTTTGATACAGAGTTAGCGGTTTTTTCTGGGAAAGCGTTCCTTTGGAACATTAAGTCGCCTTCAACTGCGAAGTTGCCTTCGGCAATGAAGTGTGCCTTGCGGCACATTTTGGAATGCTTTGCTTCATAGTGGCAAAGCCACTGCTTCATATTTGCCGATAGACAAATACTTCATTTAAAAAGGAGCTGTAAAAAATTTTACAGCTCCTTTGTTGTTCTTATTTTTCGTTTTTATAAATTTCTTTAAAGTATTTATATGTATCAACCTTTAATTCGCCGCAGGCATCTTCGTCGCAGGCAACGATTCCGTTAGGATGCATCTGAAGTGCGCTTATTGTCCAAGCGTGGTCAACACCGCCTTCAACACAGTGTCGGAGTGCTCTTGCTTTGTTATGACCGCTGATTAAAAGTAAAACCTTTTTGGAGTCACACACAGTTCCTACGCCAACAGAAAGTGCTGTTTTGGGAACCTTGTCGGGGTCATTATCAAAGAAACGCGAGTTAACTATTAAAGTATCCTGTGTTAAGGCACGAACACCTGTGCGTGAAGAAAGTGATGTAAAGGGTTCGTTAAAAGCAATGTGACCGTCTACACCGCTGCCACCGAGGAAAAGGTCGATTCCGCCGTAGGATGCTATTTTATCTTCGTAACGCTGACATTCTGCTTCAAGATCGTCTGCCATACCGTTTAAAATGTTAATGTTTTCGCTTGGGATATCGATATGGTTAAAGAAATTGTCGTGCATAAAGTACCAATAGCTCTGGTCATGTTCTCTGGGAAGGCCTACATATTCATCCATATTAAAAGTTACAACGTTTTTAAAGGTAACTTTGCCTGCTTTGTTCATTTCGATAAGTCTTTTATAAACACCTAAAGGAGATGAACCTGTGGGTAAGCCAAGTATGAAGGGGAGGTCTTCTTTATGGTTATTTATTGCATCTGCAATATGGTTTGCTGCCCATGCACACATTTCATCGTAGTTGTTTTTAATAATAAGTTTCATTGTAAAAAATCTCTCCTTCTTGCAAATTTAAATTCTCCTGATATATTATACTTCTTTATTCTTGATTTTTCAAGCCTTTTTTCGTTTATTTTTTGTAATAAACTTGCTTTTGTTTTTTTTAGGTGTTATAATGAAGCCGCACATATAATTTTATAAAGAAGGACAGAAAAAATGAGGAAATTGAGTAATTTTTTATTTATGAGCTTTGGTTGCGTTCTCCTTGCTTTTGGGGTTTACTTTTTTAAAATCCCAAACGGATTTGCAACAGGCGGAGTAACGGGTATAGGTACTCTTTTGGCACAGCTTACTTCTCTTTCGGCGGGTGCGTGGATTTGGATTTTAAATATTCTGCTTCTTGTTTTAGGCTTTTTATTTTTAGGAAGACAAAACGTAGTAAAAACAATTTACTGCAGTATGTTATATTCTGCAATTACATATCTTTTGGAAGTTTTAGTCCCGTTAAGTCAGCCTTTGACAGACCAGCCTTTACTTGAGCTTTTTTATGCTATGCTTTTGACAGCAATAGGCTCTGCTATGATTTTTAACAGCGATGCATCTTCGGGCGGAACTGATATTGTTGCTCTTATACTTAAAAAGTTTACAAGCATAGATGTTGGAAAAGCCTTGCTTTGTGTTGACTTTATTGTTGCGGCAAGTGCATTTTTGGTTTTTGATGTTAAAACTGGGTTATTCTCTCTTTTAGGTCTTTTTGCAAAAGCCTTTATTGTTGATATTGTTATAGAAAGCTTTAATTCATGCAAATATTTTATTGTTATTACTTCAAAGCGTGAGGAAATTTCGGATTTTATAATCAAAAAGCTTCATCACGGGGTTACTGTTAATTCGGTTACGGGCGAATATACAAAAGAGGAGCGGACAATGATTCATACTGTCTGCAAGCGAGTTGAAGCAATAAAGCTTCGCAAATCAATTAGGGAAATTGACCCTTCTGCCTTTATGATTATAACAACAAGCAGCGAGATTATAGGCAGAGGATTCAGACAAGTATAAAAAAATTTTTAAAAACCTGAACGTAATTTATGTTCAGGTTTTTTGTTTCCATAACTTACATTTGAATTACTTAAGAGTAATGTGTTATTATATAAATGTATTCTTTTTACAGCAAGTGTCGGGAAAGGAAGTGAAAATGAAAAAGCATATATCAAAAGCTATGCTCACATTAAGTTTATGTGCTTTGATAGTTCCTTTGGGTGTATCGGCACAGACTCATACTGTATTAAAAGGTGACAGTATGTGGAAAATTGCGGTAAAATACGAGGTAGGTTTAAGCGAGCTTAAAGAGGCAAACCCCCAGATTACAAACCCTGATCTTATCTACCCCGGTCAGGTTTTAAGTATTCCGGGAGCTGATTTGACAGTTCAAAGCTACGAAAACGAGGTTATTCGGCTTGTTAATGAAACAAGAATAAAAAATGGTTTAAAAGCTCTTGAATATGACTGGGAGCTTGCAAGAGTAGCAAGATACAAATCCCAGGATATGAAGGATAACCATTATTTTTCTCATACAAGCCCTACCTATGGTTCTCCTTTTGAAATGATAAGGGCGTTTGGTCTTACCTACAGAAGTGCCGGAGAAAATATTGCCATGGGACAACGCACGCCCGAAGCTGTTGTAAACGCATGGATGAATTCATCGGGACACCGTGCAAACATACTTAATTCCTCTTACACCAAAATCGGTGTAGGATATGTTGCAGGCGGAAACTACTGGACGCAGATGTTTA
Source organism: Clostridia bacterium (assembly GCA_045531205.1). GTDB lineage: Bacteria > Bacillota > Clostridia > UMGS1883 > UMGS1540 > JAZNQL01. The sequence continues at coordinate 4,866 of JAZSDN010000104.1, read as the reverse complement.
TAGGTAAATAGAAAAACAGCCACTTTAAAGTGGCTGTTTTTCTATTTAAGCTCAAGGCATACTGAATCGTGTGGCAAGAGCGAAAGTTTAAGGATGTCTTTTTCTGGTTTATATTCCTCTTTCGAAAAAATATCGGCATAAGTTTCGGTTGACAGAGAAAGTTTTTGAAGGTTTATGCTGTATTCCTTTTCTTCCTCTGAAAAATTAAATACATACACTTTATTAAGTTCTTTTTTATACCATATTTCAGGCAGCTTTTCGGAGCTGAAAACCGGTGTTGCCATCCGTCATCAAGTGCTATATAGCGGACTTTTTTTGACAAAACTTCGTCATTTGCTATAAAATCGACATTTTCTTTTACGTCATCCTCTGTTGCCGAAGTAAAGTAATAGTCCCATGTGCTCCAGCCTATGGGGTTTTGAAATTCCTGTTTTAAAGAAAATCTGTCTGCATTTTTTGCGAGGGCTTCTATTGTGGGCATATTAAAATAAAGAATCCACTCCTGACAAATTATTTCCCCTTCGTAGCTGTAGGGAATTGTGGTTGATGCTTCCAGTGTAAATTCTTCATCATTTTTGCTGACAGCTATATCCGACCTAAACTTTGCAGGAAGCTTTGTTGCTACTGTAACTGCGTTTTGTGTGTTATCTGCCTGATAAAAGGAACAGAAATCTCTTAAAGAACATTCCTTGGGTAAGTTTGAAACAGAAACTATGCCTTCCTTTGCCGTGTGATTTATAAGCATATATGTGTTTTCGTTATAGGGGGATGTAATTTTAAACTCGGTAATTTTATGTGCTTTATCGCATTTTTTGCACAAAGGTGTGAGCTTCGCACTAAAGGAATAAACATTTTCTTCTTTTAAATCTATACAAAACTCTGCCTTGTAATTTTCGATTTGTGCCAAAACAGAATTCTCGTTAATTTCTATATTGCAAGCGTCTTTTAAACAAACTTTTTTTCCGCTTTCAAATTCAATTCCGGCACTTTGCAATACAAAGTTTTTTATAAAATCTTTTATCAAACTAATCACCTCATTTAAATTGTTTTTGTTATGTATTACTTTTATTTAACATAAACACTGCTATAAGGATTAAAACTATTCCGCAAACAGCTGCTATGCTTAATTTTTCGCCGAACAGGAAAACACTGAATAATGTTGCTGACATAGGCTCGATAATTCCGAGTGCCGAGGCTGTGCCTGCGGGGATATCTCTTAAAGCGAGAGTATACAGAAAATATGGCAACACGCAGGTGCATATTCCAAGTCCTATTAAAAGGGGTATGATAACAACTGGGTTTTGCATTGTTATATTAAGTGCACTCTCGGGGTTTAAAACAAAAAGAGAAGCTACGCCCATAACTATAAAGCAGTAGAGGGTTGCTGAAAGTGAGTCTGATTTATGCATCATTTCTATTTTTGTAAAAATATTATATGCACTGTAGGCAATGCCTGCTCCGAGTCCTAAAGCTATGCCCAGAAAACTTCCTTCCATTCCGCCCGTGATGCCCGATACCAAAGCACAACCAACTATTACAAATATAACCGATATTATTTTGGGAACGTTAAGCTTTTCGCCTAAAAAAGCTACCGAATATGTCATAACAAATATAGGTGCCGTATACATAAGTATTACTGCTGTGGAAACCGATGATTCTTTTATTGCAGCAAAATAAAATGCGGCTGTTAAAAATACTGCTATACCGCTAAAGGCAAATATTAAAAGTTCTTTTCCTTTTACACAAAAAAGCTTTCTATTATGAAAGAAAACGTAAATTGTGATTACTATTGCAGAAACTATGCCTCTTACGGCTGTCATCTGCAACGGGGAAAACCCGAAGGGTGTTAAAAGGTTAAAGAAAATCCCCGATGTACCCCACAAAATTCCTGCTAAAACAACATATAAAAATGCACTTTTTTTCATTTGTAAAATCTCCTCAAAATTTGTTCCGCAAATCAGTATATCATACAAAAATATTTTTGTAAATATTTTCTTTATTAAAAAATCCTGCCCTTGCGGGCAGGATTTTTTAATAAATTATCTCGGGGTCATAGTATGTATCGTCAAGCTTTAGTTCAAAGTGCAGATGCGGACCTGTTGATGTTCCGCTGAGTCCTGATTTTCCTATAACATCACCTTTTTTCACTTTATCGTTTGTGTTTACCAAAAGTGTACCAAGGCTTTTGTAAATGGTATATAAGGAGTGTCCTTCAATAGTACTGTCGCTGCATATTACAACATAGTTTCCATCCACATTATCAAAGCCTGCTGAAAGAACTGTTCCATCTGATGCGGCTTTTATATCTTCGCCCTTTGAAAGCATAATATCAACTCCGTTATGCTCGCGGACTTCTTTTGTGACAGGGTGTATTCTGTCCCCGAAATGTACAGCTATTGTTCCGTTTTCGCAAGGCCAGTCTACAAACTGCTTAAGCAGATATTCTGAAGAGGTATAAAGATTTTTATGGTTGTCAAAGTAATCCATTGCAATATCGTCGTTACAAAAATCTGCTTCTCTGTCTGTATTTTTGTTATAGGCTGTATCCCATACAGAGTAGCTTATATAAACTGTTTGCATAACCCTGTTAATCATACAGTCAACATATTCAAAGGGTATGTAGGTTACTCCGTTTATATCTTCAGGCGGTAATTCCATTTCCTTTTTAATCTGCTTATAGCGTTTGTCTTTTGGCAGTATACCTTCGGGATTCAAGGTATATTCTGCTTTTCCTTTCTGTATTCTGTAGATATAATTTAAACGCTTTTGGTTATCTTCTTCTGAAAATGTTATTGTAATTATATCATTATCGTTTGTTATTTTGCTGTTTTCGGTTGTCTTTTCTAAGAGCTCCTGCAAAGGCAAATAAAGTGTGTTATTTTTAAAGCAGGGTTTATTAACAAATTCAAGTTTTTTTGTATTGCACAGCACTTCTGTTTTATACTGTTCGTTTTTATCTGAATCAACAAGTGCCATTACAACAACCGAAAAAATCATTGTAATTGTTATTGCGGCTGCCATAATAACGGATATTGATTTTGACAGTTTTCCGTTTTTTGAACGTATTTTGCCAAATCTTTTTTGCAGAGCTTTTTTATTGGCACTCATTTTTGTTGTATACAAATTTTCCAGCATATAAATTCGCCTGCCTTTCATTTTTCTATTAAATCAAGTATTGTTTTCATATAGAGTTTCTGCTCTTGCTCGGTCATATTTTTTGTTACTTCCATATCGCACGAAACCTCACACGCTTCTCCTACATTTATGCATAAAAGATATGCCAACGGATTAAACCAATGCACTGCATTTACAAAAACTGCAAGCCATTTTATAAAAAGGTCGCATCTTTTATAATGGGTAAGCTCGTGAAGAAAAATCATACGCATATTCTCGTTTGGTATTTCCTTGCAGGGAATATAAATTGTTGGAAAAAATACCCCTGCAAGCATTGGAGAGTGAATTTCGCCGAGGGTTTTTATTTTGATGTTTCTTTTTATACCGAGTTCTTTTTTTACTTCCAAAAGCAACGAAGAGTCTGTTACCTTAACAGCTTTTTTGTTATTTCGAACTACATATAAAATATAACTTGAAATTACAAAAACAAGGTATATACACATTCCGAAAAACCAGATATATGGCACTATATCAAAAAAATTTATTCGGTTTTCAGAAGGTTCGGTGGGTTCCTCTTTGGAAGGTTTTTCTGTAATTAAGGGGACATTTTCTTCGTATTCTTCATTTTGAATAACAGATATTTGCGGAATATAAGTAAGCTTTTGTACCTGTTTTTCGGGAATGAATTTATAAATTGGTACAAGCATGGAAAGCATTACTGCTATCCACACAAAATACTGCCATCGTGCCGGAAATTTTTTTGAAGTGACCGGCTTTAAAATAAGAAGTATTGCCGTTATTCCAAAGCCGAACAGACTTAAAATGAGTACTGTTTTAAATATTGTGTGCATATTTTCACTCCAGTTCAAACATCTTTTTTAAGTCTGACATATCTTCTTTTGAAAGCTTTTTATTTTCGTAAAGTGCCACAACAAGATTTTTTACAGAACCCTTATACATTTTTGATAAAAAGTTTTCGGTTTCGTGCAAATCGTAGTCGCTTTGCTTTAGGAGAGGGTAATACAAGTTTGTTTTTCCTTTTTTCTCGCAGGAAATAACTTCCTTTTTCAAAAGTCTTTGCAAAAAAGTTGATACGGTTGACGGTGTCCATACATTTTTATCAAGTTCCCTTACTACGTCTGCTACTGTCATTTTTTTATCGGTTCTCCACAGAATTCTCATAATTTCATATTCGGAATCGGTAATGGATTGCTTTGTATTTGACATAAAGTCCTCCTTATGTGACATAAGATTTTAGTGTAATTACACTTGTAGCTACTAATAACAGTATAACAGGTGTAGCTACACTTGTCAAGATGATTTTTGCAAATTTTTTGCCCATTTTTTTAAAAATATTGCGTTATCTCTACAATTTATTTTTTTATATTAAAAAACATTGAAAAAACAATTTTCTTATTGTAAAATGAGAGTATGTAAATCCATACAGTTTCAAGGCATTTGTTTTTATACTTTCAAAAGGAGGAAAGGGAAAAATGGTTGAAAAGAAAAAAAATGAACGCTATGTAGGTATCCATGAGCAGATTGGTAAAATGGATATAGCATTCAAACGAAAAGACTATGTGTTACGAGAAATTGAAAAACTGCCCGAAATTTATTTTGAAGCAGACGGAATTGACAAGGATGCTTTATTTGAATTTAAAAAAGAAAACTGGACAGAAGAAAAATTAGAGAAGGAAATTGCTGCACAGAAAGAGTATTATATGCCTTTTTTTGCAGATTATGCCCCTGCAA
>JAZSDN010000082.1:0-33919 GCA_045531205.1 Clostridia bacterium | reverse complement strand
AAAAGGGGATGTAAAAAAAGTCCAGACCGCAAAAAACAAAGAAATATAAGAAAAATACTTTGTAAATTTAATTTATAAACAGATAAATTAGGTCGAAAAAATCAAAAAAATGATTTTTTCTTAAAAATTTATGTTTTTTGCTATGAACAAACTTCGCCTCTCGTTGTATCTATATACAGCTTCGGGTATCCAAAAGCAAGGCAGAAGCCTTGCTTTTGCTCAGTTTGTCCATTCTGAAACATTTTTTCTTATCCCCTAAAAAAGGAACTGCAAAAAAATTATTTTTTTACAGTTCCTTTTTTGATGTAATTACAAATTGTCGGGTATAAGTTCTTGCTCAACATCTTCAGGAAAACCGCCAATAGTCGGAAGAAAACGAGGAGCAGGCTCTAAAATATCAGGCATCATATCGGGATAAGAAATTCCCTGAAACGCTTTTAGGTTATCGGGTAATGTTCCTGTAAAAGGAATGGGATATGTGCCGAAATATATCATGGGACCTATATACATCTTTTTTTCAAAATTATCCAAAAAATCACCCTTGATATTATATGCCGGAAGGCTGATTTTGGGCAATGTTTTGATATATGGTAACAATCATACGTTTTATAGCTGTAAGAGTTTCTGCACGTGTAGCGTAACGGTTTGGTGCGAAAGAATTATCCTCATTACCAAAGAGTATACCTAAAGAAACGGCATTGCTTATATCTTCTTTTGCCCAGGAGCTTATTTTTTCGTTATCTTTAAATGTAAGAGCTTGCGGGGTTTCCGGTAATTTGGCGGCAGATTTTTTGTATGCACGCATTAACATAACTGCCATCTGTTCTCTTGTAAGTGGAAGCTCGGGGCCGAAAAGACCGTTTCCAAGACCTTGGGCAAACTGATATTTGGAAACTGTTTCTATTGCACCGGAGTACCATTGCCATTGTTTAACATCGGAAAAACCGCCGGTATAATATAGTGGCGCTAAATTGAATGAACGTATTAAGAATGCCGAAAATTCAGCTCGGGTTACATAATCGTTAGGGAAGAAGAGCTGGTCGTTACGTCCGTTTGTTATACCTGCGGCGGACATAAGCTTTACGTCGCTTTCAGCCCAGTGTCCCACCATATCAAAGTAATACACAGAAGACGAAAATTGTTCAAAGTAAAACAAATCTACCGGATTCAAATAAATTGCGGAGGGTTTTTCTTCGGTGGTAGTATCTGAAGGTGAAGTTGGTTCTTCTTCAGGTGGAATAGGTGTTTCGGGTATATATGTTGAGTAATCAGGAATTTGTTTTCCTATTTCTATTGCGGGGGAAGTAGCACTTGCACCTGAAACGGGGCCTTCAAGAGAAACGGGTGTTACTTCAAATTTAATATATTTCCCGTTCAGGTTTTCGGTTATAGAAAGTTCGTCTGCAGTTTCGCCCGGGATTGGTAAAAAGACCCCGTTCTTTTCGCTTGAAACAAGCCACTTGAATGTGCTTGCGTTGGTTCCGTTGAAGTTTGAAGAGAAGGAGTAGGTTCCGCTTACCATTCTTTCAACAAAGGGTGAGCCATATATAAATACAGCGTCTGCGTAAACTTTTGCAGGAGTAATGCTTATATTGTCAAGCAAAACAACCTGTGAATCGTGTTCCTGCGGAGTGTTAAAGGCAATCATAAGTCTGCCTGTTACCGATTCTGACGGAGTGAAAACACGAGTTACGGTGCTGTACTCATTTGATAAAGAAAATTGACCTACAACAATACTTTCATCAAAAGAAGAACTTTGTGTTCCTGCAATTAAAACTGTTACTACAGTATCTATATCGGAATAATTTTTAAACATATCGGCATTAAAGACATAACTGGAGCCTTTGTCGTATCGTCCAACCGAGGAAGAAAGGAGAGCACTGACACTGCCGTTCATAAAAAGAGTTCCAAAATAAGAACCTTCTCTTGCTTTTGTTCCGTTAAAAACTGAATTTACAGTGAATTCGGATGGTGGAGCGGTTATCCAGAAATTATCTGAAACAAGGTGCTCGAAATCTCCGCCACCAATACTTTTCTTATCTATTATAATGTTGTAAACGCCTTTTGCACCCGAATTTGAAGATGCATTTATTCTGTAAACACCTTCTTTTGCCCAGGAGGATACAATAAGTGTAGTATCGGTTACAGAAACGCCGGTATCATCAGGAAAAACAGAAGCGATAGGTATGTCGCTTACCGGAGTTCCAAGTTGGTCGACGCACTGCATAGCAATGGGCATATATAAATAATCAGATTCGGGGACACAAATATGTTTGGGCAATGAAAAAAGTATATTTGAAGGCGAAAGAGTATCTTCAATAAAAACTATATCGTCAATAAAAACGGGGCGTGAATCTTCTGACGAAAAGTTTATTACAAAATCATAAATTCCCGATTTTGGAGGGATGAAGGCACAAACAATTTCCTGCCAATTATCTGTTCCAACATTTGATAAATTGAAGGAAACAGAAGTTCCGTCAAAAGAGGAGGATACAGAACAAACCGAAGAAATAAAATCATTGCTTGATTTTACCTTTGCGTACAAAGTATAAAGCAAGCCTTCTTCGAGGTAGTAATTGTGGTTTGATGCAAGTGACGCAGTATACAAATCTGCGCCTACAGGGTATGTATTTAAAGAAATAAAATGATTTGAATTTTCGCTTTCTATTGAAGCATAAGATAAATCCCATGCATCGTCTGTCGGGTTTTCAAAATTGCCGTTTGAAATCATATTTTTAGTTAATGTAACCTTTAAAGTATTGCTTTTAAGGTTTGAACCGTCAGAAGGATAAGCTTTAAGATAAAAGAAATCTCCATCTGAAGCTTCAGGAGTTACGGTTATGGCAAAAGTCGAGGGATTAAAAGAAACTCCGGAAGGTAAATCGCCATCGGGTTGTATTTTTCCATCTAAAAGAGAAAGAGTGTTATTTTGAAAATCTGTTGTAACAGCGTAATATGGGTAAGAAATTTGACCTGTATTCGGGATATATAAATCAGCTTTTCCTGAAACGTTCATACTTATTGGTTTATAAGAACCTTCTTTTAAGGTTATATTTTTCATGATAAAAGAGCTTTCTTCGCTTTCGCCGAGAAGATAAAAAGACAGACCGAAATAGCCTTCACTTCCGCTGGCGAAAGGTATGGAAATATGTTGATTTTCGGTTGATATGCCACTTACGGTCATTAAAATATCGTTAAGCTCATAAGAAAAAGAGGCTATTGCCGATATACTGGAAGCGGAATCCATATTTCCGCATATTTCAAAAGAGAGTGTATACATTGTGTTTTTATAAAGTGGGATTTTGGATGTGAAATCAAGAAGATGATATACACCTTCTTCTTGAGAAGAATCTACAGGATTTGAAATAATAATGCCGTCTTTTGTGAATTCTCCACCTCGCCAAAAAGATGCTTCGTTAAAATCAAAAATCTTATCGGCACAGACAGGAAGACCTGAAAGTAAAAAAATGGTTACAATAAGCAATGAAATAACTTTTTGTTTCATAACGGTCCTCCTTCAAATAATTCTATAATAATTATAACATATATTTATAAAAAATGAAATAATAAAAAATAAATATTTTTTTCAAAAAAAGGTTGCATTTTCAAAAAAAGTGTGCTATAATATCAAACGTTGTAAATAAGTGCCTGTGGCTCAGCTGGATAGAGTGCATGGCTACGGACCATGAGGTCAGGGGTTCGAATCCCTTCAGGCACGCCACAAAAAAAGCATCGACATAAAGGTCGGTGCTTTTTTCAAATAAAATAAAAGAGGTATAGATATGTCAAAGAAAAATGACAAGAATACTAAAGGTAAAATTATAAATGCTGCGTGGGATTTATTTTATGAGCAGGGGTACGAATATACCACGGTAGAAGAAATTATAGAAAAATCAGGGACGTCGAAGGGATCGTTTTATCATTATTTTGAGGGGAAGGATGCTCTTCTGGGATCACTTTCATATATATTTGATGAAGAATATATAAAATTGCAGAAAACACTTCCTGAAAATATGTCTTGCTTTGATAAGCTTTTACACCTCAATGCCAAGCTTTTTTCAATTATAGAAGACAGAATTGATATTGAACTTTTAACAAGGCTTTATTCAACACAGCTTATAACAAAAGGAGAAAAACATCTTTTAGACAGCAAGCGTTCTTACTATAAATTACTTAGAAAAATTGTAGCTGAAGGGCAGGAAAAAGGGGAGCTTACAAACGAAATGACGGTAAACGAAATTGTAAAGCTTTATGCGATGAGCGAAAGAGCTTTAATATACGATTGGTGTTTATGCAACGGGGAATATTCTCTTTGTTCTTACGCAAAAAGAGTTATGCCTGTATTTTTGTCGTCAATTCGTATTTAAAAACGTCTTTTTGAAAAGTCTTTATTATCATACTTTTACAAAATCAATGGAGAATATAGTATAGAATATAGTCTATACTTAGTTCTCTATTGATTTTTGTTTTATTTTGTGTTAAAATACCAATAATGTAAAAATTTTAATAAAAAAAGGAGAATAGAAGTATGGATATTTTTGCATTTGTTTTATACTTTATAGCAATGATTGCTATAGGTGTCTTTTTCTTTCTTAAATCAAAAAATGTAACAGAAAAAGATTATTTTCTTGGCGGACGTGCAATGGGACCGTGGGTTACTGCAATGAGTGCACAGGCATCGGATATGAGTGCTTGGCTTCTTATGGGATTGCCCGGAAGTATTCTTGCATTCGGTTTTGGTCAGGCATGGATAGGAATTGGTCTTGCAATAGGTACTGCAGCTAACTGGATTTTAGTTGCTAAAAGATTGCGTAAGTTTTCGAAGGCTGCAGGGGACTCAATTACTCTTCCTCAGTACTTATCAAACCGTTTTGCAACAAAGAGCCATTTACTCAGCATAATTTGTGCAGTAGTTTTCCTTGTATGCTTTACAATTTATGTTGCTTCAGCATTTGTTGCGGGTTCAGATGTATTCACAACACTTATTCCTGAACTTTCAAGATCTACAGCAATGATAATTTTTGCAGCAATAGTTGTTGTTTACACATTCCTTGGCGGCTTTAATGCAGTTTGCTGGACTGACTTTTTTCAGGGACTCCTTATGCTTGCTGCACTTTTAATAGTTCCAATAGTTGTAGGCTTTGCAAGAGAGCTTGAACCGGCGGCTCTTACAACTATATATCAAGGTCCTAATGGTGAGGAATTTTCGTTTGTAGCAAACTTTTTTAATGCAAGCTGGAAGGATATTTTATCAGGACTTGGTTGGGGACTTGGTTACTTTGGAATGCCTCACATCATTGTAAGATTTATGGCAATCGAAAAGCCATCAATGGTAAAAAAATCAGCAACTGTTGCAATTATTTGGGTTGTACTTTCACTTGCTGCGGCTATAATGATAGCATACCTTGGCAGAATGTTTGTATATTCAAATGGAGTAGATCTTTCGGCAGTTTTACTTGCAGAAGGTAAACAATCTCTTGTTTTTGTTGAACTTGCACGTGATGTTTTCCCAGCATTTATAGCAGGACTTCTTCTTGCAGCAATTATTGCGGCATCTATGTCTACTGCTGACTCACAGCTTCTTGTTGCAGCATCATCTTTTGCAAGTGATCTTTATAAGCCCATTATAAGAAAGAACGCTACAAACAAAGAAATGCTTTGGGTAAGCCGTGCAATAGTTATAGTAATTGCTGTTATTGCATTCTTTATTGCAAGCAGTAAGGGTAAGGCAGCTCAGGCAATTATGGATCTTGTGTCAAATGCATGGGGAATATTTGGCGCAGCATTTGGACCTGCTGTATTACTCTCCTTATTCTGGAAGAGATTTACATACAAAGGTGCTGTTGCCGGCATAATTGTTGGTGCTCTTGTAGATATGTTGTGGTTATGGCTTCCTGTGTCGGGTGGTCTTGCACTTACAGCGATTACAGGAATATACGAAATAATTCCCGGATTTGTAATTGGCGGAATAGCTGCAATTATAGTAACTCTTATTGATAAAGCACCTTCGAGAGAAGTTGAGCTTATATACGAAAAAGCAACTGATAACAGTATAGATGACTGATAAAAAAAGAGTTAGATTGCAGATTTATAAATAAAGATATAAAACGCATCAAAAACAACCATTAAAAGTTGTTTTGATGCGTTTTTTTGCTTTTTATGTTAATTTCACATTAGTTAACATAAAAAATAGGGTAAAAAAATCAGCTTTTTTGTCGCTGAAATTGATATATGTAAAAAAAATACCTTGACAGTACAGGTTTTGAGTAGTATAGTTAAAATGAGGAGGAATTGGGCTTTAGAATGTTAATATTTTTAAAAATATGTTATTTTAACACGAAAACCCAGTTATTACTTAATATTTTATTCTTTTTGGAGGGGTTTTTATGGACCAAACATCACTTTTTCTTGGTTTATCTATTCTAACATCGGTTGTAGCTTTTGCTTTTGCTGCATACCTTTATTTATGGGTAAAAAAACAGAATACGGTAAACGAAAAAATAGTGGAGGTATCTGCTCTTATCAAGGAGGGGGCAAATACTTTTATGCGCAGAGAATATAAAATTCTCGGAATATTTGCTTTTGTTATTGCTGTACTTATTTTTCTGTTTCTTCCGTCACCTGTATGGAAGTCAGGTAATTTGATTACTGCAAACATTAGTATGGCACTTTCCTATATTTTAGGGACTGTTCTTTCTGCAATTGCAGGCAAAATTGGTATTATGGTTGCAACGCTTTCTAATTCCAGAGCAGCAGAAGCAGCACAAAAGGGTATTAAACCTGCATTTTTAATAGGCTTCCGTGGCGGAGCGGTTATGGGCCTTTTAGTTGTAGGCTGTTCTCTTATAGGAGTAGCCACTGTTCTTTGGATAGTAGGAGATGCATCGATTCTGCTTGGTTTTTCGTTTGGTGCAAGCTCACTTGCACTTTTTGCTAAAGCAGGCGGAGGTATTTTTACAAAAACAGCAGACGTTTCGGCTGATATTACAGGTAAAGTAGAGCTTGGAATTCCTGAAGATGACCCAAGAAACCCGGCTGTTATTGCGGACAATGTTGGAGATAACGTTGGTGACGTTGCTGGTATGGGTGCAGACCTTTTTTACTCAAATGTTGCAGCAATGGCATCGGCACTTGTTATTGCACAGTCTTTGACAGGTAGATGGGCAAATGTTTCTATGGTTTTCTGCTACGCAGTTTTAGGGCTTTTAGCTTCTATAATTGGTATTGCAACAGCACGTCTTGGTAAAAAGGGGAATCCTACAAGTGCGCTTAACTCGTCTACATACGTTACTACCGCTATTTTTCTAGTGCTTACATCAATTGCAACAGCTGTATTTGAAGGATTTTCGTGGCGTATATGGGGTGCTTCTTCGGTAGGTCTTTTGGTTGGTGTTATTATTGGTCTTGCAACAGACTATTTTACAGACGACTCGAAGCCCGTTGTTAAAAAGGTAGCACATGCCTCAGCTACAGGTCCTGCTTTTACAGTTTTATCAGGTGTATCTTACGGATTTATTTCTGCACTTCCTGCAATGATAGGAATAGCGGTTTCTGCTCTTATAGCTTATAAAATTTGCGAACCTATGGGTGCAGGCTATGCTTTGTTTGGTATATCCATGGCAGCAGTTGGTATGCTTTCTATTGTTGGTATGATTATTTCAAATGATGCTTACGGTCCTATTGTTGATAACTCACGCGGTCTTGCAGAAATGGGGGGACTTGGAGAAGAAAGCATCCGTATTGCTGACGAGCTTGACAGTGCAGGAAACACTGTAAAAGCAGTTACAAAAGGATTTTCGATTGGTGCTGCAGGACTTACTGTTATATCTTTGCTTGGTGCATTTATGGCAGAAGTTAATACCGCAATTGCACAAGCCGGTGGAGAAGAATTCATTACAGGATTTAACATAATGGATCCTACAGTTTTCTTTGGTATACTGATAGGTGCGGCTATTCCTGCTGTTTTCTCTGCTATGCTCATTTTAGGTGTAGACAAAAATGCACAGCGTATGGTTGCTGAAATTCACCGTCAGTTCAATACTATTGTCGGGCTCAGAGAAGGAACAACAAAGCCTGAATACGATAAATGTATTGATATAGCTACAACAGGAGCATTGAAAGAACTTATTCCTGCAGGACTTATGAGTATTATTGCAACTGTTATAGTTGGATTTATAGGAGGACCTGCTGCTATTGGCGGATTTTTACTTGGTAACATTGTAAGCGGACTTCTTTTGGCGTTATTTATGTCAAACGCCGGAGGTCTTTGGGATAACTCTAAAAAATATGTTGAAGCAGGAAATGAAGGCGGTAAGGGAAGTAAAGCTCATAAAGCTGCTGTTATAGGAGACACAGTCGGTGATCCTTTTAAGGATACAGCCGGACCATCTATTAACACGCAGATTACAGTTGTATCTTTAGTGGCATCGCTTCTTGCAACATTATTTGTAAGTTTTTCGATTTTTGGTTAACAAATATCCCCCGCAATGGGGGATATTTGTCTTTGTGAAGCTTTTATGATTTTAATTAAACTTTGCTTGACCGTTATAAAACATTGTGATATAATGATTTCATCTTTGATGAAATCAATGAATTGCCTTCGGCGTGAATTAAAATCTGTGATTTCATGAATTGAGCCTTGCGACTCATGAATTGCACCTGTCGGTGCATTAAAAGGCAATTCAATTCATGGAGCGAAGCGAGAAATCATGGCGTAACGCCAATTCATGACAACATAGTTGTCAATTCATTAAAATGACGCATTTTTCCTGTCACCTAATTATACAATATAATAAATTTAGCTATAAATTAAAGAAGTAAAGAACCCATTTCCCAATATTAAAATAATTATAATGGAACCCTTTGTTTTAAAGGGGTTTGAAACAGAGGAAAACTAGGTTTCATTTAGAAAAAATGTGTATAAAATATTCGAAGCACTTTATTAAAACACAAAGGAGATATTTGATATGAGAATTGCCAGAAGCAATTTTTTTAAATCACTATGCTTAAAAGCTACATCCAACTTGCTGTTACTTACTATAGTATGTACATTATTTTCTGTGTCACCAGTAAATGCATCAACTGATTACGAAGATGTGTCGTATGAACACTGGGCATATTCATATATTTCGCACTGTAAAAGCGAAGGTCTTATGCTTGGTACTTCACAAAACACATTTTCTCCCGATTCCACAATAAGTGTTGCAGAAGCTATAACTGTTGCTGTTCGTCTAAGCGGGAAAGTTCCTGAAGTAATGTTAAAGCAAAACACAGGCGGCAACTGGTATGATGCAGCTGTTTCGATTGCTAAATCTATAGGTATTATTTACGAAAATCAGTTTGAAAGCTATACAAGACCTGCTTTAAGGGCAGAGCTGGCTTTTCTGCTTGCGTCTGTAAGACCTGAAGCTGATTATGAACCAATAAACAATATTACATTCTTGCCTGATGTTGACTATGCAACTATATATAACAAAGAAATATATAAGCTTTATAACGCAGGTATTCTTACAGGTAGTGATAACAGAGGTACATTTTATCCGTACAATAACATAACAAGAGCTGAAGCTTCGGCTATAATATGCCGAGTAAGCAACAAATATCAGAGAAAGACTTTCCATATTTGTTCGCAACCTTATGGCTCGCTTTCGGTACTAACAACGGGGTGCAGAGTTAATATTGGAGGTATATATTCATACGGTGTAGTAAGTATAGGCGGGAAGTTTTTTATTTCTCCTGCAACTTTAGAGTTGTATTATAAAAATTCACAAATTGATTTTTCGTACTACACGGACAAATATTACAGTGTTAGTATATATAAAAATGACAATATAGATGTTTCTACTGTTTATGACAATTATTTTATTCAGCCTGCAGGCATAGTTTTGGGAACGGCAGAAGTCAGCAATAAGCCTTTGCAATATAAATACAGGGACTATTATGGTGCAGTATGTACTTTGGGTTCGGAATATGTATTTTTCAGTCTGGAGGCTCTTGGAGCAAAACAAGAAGGCTTTGACTTTATTATTCCTATAGATTTTGAGGTTTCGGGCAGATATTATATTGAGCAGGATTACGTAGGTTATGCACTTCCAACCCTGCAACGCCAAACTCAAAAAAATACGGTCTTGGCAATCCATGACTATATTGTAAACACGTTAACTTACAATCCTCTTGTTGCTGTACCCCCGGGGGTTTCTCAGGCGACATTGGATGCGATTGCACTAGCTGAAGAAACGGCTAAGGAAACATATAAGTTTAATTCAAATATAACTCTTGCAACTAAATATGGAATATGTCAGGATTATGCAGAGCTTTTTAATAATATGTGCAATCGTATTGGTATTCCTTGTGTTATTGTTACAGGCGGTGCAATGGGTCTTGATGGATACGACAGTCATGCTTGGAACAGAGTGTATATAGATGGTGCATGGCACTTTGTTGATACTACGTTTGATGACCCTGTATCCTCAAAACCTGTACTTGAACATTCTTATTTTATGATAAGTGCAAATAAGCTTGCAAACACACATGTTTGGTATGGCTATGATTATCCTATGCCTGATGAATATGACCCCGCTTGGGAACAGATAGACCCGAACAATGTAAAAAGTGCTGACGAATTTAGAAAATGTCTGGTAGCACAACTTATGCTTGGGAAAAATAATATCAGAATTAAAGGTGTTTATGGCGGATTAGCATGTATATATTCTTACCAAACATATTTTTCTTCTTTCTCGGGGGGATATAATTCTTCTTCTAATTCATACGAGTTTAATGTTAAATATTTTTGGGACTATTGATTTTTTAGAAAAAGAATAAATAAAGCGCTATGAAAGGAAGCTTTTATATGATACATTCGTTTTTACTAATTGGACAGTCAAATATGGCAGGAAGAGGTTTTTTAAACGAGGTTGAACCTATAAAAAACGACAAAATAAAGGTTATGAGAAACGGTCGCTGGCAATCTATGTATGTACCGGTGAATCCTGACAGATCGTTTTCTGGCATAAGCCTTGCAGAAAGCTTTGCTGATTTGTACGCAAAAGAAAAAAATGTTGAAGTAGGACTTATCCCTTGTGCAGACGGAGGAACAACTCTTGACCAGTGGGTACCCGGAGGGCTTTTGTTTGACAATGCGTGTTATATGGCAGAGCTTGCAACAAGAACTTCTACCATAGCAGGTGTTTTGTGGCATCAGGGAGAATCGGATTGTGAAGAGCATCTTTATCCGCTGTATGAAGAAAAATTTACGCGTATACTTAACGAATTCAAAAAGAAACTTAATCTTTATGATGTGCCATTTTTACTTGGAGGACTTGGAGATTTTTTGGATAAGCGTGACGATGCACCCTGGCTTTCAAATTATATTTATGTAAACAAAGCACTAAAAAAAGTTGCTGATGAAAATGAAATGACAGGTTTTGTTTCAGCAGAGGGTTTGACATCAAATCCGGATATTCTTCATTTTTCTGCAAAATCTTTAAGAGAATTAGGTGTAAGATATTATAGCGAATTTAAGAAGCTCGAAAAGAAAGATAAAGTATTTATTGAAAAACCTGACCCCGACAATGCAATAAAAACAATCTTTGAACATTTATAATAAATTAAAGGAGAATTATTATGAGAACAATTAAAGCAACCAAAATAACCCACGAAGAATTTGCACCTTTCGGTCAGTTTTATAACATAAGCCAGCCTGACGGATACGCACTTTGCGGTGAAATTCACAAATTTTTCCTGACAGAATTACTGCAGACAGCACTCACAGAATTGGATATTCTCCTATTGTTGTTAAAAAGCCCGAAAAGATGATTATAACACAGCAGGAATATCATACAACTACTTGGGAAATGATTTTACCTCTTGATGATGATATGATTCTGCACTGTGCACCCGCATCGGCAGGTGAGATAGTTACAGATTATGCAAAAGCATTTATTGTACCTAAAAATACTTTGGTTAAAATAAATTCGGCTATTTGGCATCTTGCTCCTTTGCCTGCAAACAACGAGCAGCTTACAGCCATGATTATATTGCCCGAATGTACTTATGCAAATGACTGTACTGTTGTGGATATTCCTTTGGAAGAACAGTTTGAAATTGTAAAATAAAATCTAAAAATAACAAAAAAAGCCGCTTTAAAGCGGCTTTTTTTGTTATGATAAATTAATATTTTTTATAAAGTGGTCCGTAAGCTTCGCAAGCACGATAGTCCTGACCTTCTTTATCCATGCCGAATGCATTCCATGCAGCGGGTCTGAAAATTTCTTCTTCAGGAACATTGTGCATACAAACAGGGATTCGAAGCATTGAACAGAGTGTAATAATATCTGCACCAATATGACCGTAGCTTATAGCACCGTGGTTAGCACCCCAGTTGTTCATTACATCATAAGCAGTTTTGAACGCGCCTTCACCTGTACATCTTGGAGCAAACCATGTGCATGGCCATGTGGGATTAGTTCTTTCCATAAGCGCATCTGAAACCTCATCGGGAAGGTTTACTGTCCAGCCTTCTGCAATCTGCATTACAGGGCCAAGACCTTTAACAAGGTTAAGTCTTATCATAGTAACAGGCATTTCACAACGTGTTGTAAAGTGGCTTGAGAATCCGCCGCCTCTGAAGTTATCAAAGCCTGCTTCGCACCAAACAGTTGCATCTGTCATTTTCTTGATATCTTCGTCTGTTACTTCCCACCATTTTTTCATAACGGGGTTACCGTTTTCATCGGTACATTCTCCGCAAGCATCAAGACATGCAGCACCTGAATTCAAAAGATGGATAATACCACCGTTTTCTTTTGCGTTTCCTTCTAAATCATAGCCTGTTACACGCTTTGTTGCTTCAGGTGACCAGAAAGTACGAACGTCAGCAAAAATCTGTGCACGGTGTGTAAGCAAACGCATAAATAACATTCCTAAACCATTAAGAACATCATTTTCGGTAGCGAGTGTGTAGGGTTCACGTGCACCCTCATAGTCAAAAGTAGAGCTGAGAAGAGCCTCAGGATAGTCACAGTTTGGCCAATGGTCTGTCCACTGACGCTGTCCCTGGAAACCGCCTGCTATAGCATTGTGGCCAACCATTTCTTCTTCAAAGCCTTCGGGAAGGTTTTTGTTTCCGCCCATAAGGTCTTTTATGATACAGTACATTTTAACTGTGAATTCCCACTGTTTTTCTTTTTCTTCATCAGAAAAACGAACAAAATCAGGGTTATCATCACGGCCCATTTTGCAATGTTCTTTTGTCCAGGAAAGAGCCTTCTGATATTCTTCTTCGTTATAAATGCCTTCTTCCATTCGACGAAGAATTTCAACCTCGTCAACAGATTCAACACGCATACCTAAATATGATTCTACAAAATCCTGATCCATAATAGAACCGCCGATACCCATACACTGTGAACCTATCTGAAGATATGATTTACCTCTCATTGTAGCGGCAGCAACAGCGGCACGGCCAAATCTTAAAAGTTTTTCTTTAACATCTTCGGGGATTTCGGAAACCTGATCGCGATCCTGAACCTCGTGACCGTAAATGCCGAAAGCGGGGAGACCTTTTTGTGCGTGTGATGCTAAAACTGCAGCAAGATAAACCGCACCGGGTCTTTCTGTGCCGTTAAAGCCCCATACACCTTTTATTGTCATAGGATCCATATCCATTGTTTCTGAACCGTAACACCAGCAGGGAGTTACAGAAAGTGTAATATCAACACCTTCTTTTTTAAATTTGTCAGCACAAGCTGCAGCTTCGGGAACACGTCCGATACTTGTGTCGGCAATAACTACTTTAACAGGGTCACCATTTGAATAGAAAAGATTTTCTTCAAATAATTTTTTTGCAGCCATTGCAAGTTCCATTGTTTGTCCTTCAAGACTCTCACGAAGCTTCATTGGACCGCGACGCGCGTCAATAACAGGACGAATACCAATAACGGGATAATCACCAACATATCTTTTTTCTGCCATAAAAACACCTCCATATATTTTATCTATAATTTAATTATATACTTGCAAATAATATATTTCTTGTGATATAATGCTATAAAATATAAAAATTTTCAGGTTTTTGGGGAAGGTGAAAATTTATGGCATATAATGAGCTTTTGCAGAGGGGTACTGCTGATTTTCCATTTGAGCTGTACCATATAGACAGAATGCACCCAAAGTATGTAATGGCACATCACTGGCACACAGAATTAGAGATTGTGCGGGTTATTGAAGGAAAACTTAATTTGAGACTAAATGACAGAGAATATACAGCAAAACAAGGAGATGTGCTTTTTTTTAACAGTGAGGTTATACACAGTGCTGTTCCTGATGAATGTGAATATGAATGTATTGTTTTTGACGCAAGTATATTTGCATTTAATACAGAATTTAAAGCATTTGTATCAAACCTTATAAATCATGACTCTTTTATAACAGAATATTTTCCTGCAGAGGATGACACTTTTCATTCTCTTGCGAATGAACTTTTTGATACTATAAGAGAAAAGGGAGCGGGGCATACTTTTTCGGCAATAGGGCTTATGTTCAGGCTGTTTGGGGAAATAGAAAAAAATAATCTTTACAGAGAAAAGCTTTACAACGAAAGAGAAAATGCCAAGAGCATAAACAAATTAAAGAAAGTGCTGGAATTTATAAGAAATTCTTATGCAAAACAAATCACATTAAAGGATATGTCAAAAGCGGCAGAGGTATCACCAAAATATTTTTGTGCATTTTTTAAAGAAATGACAAGCAAAACACCGATAGAATATTTAAATGGATACAGAATTGAAAGAGCATCAAGAAAATTACTCGGTACTGATGCTTCAATTACTGATATTGCGTATGACTGTGGGTTTAATGATTTAAGTTATTTTATAAAAGTATTTAAAGAACAAAGGGGAATGACTCCCCAAAGGTTCCGCAATTACAAAAAGGAGGTAGTTTAAAATGAAAACTGCATGGGAGAAAAACAAGGAGCGTTTTGAAAAAATAATGCCGGCTATGTCTTATGATGGCAAAAATTATGATGTATGGAAGAAAGAGGTCAGAGAAAAATTATCGGAGCTTCTTGGAATGGATAAATTTGAAAAGGTAAGCCCGAAAACTGAAATAGAGTTTGAGAAAAAAATAGAAGGTGCTACAGAAATACGATTTACCTTTGAAAGCGAAGAAGGATACCGAGTACCTTGCCATTTATTGTTGCCCGAAGGTGTAAAGAATCCTCCTGTAATGATTTGTCTGCAGGGACATTCAAGCGGTATGCACGTTTCGCTTGCGAGACCTAAATTCCCGGGAGATGAAGAAATAATAAGCGGAGGTGACCGTGATTTTTGTATAAGAGCGATTAAAGAAGGCTTTGCGGCAATTGCGGTTGAACAAAGAAACTTTGGCGAATGCGGAGGCAGCGACAAAGGCCCGCAATGTCAGGAATCATCGATGGTTGCTTTAATGACAGGCAGAACAACAATTGGTGAGAGAGTATGGGACATTTCAAGACTTATTGATGTTCTGGAAAGTGAATTTGCCGATAAAACTGATACAAAATGCATCTGTTGTATGGGAAATTCAGGCGGGGGTACTACAACGGCATATACTGCAGCACTTGAAGACAGAATATGTCTTGTTATGCCTTCGTGTGCTATGTGTACATATAAAGATTCTATAGTTGCGTTGTCTCACTGCGTTTGTAATTATGTTCCAAATATAGCAAATTATTTTGATATGAACGACCTTATGGCTATGGCTTGTCCTAAATTCTTTGTTCAGGTATCAGGAACAGAGGATCCTATTTTTCCGCTTTTTGGAGCAGAATATGTTTTTGAAAAAGGTAAGAAAGTATACGAAGAAAAAGGTGTAGAAGATAAATGTGCTTTTGTTAAAGGAAATGGCGGGCACAGATTCTATGCTGACGATGCATGGCCATGGGTTCATAAATTTTTAAACAGATAATAAAAAAGAGCCTGGTGGCTCTTTTTTTGTGTAAAAAGTACCGCTGTTTCCATAAATAGTAGGTTGCGTTAAATAAGTTTAAATGGTACAATTAAAGCAAAGACATTCAGCAAAAGGAGGGGTAGGGGTATGAAAAAAGTAATAGTAATGTTACCCATAATTATACTGCTTATATTTTCCCGAAGTTATGCTTACGAAATGCCTTTGGATATAAAAATAAATTCAGATTATATTAAGGCTGATGCATTTATTGAAAATTCTGTGTCGTATATTAAAATAAGAGATATATGTCAGGCTCTTAATATTCCTATTGAATGGAATGACGGAAAGGTAACAATAAACAACAGTATAAGTTTTTCGGATAATGAAGAACTTTATTTTGGACTTTGTGCAAAAAATATAGAAGGAAGTGTATATGTGCCCGCAAGATATATAGGAGAAATTTTTGATTTTGAGATAGAATGGGACTCTGCTTTTTATACGGTAACATTTTTTGCTGATGATGTTAAAACGGAAGAAAGTTTTATATCAAAAAAATATACTTATGACGAGGTTTTTTGGCTTGCAAGAATAATAGAAGCCGAAAGCGGATGCGAACCAGAAGCGGGCAAAATAGCTGTAGGAAACGTAATATTAAACAGAGTGGCGAGCAAAGAATTTCCCAACACAATTTACGGAGTAATATTTGATAACACTTATTCAATACAATTTGAACCCGTGATGAACGGCAGTGTTTTTAATTCACCGTCGTTTGAAAGTGTAAAAGCGGCAAAGCTTTCGCTTTCAGGATACAACGAAGCGGGGGAGTCACTTTACTTTATGAATCCCCGTATTGCGTCAAATAATTGGATAGCCGAAAACAGAGAATTTTTTAAAACAATAAACAATCATGATTTTTATCTGTAAAAAATTAAAAAAACTCTTGATTTTTTATTCTGTTTCGTGTATAATACTATTCGTTGCAGGCCGGCGTGATGGAATTGGCAGACGTGCTGGACTCAAAATCCAGTGGTAGCGATACCGTGTCGGTTCGACCCCGACCGCCGGCACCAAAATCCTCGTTCATAAGAACGGGGATTTTTACATATCACTATTCACTTTTCTCTAAAAAAATTTATAGATATCTCTTTATAGGGCTTTTATGCGGAAAAATTGCAGTAATAACAATGTTTTTGCATAAAAAGCAACTTTACATAAACATTCTCTTATGATACAATGTACCTAAGATGCTTTATGAAGGAGATAAAAACTATGACACTTAAGGAAAAAATAAAAAGCGGTAAAAAAACTATAGGAACACATATAAATTTAAATGATATTGCAACTGCAAAAATTGCAAGTCTTGCAGATTATGACTTTATATGGATAGACATGGAGCACAGCTACCTTTCGCTTGAAAACTTATTATCATACATAATTACAATAAAAGCAAGCGGAACAGGTGTAATTGTGCGTGTTCCGCAAGATGATTTAACATATACAAAAAAAGTGCTTGAAATGGGTGTTGACGGTATAATTTTCCCTATGATAAAAACTGTTGAACAGGCAAACAAGGTTATTTCAAGTACATTATACCCTCCTCATGGAACAAGAGGTTTTGGTCCTATGAATGCTGTAGGCTATGGTTTTTATGATGTAAATGAATACACCAAAACTGATGTAGATAAGCTTTGCAGATTTATTCAGATAGAGCATATTGATGCTGTCAACAACCTTGAAGAAATAATACAGAATGAGCACATCGACGGTTATATTTTTGGACCTAATGATTTATCAGGTTCTATAAACGAATTAGGTGATGTTTATGCCGAAAATACAACAAAGTTAATTAAGCAAGTTATTTCTACTTTGAAAAAAGCAGGTAAATACGTTGGTTTATCTACCGGCAGTACCGATGTGAAAGTTTTTGAACATTGGAAAAGCTTTGGTATTGATATGTTGTCAGCAGGTGCAGATTTTGGATTTTTGCAGGAAATGACAGCTAAAAATTGTGAAAATTTAAAGCACACATTTAATCTGTAAACATTTTATAAAATAAAATGGAGGTTTATATATGTTTGAAAAAATTAAAAACGGACAGACCTATCTTGGTATAGAGCTTGGTTCGACAAGAATAAAAGCATCGTTAATTGACGAAACCGCAACACCTTTGGCAAGCGGTTCTTACGATTGGGAAAATACCCTTACAGGCGGATATTGGTCTTATTCTGTTGAAGAAATACATAAAGGAATAAAGGGTGCATACAAAAGTCTTAAAAAAGATGTTCTGGAAAAATACAATGTTACATTAACAAGCTTTGGAGCAATAGGTATTTCGGGCATGATGCACGGATATATTGCTCTTGACAACGATGATAAGTTTTTAGTTCCTTTTCGTACATGGAGAAATACAACAACAGAAAAAGCTGCAACGGAGCTTTCGGAGCTTTTTAAATTCAATGTTCCTCAAAGATGGAGCATTGCTCATTTATATCAGGCAATTTTAAACAATGAAGAACATGTTAAAGATATTAAAAATATAACAACACTTTCAAGTTATATACACTACCTTTTAACTGGTAAAAGAGAGATTGGAATATGCGAAGCATCGGGAATGTTCCCAGTAAAAGATGGTGATTATGATGCACAAAAGCTTGAAAAATTTGATGAGCTTATTGCAGGTAAAGAATTTTTGTGGAACATACGTGACATTCTTCCCAAAGTAAAGATGGCAGGCGAGGGAGGAACATATCTTACAAAAGAAGGCGCAAAGTTTTTAGATGATGACGGAGATTTAGTGGAAGGTATTCCTGTTTGTCCTCCTGAAGGGGATGCCGGAACGGGAATGGTAGCAACAAATGCAGTTGCACCTAAAACCGGAAATATATCTGCAGGAACATCTGTTTTTGCAATGCTTGTTTTAGAAAACAATTTAAAGGGAATGTATCCCGAAATAGATATGGTAACAACACCTGATGGGTATCCTGTTGCAATGGTTCACTGTAACAACTGTTCGTCAGAAATTGATGCATGGGTTAAGCTGTTTTTGGAATTTGCAAAGCTTATAGGTGCAGATAAAACAAAAGCAGAGATTTATGATATGCTTTATATCAATACTTTGAATGCAAAAGAAAACTGTGCGGGAGTAGTTTCTTACAACTATCTTTCAGGCGAGCATGTTACAAATGTTGTGGAAGGCAGACCTATGTATTTCAGATTGCCTGACAGTGAAATGAATCTTGCAAGCTTCTTTAAATCGCAGTTATATTCGTGCTTTGCTTCTTTAAAATTAGGGATGGATATTCTTTTTGAAAAAGAGAACATCAATGCTGAGGTATTTCAGGCTCACGGCGGTTTATTTAAAACAGAAAAAATTGCGCAGCAGATACTTGCAAATGCTTTAAATACACCTATTTCTGTTTCTACTACAGCAGGAGAAGGCGGTGCCTGGGGGATGGCGGTGCTTGCTTTGTATATGCAAAAGGGAAACAATGTTCCTTTGAGCGAATGGCTTGCTTCAAATATTTTTGCTTCCAATGAAACAAAGACACTTAATCCTGAAAAAGAAGGTGTTGAAGGATTTAGCGAATATATAAACTTGTATAAAGCAGGTCTTGAAGCTGAACGAAAACTTGGGGAGGCAAAATAATGCTTGAGCAGTTAAAAAAAGAAGTTTTTGAAGCTAACTTAAGGCTTCCTAAAGAAGGTCTTGTAAAATTTACCTGGGGTAATGTTTCGGCAATAGACAGAAAAACAGGTGCTGTTGTTATAAAGCCTTCGGGTGTTGAATATGAAAATATGACAGAAGATGACATGGTTGTAGTTGACCTTTTAAGCGGAGAAGTTTTAGAGGGGAAATATAAACCTTCAAGTGATACACCGACACATTTACAGCTTTACAGAGGATTTGAAAATGTAGGAAGTATAGTTCATACACACAGTTTATGGGCAACTTCTTTTGCACAGGCAGGGAGAGGAATCGTTCCGCTTGGGACTACTCAGGGAGATTATTTTTACGGAGAAATTCCGTGTACAAGGGCTATGACACCTGAAGAAATAGCAGGGGAGTATGAAAAGGAAACTGCAAATGTTATTATAGAAACGTTTGAAGGTATTGACCCTATGACTATACCTGCAGTGCTTGTATTGAGTCACGGTCCGTTTGCTTGGGGAAAGGATAGTGCGGAAGCGGTACATAATGCCGTTGTTTTAGAAAGTGTTGCACAGATGAATTATAATGCGATAGCATTAAATCCTGATATAGGATATATGCAACAGGAATTGCTTGACAGACATTATTTAAGAAAGCATGGGAAAAACGCATATTACGGTCAATAATAAATAAAAAATGAACTCCCGAAGGAGTTCATTTTTTTATTTATTCAAATTTTATTGAATATAAATCCGAGTCAATCATTCTAACCTTAAGAACAACTTCTTTACCGGAAAAGGCCGAGATATCATCAGTTTCAAAGCCTATTTCTTTGTCTATGCTATCGCCAAACATTTCACAGCTTTTAACGGTATTGCCTTCGTTATCAGAAAGCTCAAATACCATAAATCCGCAAGCAGATGTTGATATATTTGCATAAAGCTTACTGCCTTCGAATATAAAGGGCTTTGTAACTAAAAGTTCTTCCTTTTCGCCACTGTGGATTGATGCAAAACCATCCATTCTGTATGTATATCTTCTCAAAACTGTGTGTGCATCTGTAGGTTCAGGGCAATATACTGATATTTCTTTATCGGTACCTTTTATTTTACCGTCTGTTATTGCATAACCTCTGGCAGGATAGCCGTTGCCGTAAATCCAGTTAGCAGGAAATTCGGGACCGGGTCTGAAAATAGCTTCATCATAGCGGGTAAAATGTCTGCTGTCACGAGATGCCATAAATACACAGTCTGTAACTGTAAGACCCATTCTCTTTGCAAAGGTCTTCATTTTATAGAGTCTCTGTTCTTTGCCACACAAAACATCAAATGCCTTTGACCATTCATATCTTTCATGATATCTTGTGGGGAAGCCAAGAAACATATGAGGTGCTCTTTCATAAACAGTTACATGGTTTGTATAAAGGGGAATGTCAGGTTTTTCGCCAAAGTCAATCAGTTCAGGGTCGGTCCATGTCTTAAAGTCCTTTGACTCTATATATCTTATATCTCTGATACCTAAGTTTAAAAGAGCAGCACCACGGGGATTTTTAAGATCAGGATCAGTATCTGCACCGGGCTTTATCTTTGCACCACCTTCTTTTTCTGCTGCAAGAAAGTCTAAGTAATCTCCGCCGCCATCCATAGGAATATTGTGGAAGCTTCTTACATATCCTTTGTAAACCTTTGCGTCCTTATCCCAAAATATAATATTTAATGTGTCAAACACACCCTTATCTGATATAAAATGAGGTTCATACTCAAAGTGAATACCGTCAGGACTGAAAAGTGCAACAAGAAAGCCCTCTTCCGACCTGCCAACTGCCTTGTATTTTTCGTCTTTGGGGCAATCAGGATTTTCGTCTTTAAACACATAGAAACCATCAAAGTCCCACTCAGGCATAAAGATAATGTTATTATCCTTGCTGCCTTCCCATTCATAAATACCAAGATTTGGTCTTACCCAATTTATACCATCGGTACTTTCTGCATAACAAAGACGAACTTTCCTATGCAAGTCCCCAGGCTTTGCTGCCATATATTTATCTTTGTTCCAAGCTACATAGTACATTCTGTAAAGATCTCCATCTTTGAAAAAATGAGTGTAGCTCTGATCAAATTCCCAGGGCATATTATACTCGAATACAATTTCTTGGGGAACGGGCTTGTTTACGGTTGGCCTTACGGTACTCTTTTCTTCGTCAATTAAAAATTTGTCAAAGAAACATTCTCTTCTGTTGCCAATGTTTATCATAACTTTCTCACTCCTTTTATTACATTCGATTATAGCATATTTAATATTTAGTGTAAATACTCAATACCGAGAAAAAATTTACTTATTATTGTACGATATTGACTTTTGTGTAATTTTATGGTATTATAAAAAGCGATTTAGTTGAAAGGAGAAAGTGTTTATGCAAAAAAATAAAATATTGAATAAATTAACAGAATGCGGGCTTGTTGCTGTAGTTCGTGCAAAAAACGAAGATGAAGCAATAAGAATTGCAGATGCATGTCTTGAGGGGGGCTGTACAGGGATAGAACTTACATTTACTGTTCCAGGTGCTCATAAGGTTATTGAAGCATTGGCAAATAAATATAATAAAGGCGAAATGATGCTTGGTGCAGGAACGGTTTTGGATTCTGAAACTGCGAGAACTGCTATTTTGTCAGGCGCAAACTACGTAGTAAGTCCTGCTTTTAATTTAGAAGCATCAAAGCTTTGTAACAGATATGCAATTCCTTATATACCCGGTTGCATGACAATAACTGAAGTTATAACTGCAATGGAAGCGGGAGCAGATATTATTAAAATTTTCCCGGCTGATTTATTTGGTCCGAACATAATAAAAGATATAAAGGGTCCTCTTCCGCAGGCAAATCTTATGCCTACGGGTGGCGTTGATGTAACAAATGTTGACAAATGGATAAAAGCAGGTGCAGTGGCAGTAGGGGCAGGTTCTTCTTTGACCGCTGGAGCGAAAACCGGTGATTATGCAAAAATAACAGCAACTGCACGTGAATTTATTGCAAAAATCAAAGAAGCAAGAGGTTTATAATATTTTTAATGAATTTGGAGGAAATATAAAATGGCAAAAGTTATTACAATGGGCGAAATTATGCTCAGATTATCAACACCCAGAAATGAAAGATTTGTTCAGGCAGACGAATTTGATGCAAGTTATGCAGGCGCAGAAGCAAGTGTTGCTGTATCTCTTTCAAATTTTGGACACGAGGCATCTTATGTAACAAAGGTTCCTGATAATCCGATTGGTGAATGTGCAGTTGCGGCTGTACGCAAGTACAATGTTGATACAAAATTTGTTGCCCGAGGCGGCGAAAGATTAGGTATATACTATCTGGAAACTGGTGCAGCTATGCGTCCTTCACAGGTTGTATATGACAGAGCGCACTCTTCAATTGCAGAAGCTACAGCTGATGATTTTGATTTTGATGCAATTTTCGAAGGTGCTGACTGGTTCCACTTTACAGGAATTACACCGGCTCTTTCTGATGCATCTGCAGAATTAACCGAGATTGCTCTTAAGACGGCTAAAAAGCATGGCGTTAAGGTTTCGGTTGATTTAAACTACCGTAAAAAGCTTTGGTCAAGCGAAAAAGCTCTTAAGGTTATGACAAATCTTATGCAGTATGTTGATGTATGTATCGGCAACGAAGAAGATGCTGAAAAAGTATTAGGCTTCAAACCCGGTAACACAGATGTTACAAGTGGTGATTTAGAGCTTGCAGGTTACGAAGATATTTTTAAACAGATGGTTGAAAAGTTCAATTTTGAGTATGTAATCAGCTCGCTCCGTGTAAGCCACAGTGCTTCTGATAACGGATGGTCAGCTTGTATATATTCAAGGGATGCAAAAGAATTCTATCATTCAAAAGAATACAGAATTACTCCCATTGTTGACCGTGTAGGCGGCGGTGACAGCTTTGCCAGCGGTACAATATGCGGTCTTTTAGATGGCAAAAACTTTAAAGATGCTTTAGAATTTGGTGTTGCGGCATCTGCTTTAAAACATACAATTCCTTGCGACTTCAATTTGGTAACCAGAGCCGAAGTTGATAATCTTGTAAAAGGAAACGCAAGCGGAAGAGTTCAAAGATAAATATATATAAAAACGACCCCTGTTTAATGCAAAACAGGGGTCATTTTTTATAAAATACTTTCTTGGGTTCAGGGTATATCTTTACAAATGCAAAAGTATTTAATAAAAAAATTTGTTATTTCAGAAAAAAACTCTTGCATTCAATTGGAAAATATTGTAAAATATAAAAGAAGAAAAAATTAAAAAAGGAGGAAAAGTATGAATAACAAAATAAAAATACTTATTACAGATGATAATGTTGAATTTACATACGAGCTTAAAGATATCCTCGAAAAAGAAGAAGATTTTGAAGTATGCGGTATAGCACACGACGGAAATGAAGCACTTTCCATTATAAGAGAGAAGCAACCTGACCTTGTTACGCTGGATATAGTAATGCCTAATCTTGACGGTATTGGTGTTTTAAAGGTATTATCGGGGTTTCCTTCAAATTACAGACCTTATACTATTGTAATAACAGGCGCTTACAGAGAAAATATAATCGGTATGTCTATGAATGCCGGTGCTGACTATTATATGCTAAAGCCCTGCGATACAAAAACCCTTATTGAAAGAATACGTTCTATTTGCAAGCCAAATCTTTTACCTGCTTTAGAAAACAAGCCCGCTAAAAGTCAGGACACAAAAGCATTACTTCATGACATAGAAGTAAATGTAACAAGAGTAATTCATTCGGTAGGCGTTCCTGCAAATATAAAAGGATATCAGTATTTAAGAGATGCTATTACAATGTCAATTTGTGAAACTGACCTTATAAATGCTGTTACAAAACAGCTTTATCCAAAGGTGGCAGCAAATCACAACACTTCACCATCGAGAGTTGAAAGGGCGATAAGACATGCTATAGAAGTGGCTTCGCTAAGAGGAAACGAAGAAGTATTTTACAGACTTTTTGGATATACTGTCAGCAATACAAAGGGAAAACCTACAAACTCAGAATTTATTGCAATGATTGCCGATAAATTACGGCTTGAAATGCGTATAAGTTGACAAAAAAGCTTTTTTAGGATATAATAAACATGAGCAGACTGGACAATCGCGTCGATTTATACCGATGAGGAAAGTCCGAGCTCCACAGGGCAAGGGTGCCAGATAACGTCTGGTGGAGGCGACTCTAAGGACAGTGCAACAGAAAAAAACCGCCTTCTTTGAAGGTAAGGATGGAAAGGCGAGGTAAGAGCTCACCGAGGGTATAGGCAACATACCCGTCGTGTAAACCCCACCCGGAGCAACACCAACCGAGATATTAAGCTTGCCCGGCGTATCTCAACCGGTGGCTGGAGCCGTATAGCGATGTACGGCCAAGATAGATGATTGTTCTCGACAGAACTCGGCTTACAGGTTTGCTCGAAATCCCCGAAAGGGGATTTTTTTATTTAACTTATCATATTTATAAAAATTCTCTCATAGTATGTACAAAGTACAAACAGTAATGGGAGGATTTTTTATGGAGAATATATACAAAGATATTGCCGAAAGAACCGGTGGCGATATTTATATTGGTGTAGTGGGGCCTGTAAGAACAGGAAAGTCTACATTTATTAAAAAGTTTATGGAAAATGTAGTTGTTCCCAATATTGCAGATGATGCAAAAAAAGAAAGAACTCTTGATGAGCTTCCGCAAAGTGCTGGTGGGAAAACAATAATGACTACTGAACCAAAGTTTATACCAAATGAAGCAGTTGCAGTAAATCTTTCGCAAAACGCTACAATGAATGTTCGTCTTATAGATTGTGTAGGATATCTTGTTGACGGAGCTTTAGGAAGCACAGAGGAAGGGGAAGAGAGAATGGTTGCTACTCCCTGGTCAGACGAAGAAATGAGTTTTGCCAAAGCTGCAGAGATAGGTACGGAAAAAGTAATTAAAGACCATTCTACAATAGGTATGGTAATAACAACCGACGGGTCGATTACTGATATTCCACGTTATGCATACGAAAAAGCAGAAGAAAGAGTTGTAGGCGAACTTAAAGAATTAAAAAAACCTTTTCTTATGCTTTTAAACAGTATATATCCTAATTCGGAAGAATGTAAAACGCTTGCAGGCAAGCTTTCGGAAAAATACAATGTTACAGTATTGCCTGTAAACTGTGCTATGTTAAACGAACGTGACATAAGCGACATAATGGAAAAGGTTTTATTTGAATTTCCTCTTACCGAATTAAAAATAAAATTGCCTTCGTGGGTAACAAAGCTCTGCGAGGAGCATTATATTAAAAAGGATATAGTTAATTCTATTTTAAACAGCGTAAATGATTTGAATTTTGTAAGAGATATCGACAAAATGCGTACATCACTTGCCAAAAGCGAATATGCAGAAAAAATACTTATTGATGAAATAGACCTTGGTATTGGCAGCGGAACTGTTGAAATTACTGCACCCGAAGGACTTTTCTATAAAGTTTTGGGAGAGGAAACAGGTTTTGAAGTTGAAGATGAAGGAAATCTTATTACTTTAATGAAAGAGCTTTCGGAAGCTAAAAAGAAATATGATAAGCTTGAATATGCACTCTGGGAAGTAAACGAAACAGGTTATGGAATTGTATCGCCAAACATTGAAGATTTATCGCTTGAAGAGCCTGAAATAGTAAAACAGGGTGGCAGATTTGGTGTAAGATTGCGTGCGAGTGCACCGAGTATACATATGATTCGTGCAGACATTTCTGCAGAAGTTTCGCCAGTTGTGGGCAGCGAAAAACAGTCGCAGGAGCTTGTGGAATATTTGCTCAGCGAATTTGAATCAGACCCGAAAAAAATATGGGAATCAAATCTTTTTGGAAAATCCTTGCATGAGCTTGTAAACGAAGGTTTGCAAACAAAAATAGGCAAAATGCCTGCAGATGCAAGAGAAAAGCTTCGTGAAACATTGGAAAAAATAATCAACGAAGGAAGCGGCGGTCTTTTGTGCATAATTTTATAAAATTTAAAACAGCGTTTTAAAACGCTGTTTTTTTATGCATAAAAATTAATTTATATCAAAAAATATAAACAGATTGGAGAGATGGAAATGAACAAATCTGTTTTATACAGTTTAGGTGCAATTATAAGTGTATTATGTATAAGCGTTTATATTTTTTTAAATCCTTTAGATACAGTAGCTTTATCAAAGCTTGGTTCTTCGGGAGAGGAAGTTATACAAATACAAAAAAGGCTTTCTGTATGGGGATATTACAAAGGTGATATTGATGGGGTTTATGGATCAAAAACCGTTGAAGCAGTAAAGCTTTTCCAAAAAAATAACGGAATAACAGTTGACGGTGTGGCAGGACCCGCAACACTTTCGAAAATGGGTATTTCATCAGGAAGTTCTGCAGATGATGCCAATCTATACCTTCTTGCAAAAATAATAAACGGAGAGGCAAGAGGGGAAAGCTATATGGGACAGGTTGCTGTAGGTGCGGTTGTTTTAAACAGAGTAAGGCATTCATCTTTCCCGAATACAATTGCGGGAGTAATATATCAGCCAGGGGCATTTACTGCTGTTGATGATGGGCAAATTAATGCACAGATGAGCGAATCAAGCTATCGTGCAGCAAGAGATGCTTTGAACGGTTGGGACCCTGCAAACGGTGCTATTTATTATTATAACCCCAAAACAGCAACAAGTAAGTGGATAAGAACGCGACCTGTTATAACAACAATAGGGTCACATGTATTTTGCAGTTAATTCAGGAGGAAAAATGAACAAAACAACATTTATCGCAGGAATGGTGGCAGGGATGGTAATGGGCTCTGCTGTAAGTATGGTAGTTATGCCAATGAACAAACAAAAATCCTTGAAAAAAGGTGCTAACAAAGCCTTTAAAACATTAGGAAGTGTAATTGACAGTATTATCGAATGAAATAAAAATCCCCCGCATAAAAACGGGGGATTTTTATTAGTTTCAATATATAGCAGAAAATGAAATGTTTTCTGCAAAAAAGGAAATTCACATTTCAAATATATTATGATAGAATGTATAAACACAAAATAGGATAGTGCTATTTTTGAGCAAAAAACTTACTATAAAATAATTATGAAAAATGATAAAATTTATAAAAAGAGCGACTTTATAGAGCATCAAAAGCACGGTAAAACAAGAAAAAACTCTATATATCATTTTTTTTGATGGATAATGATAGTTTTTTTGTATTTGCCATATGGACCAGGTTGAAGTATAATTGCATTCACAAAAACAGAATGCCTTACAAATTATTGTCGGAAAATGCTACGAAAATATTATATGGCAGTATTGGAAAAGAACAATATTGAAAAAGCCATATTTCCTTCTCAAAACTTTCAGAGCCTGCAAGCTTACTTACAGAGATACTAACCCCTGTAGCTTTTCGACAAAAATAATGGTTACGGCTTGTGTTATAACAGATTCTACCCTTGAAACTTAAGGCAACGTATGGCAGGGTTCCTTTCTCCGAATGTCAAAAATAGTTGCTAAAATAACACAGTGAAAGTCGAATCTTATGTTTGGCATTTTATCATATAACCGAAAGCACGGACCGGCTTTATAAAGTAAGCTTGCAATGGGCTCGCCCCAAAAATGAGAATTGATGTTGTTATGACATTTTATATTATAAAAAATTCTAAAAAAATCAAGGAGGAAAACTTATGAGAAAATTATTGGCATTATTGTGTGCGGTAACAATGCTTGCAACATGTGTTACAAGTCTTACTGCAGTGACAGCAGACACCGTTACTTTTCCATACGAAGAAACCTTTAATGGTGAGTATGTAGAAGTTGACGATGCAGAATGGGGAGATGCTGACGGAAATATGTATCAGCACACCTTGCAGGTACCGCTTGGATGGGATTACCGTCCTACATGTTCGCCTAGTCAGAATACCGCTTTTTACGGACAGGCGCAGAACACAGAAAGTGACAGAAGAAGAGCTACTGTGTATACAGCAGATGATGGAGAGGTTTATCTCGGTATGACAGGTTCTGACCTTGCCATTACAAAAATGCTTGACATTGAACCCGGCTATGAATACACAATTACAACAGAAGTTTACACAAAAAGCAAAACAGCAAGAAGTGCATTGTCTTATTGGTTATATAACGCTGATGAAGAAGGTAATTATACTGAAATTAA
Organism: Clostridia bacterium; assembly: GCA_045531205.1. Taxonomy (GTDB): domain Bacteria; phylum Bacillota; class Clostridia; order UMGS1883; family UMGS1540; genus JAZNQL01. Next base: position 5,135 of record JAZSDN010000082.1, on the reverse strand, counting down.
CGAATACCTTTCATCTTTGAATGCAGATACACTTTCTTACGCTGAAGGTCACGAAATTTTTGATGCAACAGGCAGAACTGATTTTGTGGCATGGGATCAAAGTGACAGTGTAATAACAGATACACTTACAATTACAGTTTCTGTTACTGACGAAAATGTAAATGCTATTATGATAGGTCTTGGCGGTTTTGGTGGGAATAGCGATTCACGTAACTTCTCGGTTTTCCACGACGGTTTTACAATTACAAAAAACAAAGCTGTTGATTTAGTTGAAAACAAAACCTATTATTATGCAGATACATTTACAGACGTGTATGAAGATACAGAATTTACAGCTACTTATGAGGGTGTTGAATATGTAAACGGAATCAACATTCCCGAAGGCTGGAGCTATTCAATAGACGGTTTATATCCAGTACATATTAAAGAAATCAGCGAAAAGTATGTAGCTAACGGAAGAATAATTGCAGGCTACTGGAGCGGAGCTCCCTATAATGGCAATGCTTTCAGAATATGGGGTTCGGTTGTATCACTTACAAAGATGGTTGAGGTTGAAGCAGGTTATCAGTACACAATAACAACCGAGGCTGCAAAATACGGTGCAGGTACAGGTTGCCGTGTTAATACAGAAGTTGTTATGTACCACAAAAATGAAGACGGTTCATATACCGAAATCAACGAATATTTAACAAAGAAAAACGGACTTGAAACAGTAGTTGAAGGCTCTTCAAAAAATGTATGTGTAGATACAAGAGCAGAGGAGTCAGCAATGATAATGACAGATTATTATGATGTAACTCACTCCGTAACAATAGATGTAATAGACGAAAATGTAGATGCTATTATGATAAAGCTTGGCGGAAAAAGCGGATGCTCAAGAGACTGGTATGGTTACTACAAAGGCATTAAAATTTTGCAGGGCGAAAAAGTAGATTTAGTTCCTGCTAAGTCCTACTATTACAAAGAAGAATTAACAAACGAATATACAGAAACCGAGTTTACATATAACTACGAAGGAACAGATTATACAATCGGAATTGATGTTCCAAAAGGATGGGGATATGCAACTGACGGATTATATCCGCAAATTTCAGCCTTTGCAGCAGGCAAGTATGAAAGTGTTGGAAGAAAGATTGCAGGATATTATCAGGGAACTCCTTATAATTCATACAGAATCTGGGGTTCATGGTTAAGCCTTACAAAGATGATTGATGTTGAACCAGGTTATCAGTACACGATAACAACCGAAGGTGCTAAATATGGTGCAGGCACAGGTAACCGTGTTGACACAGAGGTTGTATTCTACCATAAAAACGAAGATGGAAGCTATACAGAAATAAATAAGTATCTTGCTGATAATCAGTTCCAGAATAGCATTGAAAAGCCATATAAGAGATTTGCTGTTGACACAAGAGCTGAAGAAGAGGATATGCTTGCAACCGATTATTATGATGCAACTCACTCTGTAACAGTAGAAATTACTGACAAGAGCGTAAATGCTATTATGATAAAAATTGGCGGATACAGCGGTCAGGGACAGGATAACTACGGCTTTTATAAAGGTATAAAGGTTACAAGAGATAAGGCTGTAGACATTGTACCCAATAACCAACCTCCTTATCTTACACTTGAAACTGTTAGCGGTGCAAAAGTGGTAAGATATACTCCAGCTAAAGGAAACACTACCGTTCCTACAATTGTAATTGCTGCTTACAAGGCAGACGAGGACGGAACACTTACCCTGGCAAAAGTTTCAATAAACAAAAACGCAGCAACAGCAGAAGGATACTTTGAAGCACCCTACAATATGGATTTAAGCACTATTGAGGGTACTGTAAAGGTTAAAGCTTTTGCACTTGATTTATCAAAACTTAATCCGTTTGCAGGAGTGCTTACAATTCAGTAAAAAGATAAAAGGGTAGATTTTATATAGATATTAAAATATAAAAAATGAGGAGGAAAGAAGAAATGAAAAGAATATTTTCAATTTTCTTAACCATCGCAATGTTGTTTTCAAGCCTTGCAGGGTTTACCGCTTTGGCTGATACAACACCGGTAACTATTTATGAAGAAACATTTACAAGCACCGACTATTACACTACAGAATTTGAATTGACCTATAACGGAACAAAATACAAAAACGGTGCAGAAATTCCGAATGGATGGACATATACAGACGTAGGAGCTGTATACCCTGTACACATTCAGCAGACAAGTGACAAATATGGTACAGGCGGCGGTAGAAAAATAGTGCAGAAGTCCACAAACCCAGGCAAAACTGCTTATATGATTTTTGGTTCTGCGGTAAGTATTGCAAAGAATCTTGATGTTACCCCCGGTTACAAATACACTATAACAACAACTGCTATTAAGTATGGTACAAGTGCAAGTTCTTACAAGCCTGCTACACAGGTTGCGCTTATGCACAAAGATGCAAATGACTCATATACAGAAATTCAAGGTGCGGACCCTGTAACAACAGTAATTGATGGTTTAGCTGCAGATGCCGTTTCAATTAAGACTGACTACTACGAAATGACATATACAACCGAAATTGAAATTACGAATCCAAATGTAAATGCTATACAAATAAGATTTGGTGGTATGTCAGGTAATGCTCTTGATGCCTATGCTTATTACAGAGGAGTAAGCGTTAGTCAAGGTGATGCTGTAGAACTGGAAACCGTAGAAAATGTTCTTTATAACGAAACATTTACAAGCACCGATTATTACACTACAGAATTTGAATTGACCTATAACGGAACAAAATATAAAAACGGTGCAGAAATTCCTAATGGATGGACATATACAGACGCAGGAGCTGTATACCCTGTACACATTCAGCAAACAAGTGACAAATATGGTACAGGCGGCGGAAGAAAAATAGTACAGAAGTCCACAAACCCCGGTAAAACTGCTTATATGATTTTTGGTTCTGCGGTAAGTATTGCAAAGAATCTTGATGTTACCCCCGGTTACAAATACACTATAACAACAACTGCTATTAAGTATGGTACAAGTGCAAGTTCTTATAAGCCTGCTACACAGGTAGCTCTTATGCACAAAGATGCAAATGACTCGTACACCGACATCAATACATATCTTGCAAATAATAATTTTGAAACATCAACACTTGGCGACAAAGCAACCGTAAAAACAATTGTTGACGGTTTAACTGCGGATGCTGTTTCAATTAAGACTGACTACTACGAAATGACATATACAACCGAAATAGAAATTACAGACCCTAATGTAAATGCTATACAAATAAGATTTGGTGGTATGTCAGGTAATGCTCTTGATGCAGTTGCTTATTACAGAGGTGTAAAGATTACTCAGAACAATCCTGTAGAAATTATAGCAAATAACAAGCTTTTCTATAATGAAACATTTACAGCAGATTGTCAATCAACTGAAATTACTTTAGATTATGATGGTACATCTTATAAAAATGGTGTAGATATACCCGCCGGCTGGACATATACAACAGACGGAGCTATATACCCTGTACATATTAAAGAAATAAGTGAAAAGTACGGAACAGGTTCAGGCAGAAGAATAATTAACACTTCTACAGATCCTAACGTAAGATGCTACAGAGTATGGGGTTCAGGTATAAGTCTTGCAAAAAATTTGGATATTGTACCCGGTTACAAGTATACAATAACAACCAACGCTATTAGATACGGAGCAGGTGCCAACAGTTACAAACCTGCAACACAGGTGGCTCTTATGCACAGAAACGCAGATGGCTCGTATACAGATATTAACACATATCTTACAAATAATAACTACGAAACATCATCTTTAGGTGATGCTGCAACAGCAAAAACAGTTGTTACAAGTTTGCCTGCTGATGCCGTACAGATAAAAACAGATTATTACGAAATGTTCTATACAACTGAAATAGAAGTTACAGACCCCAACGTAAACGCAATACAAATAAGATTTGGCGGTGTGTCCGAAAACAGCAAAGACCAACACGCTTACTACAGAGGTGTAAAAGTTACTCAAAGTGCAATTTTACCTGTTAGAGAGAACAAACGTCCTGTAGCAGTAACATACACATCAAGCGGAGAAAACGTTGCAACAACAACTCTTAACTTAACAGGGGCAGGCGAAGTTTCATTAAGACCTGTAAAATCAACAGTTGATCCAACAATCAACGTTGTATCAAATGAAGGCTACTTCAAAGGATGGGAATTAAGCGGAAAAACATATACATCTAAAGAAGGTAAAAAGTTAGCTATTCCTGATACTGGAAACACATTTACATTAAACGCTCTCTGGTATGCAGAAAGCGAGCTTGTAAACGAAGCTATATCAAGTGCTGCTGCACAGGCTGTAACACTTAACAATGGGTCAAAGGCAATTCGTTTCTTAGCACTTGTTGGGGCAGATTACGAAAACTATGCAGAAGCAGGTTTTGTAATTACAACACTTGCACAAAATCCCACAGTTGAAGCAGGTTATATTCCTAACGGATTTGATAAGATTTTCAGAGCTGTTAAGGTTGGCAGCGAAAGCTGGAGTGTAGGCAGCCAAAACATACTTTCCAAGTTTGAAAAAGCAGCTACAATGGTTCCAAAAGGTATTACTTATGCAAATGTTGTTGTAGCAAATGAAGGTATTACTTACTATGCAACACCTTATGTAAAGACTCAAGAAGGAGTAGTTATATATGGTAAAACAAAAGCAGCAAGCTATACAGGTCTTGTAGCTTTGGATGAACAATAAGGTTTAAAGGAGGATTAAAAAATGAAAGAAAAATATTTAACACCTTCGGCAGAAACTGTATTGTTTGACATAAACGCTGTATCAATGACAATAAATCTTGTAAGCCTTGAAGATAACGGAGAGAATCCGAATAATCTTCTTGAAAACATCGGCAACGGTCTTGTTACCGAAGAATAATGGGAAAATGAGAAACAAAAAAGACGATGTAAATTGAAGTGAACCCCAAAGTTTAGACAAAAATTTAATATTAACTTGCTTGTGAATGAGTTCGGTATTGTACCGGGCTCATTCCTTTTAGTTTCATAGAAATTCTTTCGTTGTTGTAATAATCAATATATCTTTTTAATTCATCAATGAAAGTGTTAACACTTTCAAATTTTTCGCCATAAAACATTTCG
>JAZSDN010000007.1:0-2386 GCA_045531205.1 Clostridia bacterium | reverse complement strand
TTTGTCATAGGGCGTGCTTTAGCACGTTCATTTTTACCCTTGACTAATCGCAGACGAGCATTTACAAGCTTTCGGGCGAAAATCACCGATATTTTGTGAAATTGTTATGCTAGTCTTTCATTTTTACTTTACACTACCTATGAAAAAATGTTTTAATGGGAACATTAGCAGGCTAAAAAGCCTGCTAATGTAAAAGTTAAATTTAAAACTATTCTAAGTAAACTGTGCCCCAAAGACTCATTGATGTAATGTAAGGACCATTTACAGTACCCCAGCACCAGTTACCTGTTTCGGAAGGATGACGACGGTATCTGCCAAGTAAAACCTTAAGTTTTTCGCCACTTTGTGCGTATCTTATATTATCAACTGTAAGGGGAACACGGAAGGTCATAACCCACTTATCTGCATAATCCTGTGATTTAACAGAAATATCAAAATCATAAGTTGTTGACTGAACACCAACAGATGTTATGCACGAGTCATAAATGTTACAAGCCTCACGGTTTGATGCTAAGTGTATACCCTGTGCAGTGTCATAGAACTTCCAGAAAAGTTCGTTACATTCCTGCTTATCCCAGCTCCAAACGTCACGGGCGCCTACAGTAGGTTCACCAAGTTCGTCCATATATGGTTCGAAGTTATGAATCTGTGCGTAAATGTTTTTGCCGTCCCAAAGCATTTTAGCTTTTGTGCTTGTTACTTTACCTGTATCCTGTGTACCGTCATTTTTACCGAAAAGCTGTGTCCATTCAGCCTTTTCCCAGTCTTCCTCGGTAGGCTCGCCATCTACCTTTTTAACATTATATTCCCAAATATCATATACTTCGTCGGGAAGTCTTTGTCCTGTCTTTAAATATTCTTCAAGCATTGCAGTACCTTTTGCCCAAGCCTGTCTGTAAAGCTCACCGTTTCGTTCAACACCGTCGGTAAGATGTGTATAAGTTTTGCCGTCTTCAAAGTTACGAGCTGTGTATACCCAGAATCCGTCGGAATCGTATGAAGCATAGTTCATTTTTGCGGGGAAGTCTTCGGGATTAATGGGGTCGTTCCAAAGACCTACGCATGTTGCAAGAGGTAAACCATCGCGTTCAACCTGTTCCTGACGTGTTGCAACGTCTAAAAGTGAACCTGAATATGTACCTTCTTCTAAACAAAGCGAAGGCATCCAAGGTGAACCGAGTGCACGGGAAATGCCATTTATTGTTTCATAGAAGGGCATATATGCCTGAATCTGGTTGGGGTTAATTTCGTGAATTGCCTTAATATACTTCTGGCACATATCTATCATGCATTCTGCCTGATACCATCTGTATTCCTGGAAAAGACCTGAATCAAAAATAACGTCTTTTCTTGTGGTAGCTGCAGCTTTTGCAACTGTATCATTGCCGGCATAGCCTCTGTCGTTTACAAAAGTGCTGTAGCAGTTATCACAGAAGCAGGGACCGGGGTACTGAGATGAGTCAGCACTGTACATTTCCCAGTCGTAACAAACAATTTTAATGTTGTCTCTTAAGGCAGCAAGTGCAAATCTTTCAAAACACTGAACTCTCCAGTATTCTTCGGAAAGAGGACAGGGAGTGTTTGTGAAAACAGTTTCTGTACCTGTGTTGTAAAGACCATACTGCTTATTACGTCTGCCTGTACCGCACTGAACAACTATACTTGAACGTAAGCCGGGGCGTTCTGCCAAAACTTCGTCACATTCGTCAAAAAGTGTATTCATAGCAGCCCAGTTATCGTGACGGGGGTCGTCACTGTAAAGTTCGTACATTGCAACGTTAAGCCCTGTTTCGTACATGGGGTCTGTAACCATATCTCTGAAAGATTCTATGGTAAGCTTGTTGTCGAATGTCATACGAAGCTTTTCATCTTTTATCCACTGCCAAGCATCCATGTTTCTGTATTCGTAAGAACCGCCAACATAGTCAAACTTAACACCGCTTATAACTTTATTGTCAAATTTTGACTGTAAGAGTGCGAGTGTATCCCATTCGTTACAGTCTTCGTAGGTTGTAAGTGTTCTGTCAACATTCATCATAGGAATGTCTAAAGCCACAAATTCCAAAGCTTCGGGAGCGTTCTTTAAACGGATTTTTTCTTTGTAGGGGTCAACATAGTCAATTGCAAGCTCGGTAGCTTTAATTGAGTTGTTTATAAGTATAGCCATTGTGCCACGGTTAATTTCGCTTGCGGTATTTGCAGGCTTTGTTGCACCTAAAAGATTCATTGCTTCTGCCTGTGCTATGTAGCCATTAGGCCATCCGCCAAGCTCTACAGCTTTTGCATCATAACCTAAAGCAGAAACCAGCATTTTAACTGCCTGTTCATAAGTCAGGGCAAGGTCTGGGGAGAAGGTTGTAGCCGAAGTTCCGTTTACAATACCCAT
>JAZSDN010000076.1:0-7588 GCA_045531205.1 Clostridia bacterium | reverse complement strand
CATTATTGAGTTTTTCAACTAATTCGAGTAATTCTTCAGTTGTTGTTTCTTCAGGAAGAGCATATTCAAATGACTCCATTCCAACTTCTTCACAACCTTTTTTCTTGTTGTTTACATATACTCTTGAAGCAGGGTTATTACCTACAATTACAACTGCAAGTCCTGTTTTTTTGCCCTGCATTTTAAGATTTTCTACTTCTGCTTTGATTTCGTTTCTGACTGATGCGGAAACTTCTTTACCGTCAATGATTTTATACATTCTCCTGCACCTCCGCCGGTTTGGATTTTTTAAGCTGAATAAATTTGTAAACTGTAATAGCGATACAAACAACAACTATTGCAAGGGACAACACCTGTGATGCACGGAGAGTTGTGTTGCCGATATAAAGGCTGTCTGTACGAAGTCCCTCAACAATTGTTCTTTCAATACCGTAGATAATTCCGTAACCTAAAAACAATTGTCCGTCGAATTTATAGAATTTCTGACAAACAATGTAGAGAATTACAAAGCCCAACAAACACCAAAGGGACTCATAAAGGAATGTGGGGTGTACGGGTAAATCGGGATTCATTTCAAATCCGTTTTGTGCAAATTCTGCCTGATTACTGTTTATGTAGGCAGAAATCTTATCACTTGTCATACCCCAAGGAAGGGTTGTATTTGTACCGAATGCCTCCTGATTTGTAAAATTACCCCATCTGCCTATACCCTGACCGATAAGCAAACTCATACCCGCAAGGTCAAGAAGCTTGATAAATCGAAGTCCTGTTTTTTTGCATACAAAATATGCCGCAATAATACCGCCTATAATACCGCCGTAAATGGCAAGTCCGCCTTCCCAGATTTTAAAAATATCTCCGAGATTGTCCTTGTAGTGGTCCCATTGGAAAATTACATAATAAAGTCTTGCACCGATAATTGCACCGATAATGCCGTAAATCAGCACATCAACCATACTGTCAAGGCTCATTTTCCAGGTGTATGCCTTTCTGCCTCCAAAAAGGGCTGCAAGAATAACACCAAGGGCAATTATAACGCCATAGAATTTAATTGTAATAACTGAGTCGCCAAACGGAATTTCAAGGAGATTTGCATAGACATCAAACTCCCAGCCAAGTCCGGGAAACTCAACAAGGGTATGGTCCGATAAAAACTTCATTATTTTGCCTCCTTATTCTTAATGACGGACATTGAGGAGTTCTCAATATTAAATGCCTCTTTAAGACGTCGGTTAACATCGTCTATTGTAATACTTTCAAGAAGCTTAAGCTGGTCAAAAAGTCCCTCACCGTTGAAATGCGCACTGATTAAGGAATTGCTTATTGAGTCAATACTGTCAAAGTCCATAATCAGGCTACCATAGTGCTTTTTCTTGATTCTTTTAAAGGATTCCTCATCAACACCCGTTTCCATAAGTTTGGTGATTTCCTGATTGATTCTTTCACGAACTTTTTCGTAGTTTTCACTCTCGCCGTTAAAAATATGTGCAGAATAGCCGTAACCCTCAAAATATTCCGTATCAAAGGTTGTGTTGATTAAATTATCGTTAAGCATTTCTTCATAGAGTGAAGAAGTTGGACCTGCGATAATATCAAGAAGAATATTGCTTTCCATTGACTCTTTGAGTGTTCTCATAGGAGTTTTTATATCCTCTTTAAAACCGATTGCAAAAATAGGCATTGCAACTGACAAGTTTTTCATAGCAAATCTTTCTACAACAGTTGCAGGTTCTTTACAGAATTTTCGCTCAATCCTCTTACTCTCTTTTGGTTTGAGCATTTTATCTGCAATTTTAAGCACCTGCTCAACTGTTACATTACCTGCAACTGCAAGTGCCATATTTGCAGGGTTATAGAAAGTGTTGTAGCATTCATAAAGCAAGTCAGCAGTAATATGACTTATTGACTCAACTGTACCTGCAATGTCAATTCTTACAGGATGCTCGTGATACATAGCACGAAGAAGTACAAAAAGTGACTCCCAACCGGGTTCATCCTCGTACATTCTTATTTCCTGACCGATAATTCCCTGCTCTTTTTGAACTGTCTGTTCTGTGAAATATGGGTTGCTTACAAAGTCAAGCAATATTTCAAGCGAGTCTTCAAAATTTCCTGTGCAGGAGAAAAGATAGCAGGTTTTGTCAAAAGATGTATAAGCGTTTGCAGATGCACCTGTTTTAGCATATCTTGCAAAGGCATCAAGCTCTTCACTTTCAAAGAGTTTATGCTCTAAAAAGTGAGCAATACCTTCGGGGACTTCTGTAAATTTTTCATTACCTTCAAGTTTAAAACAAGTATCGATTGAACCATATTTTGTGCCGAATACTGCATAGGATGAAGAATAATTTTTCTTTGGGTAAACAAAGATTTTAAAGCCTGACTGATGGTCAATTTCAAAATATGAATCTTTGAGGAGGTCGTTTTTAATTTCTTTAATATTAGTCATTTGCTTTTTCCTCCCCTTTTAATAAATAAACTGTATCAACTGTTACTCTCTTTGCACACTCAATTACCTGTTCACGGGTAACCGCACCGATTTTCCTTGCAAATTCCTCACCGCCGATAATCTCGCTGTCCGCTTCCTGCGAACTGTAAAAATTACAAACTGCAACAGGAGAATCCTCAACACCCTTAAAGGCATCACAAAGAGCAATAATTGATGAATTAAAGTCCTCGTCAGTAAATTCGCCGTTTTTCATAATATCAAGCTGATTAAGAATTTCAGAAAGTGCTTTTTCATAGTTTTCTTCCTCAATACCGCTTTGAATAAGAATAATACCCTTTTCACGAATCAGTCTTGCACCACAATAATAGCAAAGACTCATTTTTTCACGGACATTAAGGAAAAGTCTTGAGTATGGTCCTCCGCCAAAAATATCCGTCATAACTCTGTATGCAAAATAATTGTCGTTTGAGTTTTCCATACCTGCACGAAGTCCGATTACAAGTTTTGCCTGATTAACATCCATTTCTTCTTTGAAATAACGGATTTCGTCCGCCTTTGTAACAAAAACAGCGTCAAGAGCAGCAGGGTTTCTGTTTTCAATACTGTCAGCAAATGCCTTGAATTTTTCAACAAGCATTTCGCCGTCAACACTACCGCAAGCGGTAATTACAATGTTTGACACCTCAAGCATATTGTTATAGGCATCTAAAAGTTGCTTACTGTCAAGTTTTTTTACATCCTCTACCAGCTTTTCAGTATCAATTCCGAAAGCCTCGTCCTTACACATAAGCTGACGAAGACGTAAAACAGCATACGCTCTTTTATCATTTTTCATTGCCTCAAGATTTTCAAGGGTGAAACGGATTTCGCGTAATGTATTCTGCTCATCAAAGCCATTTTCCGTCGCATTCGGGTTTTTAAGAATTTCAACAAGAAAATCAACTGCTTCCTCTGAAACAGATTTTCCGTCAAGGCTGAATTTATCATCAAGAGTTTCCATTGAAAATCTTATTCTTGCCGTTTCGCCCACAGTTGAGATATTCACATCAAAGCAAGCATCATACATACCTTCAACCTTTGAGTTAAAGGTCTTTACGGTATTATATTTTTTTGATGTGTGTCCCATAAAGGACGCAAGTACATTCTGGGCAGGAAAATACTCGTTTATGGGCAGATAAAAATCCATCTTTATGCAATTAGTTTTGAATTTATCACTGTTTACACAGAGTAATTTCACACCTTTAGAAATCTCTGTATATAACTTATTGTTCATTAGTTTGTCACCCTTATTATATAGATAGTTAAAATATACCATATTTTATATGTTTTTTCTACTGTTTTATAAATTTACTTTTCCTTATTTTTCAATTATTTTTTCCTAATTGGTATAAATTACTCACTTTTCCATTAAAATATAGATATGGGTACGGAAAAACCGTTGACTTTATTCCTAAATTGGACTAAAATAGTTTAAATATCGTTACATTATAAATATTATGAAAGGAAGCATTATGAAAGTAGTTTACAATCTTCAAAAAGCCGGTTTAAGTTTCACTCTTGACCGTTTGCTTAAATACATTGACAAAGACCCTCATGCTAATATTGTAAAGTTAAGTAAAAAGATTGAACCTATCTTTAACAAAATTTTCCCTCCTGAAAATTTTAAAAAGTTTCAGGAAGTGGCACAGGATAAGGATAATGTATGGACTCAGTTTGCCATAAGTCTTGTAAACGACATCGACAGAAATGTTGTTAAGCAGATGCTTCTTTCATTCGGCATTGATGCAGGTTATTACGGCACAAAAAAGGTTCGTGAAAACCGTGAAAAATATAAATGCAATATTCCTTTCAATATTCTTTTTGACCCCACAAGTGCTTGTAACCTTAATTGTAAAGGCTGTTGGTCCGCTGAATACGGTCACAAGCAGAATTTAACTCTTGATGAGATGCAGAGCATTGTAACTCAGGGCAAGGAATTGGGCTGTCACTTCTATTGGCTTACAGGTGGCGAGCCTCTTATCAAGAAAAAAGAGGTGCTTCAAATCTGCGAAAACAATAAGGATTGTATTTTCCTTATTTTCACAAATGCAACTCTTGTTGACCAGGCTTTCTGTGATGAAATGAATCGCATCGGCAACATTACCCTTGCATTGAGCCTTGAGGGTAACGAGGAATCCAACGACTGGCGTCGTGGCAAAGGTGCTTATGAGACAACACTTAAAGCTATGGATTTGCTTAAAAAGAACAAGTGCATTTTTGGTCTTTCTGTTTGCTACACAAGAAAAAATCTTGCATCTGTTACAAGTGACGAGTTTGTTGATTTCGCCATCGAAAAAGGTGCAAAATATATGCTCAACTTCAACTATATGCCCGTAGGCTACGGTGGTGATAAGGAGCTTATTCCTACACCTGAACAAAGAAAAGAGCTTTATTTCTGGAACAAAAAGATGCGTAACGGAAAAACAGGTAAACCAATCTTCATTATGGACTTCCAGAATGACGGTGAATATGTCGGCGGTTGTATTGCAGGTGGACGAAACTATTTCCACATTAACTCCGCAGGCGATATTGAGCCATGTGTGTTCATTCACTTCTCTGACTCAAATATCCGTACACATACCCTTTTAGAGGCATTACAACGTCCTCTCTTTATGACGTATTATAAAAACCAGCCATTTAACGATAACCATCTTCGCCCATGCCCAATGCTTGAAAATCCCGAAAGACTTCGTGAGATTATTAAGCAGACAGGCGCAAAATCTTCTGACCTACAGCATCAGGAAACTGCAGAAGAGCTTTGCAGCAAATGTGACGAATACGCAAAGGAATGGGCTCCTGTTGCAGAGGAAATCTGGAACAGCACAAAACACAGAGAAACCCACACACAGTATTATCGCGATACCGAGGAAGGCAAGGCAGAATTTAGCGGTTGCACAGGAAACTGTGCAAACTGTAATATCCATAAATAATATAAAAACACAAAAAATACGACCACATTCCATAAAGGCTTGTGGTCGTTTTATTTATTCTGTCTTTTCTGCGGGTTGTATCTCATCAATTGATTCCACAACCACGGACTGAGTTGCTTGTTCAATATGCTTGTCCACATTTTTATCAAGCCACTCTATAATGTCCTTATACACCTCGTCACGGTTTATTTCGTTAAGGATTTCGTGACGTGCATCCTCATAAAGCTTCATTGAAACATTTTTATGTCCCGTCTTTTTCAGATTCTTATAAACCTCTGTGACTCCTTTGCCATAGTCCCCCACGGGGTCCTTTGAGCCTGAAATCAAGAAAATCGGCATACTTAAAGGAATTGTGTTGTACCAACGACGTGTTGTAACCTGCTTTAAGGTTGTAAAAAGCACCTTCATTCCGCTGACAGTATATTTATATCCGCAAAGTTCATCCGCAATAAACTTGTCAACCTCTGCCTCATCTCTTGTTGCCCAGTCACATTCAGTACGCTTCTGTGTTTTTCGGTTATATGAACCGAAAGCAATGGTATCAAGTACCTCTGAACGGTGCATAGGACCGTTTTGCTTAATCATTGTGTTTGCAAGTAAAATCCCCACTCCAAGGGCGGGATTTTCTCCGCTTGTGCCACTATAAATTACGCCGTCAAGAAGATAACCGTATTTTGCAGTGTATTTTCTTGCGATAAGACTTCCCATACCGTGACCCAACATAAAAAACGGCAAATTGGGATACTCTGACTTGGCAATATCCGTCAAAGCCTTTAAGTCATCAATAAAGGTTTCCTCACCGTTTTCCTCACCGAAAAAGCCCAGCATTTCCTTATTTTCAACTGACGAGCCGTGTCCCACGTGGTCACTTATGAATACGGCATAACCTGCCTTGCAAAGTTCAAGAGCAAATCGGGAATAGCGGTTTGAGTATTCAGCCATACCGTGAGAAATCTGAACAACGCCCTTGATTGAGCCATAGTCAATAGGCGCTGCACTCTGGGCATAAATATCGCAAAGTCCCGATACGGAGGGGAAGCTGTATTCCTTGGTTAAAAATTCCACAAAATCACCTTTTGTAAATCAGTATGTACCATATTGTACCACATAAAAAATACTTTTTCCATAATTCAGCCCTAAATTAGTCACTTGCCACAAAATACAACAACAAAAATTAGAAAATAACACCAAAAGAAAAGCATTGAAAACCAAATCTTATTATGCTAAAATAAAATAACTTCTTCACTATTATTTCTTACTTCAGATATGGGGGCGTAGCTCAGCTGGGAGAGCGTTTGACTGGCAGTCAAAAGGTCATGGGTTCGAGCCCCACCGTCTCCACCAGAAGAAAGCGTTTGTGTTTTTACACGGATGCTTTTTTTGTTAGGCTCGAACCCGTGAGGGTTTTGGCGTTAGGAAAACAGTTCGGTGAACTGTTTTTAGCCAAAAAGCGGTTGGCAGGTACTGAAATTTGCAGAATTTCGGTCGCCAAGCGAAAAAGTATGCAAGGCGAAGCCGATGCAGACGTTCGAGCCCCACCGTCTCCACCAGAAATCCGTACACATTGTGTGCGGATTTTTTATCCATTGCGAAAGCAATGGTATATCATCAACGAGAGCAAGGCTATCGTTGTATCCCATCAGTCCGTTAGGGCTGTATATCATCACGTTTATACGTGTATATCATTTTATAGTATTTTTTCATCACTTGACAAATCTAAAAAATTCCTCTACAATAATCTAAAGAACATTTGTTCTATAAAAAGAGGTTAATATTTGTAGCCTACGACCACTATACAACTTTTTGTGAAATTATAGGAGAAAATTATGGAGAAGAAAAAAATTATTACTTTAGACTTAACTGATTGCAAATACTTAGGTGAAATACACGAAAAAATTAGAGTTGCATTTAATTTTCCAGAATGGTATGGGGCAAACTGGAATGCATTTTGGGACCTTTTGTGGAGTGAGTGTGATGCGGATAAATTAGAGATTATCGGAGTAAATACTCTTTCTGCAAAATTTGATGAGCATATCGAAATTATGAAAAATATTCTTGATAAATTCAAAAAGAACTGCGAAAAATATGATGAAGATTTTGATTATGAAATTATCAATTAACGTTGGAGAAGATTATGAACAAGAAGAAAATAATTACTTTGGATTTAACTGCT
>JAZSDN010000016.1:0-2865 GCA_045531205.1 Clostridia bacterium | reverse complement strand
CATTCAGATATGCTCTTATTACAGCAAGACAGCGTTTATATTCTTTCAAAATATCACCTCTGATTTTTGTCTATATCTATATATGACGAAAAATTGGGTTTGTCACGCAAAAAACTCAAAAAAATTAACCGAGTCTCTTTTTAGACTCGGTTATTCTTCATTTTGGGTGTGATAAAGATTTATGATTCGCTTTTGATTTTTCTCTGCGTATTTTAAAGACTGATAAGCACCGCCCGATTCGTTTTTAACATAAACAACAACCATATCCGAACGGTCAATCATATCTCTGTTTCTTGCCACAATAGCATATTTGAAATTGCAATCGGCAGAAGCTTCGCAGATTTCTACCGAATCATAATAGCTTTCAAATGATTCGGTATTGTTTCGGAGTTCGGCGGTTTCGTAAGGAAGAACAAGGGTAAGAAAAGCATTGTCATTGCCCGTTTCTTTTTTCAGTTTTCGGATAACCGAAGCCGCCATCAGGTCAAAATCACCGTTTCTGCCGACGAGGAACTCAATTTCTCTGCTACCGTTTTGCATAACAATGCGCACAAGCTCATAAAGCTTGTTTTCAACGAAATTATAATCTTCAATTATTCTGTGGCCAAAAAGGCTGACGGTTAATCTCTCTTTCATTTTCTCTCACCCAAAGGTTATTGCCGATGTGCAAAAGCACATCGGCAAAGATATTGAAGTTGGTTTTGTGTTTTAAGTTTTAGCAACATGTAATATATGATGAAGAAACTAAATTGGAGTTAGTATAATCACATCTGGTGCATACTTCAGTAAAATATGTTTCGAGTAAACATCTCGGGTCTGTAGCTCTGACTTTATGTGTTGTGGCTGTAATGTATGAGGACTCGAGTTTATGTCCAAAAAGAGTGCAGGTAAGTCCGTAGGCAACTGCACCGTCATCACCATGGTTAAAGTAATGGGCAATAGCTTTATTGCGGAAATCTTTTGTTGTGTTTGCATCAAAAACAAACTCAACATCATTTACAGTAATGGTAACTGTGTTTTCTTCTGTACCCTCAGCATAAACAGATATTGACATTACAGAAAAAAGGGAAACAACAACCAAAATAAGTGCAACTATTTTTTTCATATCAGTTAATCTCCTTCAGATTTTCAATTATTCTGAAAAGATTATCTTCGGTATCGGATTTTACGATATATCTGTTATCTTTACAAATTAAATTTGCTTGTATGTATTGTGGTGTTTCTATAATATATATTGAACGTTCTGCAATTTCCTTTTTAATGCAGCTTGATTTTAATTCTTCTGACAATTCAGTATTAAGTATAATTTCAATACTGTGATTCGGATTATTGCATTGCAACACATATCTCTCAAATCCATTATTCATAAGATATATTACGTTGACAATCTTTTCATTTTCTGGTAACCAAGTGGGATATAAAATATCAATCCCTTCGCTTTCTGCAAGCTCTTCAATTGAAGAATATGTCTTGGTTTCACCGGGTTTTGCAAATGTTATATTCTCTTGATTTATCGGGCTGTTGTCAAGATTTTTAAAAACAGAATAAGTAATCTGTCTAAAAAATTCACTGACGGCATCGCCCGAAGCAATAGCTATTATACCAAAAAGTGCAACGATTACCGCAAGAACAGCAGCGATAACAGCAAGTCTCTTTGCTCTTAACTTTTTCTTAGTGTAAGAGCCTATTGCCGTTACCCTGCCTTTGAACGGTATAGCATTAACTCTTTGTTCGATTTCTGCTTTGGTAAGTCTTTGTTTTCCTTCAAGCTCCATGAGAAAATCAACGCATTCCGTTACAAGATCGCTGTCCATTTCCTTATAATCCTTTGAGGTTTCAAGCAGAATTATCGCCATAAGCTTGTCCTTTAAAGACTGTTTTTCGGCACTGAAATCTTGTCTGTTTCCCATGGATTTGTTCACCTCCTGTAGTTATGATTGATAAAACGCAATACCTCCCTTCATGTATATATGACGGGAATTGCATTTTGTCACGCAAAAATTTTATATTTTTTTGAAATTTTTTTAGAATCGCATAAAAAGAAGCAGAATTGCCATGAATACGAAGGCTGCTTTTTCTTTAATTTTTAATCTGAGTCTGTAAACTCTTCCTCTTACTGCGTGTTCAGATATATCAAAAGCCTTTGCCAGTTCTTCGTATTCCATATGTTTGGTGTAAACCATTTCGAAAAGCTCAAGCTCTTTTTCACTTAACGAAGAAAGAATGCTCTTCTTCTTTTCCTCGAGTTCTTCCGGAGTCACCTTATTATCTTCTTCCATTTTATAAAGGATATCCGTGCTTGTTTGCGAAGCGAAAACCGTTCCGTAGATAAGCTCTTTTTCTCTCTTAGCGATAGCTCTGAACTGCTCTTTTATTTTGTTGTCGGCAACTTTATATAGCCATGCTTTTATGTAATCATCATCAAGCTCATTGTATTTTTCCTGAAAGAAAAGAAAAACCTCCTGAGTAACATCAGCAGCATTTTCTTCCTTTTTGAGTCTTGAAAGACAAAGATGATATATGTCGTTATAGTATAAATTAGCAATCTCAGTCGCTCTTTCAAAACTTATCAACAAATATCACCCCTTTTCGTCAAATTATTTACACATTTGTCTAATTATAACAGTTTAATATGGTTATGTCAAAGAAAAGATTTATCCTATACTTCGTAAAGAAATATTAAAGATAAAAAAATCCGAACCCATTGCCGATTGGCATTAAGTAAGGATTTTTCCAATGTGGTATAAATATGGATGAAGAATGCAATAAAATTATAATTGGCAGAAACATACCTATCCTTTTATTTTAATCTTTTGTACCCGGTTTGTAGGGGGGGACTTCTGTCATATTTTTCGACAATGTCCA
>JAZSDN010000094.1:0-1812 GCA_045531205.1 Clostridia bacterium | reverse complement strand
CAGCCTTAGAATAACGGTCCCAGCCGCGCAAAAACGCGGCTGGGCCTTTTTCTTGCAAATGTTTAACTGTGACACTCTTTTTTTGCGCACATGAACAAGCCTACCTCGTGATAGGCGATTTTTTATACTGAACTTCAAAATCTTTTATGCGGATTTTAACAGTCTTTGTTTCTTGTTATGATATTTATAGAGGTTAAAACCGCATGAAATTAAAGTGAATTCCAAAATAACAGCTTTTTCACCTCTTCGAAACAGTCGTTTATAAGATCTATCCCATTTAAGGATTCCAAATGTTCCCTCAGACTGTATACTCCTGTTCATACATAACAGTGCACCGTGAATGGAACTCAGATTGTTTACAACTTCCTGGTGGATGGATGTCAGTTCCCTGTTCAATCTTGCAGTTCGATTTCCTGTTTTTCTTTTGCAACATTCAGATTTATGAGGACATCCTGTGCAATCTTCACACTCATATATTTCTTCCGTACGCCCATATTTGTTCCTATGGACATGTGTATTGTACTTAAAAAGGAACTTTTTATTGTTGGGACAAATCAGGTTTCCTTCTTCGTCTCTTCGGAAATTTTCTATGCGGTAAGGATTATTGTGATATTTGGTGTCCTTTGTTTCTTTTTCAAACATGGTGAACTTCATAAATTTTTCCATACCGTGTTCTTCGCAGTAGATGTAATTATTGTATGAACCATATCCGGCATCGGCGACCGGATATTTTGGATAATGACCATACGTTTCTTTAAATTTTTCCATCAGCGGAACAAAACACTCCATATCAGTAGCATACGGTTTGGCATCGATCACAGCGATATATTCATCACATATGGCCGCCTGCATGTTGTATGCCGGAAGAAGCTGGTCGTTTCCCATATAATCTCGTTTCACCCTCATAAAAGTAGCATCATGATCTGTTTTGGAATAACTGTTCCGAGTCTCACCACAGATTTGGATACGTGAAGCATAGTTTTTCAGTCGTTTCTGGTAGCCTAGCATTTCCTGGTACTGTTTCTGGTGGATACTTTTGCGACGACCGGTTCCCGAAACAAACTTCGATACGTCTAAGTCTGTTGCTGATGCATATGCAGCAAGCATTTCTTCAATGTATTCAACTGCATACTCCTCGCGTTTTTCCAGTTTTAATCCAAGAATTCCAAGTACCTCTTCATTCATTGCGTCTATAAGAAGGGAAATCTTTTCAAAAACTTTGTCACGATTTTTTATACATGATTTTTTCCACACCCAGGTGTAACGATTGGCATTCGCCTCTATTTTTGTTCCATCGATATAAGCGTGTTCCAAATCCACGTGGTCTTTTTCAAATATGTAGGCGTTAATGTCTGCAAATATCTGCTCGATAGAGGAAGTAAGCTCATTACGGATAAGATTGCCGAAAGTGGCAAATGAAGGTGCTTTCATGTCATCGAGAAGATACATGTATCGGATGTCAGTCCGACAGAGTTTTTCAATTTCACGAAGGGAACTTATCCCATTCTCCATGAAAGCAAAGAGTATAACTTTCAGCAGTTTCTGTTCATCACATCTTGGGCGACCTGTTTTGTAGCCCTTCTCTACAAAATATCTTGATAGGTCAATGTGATCCATAACCTCGCAAAAAGTATATACCGGATCAGAAATATCAATTAATTTTTCGATATCCAATGGTAATTTCAGCTGGCGTAGTGTATAATTATCATTGGTGTTTTTGTTTAGTGGCATAAACTAATTATACCAAAAAATCGCTTAAACCTCACGGGGTTTAAGCGATTTTTTTCTTTAGGGGAGTTTTTTTACAGCCCC
>JAZSDN010000063.1:0-3247 GCA_045531205.1 Clostridia bacterium | reverse complement strand
CTTTGCAAAACTTGAAAAAGTTTCAATTACAAAGAACGAAGCTACAGAGAAAGGCTATTTTGAAGCTCCTTACAATATGGATTTAAGTGCTCTTACAGGTACAGTTAAGGTTAAAGCCTTTGCATTAAACCTTTCAAAACTCAATCCTATTGTAGATTCATTAACAATTCAGTAAAACAAAACAAAATTTAAAAGGGTATTTATAAACGGAGTGTCTTTCGACACTCCGTTTTTGTGTAAAAGCCACGCAAAATTTTGCGTGGTTTTTTTGCATGAAAATTATAAAAACGTGTGTATTGACACGGTTTTTTTTGTTTGATAGAATTATAACACAAACAAAAAAGGAGAGAATTTTTTGAAAAAAATTATAGTGTTTTTAATGATATTCTTGTTGTTTATACAAAACTTACCAATTGTTTTGGCAAATACACAAGAATGTAAAATAATAAATACATTTGATGAACTTAAAAATGGTGATTTTGAAGAAGGTCTTGCTTTCTGGAGCGCAGATACATCTGTAAATGTTTGCACTGATATTGCAAAAACTGGCACAAGTTCCGCATATATAAAAACTAAATCATCAACTGCACAACTTTATCAGGAAATACCCGTACAAGTAGGGGACGATATAATTTTTTCAGTGTACATAAATCCGGTACAATATTATACAAATTCGTCTTATAGTTTTTTAACAGTTGAAGTTTGGGGGAAAGACGGAATAATAGATAAAAAATCAGTTAATAAACGCGTTTTAGTAAACAAATGGTCTCAAATTTCGACAGAGATATATGTGCCTGATAAAGGAGAATATGTAGTAGCAAAGCTTGGCACTGTTTCGTCAGAAGTATATATAGATGATGCTTCTTTAATGATAATTCCTTCTTATCTTGCTTTTGGAGATGTTGATATTGCACCTATTGATGAAAGCGAAAATCTTATATCAAATCCCGGATTTGAAATTGTTAACGTAAATAATGTAGAAGCTTGGGATCCTCACGTAAAAAGCCGTTATGGTGACTGGGGGGTAAATAAATACACAAGCCTGTCAGAAGAAAATGTAAATGGTGGTAATTATTCAATGCATATAAAGGGGTATGGAGAAAGATATCCTGATATTACGCAAAAACTCCCAATGCTTGAACCTATGGCTTGTTATAAATTTAAAGCGTATGTGTATTCCGAAACTTCGCCAAACTGTACAGTTTTTCTCCAATACTGCAAAGCTGACGGAACCATAATAAAATCTCAAACTAATTCAACGGCAGAGGTGCCTTATCTTCCTCAAAAAACATGGTTTGAGCAACTAGAATATTTCACAATCCTTGATGTAGAAGGAACAGATTATATTCAACTCTATATAAGAACAAATGCGTCATGTGATATTTATATTGACAATCTTTCGTTACAAAAAGTTTATGAGGCTAAACCTTGCGTTATAGAAACAGATGAGTGGTATTATTATACCGAATGGGACGGAGGAAATGCCAAAATCACTGTTTCGGATAAAATACTTGAACAAAATCCTGATGGCAGCGCGAAGATTTACATAACACGCAAAAGAGATAATAAGGTTTTAGCAGAAAAAACTTACCCAACCATTCAAAAAAATTTGGATTTTTCGTTTACAACAACCCAACTTAGTCCTTCGTATGGAGATGTGTATTATGTAAATGCAGAATTTTACGATAAAAATAATCAAATAATAGGACATAACAAAGAATATATCTGTTATTACAGCCGCCCTCAAAATTTACTTGAAGATGGGACCTGGCTTGATAATAATGGAAAACCGTTCAGACCAGTTATAGGTAACTATGCCACTGACGAAACACTTCGATATGCATCTCAAAACGGAATAAATGTTACAACAATAGGCTATACAAGGGACATTCCTACTCTTTTAGAGCAACTTGATATGTGTCAGAAGTACGGAATGATGGGAATAGTACACCTTTACACAAACAGTTATGGCTGTGCGGGATATCCGCTTGACACAAGGGCAGCGGTTGAAGCGGTAAAGGATCATCCTGCCGTATTTGCTTACGCAACTATTGACGAGCCGGCTACTTATGCAGACCCGATTTCAGGATTAAGACTTGGATATCAGTTTATAAAAGATATTGATCGAAAACATCCGGTTTACTTTGTAGAATCGGCAACAAACTTTTTTGAAGATGAGATTAAGTGTGCCGACTTTATGTGTGTAGACGTATATAATGGATATTATCCGTACGAGAGCTTTGTAGCACCGCACATGAAAAAGCTCAGCAATATAGCAGCACTTCATCACAATAAACCAACGGCAAGCCTTATACAAACCTTTGATTGGCGTGATTTTAATCCAACAGTTGACCAGGCGCGTCACATGGAATATCAGTCTCTTTTTGCAGGAGTAGATGTTGCGGGTTACTATCATCTTGAAGGAATTTTAGCGGACGAAAGCTTTGCAGAGGGC
This sequence comes from Clostridia bacterium, assembly GCA_045531205.1. GTDB lineage: Bacteria > Bacillota > Clostridia > UMGS1883 > UMGS1540 > JAZNQL01. The sequence goes on along the minus strand of JAZSDN010000063.1, from coordinate 792 downwards.
TTTGGAAAATTTAATTTAGAGGAAATTCCTATACTTTATACACTTTTCCAAACTCAAGAGTGCAATATTATATCGTCAGATATATCTGATCAAAGTGAACTTTGGTATTATGCTTGGCAACATAACGATAAAACTTATATTGCAGCAATAAATAAAACTTTAAATTCGGCAAACAGTGCAACTGTGCATAATTTCCCAAAACCAAAAGGAGAAATTAAAACCTATGGTGATACAACTGATTGCAAATTAACATATACAGCAAATTCGGCTGTCATTACCGTTTCCCCCGGGGCATGTGTTATGTATGAATTTGAAGCAGAAGAAAGTATTTGTACCGAAATTTTTACAAAAGACGAATATACTAAAATTACAGATGCACAGTGGCCTTCAGCAAATGATGAAACAGGAGTTATGCAAAACCACGAAATAGATGTCCCGAAAGGATGGGAGTGGGAAGCAGGCGACTCAAACTATTGGGCAGGCTACGCAAGTAACACAACTACAAAAAGAATAACCTACGGATATAATGATATTGACAAAGTAGCTTATTACAACATAACAGGCTCCGATTGTTATATCACAAAGATGGTAGATATTGAACCCGGATACAATTATACAATAACAGGTCATTTTGTTAATTATGGCGGAAGATTTCGTTCGGGAATGAGAGTATGGTTGTATCATAAAAACGAGGATGGAACTTATACAGAAATTAATAAATATTTAAGCGATAATAAATACCAGCATACACTTGAAAATACAAGTAAAGCAACATATACAACTGGCGGAACA
>JAZSDN010000101.1:0-21420 GCA_045531205.1 Clostridia bacterium | reverse complement strand
TGAACTTGTCAAGTAAAAGTAGACACTAAAAAACCACGGATTATGCAAACCCTTGTTCAACTCTATATTGAACAGGGGTTTTGTAATTTAATTTGTATGATAATCTTTCGTTATTAAAGTAATGAACATAGTTTTCAATGAATGATGGTATGTTCTCAACCGATTTTAAATCAAAATCAATTTTCATTTCTTCTTTTATCCATCCGTTCAAGGACTCTATTATTGGGTTGTCGGTTGGAGTTCCTGCTCTTGACATAGAACGCCTGATGTTGCTATAATATTTATGGGTTTGGTAGAAACCCGATGAAGAGTAGACACTGCCTTGGTCTGTGTGCAAAGTGACTGGGTAGCTCTGCTCTTTTGTTTTTTCTATTAACTTATTCAAGCAGTGATAATACGGTAAACTGCTGCCGATTTTGTTAGTTACAGAGCTTGCTATTATCTCGTTATTATACACATCTAACATATATGTCCATTCCCAACGAAGTCCTTTATGCCTAAAGCATGTCATATCTGATACAACAATTTCTAATGGTTTCGTTGTTTTCCAATTACCCTTGATCGTATTAGGAAATTTAATGTGCTCTTTTCCTGCGTATTTTCTTCCTCGGTTTGTTTTAGAACGGATTCCTGCTAACTTACAACATTTATGAGCAAGGTTGTCCGAAAATAGCCATCCGGTTTCGTTACGAACTAATCTCGCAAGATAATGATAACCCTTTGTTTTATGCTTCTTGTGTTGCTCTAATAACAATTCTGTTAAAATTGCTCTGTCTTGCTCATATCTATTTGGCTTATCCTTTCGTGCCAACCATTTGTAATAACCGGAACGGTTAACCGACATTATCTTGCATAAAAATTTCACACTATATTTATCTTTCAAAGAAAACATTATTTCATATTCACATCTTTTAAAGTAACGAATACCTTGTTTGCACCAACTCCTTTCACTTGGTATCCTTTTTTTAATCGTTCATTTTCTATCTCTAATTTTGCTAATTGCAATCGCAATCTATCGTTTTCTGTTAAGGATTTACTTGTATGTAGTGCAGAAAATGGATTACCTTTTCTGTAAGACTTCGAATCAAAGGCGGCTTCGCCTTGTTGGTTGTAACTCCTTATCCAACGACATATCATTCCTTTGTCTGCATTGTATTCCTTGGCAAGAGTTCCTGCAGATACATGTTCTTCATAATATCTTTTTATGATCGATAGCTTTTGTTCTTTTGTCCAAATTCGTTTTATTTGTCCTTTTTTCAACTCAAACACCTCCATAATTATTTTATCACAAAAACAAAAAAGTAGATACATGGTGGTTTTACATGTGTCTACTTTTATTTTACTACTTCACTATTGCGGGTGGTTGTTTATATAGTCTGATATTTTATATATGTTTTGATATACCTTTTGATAAAAGTTTATTTTTTTAATATATTTTTCGGTTTCTTCAAACGGAATGTTCTGCAATGTTTTCCCGTCAGGCGAATACTGTGGGTTTGAAAGCCATTTTAAAACATTGCCCTGCCCTGCGTTATATGCTGCAAGAGCTAAAGTTTCATCCCCTTCAAACTGACCGAGAAGATATGAAAAATAAAAAGCCGATATTTCAATATTATCGTAAGGGTTAAAAAGGTCATATTCCGCTAAACCCATTTTATTTGCACACCAGATGGCTGTTTCGTCGGTGATTTGTGCAAGTCCTTTTGCTCCCGCTTTTGAAACCGCCTTTTCGTTAAAATTGCTTTCTGTTTTTACAAGGGCTGCAAAAAGAGTGTTATCTATTCCGTATTTATTTGCCGCTGTATCCAAAACTTCACGGTAATTTAAGGGAAAAAGATTAAGAAAGGTTTTTAATGCTATTATCAATATAAGTAAGAAAATTATAAACCTTATAAGTTTTTTCAAAGTTCCACCTGCTCGACTTGTTTTTTTAGTTGTTCGGGATCGCCCGAATTATTTATGATTATATCGGCAAAGCGTTCGTACTCTTCATCAAGAGGTTGCGAGTCAATTCTGTTTTCGGCATACTTTCTGTCGATATTATCTCTTTCCATTATACGCTCTATACGTGTTTCCCTATCGGAACGGACTACTATTGTCATATCACAGGGGACGCCAAAATCGGGCAAAGGTGCGTCTACAACAAATACCCCATTACCTACGCTTTGACGTATTATTTCGTCGCGTATATACTTATGTGTTATTTCGTTTAAAATGGCTCTTTTTTCAGAGTCTTCAAAAATTATTCCGCCAAGTCCTCTTCTGTTGATTTCGCCATCAGGGAAAAGTATATCCTCGCCAAAAGCTTTTACAGTTTCTTTATATGCGGGTGTGCCTTTTTTCATTATCTGGCGGGATATAAGGTCTGCGTCTATTATTGTACAGCCGCGTTCTTTAAAAAACTTTGCAACCATACTTTTTCCGCTTCCGCTTCCGCCTGTGAGCCATATAACTTTTTTATTTTGCATCATACCAACTCTTTCCTTCTCCTATATCAACTTTTAAGGGTACTGACATAGGATATGCATTTTCCATTTCTCGCTTTATTATTTCACGTACTTTTTCTTTTTCTGAAATATGTGCTTCAACTATAAGTTCGTCATGCACCTGCAATATAAGTCGGGATTTTGGTGCTTCTTTCTTTAATGCTTCATAAACCCGTATCATGGCTATTTTTATTATATCTGCCGCACTGCCCTGTATGGGTGCATTTTGTGCCGCACGTTCTCCAAATGAACGTAGAAGGTATTTACTTGAAAGTATTTCAGGAATATAGCGTCTACGGTCAAGCAGAGTTTTTACATAGCCTGTTTTATGTGCTTCTTCTACCGTTTCTTTCATAAAGCGGTCTACATCAGAGTATGTTTTTAAATAGTTTTCGATATACTCTTTGGCTTGTTTTCTGCTTATTCCCAGGTTTTCTCCCAAGGTAAAGTCGCCTATGCCGTACACAATGCCAAAATTAACTGCTTTGGCACGGGAACGCATTTCGGGTGTTACCATAAACTCTGCAACACCGAATACTTCTGCTGCGGTGCGGGTATGGATATCCTGATCGGATAAAAACGCATCCTGCATTTTTTTGTCGCCCGACATGTGTGCCAGAACTCTAAGTTCTATTTGCGAATAGTCGGCATCTATTAAAACATATTCATCTTGTGCTATAAATACTCTTCGAAGTTCTCTGCCAAGTTCGGTTTTTACGGGGATATTCTGCATATTAGGCTCGTTTGAACTTATTCTGCCTGTGGTTGTTACAGTTTGATTAAAGGAAGAGTGTATTCTGCCATCTTCTCCTATTACTTCCTGCAGTCCGTCAGCATAAGTGGATTTTAATTTACTCAACGCTCTGTAATCAAGTATATCGTTGATTATGGGATGTTTGTCTGCAAGCTTTTTCATAACATCGGCATCGGTTGAATAGCCTGATTTGTTTTTCTTTACAGGGGGTAATCCCATTTTTTCGAACAAAACTTCGCCAAGTTGTTTTGGGGAATTTATATTAAAGGTTTCCCCAGACTGCATATAAATTGCAGTTTCAAGGCTTTGCAAATCTTTGCTATATTCTTTTGAAAGTTCCTCAAGTTTTTGTTTGTCTGCCAAAAATCCTGTCATTTGCATTTTGGCAAGGATTTCTACTAAGGGAAGCTCTATTTCGTAATAAAGTTTTTCCTGTTCGTTTTCTTTCAGTTCTTTATTAAGGGCATTATAAAGCTCGTTTACCAAAAGTGCTTCAAAGCCTGATTGTGCTGTTTTCCCAAGATATTTTTCGCAAATCTCTGAATACACATATTTTGCTCTTGCAGGGTCTAATATATATGCTGCTATTGCAGTATCAAATGCGAGGGCTTTATATTCTATGCCAATTTCAGCAAAATATATTATATGATTTTTTGCGTCGTGTGTTATTTTTTTTACTTCTTCGTTTTGTATTGCTTTTGCAAATTTCTCGGGAGCACCGAAGTATATTTTTTCATCAAAAAATACTGTTATTTCTTCATTATCGAAATAATAGTTCATTTCTTTTGACGATATAATGTTTTGTAATATATCTTCGGTTATTTCTGTTTTTTCGGCTGTGAGTTCTTCTTTTGAAACCGAAATATCAAGCTTTTTTAAAAAGCTTTTAAACTGCAAGTTTTCGAAAAGTTTTGCAAGTTCTTCGGTGTTATAGGGTTTTACTTCCAAATCAGAAAGCTCAAATTCTATTGGAACATCGCAAACTATGGTTGCAAGATGACGGCTTAATATTGCACTTTCCTGTCCTTCACGAAGTTTTGTTAAGGTTGCACCTTTTATTTTGCCGTTATCAAGGTTTTTATAGAGATTGTCTATTGAGCCGTATTCACTTATAAGGCTCATAGCTGTTTTTTCGCCTATGCCGGGTACACCGGGAATATTATCCGAAGTATCTCCCATAAGACCTTTTATATCTATAAACTGCAATGGGGTTACACCGTAACGCTCTATTACTTCTTTATCGGTATAAATAGTTGTGGTGGTTTGTCCTTTTGCTGTAGTTGTAAGAAGTATTTTTGTCTTCTCGCTTGCAAGCTGCAGGTCATCTTTATCGCCTGTTACTATATAGCACTCATAGTCTTCTTTTTCGCATCTTTTTGCTACGGTGCCAATTACATCATCAGCTTCGTATCCTTCGATTTCTAAAATTGCGACGTTCATTGCACGCAAGATGTCCTTTAAAACAGGCATTTGCTCTGCAAGTTCATCGGGCATTCCGTGGCGGTTTGCCTTATAAAGCTCATACTCCTTATGACGGAAGGTTTTAGCTCGAAGGTCAAATGTTACGGCTACTCCGTCGGGCGAAAGCTCTTCCATATTCTTGAAGAATATATTTAAAAATCCGAAAATGCCGTTGGTTGAAAGACCGTTTGGTGCGGTCATATTTCTTATTGCGTAAAATGCACGGTTTATTATACTGTTACCGTCAACTACCAGAATTTTTTTCAATTTAAAAACCTTCCTTGCTTATTACGGCATAAGTCCTCTTTCTGATAAACTTACAAACGATCTTGCCGCTACTATTATATGGTCTGTTACTTCGATATCTATGCTCTCAAGTGCCTGACATAGCTTTTTGGTTAGCATCATATCCTCGTTTGAAGGATGTAATGTTCCAGACGGGTGATTATGTGCCAAAACAACGCTTGACGCACGGTGTTTTAATGCTGTGGCTACTACTTTTCTTGGGTCAACAGGTATTTTTGCTATTGATCCTTCTGATACTTTTTCGGTTATTATTACTTTTTTGGAAACGTCAAAGCATACAACATAAAAGCCTTCTGTTGTTTTGTCGCCTATATAATCAACAAGATAAGTGCCTACCTCGGTTACATTTAAAAGACGCGGTCTTTCTTTCCATTTACTCTTTGAATAGTAATTGTTAAGCTGTGAAATGAATTTTATAAATATAGCTGTATTTTCGCCTATACCTTTTACAGAACAAAGATGTTCGATATCGGCATCAAGTACATTTGCCACGCTTCCGAATTCAGAAATCAGGGCGTGTCCAAGAGGGTTTGTATCGCGTCTTGCGTTTGTATAAAAAAGAAGCATCTCCAGCACTTCGTGTGGTGCCATATTTTCAAGCCCGCTTTTTAAAAAGCGTTGTTTCATTCGTTCTCTGTGTCCTTCGTGTTCGTGCATAACATTCTCTCCTTTGTTTTTATTTTACCATATTTTACTTATATTTGCAAACTCTTTTAGCTTTTTTAGAAAAAGATTGTTTTTTTATTGTATTGTTCTTATAAATTTGGTATAATTTAAAATGTTAGGAGTGATTTTTTTGGCTTTAAAAAGAAAGAAAGGATTATTTTCGTGGCTTGACCCGTGGATAGCAATTCCTGTTTCGATTTCGGTTTTAATAGGTTTTGTTGCAATTTACAGTTCTACAAAATCTATGGCTCAGGCTCGTTTTTTAATAGTTCAGGCTGCGGCATTTTTAATAGGTGCTCTTGCTATATATTTAATTTCTAAAATTGACTATGACTATATTTGTCAGCTGGCACCTTATTTATTCGGTCTTAATGTTGTTTTGCTTGTTTTGGTACTTATATTTGGTACAGGTGACGATATAGGCTCTAACTCCTGGATAAGAATAGGTCCTGTGGGTATTCAGCCTTCGGAAATAGTAAAGGTCACTTTTATTGTTACCTTTGCAAAGCATATTGAAGCTGTAAAAAACGATTTGAACAGACCTTTAAATGTAGTTTTACTTCTTTTGCATGTTGCCGCTCTGGTAGGTCTTATTTTACTCCAGCCCGACATGGGAACTGCTCTTGTTTTTATTTTTATTGCAATGGGTATGCTTTTTATTGCAGGTATTGACAGAAAATATATTATAGGTCTTTTTGCTCTTTTAGCGGCAGTATTGCCACTTGCGTGGTTTTTCCTTTTAAAGGATTACCAAAAAAACAGAATTCTTGCTTTTTTGAATCCTGACCTTGACCCTACCGGCTCCGGGTACCACGTTTTACAGTCAAAAATTGCTATAGGTTCGGGTAAAATACTGGGGCAAGGTGTTGGCAACGGCGTACAAACTCAGATGGGTTATTTGCCCGAAAAGCAGACTGACTTTATTTTTGCAGTTATTGGAGAAGAGCTTGGACTTTGGGGTTCAGTTATTCTTATTGCGGCTTTAGTTATAATTGTAGTGAGGTGCTTTGTTATTGCATCTGAATCGCGTGATATATTGGGCGAAATGATTGGTGTAGGCGTAGGGTGCATGTTTTTATTCCACGTGCTTGAAAATATTTGTATGTGTTTGGCACTTTTGCCTGTAACGGGTATTCCTCTCCCCTTTGTAAGCTATGGCGGTTCAAATATGCTTGCAAGTATGCTGGCTATTGCTCTTATAACTAATGTAAAGATGAGAAAAAAAGGATTGAGATTTTAAAAAGTTACAAAAAATAAGCTGTAAAAAAATGATTTTTTACAGCTTATTTTTTGCGGTATAATTCCTTCTCAAAATATATTTAGATGTTATGGTTATCTTCTATCCACTTACGTGCAAATTCTACGCAGGGAAGATTACAGTCCATTGATGTGTTTGAGCAGAAAATCAATCCTTCAATTTCGCCTTTTACTAAAAGCTCGGTATAGGTTTCGAGCTGGAATTTCATTCCTTCTACTGTTGTAGGATGTCCGCCGTCTTCACCGTAATTTAAGCAATAGATACCAAGCATTCTTCTCTTGCCTTCGGTATCGGCTTTGAATTTATTGTATCTTTCCCAGAACATAGGGATAAGCTCTGATTCTCTCCATGTCCACATGTGAGCACCGTCAACATTTGCAAGGTGGTCGCGCGAATTATCGTTATCGGGATAATATACACACCAAAGGTCTAAAGGACGTTTATGGAAGTTATGCATTTTATCCTGAATATATTTTATTTTATCGGGTGTGTAAATCTGTGCGCGTGTTTTATGGTTGAAAAAGTCATCCAAAACACCGCCTGTTACATTATCAAACATTTCTGCCTGACGTAAAACTTCGTCTAAATCGCCAAAGGGTACGTCTGTTCTGTCGGATGAAATGTCGCCTATAATTGACCATTTAACTTCTTTGAACGAGGTAAATGATCTTGAATACTGATCGAATGGTGGCTCGGGTTTATTGAAGTTTACAACCATATAAATATTGCGGATACCCATATAAAGTGCACCCTCGGCTGCGGTCATACGTGAGTTAAGACCGAATGCTTTGTTGTGAAAGTTGGGCTCTAACCCCCACATCCATAAATGATCTCTTAAATCTGCCATTTTTTATTCCTCCTTAATATGTTTTAAATTTTATGATTATCTTCTATCCATTTGCGTGCAAATTCTACATTTGGCCATCCCAAATCTGCGTGTGCGTTTGAACAGAAAATTATTCCTTCAATTTCACCTTTTACCAAAAGCTCTGTATAAGTTTCAAGCTGAAATTTTGTATCTTCAACAGAAGGGATACCACCTTCTCCAAAGTTTGCAAGATAAAGTCCGAGCATTCTTCTTTTACCTTCGGTACCTTCTTTAAACTTTTTATATCTTTCCCAGAAAAGAGGCTGAAGTTCAGAGTATTTCCATGTCCACATATGACAACCATCAACATATTGAAGATGCTCGGGAGAGTTATAATTTGTGGGATAATATACGCACCAAAGCTCGAGCGGACGTTTATGGAAATTATGTAATGTGTCTTTAATATACTTTATTTTATCGGGAGTATAAACCTGGGCACGTGTAGGATGACAGAAAAAGTCATCAAGCACTCCGCCTACAACGTTTGGGAACATTTCTGCCTGACGTAAAACTTCTTCCAAATCGCCAAAGGGTACATCTGTTCTTTTTGAAGAAACATCGCCCACTACAGACCATATAACCTTATTAAATGTTGTAAGTGCCATTGTATACTGGTCGAAGGGAGGCTCGGGCTTATCAAAATTTACAACCATATGTACATTTCTTGCACCTAAATAAAGAGCGGCTTCAGCAGGAGTCATTCTTGAATTTATAGGAATAAAGTTATTTCCGCTTTCGTCCATTGCCCAGTTACCATTGTACTGACCGGGTGTTAAACCCCATATCCATAAGGAATCTCTTAAATCTGCCATTTTGTCCTCCTCCTTAAAGTTCTATAACTTTTTGCGGATATGCTGTTAAGTTTTCGCATCCATCAGCTGTAACACGGATTACATCTTCCATACGGAGTCCTCTTTTGAGTTTTCCGTTGCCAAGGAATATGTCACAGCAGAAGGTCATATTTTCCTGCAGAATCCATTCAGAATTATTTTCTATCCAAGGTGCTTCGCCTTCCATAAGTCCGTTACCGTGGCAGGGGCCGTATAAAAGCCAGTCGCCAAAGCCTGCTTCTTTTATATTCTTTTCGTAAAGTCTTGCAAGCTCGCCTGCGCAAAGACCTGCACGAATATTATTGAAAACTGTGTTCTGTCCTATATAACCTGCTTCGATAAGCTTTTTCTGTTCATCGGTTGCTTTGCCGAAGATAACAGGTCTTCCTATTGAAGAAGCATATCCTTCATATCTTGCGCCTATCTGTAAAAATGTGAAGTCACCTTTTTCGATAGTTTTTTGACGGGCACGGCTTATTGCCTGGTCACTTCCATCTCCTGTTAACACCCACATAGGATAGCTTTCGCGTTCTGCACCGAGTTCGTGCATTTTTCCGAGGGCAAGGCCTACTACCTGTGTTTCGGTCATTCCGGGGTGTATATTTTCGAGCACATAGTCAAATGTTTTATGTGTGATATCTGCTGCGATACGCATACATTTGAGCTCATTTTCGGTTTTTATCATTCTAAGGTCTGTTAAAAGATAGTCCCCACGCACTATGTTTTCATCTGCAAAGACTTCTTTTAATGCGGAATAAACACCTATTGTCATAAGGCTATAGCCTGCTACATATATTTTTGCGGGTTTATCTTTAGAAAATCTTTCTGCTATAAGTCCTGCAAATGTATCAAGAGGTTTGCCTGGATATTCGGGGTCAGACGATTCTCTGAATGCTTTTAAAAGGCGTATTTCGGGAATTCTTGAACGGTCTGCTGCGTAGGTGTAGCTTTCGGGTCCTATTAAAAGCATGGGATCCCCTTCCTGCATTACGAGAACGCCCGCCGTTTCAAATGAAGGCCAGTAATCTGAAAGATAACGTACATACTGTGGTTCTGCTTCATTACCATACGCCATAAAAAGTTCAACGCCGTCGCGTTTCATTGCTTCCTGTAATTTTACTATTCTTTCTTTAAAATCACTGTCGGGTATTCTGAACATTATTATTCCTCCTTACCGCAGAGAAAGTCTGCAGGATTCTTTATTAACATTGTATCTATTTCTTTTTGAGTGATACCTTCCTCAAGCATTACGGGTACAAGGTTACGGAGAAGGTGGTCATATCCCCAGCCGCCATAAGTACGGAGCAAGGTTTTAAGGCACACATCGCAGCTTAAGAATATCTGGTCAAGGTAACCGTCTTTTATAAGTGATTTTAAGAGTCTGATACGTTCAATGTCTGTTATGAAAAGTCCGTAGCCTTCTCTTCTTGCGTCACGGTCAACATAATATTCTTTGCCGAAATTATCAAACTCAACATACACACCTTTATCCAAAAGTGCTTTTATATAATCGAGCTTTCCTTCAACATCTATATGCGAAATACAGATTTTATCTGCGGGTACATTTTCCTGCAGGAGTATATCTGCTGCTTCTATGCCATTGACTGTCCAGGGGTTAATATGCACGTTTACGCCTACGCCTGTTTTTTGCTGTGCTATGCCTGATGCGTGCAGAATTCTATGTTCATCATCGTTAAAGGATTCTATCCCTATTTCGCCTATTATGCCGGCTTTGATGCTTGTTCCGTCAAGTCCTACTTCTACTTCATGCACAATGGTATCGGCAATTTGCTCAAGTGTCATATTATGAAGCTCTGCAGGGTGGGTTGATGCTACGTAATATCCCGCTCCTGCTATAATATTTACGCCTGTATTTTCGGATATTTTTTTAAGGTTTTCGGGATTTCTGCCTATTCCGTTTGTTGTACAGTCAACTATTGTATTGCCGCCTGCACGTTTGAAATATGTAAGTTCTTTTTGCTGAACATCAAAGTCCATCATTTTTAAGTTGTCTTTTAAAGCATAAGGGTCACGGTTTAAAACACCCAAATTCTCAATAGCTACTTTTACATTTTCTGAATTATCAAAATCCTTTATTTCACGTTTTTGATAAAAGGCAGAAATATCGATAAATACATGTTCGTGCGGGCTCACCACGCCCAAATCTTTACGTTCTAAAGGGCCTGTTACACTTTGTACTTTCATAATGCTCTCTCCTTCTATGTATTTTCATTATAATTATAATATTTTTTTACTCTGATTCCTATAGGAATTTTAAGTTTGTATATGGTATTTTTACACCTATTGTTTGACTTTTTTATGAAAAGGTTCTATAATATTTTTGAGGTGATTTTATGCCTGAAAAGAATACTGTTCCTTGTTTTTTAAAAGAAGATTTTTTCAGAGAAGGCGAAAGTGTATATGTTCAGCTTTCGGATGAATTTAAAGACTTTGTAGGTATTATGCATTCCCACGAGTTTATTGAAGTTACTTACATTTTATCGGGAAGGGCAAAACATATTATTGACGGAAGAAGCTTTGATGTTAAAAAGGGTGATATATCTGTTATAAACTGCAAAGAAGAGCATGCTTTTATTGCTGACGAAAGCTATGATGAAAAGTTTATTGCTTATGATCTTATGTTTACTCCTGATTTTTTAAGCGATACTTGTCTTGCGGGAAAGGATTTTTCTATGCTTTCGGACTCGTTTTTATTCTTTTCGCTTTTCCCTGATGAAGCGGGATATTCCCGAAGACTTAATTTAATAGAAAACTGTAATTTTGAGTTTGGTGCTATTTTTGATAAGATTTATTATGAATACAAAAACCGCAATACTGGTTACATAAATCTTATAAGGGTTTATACTGCCGAGCTTATTATAAAGCTTTTCAGAAAAATTCAAAGTTCTGACGAAAACAGGCTTACAAAAAAACAAAAGCAAATTGTTAATTCCTGTATTGAATATATAAAAAATAATTATAATCTTAATATTAAGATGGAAGATATTTCTTCAAAGTTGTTTTTTAATAAAAATTATATTGCCAAGCTTTTTAAAGCTGAAACAGGGATGCCTGTATCGGAATTTATAAGAGAAATACGTATGACCGAGGCTTGCAGGCAGCTTTTGAACACAGATAATAAAATTTCTGACATTGCCTCTTCCTGCGGATACAATGATATGAAAACCTTTTATTCTGCTTTTAAAAAGAGTAAAGGGATGACGCCCAAAGATTTTAAGTCTAACACAAATAAAAATGCGTTGTAATACAACGCATTTTTATTTATTTATTTCTATCATACCGCTTTTAGGTACATAAAGCTGGTTTATGCCTTTTTGAATCTGTACTGATTCGTTCTTTAAAATGTCGCCGAAACAATTATAAACTTTAACGGTTGCTTTATACGAATCTTCTGCACGTAATATAAGTTCTTCTTTTTGTGTTGCATTTATAACTGTGGTTTTATTAAAGTTTTCTAAATCTACCACTTTATTTATATTATATACACCTATGATGGATTCGTCATCACGTTCGGCACGCAAAATTGAAAACATTTGTGCCGGTTCGTATGCACGGAAGCTTCCCTCAAGCAATATATGTCTGTTTTTACGGGCAAAATCAAGCCAGAATTTAGACATTTTTTTATGTTCATCCGAAATGGTGTCAAGCTTCATTGAATACTGAATAACGCCAAAAATTGAGTTTAATATTTGCAGGGCTGCGTTTTCGGCTGTATCGTCAGGGTGCCACATAAGCATATCGGAATGAACAGTGTCATTCCCCATCATACGAAGTTCTGCTATTCCGTCACGGTTTGATACATAACTTAAAGGACAGTCGCTTACTCTGAACATATTGCCGTATTTTCTCATTGAGGGGCCTATATACACTTGTCTGAATTCAAGCATAATATCCGGCTTTATTTTTCGCAGACTTTCTACTATATCTACCATTAAACGGTCTGCCGCTTCCTGCACACATTCATAGTCCATTTCGGGTACTATATTATTTTTATCCTTAATGTAAAAACGCTGAATAAAGTCAAGCTTGAAGCCGTCGAGATTCCATTCTTTAAGTGCTTTTACATAAGTATTTATTATATATTCTCTTACATCAGGATAACGGGGGTCTAATACACCTTCGTTTAACCAGTCTTCGTGGTACAGGGTTTTATCTTTGAATTCATCCCATTTTTTGGACTTCATTCCTACAAAGGGTACGCTGTACCAGAGAATATATTTCATTCCCAAAGCCTGTATGTTTTTTACATGCTTTTTCATATCGGGAATTTTATTTTCGCATACTTCCCAGTCACCGCAATATGCGTATCCTCGGCTGTTATCGTCTGTTTGCCAGCCGTCGTCTACTATTACAGTGTTCATTCCAAGTTCTTTTGCACGTGCGCATTCTTCTTCAAGCTCTTTTGCTGTGATTTTCTGATGATAGCTATACCATGTGGAATATACAGGTTCACGTGTAACAGGAGGAATAAATGCAGGTTTTGCATTACATACTTTTTCCCACCAGTTTTTTACTTTACTGCAAACTTCATATAATGGCTGAACATCTGTATCAATATAAACAAGCAGTGAAAAGCTTGTACTGTTACCAAACTGCTTTGTGGTTACAGTGACAGTTGCTTTCATCATTGCTGTTTCTTCTACTATTTCAAATCTATATGATATTTTTTTCTTTTCTTCTGAAAATGCAATTGTATAAGTAGCGTCGCCATCGTTATTATAAAATGCCATCATTGGAGATGAGTCGGCAAGCTGAACCGAGAAGTTTTGCCAGAAGCCTCGTTTTCCAAAAGCACATGGACGCCATAATCCTTCTATATTTTTGCAGGGAAATTCCCATGTAAATGTAAATTCTTCGCACTCTTTCCACGAAAAATCAAGCTTATATTCTTTTTCTGAAACTTTTGTTTTTGTAAGTTGTACATTACCTGAACATACTGAAAAATCCATTATTTTCACTCCTTAAAAAGCCCTTTTATGCATTTTAGCATAAAAGGGCTTTGTTTGTAAATGGTGTTTTTCAGTTTTTTACTGTCAAATCTATTACATTATAGATGATTTTTGCGGTTTCCTGACGGGTTGCATTATTCAAAGGCATAAATTCGCCACGTTCGTTACCAGAGATAAGTCCAAGTGAATAAAGTGCTTTTACATATTCTTTTGCATATTCGCTTACTGTTTCTTCATCAGCTATTAAAGCTTTCGATGCATCGTATTCGGGCATATTTTCTGTTTTTGAAAGTGCAGAGCAAATCATTTTACACATATCCTGTCTTAAAATGTTTGCACCTGTGCCAAACTGTGTTTCGCTTACGCCGTTTACAAGTCCGTTCTGATATGCTGCTGCTACGTATTTATAGTACCATGCATCACGGGGTACGTCTGTAAAAGGAAGTTCGCTTCCGTTATCGGTAAGACCGAAAAGTTCACACAAAAGCTTTACAAATTCTTCTCTTGTGATTTTACCGTTAGGATCAAAGCTATTGTCGCCTCTGCCTGAAATTATACCTCTGTAATAAAGGTTTGTGATATAACTTTCTCCCCAGAGACCTGTACAATCAGCAAACACAGGATTTACTTCTGCAAATGTGTATGTGCCGGGTGCTGTAATCTGGCATATAGCTTTTCCATTTTCGATTACAAAGAATGTTTGAGGTATTAATTTATCGCCTTCTACTTTATAGAGCATCAAATTGTCTTTTGTTACATCCTGAGTGTATTTTCCGGCAGTTTTTATTTCGAATTTTTCAAGCTTGTCTTTATCGGACACGGAAGGTTTAACAGAAGGAAGTGAGCTTCCCTGATTATTGTTTGTGCCGGGTGTTGTTTTTTTAGCTTCATAAATGCCTATTTCTACGCCAACTTTTTTGATTGCTGTAACATAGTCTGCATCCGAGTTTATTTTTGATAAAAATTCTGCTTTATCTTTGCCGTAGCTTGCTGCTTCTGAAAACAGCTTTTCCATATCAGAGGAAACTGTTTTATATTCAAGCTTGCCTGCTATTGCTGAATCGGTAAAGAGGGCTTTGCCTCCGTTTATTTCAACTATTGCTGAAAGTGTTTTTGCAATAACTCCGTTTGTTATGCCGTCTTCTTCACAAAGAGCATAGAATGCATCGGGGTTATCAAAAAGATTTTCTACTATTTTATTAACATACTTTTCAGCTTCGTTTGAAAGGGTTAAGCTTTCTTTGTTTCTGAATGCATCGTAATATTTTTCTCTTATTTCTTCATCTACGATTTTTAATGAAAGAAATGCTTCTTTTAATGTTGCTTCGTCAGTGTATTCAAGCAATTTGCCTATCATCTCGTTCATCATTTCGGTGTTTGCGGGGTCGTACTTTTCAACAAGTTCTACCATTAAATCTACACCGCTGTCGCTTACTATAAAGGATTTCACTAAAAGTATAAGTGAATCACGGTCGGTTTTTGAGTATTCACCAATTTTTTCAACTATTTGATCGGCAATAGTAGCTGACACCTGCAAGGATGTAAAGCTAAATAACAATATGCTTGCTAATACTAATGATATTATTTTGTTTTTCATTTTTATACTCCTCTTATTTAAGATTTATAAATTTAACCATCATTGCAGAGGCTTCTGCTCTTGTTACTGTGTTCTGAGGTCTGAAGGTGTTATCTTCATATCCGTTGATTATGCCGAGAGCATACATTATTTTTACGTTCTTTTCAGCCCAGGTACTTATCTTTTGTGCATCCTTGAATTCAAGATTTTTTTCTTCAGCTGTTTTTTCGAGTGCACGTGCTAAAACTGTACAGAACTGTTCACGCGAAATTGCATCAGTGGGTCCGAATGAGCCGTCTTCATATCCAGCAAAAATTCCTTTGGATACCAAAAGTGCTATATGCTTTTCTGCCCATGAAGCTATTTTATCGGCATCTGTAAATGATGTTGCAGGTGCATTATTTATTTCGTCCTCGAGTCCCATCATACGAACTACTGCTACTGCCATTTCCTGACGGTTTAAGCCTTTGTCGGGGCGGAAAGTATTATCTTCATAACCTATAAATATTTTTCTTCCAACTGATTCTTTTACATAATTGTATGACCAATGACCTGTCATATCGGTAAATGTTATTTCTTCAAATTCGGCAGGTTTTTGTTCGTCTTCCTTATTATCATCGTCTTTATTATCGTTAACTCCGGGTAATACTCCAGGTGTTCCTCCAGGTCTTGAAGGAGTAGGTTTTTTATCGTCTTCCTTTGCATCGGTTACTGTAATTTTTCCGTTTACAATTTTATGTGAAAGCATTTCGCTCTCTTGATTTACAATATTATCTTCACCTATTTCGCAAGTAAGGTCAATGGACTCTGGTGCGTTTTCTTTAATTTTAAATTTATAAGTGAAAAGTATTCCGTCTTCAGTGTTGTTTGATACATTTACCCAATATCCTGTTACATAATCGAGTGTTTCTAAATCGTTTTCTGCATCTTCGTCAAGATTTGAAACTATTATTCCTTCTGTTAACAGGTCATAATTTGCTTCATAAGATACCGGTAAAAGATAGCTTTTGTCAAACTTTAAAGAAAAAAGTATTGCTGCCATGCCAGGGTTATTTTTTACCGAAACTGTTACTTCTACTGTTTCTCCAATTTTTGCCTGTGCATCTGAAACTGTTACTGTAATTTCTTCTTCTGCAAAGGCTGTGCACATACTACACATAACACACAATGTTAATATGACTGCTATAAATTTTTTCATTTTGTTCTCCTTTCATACAAAGGGATGTTTTTCCATTTTCCGTTATTTTCAGGTTCTCCCGCCTTTGACTTTCAAGGGCGGGAGAACTTTTTGTTATTTTACTTTTTGTATCTCAAAAGCATTGTTGCAGCTTCTGCACGTGTTACGTTGTTTGTTCCGCGGAATGTTCCGTCTTCGTAACCTTGAACTACACCAAGAGTATACATTGTTTGTACGTACTCTCTTGCCCATTCAGAGAAATCACCAAAGGGTAATGTCTTCATATTTTTAGGCTTATTTTCAAGTGCACGAGCCAGAATTGTACAAAGCTGTTCACGTGTGATTATTTGCTTTGGATAGAAATTACCATCATCGTAACCTGTATAAATACCCTTATCTGTTAAGAGTGCTACAGAATCTGCCGCCCAGGATGCTATTGCATCGGCATCGTTATAGTCCTGAAGTTCTACTTTAGAAAGTTCTTTTGTCATTCCTAAAAGTCTTACTAAAACTACTGCCATTTCCTGTCTTGTAACTCCGATATCAGGTCTGAAACTACCATCTTCATAACCTTCGAACAAGCCGTTTTCTGCTGCTTTCAATATATTATCTTCTGCCCAGTGTCCGTCTGTATCTGTAAATTCTATAGTTTCCTGTTCAGGTTTAGACCAGGTAGGACTTGACGAACTACGTCTGTTTGCAGTTACTGAAACATTTTCTGTAATTGAAAGTCCTGTTATATCGTCAGTATACACTGCCGGATAAAGTCCTGTTACAGAGGTGATTCTGAAATCAGGATTTTCCCATGTCCATCCTTCGGGAAGGCCTGTTACTTTTTGAAGTGTTAACACTCCTGTATATCTTACAGTTATTGGTGTAGGTGCGGGAGCTATAACAATTTTTGCTGTAAGCTCTTCATCATTATAGAACTCACGTGAAAGTGTTGCTTTTACTTCATAAACGCCGGGGTCTTTAGCTTCGTTACCTTCGTATGTTACGGTTACGGTTTCGGGAACTTCGCCTTCTACCTTAATGCTCTTAACTTCACCGTCGTAAACAAAGATAGCATTATTTAACGCAATATTTGTTAAATCAATTGTTGCTTTTTGTGTGATACTGATAAGAACATCTACATTTTCTACATCTTTGTAGTTAGGATTCTGTGATGTGTATGTTGCCTTATAGTTATTATCACCAAATGCTACTGCAGTATCGGGAGCTACCCATGCCCAGTTATCGGGTAAGGTTACGTCCTGAAGTTTTCTGTTCTCGTCATATACCATATCGGTTGCGATTACAGGAACTGAGTATGCAGGATTTAATGTTCCGTCTGCTTTTTCTATTGTGAAGTTTGCTTCGCCTGAAGCTGCTTTGTAGTTTGTACCTTCTGCTATTTCTACTACTACCTTATAGCTTCCTGCATTTTTAGGTGCTTCAGTTAATAAGTTGTTTTCTGCATCGTAATACTTGATTGTAACTGCACCGTCAGCTTTTGTTTCGTATGTAGGTGCCAGCACTGCTGCATCATCATATACTTTGCTGATATCGCTTATGTTTGTTACTGTTGCATCTGCTTTAGCTATTGTGAATGCTTTTTCTTCTGATGTTGCTTTGTAGTTTGTTCCTTCTGCTACAACTACCTTAACTGTGTAGCTACCTGCTGTTTTGGGCGCTTCGGTTAAGAGGTTGCCTTCGGAATCGTAATACTCTACTGTTACTGCACCATCGCCTGTTACGTTATATGTAGGTGCCAGCACTGCTGCATCATCATACACTTTGCTAATATCGCTTATGTTTGTTACTGTTGCATCTGCTTTAGCTATTGTGAATGCTTTTTCTTCTGTTACTTCTGTATAATAGGATGCTTCTTCTATTGTGATAACAACTTTATATGTGCCTGCGTTTTTGGGTGCTTCAGTTAAAAGATTATCCTCTGCATCGTAATAATTAATGGTAACTGCACCGTTGCTGTTTGTGCTATATGTGGGTGCTGTTACTGCCGCATCATCATATACTTTGCTGATATCACTTATATTTGTTACTGTTGCTGTTATTTTGCTGATTGTAAGTGTTGCTTCAAGAACTAATGTTTCATAATCTTCGCCTGAAAGAGTAACCTTTACAGGATATGTTCCGGGTTCAATATTATTGTCATTACCTTCATAGGTAGCTGTAACTCCTGAAGGAAGTGTGCCTTCAATTAACAACTGTTTTGCTGTTCCGTCATACTCAACTGTATCATCAGAAAGGGTTACTCCTGTAATTACATCAAGAGGTACTTCAGTTACAGATACTTTTCCGTTTGTAACTGCAAATGTTACAGCATTTCCGGCTTTATCTATAACATCTCCTGTAACATAAGTAAGTGTTAAAGGTGTTTCTACGGTTGCTGCACGGCGGTTTACTTTGAATTTATACGTAAACATTACGCCGTTTGAAGTTATTTCGTTTGTATTCTGCCAGCTACCTGTTACATACTCTAATGCTGAAAGGTCGTTACCTGATGCTGTATCTACATTTGTAAGGGCTTCACCGTCTGTGAAGAAAGTATAATTTGCTTCTGCTGATACAGGTGTTAATATTGTTTTGTCAAATGCAAGGCGGTATTTTAAACCTGCAATTCCAGGGTTGTTCTGTGCTGAAACTGTGATTTCAATTTCGTCGCCTGCATCTGCATTTGTGCTAGAAACTATAAATTCAGGCTGTCCTGTTACTGTAATTTTACCATTTGTAACGTCGCAAGCAAGTTTAGTTCCGTTTTGTGTAATTATATCTGCTTCTTCATAGGTAAGTGTAAGAGGAATATCGCCTATGGGAGCAGTGCTTGCTACTTTGAATACATAAGTGAACATAACACCTGTTGATGTTATATTGGTTGCATTCTGCCAGCTACCTGTTACATACTCTAATGCTGAAAGGTCGTTACCTGATGCTGTATCTACATTTGTAAGAGCTTCGCCTTCTGTAAAGAATGCGTTATTTGCTTGTGCACTTACAGGTGTTAATACATTTTTATCAAATCCAAGACGGAATTTCAATCCCGCGATACCGGAATTTTCTTCCATAGAAACTGTTACTGCTACTTCTGTTCCTGCGATTGCTGTTTCTTCCGAAACTGTAATTTTAGGAGTTTTTGCAGGGCCGGTTACTGTAACCTCGCCATTGGTTACCGCAAGGTGTACTGTTTCGCCGGTTTTGTCTACAACATCTGCTGCTTCATACGAAAATTCGAGAGGTGTGGTTCCTGCTGCTGCAGTATCCAAAACCTTGAATGTGTATGTAAACATCACGCCGTTTGAAGTAATGTTCTCTGTATCTGCCCAGTAGCCTGTTACATAATTAAGTGTTGCAAGGTCTGTTCCTGATATACTATCAATGTTTGACATTGCTTCACCTTTTGTAAAGAATGCATTGTTTGCTTGTGCCGATACGGGTGTTAATACATTTTTGTCAAATCCAAGGCGGTATTTTATGCCTGCTATGCCTGTATTGCCAGACATAGAAACTGTAATTTTAATGTTTTCGCCCGTTGTTGCTTCGGCTTTTGATACTTCTATTTTAGGAAGTGTTGCCGGGTCAAGTACTTTTACTGCTCCGTTTGTTACGTTAAGTGTTATTGTTTCCCCTGCTTTATTTACAACATCTGCTGTTTCGTATGTAAGATTAAGGGGTATTTCTCCAAGGGGTGCAGAATCAGATACTTTAAATGTATATGTAAACATTATGCCGTTTGAGGTAATGTTTTCTGCATCTGCCCAATAGCCTGTTACATAAGTAAGATTTGCAAGGTCGTTGCCTGATGTTGTATCAACATTGGACATTGCTTCGCCTTTTGTAAAGAATGCACTGTTTGCTGTTGCGCTTACAGGTGTTAATACGTTTTTATCAAATGCAAGGCGGTACTTAATACCTGCAATACCGGGGTTATTATTTAATGATACTGAAATTTTAACTTCTTCTCCCGCTATTGCTTTTGCTGTTAATACTTTTACATCGGGTATCTGTGCGGGTTTTGTTACTGTTACTTCTCCATTTGTTACAACTGCTGCTATTGCATTTCCGTTCTTATCAACTATATCTGACGCGTTATAAGTTAAGGTTAACGGAGTTTTTCCTAATGCTGCTATATCTTTTACTTTGAAAGTGTAAGTAAACATTACACCATTTGTGTTAATATTTTCTGTATCTGCCCAGTAGCCTGTTACATAGGTAAGGTTTGCAAGATCATTGCCTGATGTTGTATCAACATTGGACATTGCTTCGCCTTTTGTGAAGAACACACTGTTTGCTGTTGCACTTACAGGTGTTAATACGTTTTTATCGAATGCAAGGCGGTATTTGATGCCTGCAATACCGGGGTTATCAGCAATTGAAACTGTAACCTGTACATTTTCGCCTGCTTTTGCACTTACTTTTGATACTTCTATTTTAGGTAATACTAATGGTGCAAGAACCTTAACTTCGCCGTTTGTTACTGCGAATGTTACAGCTGTACCGTTTTTATCTACGATATCAAAGCTATCATAAGTAAGAGTGAGGTTATATGTGCCTACTGCTGCTGTATCTTTTACCTTAAATGTGTATGTATATACTACACCATTTGCTGTGATATTGTTTGTGTTCTGCCAGCTACCTGTTACATAGGTAAGGTTTGCAAGGTCGTTGCCTGCTGCTGTGTCAACGTTTGACATTGCATCGCCTGCTGTTAATACAGTTGTGTTTGCCTGTGCTGATACAGGGGTTAACACATTTTTATCAAATGCAAGGCGGTATTTAATGCCTGCAATGCCGGGGTTATCAGACATTGAAACTGTAACCTGTACATTTTCGCCTGCTTTTGCACTTACTTTTGATACTTCTATTTTAGGTGAAACTGCAGGTGCAATAACCTTAACTTCGCCGTTTGTTACTGCGAATGTTACAGCTGTGCCGTCTTTATCTACGATATCAAAGCTGTCATAAGTAAGAGTGAGGTTATATGTGCCTACTGCTGCTGTATCTTTTACTTTAAATGTGTATGTATATACTACACCGTTTGCTGTGATATTGTTTGTGTTCTGCCAGCTAC
>JAZSDN010000074.1:0-3293 GCA_045531205.1 Clostridia bacterium | reverse complement strand
AAATATTGTATCATAAACCATAATATAACAAAAGCGAATATTTGTTATACTAAAAATCACATTTTGTAATGGTGAGCATATGGATATGAATTTACAAAAATATCTTTCGTTTGTTAAAACTGTAGAATACGGAAGTTTTACAAAGGCTGCAGTAATACTAAACTACACACAATCAGGTATCAGCAGAATGATTGCTGACCTTGAAAAAGAATGGGGCGTAATACTTCTTGAAAGAAATAAAAACGGAGTAAAAACAACCAGTGATGGAATGAAACTCCTGCCGTATGCACAAAACCTTTGTGCTGATTTTGAAAGACTGAAAATACAGGTCGATGAATTAAACGGTCTGCAGTCAGGACTAATTCGTATCGGCACATTTTCGAGTGTAGCTACCCATTGGCTTCCTAATATTATCAAGGAATTTCAAAAAGATTATCCGAACATTGACTATGAACTTCTGTTGGGTGATTACACCGAAATTGAGGAATGGATACATACAGGTAGAGTTGATTGTGGATTTTTAAGATTGCCCACCCACCCTGAATTTGAAACAATATTTCTCGAAGAAGACAAGCTTATGGCAATAATCCCTGAAAATCATTCATTGAAAGATTGCAATAAGTTCCCTGTAACTGCTCTTTGCAATGAACCTTTTATGCTTCTTGAGAAAGGTGCAAAAACAGAAATCTCAGAAATATTTGAGCGTAACAATTTAACACCAAATGTAAAATTTACTACTTGGGACGATTACGCTGTAATGTCTATGGTAGAAAGCGGACTCGGCATAGCAATTCTTCCTGAGCTGATTTTAAAGCGTGTTCCATATAGAATCATAGCAAAAGAACTTGATGTTCCCGCGTATCGAAACATAGGACTCGCACTGCGAGATAAGAAAACTGCTTCTCTTGCAGTAAAACGGTTTATTGACTATTTACAATACAGATAAAATATACCAACTCCCACCTACATTTCAGTAAGTGGGAGTTGCTGTTTTTATTTAAATTTTAGTTATCAATCACTTCATACAGCGTTTCCTAAAATGCTGGAAGCCACCACTCTTTGTAGCCTGCTTTTGTGGGATGGATATGGTCAATAAGATATATTGCTTTTTGCTCGTCGGTGATATTATTGATTTCTTCATCGTTCCATAAATCAATAACAGTAATATCCCATTTCTTTTGAATTTCCAACAGCAAATCTACCCTCGTAATCCACTAATTGTATATTATAGATTTATATGATAACATAAATAAAAAACGTCTTCAACACGATAAATAAAAAACTTCTTCAACACAACCTTCTTGTTATTTAACTGTGCCTATGTTATACTGATTTTATGCTAAATATAGAATCAGAGGTGCAGAAATGACAACTCAGGAATATTTAAAACTCATTGATAATGTTAACGAAAATGGTAAATACAAAGCAGATTGGGCCTCCCTTTCTCACCACAAGGTTCCCGCTTGGTTCATGCGCGATAAGCTTGGAATTTTCATTCATTGGGGTATTTACAGCGTACCTGCACACGGCTGTGAATGGTATTCCAGAGGTATGTATGACCCTAACTGCGGAGATTTTGAATACCACAGAAAAACCTATGGCGATCAAAAGGATTTTGGTTATAAAGACTTTATTCCAATGTTCAAGGCAGAAAAATTTGATGCAGAAAAATGGATTTCACTTTTCAAAAAAGCGGGTATCAAATATGTTATGCCTGTTGCAGAGCATCACGATGGCTTTGCAATGTATGATACAGAATTCAACCGCTGGAATTCAAAGGAAATGGGACCTTGCCGTGATGTTGTTGGCGAATTGAAAGCCGAATGTGAAAAGCAAGGACTTACCCTTTGCGCATCAACTCACAGAGCCGAGCACTATTTCTTTATGAATATGGGCAGAACTTTTGACAGCGATGTAAATGATGAAAATTATAGTGATTTTTATGGTCCTGCCGTTTACTGCAAAGAGTTTCATTCAGGTGATTTACACAAATACACCGCTGATACATATTCTCTCGGAGCAAGCAAGGAATGGCTGGAAGACTGGCTTGTTCGTACCTGTGAGCTTATTGATAAATACAAACCTGCAGTCCTCTATTTTGATTGGTGGATTCACAATCATTCTTTCAAGCCTTATCTCAAAAAGCTTGCGGCATATTACTACAACCGCGCAGAAGAATGGGGCAAGGAAGTAACCATTAACTATAAGCACGAGGCTTTCCCACCAAATGTGGCAACATTTGATGTTGAAAGAGGTGCATTAACAGGAATTTCACCGACTTATTGGCAGACAGATACAGCAATAGGTAAATGCTCCTGGGGTTATACAACGGACAACAAATTCAAAAGTTCCCGTCAAGTTATCTGTGACCTTGTTGATATAGTTTCTAAAAACGGAAACCTGCTCATAAACATCGGTCCAAAACCTGATGGCACAATTACAGATGAAGAAACTAAAGTTTTGCTTGATTTGGGCGAATGGCTTAAAACCAATGGCGAAGGTATTTATGGTACAACTTTTTGGAAACAGTTCGGTGAAGGCAAAATAAATACCGCAGGCGGTTATTTCTCCGATGGCGATGAGCAACAATTCACTGACAAGGATTTCAGATTCACATACAAAAACGGATATCTTTATGTATTCCAGATGCGCCCGACGAAGACAGTTGAAATAAAAACTCTCAAAAAACATAATCCGCACGATTATCTTATTGAAAGCATTGAATTGCTGGGTAGCGATGAGAAAATCAATTTCACAAGAGATGAAAATTCGCTTAAAATAAATATCAATGGTGAAATTAAAAATGATTTACCCGTCTGCTTTAAAATTGAGATAAGTTAAAAATCAATAAATGATAACAAGACCGAACCCCTTGATAACCAAAGGTGATTCGGTCTTGTTTATATATCTACAAATTGGAATTGGTCAAATTGAAATTATTGTTTTCACAAACTGGTTTGCCTTTTCTGTATGAATACCGTGTCCACAATCAAATTGCTTGATTTTCATATTTTCAATCAAGGCATTGACTCTCTGCAAATCTTCATCAGACAATGCGCCTTGCAACAAACCATTCTCACCAATCGTTGTCTTTGCTTTCATAAACAGAGTGTTGCATTTGATTTTAGAAAGAAGGTCATTGTAATCAACAGTGTCATTGAACGAATCGTTATAAAAGGCTTCTCCAAAATGAGGGTCATAATATTGCAGGCCATTAAAACCTTCTAAAAACTTTTTAGGCCAAAACAGAACTTTCAGATTTTTGTCGGGATGTTTGGTTCGGTATTTCAATG
>JAZSDN010000053.1:0-1512 GCA_045531205.1 Clostridia bacterium | reverse complement strand
TTCATTCCGCTGTTTGATTTTTCTGACATCAAATTGGATTTTGCGCTCCTTTCACAATTAAAAGGAGACATTTAAATTATGAAAAACAATCATTTCCTCGCATTTATATTTTAAACTCTTTCCAGAAAATTGTCAAACTTTTTTCACCGTTGCAAATCGACTGATTTTTTACAACTTGAAATTCAGCTTTTGGAACAATAGAACCGCAAAATGGGGGTAACAGGTCAAACTATACGTACCCCTCGATTACCGCACTTTAAATCCCTTATGTATCAACGGTTTCAAGCTCTACTTTTCCTACTTTTTTCAAACAAATAAAAGGAGTTTTTTATTTATGATTAATAACATTATTTCTTGTGAATTTAATATCGATACCGCTTGCGTTGAAGTGAAGCTAACCGACGGCTCAATGGTATCAATCGACTGCATTGCCGTCGAAAACGAATATGCAAACAATATGTACGAAACATCCGAACTTGACTTTCTTATCTACAACGAGCCGTTGAGTTATGTCAGACTGCTGCTCAGCGGCAAGATGGAAGAATACTTGAAAAACAACACAGACTATACTCCGTTGTCAGATATGAGATAAAATGCTGAAAGCTCTCTTGCGATATGCAGGAGAGCTTTTTTGTATCAATTAAATGACGGAGGGTCAACTTTTGTTTCCGAAAACGGATTGTTGTTCGGTGAGGGTTCGGACATACTGAAATACATTTTAGCGGCTTTTGTTGTTCCGAAATCATGATTTGAGCCACTGTTCTGCACCTTGTTGAATGCTTCACGGAACATTGCGTTGTGTGCTTCTTCTCTGTTGAGCAGAAAATCAATTGTTTCTCTTACTTTCTTGTCGTTAATCTGTCGGTAGAGATATTCATAAACAACTTTTGCTCTCTGCTCCGATGCAATGTTTGAAAGAAGGTCTGCACACAAATCACCCGTAACTGAAACATAATCGCCAGTCCAAGAATAACCCGAAGCATTGATAAGTCCGGGATTAAGACCCGTGAGAACGTGTGTCTGGATTTCGCCTGCAGGAACAGATTCGGCACATACATCGTGACCGTTCAGAAGATTGATTGTCTGCGCAACCATTTCCATATGACCGAGTTCTTCTGCAGCAATATCAAGGAATAAATCTTTGATTTCAGGATCTTTGATACGAAAACTCTGTGACATATACTGCATTGCGGCTTTAAGTTCACCGTTTGCACCGCCGAGCTGTTCCTGAAGAAGCGCCGCATACTGAGGGTTAGGTTTTTCAACAGCAACGGGATGAAAAAGCATTTTTTCGTGTTTGAACATAAATTATCCTCCTTTAATTGCTTTTAGTATGCACAGATTCGCATAAAAATTGCCATACAAGCTGATTTTTGTTTCAACTCGTATGGCTTGATTATTTTATATTTTCTTCGCTTTGACAATCAAAAAATTCGGTTTGATATATTCCTTTACCCATGCAGGAACTTTTTCGATTACCCATTCTTCGGGTACGGGTTCGCAGACTTCTTC
>JAZSDN010000095.1:0-58932 GCA_045531205.1 Clostridia bacterium | reverse complement strand
GCAAAAAACATAAATTTTTAAGAAAAAATCATTTTTTTGATTTTTTCGACCTAATTTATCTGTTTATAAATTAAATTTACAAAGTATTTTTCTTATATTTCTTTGTTTTTTGCGGTCTGGACTTTTTTTACATCCCCTTTTTTATTTGTTTTTATTATTAGTACATTCCGCCCATGCCGCCCATCTGGGGAGCTGCAGCAGGAGGTGTAGGTTCAGGCTTATCAGCAACAATTGTTTCTGTTGTAAGAACCATTGATGCTACGCTTGCAGCGTTCTGAATTGCAGAACGTGTAACCTTTGTAGGATCAACAATACCTGCTTTAACCATATCAACATATTCATTGATAAGAGCATTGTAGCCTATACCTTTTTCGCTTTGTCTGATTTTATCAACTATAACAGAACCTTCAATTCCTGCATTGAATGCAATCTGTCTTACGGGTTCTTCAAGAGCCTTTAATACTATGGTAACACCTGTCTTTTCGTCACCTTCAAGTGTTTCTTTCAAAGCTTCAACAGTATCAATAGCATTGATATATGCAGTACCACCACCAGGGATAATACCTTCTTCAACGGCTGCTCTTGTTGCTGCCAAAGCATCTTCAACACGAAGCTTCTGTTCTTTCATTTCTGTTTCTGTTGCTGCACCAACTTTAATTACAGCAACACCGCCCGAAAGCTTTGCAAGTCTTTCCTGAAGCTTTTCGCGGTCAAAATCAGAACTTGTTTCTTCAATCTGTGACTTAATCTGTGCCACTCTGTCAGCAATAGCCTTTGAGTCACCTGCACCATCAACAATAATTGTGTTTTCTTTCTGAACTTTAACCTGTTTTGCTGTACCAAGCTGTGCTATTGTAGCATCCTTAAGATCAAGACCAACTTCTTCAGAAATTACCTGACCACCTGTTAAAATTGCTATATCTTCAAGCATAGCCTTTCTTCTGTCACCAAATGCGGGAGCTTTAACTGCAACGCAGGTAAATGTTCCTCTTAATTTGTTAACAATAAGAGTTGATAAAGCTTCTCCTTCAAGGTCTTCTGCAATTATAAGAAGCTTTTTACCCTGCTGAACTATCTGTTCAAGCATAGGTAAAATATCCTGAACGTTTGAAATTTTCTTATCTGTAATAAGAATAAGGGGATCATCCAAAACAGCTTCCATTTTTTCTGTATCTGTTACCATGTAAGGTGTGATGTATCCTCTGTCAAACTGCATACCTTCAACAACTTCGCTGTAGGTTTCCGCTGTCTTTGATTCTTCAACAGTAATAACACCGTCTCCGCTTACCTTTTCCATAGCATCAGCAATAAGCTGACCTACTGCTTCGTCTGCTGCAGAAATTGAAGCAACACGTGCAATATCTTCTTTACCGCTTACAGGCTTGCTTGTTGATTCTATATATGAAACAACTGCATCTACAGCTTTTTTAATACCCTTTTTCACAATCATGGGATTAGCGCCTGCAGCTATGTTCTTTAATCCTTCTCTTACAAAAGCCTGAGCTAAAAGTGTAGCAGTTGTTGTACCGTCACCTGCAACATCATTTGTCTTTGTTGCAACTTCTTTTACAAGCTGTGCACCCATATTTTCAAAAGGATCTTCAAGCTCTACTTCTTTTGCTATTGTAACACCGTCATTTGTAATTAAGGGTGAACCGAATTTTCTGTCTAAAACTACATTTCTGCCTTTAGGACCAAGTGTGATTTTTACTGTATCTGCAAGTTTATCAACGCCAGCCTGAAGGGCTTTTCTGGCTTCTTCGCCGAATAAAATATCCTTTGCCATTATAAATTACCTCCTAAAAAATCAGTCAACTTTTGCCAGAATATCATTCTGCTTTAAAATAATATATTCAACATTGTCAAGCTTTACTTCTGTACCTGCATATTTGCTGATAATTACCTTATCGCCTACTTTAACTTCCATAGCAATTTCTTTACCGTCACAAATTCCGCCAGGGCCTACTGCAACTACTTCAGCCATCTGGGGTTTTTCTTTTGCTGTACCGGGAAGAACTATTCCGCTTTTTGTTGTTTCTTCGCTTTCGAGCATTTTTATAACTACTCTGTCAGCTAATGGTTTTATTGTCATAACTAATACCTCCTATGATTTTTTAGCACTCTTAACATGCGAGTGCTAACCCTTGTTTATATTACTCATTATAAGTTTTTTTAGCAACTCTCGAAAAATGATAAATACTTGTATTTTTTGATCATTTTACCGCATTTTCTTTATTTTTCTTTGATTTGCTTAATTTTACTTTATATTTCTTTCTGTTATTTTATATCTGAATTTTTCCTGTTTAAAAAGCCTGCCACCTAAAAACGAAACTATACTTATTGATAATATAGCTGTTATTATACTTGACAAATCTGCCAGAGTTTCCCCAAAAAGATTTTTTACAATAGTATATGTTAAAACAACCAATATAATAGGTAAAATATATATTGTAAAAGACATAGTAAGAAACGGTGTCGGTTTTATATCTATTTTCACTTTTTCAGAAACCTCTGCCCCAACAGAATTATCAACCCATTCAGTAATTTCTTTATTACCGCATAAATTACACTCACTGCAAGCCTTATCGCAGTCAGGATTTTTTATTATGTTTACAAGAGCTTTTTTGTTTTCCGTTTTAACTACAATTGCGTATTGTTCCATTAAATTGCTCCGTACATTTCTCTTACATCTGCTTCTGTTAAATTAAAAACAGCAGAATTTATTTTAGGATTATTTACACAAATCTTTGTAAACTTTTCTATTTCTTCTTCCGAAAGATTAAGCTTTTCGGGCAGATGACTTTTTAAAACACCTATCAAAAAGTTCATTCTGTCACTTCCACCGAACAAAGGAGCAACCTCTCTGCACTTTTCAAAAGCATATTGCTGTGCTTTTTCCAAAAAAGGCACAAGAAGATATCCGTTTGCAAGACCGTGATGAATGTCTTTATAACAAGTAAGATTATAACCTAAAAGATGTACCACTGTTGTGCCAGAATGAGCAATTGCCGCACCCGCAAGCATAGAGCCCAAAAGCATGTGATTTCGCACTTCTTTTCCAGGGTCTTTTTTTCTTGTATGTGTAAGACCTAAATAAATATGCTTCATTGCAGCCTTTGCATACATTTCGGATATATCATCGCTGCTTTTACAAAACAGACTTTCAAGGACGTGGCTTAAAGCATCAAAGCCCGTATTTAATGCAGTTTCAGGAGTAAGAGAGCTTGTATATTTTTCATCCAAAAATGCTGCATAAGGATAAATATCATCTCTTTTTAAAGTTTGTTTTCCGTAATTTACTGTAAGAACAGAATATGGAGTTACCTCACTTCCTGTTCCTGCGGTTGTTGGAATTGCAATAATAGGCAAAGCTTTGTTTGGTGCGTTATCATAAACTTCCATAACATCAATTTCATTTGTAGCATAAACTGCTATTGCCTTTGCCGCATCTAAAGGAGAGCCTCCCCCAATACCTATTATAAAGTCGGCTTTTTCACTTTTTGCCATTTTTCCGCCTTCATAACAGTTTTCAGGAGTAGGATTGTTTTCCACCTTGTCAAAAACAGCATATTCAATCTCTGCCTTTTTTAGCACATCTGTTACATCATCAAGTGCCCCACTTTTTTTCCCGGAACTTTTTCCTGTTACTATAAGAGCTTTTTTACCTAATTTAAAAATATCAGCATTTTCGAATACTGCATTATCAGACATATACACTCTTGTAGGTATACATAATTTCATTTTGCTTTCTCCTTTAATCAGAATGTTTTTCAAGCATTTCTTTTCTTGTATTCCATAAATTCTTTGACATATCAACGTAATATTTGTGAGGATTTTCAAATCTCTTTACTTCGTCCCAAAGAGTATCAACCTGCTCCTTGCAATAGTTTTTAACATCTTTTAGTTTTGGGATATCATAAATTTGTTTTCCTTTTTCAAATATCTTATGTAGTAAAGGTTTTGCTTCATAATCGGTTATTTTTTTACGTTTCCATGTATGGTCAGGGTCAAAAAGCTCGTAAGCTTTTTCAAAATCAATTTCCTCATCACGCAAAGTCATAAGGTCAGCAATAGCCTTTCCGTTTGTTTTATCAAAAAGTCTGTAAAGATTTTTAAACCCGGGCGTAGTAATTTTTTCTACATTTTCGCTCATTTTTATTTTAGGAATCATTTCGCCGTTTTTATTCCATACTGCGGCAAGCTTGTAAACCCCGCCAAATACAGGTTCCGAGCGTGAAGTTATAAGCCGTTCTCCAACACCAAAGGAATCTATCTGTGCTCCTTGCATAAGAGTATCTCTTATAATATATTCATCAAGTGAGTTTGAAACAACAATTTTACAGTCAGGCATACCGTTTCTGTCAAGCTCTGCACGCACTTTTTTAGTAAGATAAGTAATGTCACCGCTGTCTATTCTAACTCCTCCCAGTCGGTATCCTTTTTTAGATAAAACTTCTTTATGAACTCTTATTGCGTTAGGAAGTCCCGATTTTAAAACATTATAAGTGTCTATAAGTAAAGTACAGTTTTCGGGATAAATATCCGCATAAGCCGCAAAAGCATCAAATTCACTGTCAAAAAGTTGTACCCAGCTATGAGCCATAGTACCAAGTGCAGGTATGTTATCTCTTATATCTGAAATTGTACAAGCAGTACCTACACAGCCACCAATATATGCCGCTCTAGCACCCGATATAGCACCATCTGTTCCCTGCGCTCTTCTCGAGCCAAATTCCATTACCGGTCTTCCTTCTGCCGCCCTAACAATTCTGTTTGCCTTTGTAGCGATTAAAGACTGGTGGTTTATTAAAAGAAGTGCCATTGTTTCAACAAGTTGTGCCTGAATAGCAGGGCCTTTTACCACAACCAATGGTTCTCCCGGAAAAACAGGAGTTCCTTCTTTTACAGAATATACATCACATTCAAACTTGAAGTTGGCAAGATATTCCAAAAACTTTTCAGAAAAAATCCCTTTACTTCTTAAAAACTCAATATCAGTTTCCGAAAAAGACAAAGAGTTTAAGTAATCAATAAAATGCTCAAGGCCTGCAAAAATAGCATATCCGCCTCCATCTGGAACTCTACGGAAAAACAAATCAAAACAGGTCTGCATATTTCCTACTCCGTTTTCGAGATATCCGTTTGCCATTGTAAATTCATAAAAGTCAACCAGCATTGTAAGATTATCTTTTGTTGCTAAATTCATTTTGAATCATCTCCTGTAAAGATAAAGGTGGCAAAAGCCACCCAAGTTTAATTAAAAATTTTATCAGCCGTTTTCAAGTGCATCGCGAAGCCAGTATTCAGCAATATCCATTGCTGCAAACATACCTTCACGGTTAGCCTGCTTTATAACCTTTTGTTTAGCTCCATTCATTTGAAGCTGAATTGTTATATCTGTAGACAGTTCAAGTTCACCCTGTTTTTCTGAACCATTTACAATTAAAAGAATAATATATTTGTCTGCAGGGTTTCCGTAATAAATCATATTACCACGTCTTACAAGCGGTATTCCTTTATATGTTAAAAATTTCTGTTCGGACATAGCTATATCCCTCCTATTCTATATAATAAGTAGTATAGCATATTTTGGAAATTATGTAAAGACAATTTTTAAAAAAAGAAGGGCGGATTTTTAATTGCCGCCCAAAAACCATTTTTTAAATATTTCCTTTGCCGCTTCCATAAAAGATTTTTTGCCTACATCTTCTTTTGCAGTAAGCGGAATTTCCGCCACAAGTTCTTTATCAAGATAAAATTTTACTACCCCTGCCCTGTCACCTTTTTTAACAGGAGCAGTGATGTTATCAACAAGCTCTATTTTACTTGTAACTTTATTTTCTTTCCCTCTGTCTACTAAAACAGACATTTCCTCACAGCATACAACCGCAACATTTTCTTTTTCTCCTTTTAATACAGGAACATATCCGATTACTTCGTCAGCATTTGAAATTTTGCTTACTCTGTAATTTGCAAAACCGTAATCAAGTAACGCCGCAGCATCAGAAAATCTTTCGTTGCTTGTAGGAGCCGCCATAACAACAGCTATAAGCTGCATACCGTCTCTTTTTGCGGTAGCACTCAGGCAAAACATAGCCTTGCTTGTAGAACCTGTTTTCAACCCGTTTATTCCATTGTAGTAATTTAAAAGCTTATTAGTGTTTGCGAGCTCTGTTTTTCCGTCACGAAGATAATCAAGCCATATAGTTGTAAACTTAAAAATTTCTTCGTGCTTTATAAGTTCTCTGCTCATAAGAGCAATATCATACGCTGTAGTATAATGATTTTCGTTATCAAGTCCATTAGGGTTTACAAAGTTTGTATTTTTCATACCAAGCTCTTCAGCTCTTTCGTTCATCATACGAACAAATTCGCCTTCGCTTCCCGCAATATGCTCTGCTATTGCAATGCATGCATCGTTTGCAGATGCTATACTTATTCCCTTTATAATATCTTCTACACTTATTAACTCCCCTGCTTCAAGAAATATGGTTGTCCCCTCTATTCCTTGAGCATTTTTGCTTACCAAAACCTTTTCATCCATGCTTATTTTACCGCTTTGTACAGCTTCAAGTGTAAGCAGTAATGTCATAACCTTTGTAACAGACGCAGGCGGAAGCTTCTGGTCCTGATTTTTCTGATAAATTATTTTACCGCTGCCGGCTTCCATCAAAGTTACCGACGGAGAAGAAAGATTTATAATAGGCTCTTCTGCCGAAACCGGTAAAGAAATAAATAAAAAACATAAGATTAAAGAACAAATTTTTTTCATACACATTCTCCTTTAACCTTATGTTAACCATTAAAGTATTAATATACACTTGTATTTTATTTGTAATTTTTTAAGCTCTTGGATGAGCTTTTCTGTATACATCTGCAATTTTGTTTTCTCTCATCTTTGTATAAATTAAAGCAGATGCAGGGTCCGAAAGTCCCATCAAAGTCTGTATTGAAGATAAGTCAGCACCGTTTTCCAAAAGATGTACAGCAAAAGAATGTCTTAACATGTGCGGAGTTATGTCTTTTTCTATACCTGCTTCTTCGTTATATTTTTTAATTATTTTCCAAAATCCCTGACGGGAGATTCTTTCTCCGTCGCAATTTATAAAAAGTGCAGGCTCATTCTTTTTTGCAAGCATTTTCGGTCTTACTTTTTTTAAATATGTATTTAAAACCGAAACAGCTTTTCTTCCTATGGGAATTTTTCGTGTACGGCATAAAAGTGTTGCTGTTCTCAAATTCAAATCATACAAGTTTATGTTTATCAGTTCCGAAATTTTTATTCCGCTTGCATATAAAAGCTCAAGCATTGCTTTGTCACGCAAGCCCTTGTTAGTTGTTTCGTTTGGTACAGATAAAAGCTTGTCCACTTCTTCAACTGTCAGAATTTCAGGGAATCTTCTTTCAACCTTTGGTTTTTCAATACTTTCCACAGGATTATTTTTAATTTTTTTATTTTCAGTCAAAAAGGAATAAAAAGCCCGAAGGGAAGATAGATTTCTTGCAACAGTAGAATCTCCCGCACCCTCGCTTCTCATATTCGCAATATAACCTTCCACGTCTTTTTTCTTTGCTCTTACAGGGTTGCCGAAAAAAATCCAAAAACGGTCTATATCGCTTGCATAAGCTTTAACAGTGTTTTCAGAAAGTTTTTTATTTTCTTCTAAATGCTTTATAAAATTTTCAAGTGTTTTTCTCATAACCCTTCTCCAACAATAATTTTAAGTAAAGGAAAAGATATATATCCTTCAACAATGCTTCCCACACACATAAAGGCAGTAAGAATAAAAGACGCCAGAGTATAAACCAAAAAAGTTTTTTTAATGTTTCCTTTTGTGATTTCCTTTGAAAATGTTATACTTAACATAGCCAGAAAAACAGTTGCCGAAAGAGCTATTATGTTGTGCGGTAACACTCCGCCAAGAGCTGCCAAAAAACCTCTTCCTCCTGCAATTTTCAAAAAAGAACCCACTGTAAGTCCAACAGAATACCCCTTTAACATAACAATTATAACCGACAAAAAAATCCCTGCTATCGTAAGTCCCGAAAACCATATACAAAATGATAAAATTAAATTGTTAAAAAGTGATTGTTTAAAAAAGATGTGTGCAGATTTTTCTCCTGATAAAGTTAAAGCAGAAGAAATTTCTGACACTTCTTCTGCTGAAAGCTTTCCTGCCGCAGTACTACCAAAAATTATTCCCATAAAGAGTGCTGCACATACAAGGAAAAACGAAACTTTTTTACTGTTATTTATTTTGTTCATAGCAAATATCCTTCCGCTTTTGTTTTTATACATTTATATGTATGTCCACAAAAGCCAGAATATGCTATTTGCTCATTTTTTTACTTTTTTCAAAACAAGCTTGCATTGCTTCTATTACGCTGCTTCTGAATCCTGTTTCTTCAAGCTTTTTAACTGCATCTATAGTAGTTCCGCCGGGCGAACATACCATATCTTTAAGCTTTGCAGGATGTATTTTTGTTTCAAGCACCATCTTCGCAGCACCCATACAAGCTTGTGCCGCCATCATTATAGCATCATCTCTTGTAAGACCTTGAGAAACTGCAGCATCTGCCATAGCTTCAATCATCATAAATACATAAGCCGGACTGCTTCCGCTTACAGAAACTACCGCGTCCATAAGCGATTCCTTAACAATAACAGTTTTTCCCAAAATAGCAAAAATTTCTTCTGCCTTTTTAAGCTCTTCTTCACAAACATCATCGTTTGCACATATCGCAGTCATTGCACATCCAACCAAAGCAGGAGTATTTGGCATTACTCTTATAACATTTATACCTTTTAAGTAGCTTTGTACAAAATCAATACTTATTCCTGCTGCAATAGAAATAACCGTTTTTGAGGTTTTCCCTGCAATTTCTTGTAAAACCGCAGAATAAACATTGGGCTTTACTGCCAAAATCAAAACATCACCAAAGCTTGCAGCTTCAATGTTTGAGCCTGTGTTTATACCCATTTTTTCAAACTCTTCAAGCTTTGTTTTGTCCTTGTCGCTCATAAAAATATCGGTAGCAGGGATTACTTTGCAAAGTCTTCCCGCTATAGCACCGGCCATATTCCCGGCACCTATAATACCTATTTTCATATTAACAGTTTCCTTTCAAAAAGGCTTCAAGTCTGTTAAGTCCTTTTTCTATGTTTTCCATTGATGTAGCATACGACCAACGAAGATATCCGTCTGCACAAAAACCTTCGCCGGGAACCAGTGCAACATTAGCTTTTGTAAGTAATGCATTTGCAAAATCATCTGCTGAATTTATAGTAACACCGCATATTGTTTTGCCTAAAAGCTTTTTAATATTCATCATTACATAAAAAGCACCGTTTGGCATAAGTGCCGAAATTCCGTCCATTGAATTTATTCTGTCAACCATATAATTACGGCGTTTTACATATTCTTTTTTCATTGCTTCAACAAACTCAAGACCACCGTCCAAGGCTGCTATTGAAGCTGCCTGTGCTATAGAGTTTGGATTTGATGCCGCATGGCTCTGGAG
The DNA here is from genome assembly GCA_045531205.1 of Clostridia bacterium. Lineage (GTDB taxonomy): Bacteria > Bacillota > Clostridia > UMGS1883 > UMGS1540 > JAZNQL01. The sequence goes on along the minus strand of JAZSDN010000095.1, from coordinate 49,410 downwards.
ATTAGCCATTACTTTTGTAATTTCAGCATTTGCCGCTGTATATCCTATTCTCCAGCCTGTCATAGCAAAGGTTTTTGAAAGTCCGTTTACAACAATTGTTCTGTTTTTGATTTCTTCCCCAAAAGAAGCAATCGAAACTCTTTCGCCTTCATAAATCAAATGCTCATATATTTCGTCAGAAATAACAAATAAATCGTTTTCAACAACAACATCAGCTATTGCCTTTAATTCTTCACGGCTATAAATCATTCCAGTGGGGTTTGAAGGACTGTTTAATATAAGAGCCTTTGTTTTGTCAGTTATTGTCGCCTTAAGCTCCTCTGCTGTGAATTTAAAGTCGTTTTCTTCTTTGGTTTCCAAAACAACAGTTTTTCCGTCAGCAATAGCTATCATTTCAGGATAGCTTACCCAGTAAGGTGCAGGCAGAATAACCTCGTCCCCGGGGTTTAATATTGCACAAAGTGCATTTACCAAAGAATGTTTTGCACCGTTGCTTACAACTATATTTTCAGGTTTGTATGAAAGATTGTTTTCTCTTTCAAACTTTCTGCAAATTGCCGCTTTAAGTTCGGGTGTGCCCGATGCGGGTGTATACTTTGTCTGCCCTTCCTCTATAGCCTTTATAGCTGCGTCTTTTATGTGCTGCGGTGTGTCAAAATCAGGTTCGCCTGCGCCAAAACCTACAACATCAATTCCGCGTTTTTTCATTTCTTTGAATTTTGAAGTAATTGCCAATGTAGGCGATGCTGTTATCGCCGAAAATTTTCTTGAAAGTTCCATGGTTGTTCTCCTTAGAATAAAAGAATATCCTTTATTTTACAACAAAATGCATAATAATGCAACAATTTTTTTATTTATTTTAAATATTTCATAGCTTCGGCAATATTTTTTGCCGCAATTATTTTAACACCGTAATTGTTATCAAGATTTTTTGCGTTTTCGTAAGGAAGTACCAATGTTTTAAAACCCATTTTCGCACATTCCGAAACCCGCTTTTCTGCATTCTGTATTGAACGCAGTTCCCCTGTTAATCCTATTTCTCCCAAAAAAGCCGTATCAAGCGATATTGGCAGATTTTTAAAGCTTGATACTATTGCCATTGCAACAGATAAATCAGCCGCAGTTTCGTCAATCCTTATGCCTCCTACAACATTTATGTAAATATCCTGATTTTGCAAATTAAGTCCTGCACGTTTTTCCAAAACGGCAATCAAAAGATTCATTCTTCCAATATCAAACCCCGATGCCATTCTTCTTGGTATTCCAAATGTAGTTGTAGAAACTAACGCCTGTACTTCTGCCATAATTGGTCTTGTACCTTCCATAAGACAGGAAACTGACGAACCTGATGTATTTTCAGACCTTTCCGCAATAAGCATCATTGAAGGGTTTAAAACCTCGCAAAGTCCTTTGTCATTCATCTCAAAAACGGCAATCTCGTTTGTAGAACCAAATCTGTTTTTTACAGCCCTCAATATTCTGTAAAGCTGCTGGCGTTCGCCTTCAAACGATAAAACCGTGTCTACCATGTGTTCCAAAACTCTCGGACCCGCAATTGAGCCTTCTTTTGTAACGTGTCCTACTATAAAAACAGCTATTGAATTTTCTTTTGCAACACGCATAAGACGCATTGTAACATCTCGTACCTGACTTACGCTTCCTGCAGCACTTTGTACATCTTCAGTATACATAGTCTGTACAGAATCTACTATTACAGTTGAACATCCTTCTTTTAAAATAACATCTATAGCATTGTCAATATTTGTTTCGCCAAGTATGTAAAGCTCTTTTCCTGATACCCCTAGTCTGTCTGCACGTAGCTTTATCTGCTTTTCCGATTCTTCACCCGAAACATACATAACCTTTTTTTCGGTAGATAAACTGTCACAGATTTGCAAAAGAAGTGTAGATTTACCTATTCCGGGCTCACCTGCCACCAAAACCATCGACCCCGGTACAACACCACCGCCTAAAACAGTGTCAAGCTCACTTATACCGGTCTTTATTCTTTCTTCATCTTTTGCAGTTATACTGTCTATGTGCACAGGCAACGCAGCTTGCGACTTAAATGTACTCTTTTTCTTGTCTTCTCTTATCGATTCTTCAACAAAAGAGTTCCAGTTTCCGCAATCGGGACATTTACCAAGCCATTTTCCTGATTCATATCCGCATTCCTGGCAAACAAACACATTTTTTACTTTCATTTTATCCCCCAATAAACTCTCGTAACATTGAATTTTCAGGAATTACCAAACTATCAATTTCCATTACCGGTTCAAGTTTTTTTCTTAAAGCTTCAATTTCATTTTGATAAAGCTTTTTCTCTTCGCATTTTTCTAAAAGATTTAAAATTCCTCTTTTATAAATCATACATTCATAAGGAGCAAAAGAATCAAAAACTACATCTGCATCCTTTTTAAAAGGCAAAATATTATTTTGCATTCCTTCCTGAACAGATGGCCACATAGCAAATGTTATATCCGCCTCTGCGTTTCTGAATTTACTGTCCCTTACCATTCTTCTCATAAGGCGTATATCATCACAGGATATAATCTCTGTTTCTTTTAATTTTATCGAATGCTCCACCGATGAATATATTTTAAACGCAATGCCTTCTTTTGTATTTCCCAAAATTGCAGGATTAAAAGCATGTATCCCTTCAACCACCAGAATATCATCAAAAGAAAGCTGTACCTTTACTCCTTCGGGACTTCTTGCTACTGTGTAAAAATCAAATCTTGGCACAGTTACTTCTTTCCCCAAAATCAACTCTTTTATATGCTTTTCTACAAGCTCATAGTCAAGAGCATCAAGGTTTTCAAAATTAAAAACACCTTTTTTTATTTTTCTTCCGCCCGTTGTCCCCCAAAAATAATCGTCAAGCGATAAAAGAACTGCTCTTCTCCCCTGTTTTTGAAGCTCAAAAATCAATCTTTTTGCAACGCTTGTTTTGTTTGAAGCAGAAGGTCCCGTAACAAAAATTACCCTATTTTTATTTTTAATAATTGTTTCTGCAAAAGATTTTATTTTGTCTGCTTTTTCTTTTTCGGTAAGCATTATACAATCATTTATTTGCTTTCTGGTAAAAGAGTTTAATCTTTCAATATCAAAAAAATTCATATTATCCCCAATTTGTTTCAAAATTCAAAAAAGGATTATATATTCTTTCAAATCCTATGGTTGTTGCATTTCCGTGACCGGGATAAACCTTTGTATTATCAGGCAAAGTCATCAAAAGCTTTAAGGAATTTTTTATTATTTCGTGATCTTCCTCTTCATATCTTCCTATACTCTGATAAAAAAGAGTATCACCCGAAAACAAAATATCCTCAAACAGAAGGCAAACACTTCCCTTTGAATGTCCAGGAGTTTTTATTACAGAAAATTCGTTTCCGCAAATAGTAATAGTGTCTTGTAAAATAGCATCGTAAACTATTTCGTCATGTGTTATTCCAAATCTTTTTGCAAGACTCTTTTCTGTACTGGAAAGACAATCCTTATCTTCTTCGCTTACGTAAACTTTTGCACCGGTTTTTGCTTTAATTTCGTTTGCTGACATAATATGATCAAAATGCCCATGTGTGAATATTATTTTTGTTAAAGGACTGCATTTTTCTATTTCCTGCAATACAATTTCTGCTGATTCTCCGCAATCAATAAGAACTGTTTCGTTATCATTGCTTACAATATAGCAATTTGTAGAAAACATAGGACTTACAATTTGTTTTATCTGCATATAAACTCCTTTTAGTGTGCACGCGACACATTATATACGCCTGAAATGGAGCAAAGACGCTTCATTAAACTATCAAGCTGTGAAAGCTCCGTAACTTCAACGGTAAGCGAAATAACTGCCATTTTGCGTTTTGTTGCATGGCTGTTTAAGTTGCTGATAGGAATTTTATGTTCCGAAATAGCAGTAACAATATCTGCAAGCAAGCCTGTTCTGTCGTTTGATTCAATATGAATGTCACAAGGATATGTGCCTTTTTCTTCAACGCTTATCCAGCTTGTTTTTATAAGCCTTCCAATCTCTTCTTCAGAAAGATTTTCTTTGTTTACATTCAGGCAATCACTTCTGTGTACAGTAACCCCTCTGCCCTTTGTTATAAAACCGATTATCGGGTCACCTGGAAGCGGTGTGCAGCATCTTGCCATTCTTATAAGACAATTATCAAGTCCGTCAACTTCAATATTGGTATTACTTTTTTTACGTTTTACAGGCTCTGCTATAACAGCCTTATCATCTTTTTTCTGTAATTCACCGCTGTAATCTGCAAGTCTTGCCGCAATTTTGCCGGCAGTTATTGTTCCATAGCCAATTGTAGCATACATATCTTCTAAAGTGGCAAAGCTGTAACGCTTTAAACAAAGCTCAATATATTCTTTTTTAAGCAAATCAGACGGATTAAATCCAAGATGCTTTATTTCTTTTTCTACAAGTTCTTTTCCGCGTTCAATATTTTCTTCTCTTCTCTCCTTTTTAAACCACTGATTTATTTTAGTTCTCGCCTGTGTGGTTTTGCATATTTTAAGCCAGTCGTGGCTTGGTCCGTGCACAGACGAAGAAGTAAGAATATCACATATATCACCGGTTTTTAAAGTATAATCAAGCGGAACAATTTTAGAGTTTACTTTTGCTCCCATCATCTTGCTTCCTACACCCGAATGGATAGCAAAAGCAAAGTCTACAGGTGTTGAGCCCGCAGGAAGATTTATAACATCGCCTTTGGGAGTAAATACAAAAACTTCATCTGCAAAAAGGTCGATTTTCAAAGTTCTCATAAACTCTTCGTCATCGCTTATATCTTTTTGCGTTTCAAGAAGCTGTCTTATCCAAGCAAGCTTTGAGTCTTCTGAAGTGTTTTTTACATTTCCTTCTTTGTATTTCCAATGCGCAGCAATACCGTGTTCAGCGGTTTTGTGCATATCAAAGGTACGTATCTGTATTTCACATGGAGTACCTTCAGGACCTATAACCGTAGTATGAAGCGATTGATACATATTAGGCTTCGGCATTGCAATATAATCCTTAAACCTTCCGGGAATAGGCTTATACATTTCGTGAACTATACCCAAAACAGCATAACAGTCGTTAACCGAATCAACTATTATTCTTACTGCAAACAAATCATAAATTTCGTCAAGAGTTTTGTTCTGTGCATACATTTTTCTGAAAATAGAATAAAAATGCTTTGCTCTTCCCTGAATTTCAAAATGAATATTCATTTCCGAAACTTTGTTGTGCAGTTCCTTTTTTATGTCCTCAATATATAATTCTCTTTCGTTACGTTTTTTGTTTATACTTTCTACAATTTCGTAATACGCAACTGAATCAAGATAACGCAGTGCTAAATCCTCAAGCTCCCATTTTATCGCCGAAATACCAAGTCTGTGAGCCAAAGGAGCATAAACATCCATGGTTTCCTTTGACTTTAAAAGTCTTTTCTCTGGCGGCATATTGTTAAGAGTACGCATATTGTGAAGTCTGTCAGCAAGCTTTATAAAAATAACTCTTACGTCCTTTGCCATAGCAAGGAACATTTTCCTAAGACTTTCTATTTGTTGGTCTTCCTTTGTTATAAAATTAAGCTTATCAAGCTTTGTAACCCCTTCAACAATAAGAGCTACATCTTCTCCAAAATCCTTTTTTATTTCTTCGTAGCTTGTTTCAGTATCTTCTATAACATCGTGAAGTAAAGCAGCAGCAATAGCCTGAGCGTCAAGCTCAAGCTCTGCAACAATATACGCAACCTCAAGAGGGTGAATTATATAAGGTTCACCTGATTCACGCTTTTGTTTTTTATGCATATTTGACGCACATTCGTATGCGCGCTCAATCATATCAAAATCAGCGTTCGGGTTGTATTCTTTTATTTTTTTGATTAAAGCTTCAAAATCGTGTTGCATTTTTCACCTTTTTCTTATATCGGTAATGTTAAGCTGCGGCAAAAGCATATAATTATAGCTGTTTTTTACAAGCTCTCCCGCAACATCAACTGTATCTCCAATGTTTATTACATCTTTTAAGTGACCTAATCTGAATCCGGCACAATCAAGCCATTTAAGACCGCTTCTTACTTTAATAAAAATATGTTTTTCATCTCGGCTAACCCTTATATTTGTAACCGTTGCATTCATTAGAGCAAAGACGGGCGGTTTGTTCTTTTCTCCATAAGGCTCTAAAACAGCCGTTTCGTTTGCAAAATCTATAAGATTTTTTTCAAGTGGCAGTTCAAGGTCTATATTTACACAAGGCTCTAAAATTTTATCAACATTTTCATCTGCGTAAATATTCATCATTTTTTCAAGTTCTTTTTCATTTTCGCGTTTTATGGTTATTCCTGCAGCTGATGCGTGACCGCCAAACTTTTCTATAAGATGAGCCGACTCACAAAGAGCCGCAAAAAGATTAAATCCTTCAACTGCCCTTGCAGAGCCGTTACCGCAATCTCCTTCATAAGATATAAGTATAATGCTCTTGTTATACTGTTCACAAAGCTGAGATGCCGTAATTCCTATAACTCCCTGATGCCAGCCGTCACCGCCTACAATGATTACTTTTTTGTCGGCAATATCGTCACGGGCTTCTATTATTTCTACCGCTTCCTGAAGAATTTGCTGACCAAGCTCTTTTCTGTGTGTATTCAAAACATTTAACTGCTCGGCAAGCTCCGCGGCTTTTTCTTCATCCTCTGTAAGTAAAAGTTCTGCTGCAACCGCAGCATTATCTACTCTTCCTGCCGCATTAAGTCTTGGTGCAATGCTGAATCCTATCTGTCCCGAGGTTATTGTTTGATAATCTATTTCTGCATTATCACAAACAGCCTTTAATCCTACAGAAGGCATTTTTTTAATTTTTCTCATTCCAAATGCCGAAATGGTTCTGTTCTCGCCTGTCAGCGGAACAATGTCTGTTATTGTAGCTAAAGTTGCAAGGTCGCAGTAATCTGTTATTATTTTTCTTGTATTACCTTCAAGAGCACACAAAAGCTTAAAAACAACTCCCGCACCTGCAAAATCCTTGTACGGATATAAACAGTCAGTCCTTTTTGGGTTTACAACTGCAACTGCGTCAGGAATTTCCCCCTCTATCGAATGATGATCTGTTACAACAACATCAAGTCCTAAACTCTTTGCATATTCTATTTCCTGTATTGCAGATATTCCTGTATCTACCGTAATAATAAGCTTTGTACCCTTTTTTGCAATACTTTCAAGTGCATTATTGTTTACGCCATATCCGTCACTCATACGAAAAGGAATATAATAATCACATTCTGCCCCCTTCTCACGAAGGTATTTAACAAGCATTACCGTAGAACTTACTCCGTCAACGTCATAGTCTCCGTATACAGTAATACGTTCTCCTGCTGAAATGGCATTTTCTATTCTGTAAACAGCCTTTCTCATATCCTTCATCAAAAAAGGATCTGCAAGCATATCAATTTTTTCGTGCAAAAAAGCATTTGCATTTTCCTTTTCAACACCTCTGATTGCTAAAATAGAAGCGATTTCATAAGAAAGACCTGTCGCAAGCTCTATTTCTTTTATCTTCTCCTTATCTGCATTTTCATACAGTAAATTCCATCTTTTGTTCAAAATAACACATCCTAAATTTTCTTTATTCGAATATTATATCATTAATCAAAAAAAAATACAATCTTTATATTGAAAATAATTATATTATTTGTTATAATATATAAAAAATAAATTTCAAACGAAAAGAGGGATTGTATTTGCCTATAAAAATTCCTGATAAATTGCCCGCAACCCGTGCAATGAAAAGCGAAAATATTTTTGTAATGACAGAAAAGAGAGCACAAAAGCAGGATATCCGTCCTTTAAGTATAGCTGTTTTTAATCTTATGCCTACAAAAATAGCAACAGAAACACAACTTGTACGTGCTTTGAGTAATTCTCCTCTTCAGGTAGAACTCGTTTTATTACATACAAAAACACACCAGTCCAAAAATACTGCAGAAGAACATCTTAAAACATTTTACAAAACCTTCGACGATGTAAAGAACGAAAAGTTTGACGGGCTTATTATAACTGGCGCACCCGTTGAACTTATGGACTTTACAGAGGTTGATTACTGGGATGAACTTACTGCCGTAATGGAATGGTCAAAAACCCATGTTACAAGCACCCTTCATATATGCTGGGCAGCACAGGCAGGCCTTTACTATCATTACGGCATAGAAAAATACACATTGCCCCAAAAAGTTTTCGGCGTTTTTTCTCATAAAGTTTTACGTCCTAAAGCAAAGCTTCTTTGCGGGTTTGACGATCATTTTTATGCACCCCATTCACGTTATACACAGGTAAATGTTGACCAGGTAAAAGAAAATCCTGACCTTAAAATTCTTGCATCCTCAAAAGAAGTTGGCCCCTACCTTATAGCATCAAAAACAGGTAAAAATGTTTTTTGTATAGGTCACTCAGAATATGATGCAGACACGCTTCATTTGGAATATATGCGCGATATGGACAAAGGGCTTAATACTCCACTGCCCAAAAATTATTATAAAAATGACGACCCATCCCATCCCCCCATTGTTAATTGGAGAGCACATTCAAATCTCCTTTTTACAAACTGGCTTAATTACTATGTATACCAGATAACACCTTATGATTTAAATACAATAGGCTGATTAAAAAAATCTGCAAGCAAAACTTGCAGATTTTTTATTATATATCTTTCTTAATTTTAAACCTCATTATTTTCTTTGAAGTATTCTTTTCAAATTCCGCTTCACGTATTTTTACTCTGTCAACCCTCTTGTAAGGAGGCATACGATGATTTATCTTTATAATTTCTGTTTCAAAATATTTCTGATAATCTGTTATATTGTGCATTTTCAAGGTTTCTTCATCAGGGAAAATTTCTGCAACTATAACATCACGGTTTGCCCTGTTGTCGCTTTCACCTGCATAAACAACAACTTCCCCTACTCCCGAAATGCCTTGTATTTCCTTTTCAATTTCTTCGGGGTAAACATTTTTACCGTTTGAAAGAATTATCATATTTTTAACTCTTCCTGTTATGTAAATCCATCCGTGTTTGTCAATTCTTCCATAGTCACCTGTTCTAAAGAATCCATCTTCATCAAATGCGGCCTTTGTAGCTTCAGGATTATTAAAATATCCAAGCATAACATTAGGACCTTTTACGCAAATTTCGCCTTCTCCGTTTTCGTCGGGATTTGCAATTTTTACTTCTTCGTCAAGAATCGGAATACCTACACTGCCTTTTTCCTGATGCTCATTTCTGTTGCAGGAAATAAGGGGTGAACATTCAGTTATTCCATAACCATTTAAAATTGTAACACCTATTCCGTCAAAAAAGTCTATTATCTTCTGATTCATTGCTGCTCCGCCCGAAATAATAAGGCTTAAATTACCGCCAAATACCTTATGAATATCCTTAAAGAACTTTCTTCTTAAGTCTATTCTGAAAAGTCTTAAGAAATTGCTTACCTTAATTAAAATTTTCATTCCGGCAAGCTTACCGCTTTTTTCAGCAGAATGAATTATTTTTTTGTAAAAGCTTTCAACAAACAGCGGAACTACAATAAGATGACCCGGCTTTTCGTTTTGCAGTTCTGTTGTTATATATCTTAAACCGCTTGAAAGATATATTCCCGAGCCCTGCCCAAAATGTCCTATTAAGTTTATTGTTGAACCAAAAGTGTGATGAAGCGGTAAAACATTCACAGTTTTTCTTGTAATAGCAAAGTTATACATGCCATTTGTCATATCAATGCACATTCCTTTTTGCGAAAGCATAACACCCTTGCTGTTACCTGTTGTGCCCGATGTAAATACTATTGCCGAAAGCTTTTCAGGGTCAATTTCTGCATCATAATAAATGTTATTACCTTCTGCAAAGCTTTTTCCGCCTCTTTCCTTTATTTGTGCAAAAGTATCATCAGCATCTTCATCGTCAGAAAAAGCTATGTATTTTTTCACAGTTTTAAGCTCATCTTTTAAGGCGAATATTTTTTCCTTAACATCACTGCCATAAAAAACATATTCACAATCAGCCGAGTTAATTATATTTGCCAAATCTGCCGACACACATTCCCTGTCAATAGGAACAAGCACTACCCCCATTGCTATTGCCGCTAAATATATACAGCACCATTCATAACTGTTTTGTCCAATAAGAACTGCTGTTTTTCCGTTCATTCCAAGGTTTCGCACCTCTGTACCAAAATCACGTACATCATTTTTTACCTGTGTGTAAGTAAGTCTTACAATTTCTTCGTCCCGTGGATTTTTTTTGAACGAAAAAGCAATATCATCAGGGTATTTTTTTGCTACATTTTCTGTCATATCACGGAAATCACGCATCTTTGTTGTCTCATAAAGCGGATAAACTCTTCCTTTTGTATTCATAACAATTCTCCTTAATTTATCTTATTCTGTATATACTTATGCTTTATAATATCTTTTTTAATACTGCATATCCTTTTTTTGCCGTTATAACTGTTTTATTTCCCTGTTTTTCAAATTTAACATCATCACTTTTTTCAAAAAGTGTAACATCTTCACAAAGTTCTTTTTGACCTTCTCCAAAGAAATCTATGTAAATATACGTAATCCCGTCATACGAAACTCTGTATTCCGATACATTATCACATACTTCAAAATATTTTTTGTATCCTACCCCACGTACACTCTTCATACGGGTGCCTTCTTTGAATCTGGGGTATGTTTTTCTGCTTCTGTAAAAAAGCACAGCAGAGTTTATATTGTTTTTTCTTACAGAGGGTTCGCCTTCGTACACCGGTAAAAATCCTCCTGCAAAACCTGCTATAATTTCACCATTTACATCCTTTATAAAGTCTATCTGTCTGTCAGGCGGAGAATCAGGATTTTCCCATGTATCAGGAGTGGTCATGAAGTTATGAGGGTAATTTTCCATATCAGTATCGCAAGGAACAGAAAAATCATAGGTTGTACCATTAAATTCAAACGGCTTCTGCTTTGGAATGTATCTGTAAATACCTTTTCCATAGTTGCATCTTTCCTGATACATAATGCCCATGCAAATCGAAAAATCAACATTAGTTAGATTCTGATAGTCAAAATCAACTAAAATTGTTCCGTCATTTTCTATTCTGTAAATAACCTTGCCCTTTGTCATTACTTTTCCGTTGCCTAAATAAGGCATACTTTTATATCCGCCCTCGGGTCTTTCTTTTTGCAGAGCTTCTGCCATGGTAGCCTGATTTATCATATCGTACTCGTGTACAATTTCAAGTGCATCAATATCTTCAGCGCCAAAAAACTCGCGTTTTCTCTGCCCGTCTTTTATCGCATAAACTTCTTTTTTTGTATGCTTTACAGAAGGTTGAATTTGATTGTTAGCCGATTGCTTTTCTATAATTATATCTTCTTTGTGTTCTCCGTGACTTACGTATGTAAGCTTACCTGCAATTTTGCTTTTAAATGCATAATCAACTTCCGACTTTCCTATATTTTCCGATATAAACATAAGTACATCTTCCGAAAGCACCCGAAGTAATGTCCATTTTGTACCCTCTTCATCTTCCCACAGCGATGCAACATCACTAATGTCCTTACCGTGATTCGGGCTTGTTACTACATTACCGCAACACCTTCCGTGGTTACCGCCTGCAAAGTCGCCGTTTATCCATATAGGAATAGCTTCATCAGTCGTAATTGCAAGAGGAATTTCAAAGTGCCACATATCAATACTGTTTTTTCTTTGTAATCCTGCACCGCGAAAATCAACAGGACTATTAGAATCAAACTGATAATCCTTAATTCCCCTGAACATCTGTATCAAATCATATTTATCCGAAAAACTCGTTTTTATAGAAAGTTCCTGTCCAAAAATACTAAAATCCATTTAGCACTTAATCCTTTCTTGTTTCAAAAACCAAAATACATCCATCTGTTTCAATTTCCGCCTTTTCATCTGTTATTTCGTTGCTTATCCCACGTATACTTCCAAAAGGCAACTTTTCGTTATATAGCGGATATTTTGTTCCATTTAATGTAACTGTCACATCACCAAAAGCAGGAAATATTGATAAAAACATATTTTCCTTTTTTGTAACACTATAATTTCCGCAAATTATATAAACCTGCTCGTTTTCGGAATAAAGCTTTGCGTTTATACCAAGGTCATAAGCTTTTTTCAAAAGCATTATGTTAGCAAAAGAATGGTCTTTTCTCTTTCCACCCAATGCTCCAAGTATAAAAACCTCTTTAAATCCTCGCTCTTTTGCATATAAAAGAGCAAGCTCTGTATCGGTTTCGTCTTTTTCTGCCTTAAAAGTAACTTTCTGTACATCATCAGGCACATTTTTTATGCTGTCCATATCACCAAGTAAAATATCAGGCTTAATACCAAGCTTTAAAGCATTGTCATATCCCGAATCTGCACATATCACAAAATCGTCATAATTTATTTTGAACGAAAATTCAACTTCTCCGCCCGAAATAATAATTGCCCTAGCCATTATCTTTTAAAAGCTTTACTCTTTAAAGTGTCTACTGCTTTTTTGCGGTCTTCGGCATAGAATACACCGGCACCCGCAACTATAACATTAGCGCCTGCCTCTGTTACCGCATAAATGGTTTCTTCGTTTATACCGCCGTCAACCTCAAGGTCTTTGTCAGGACCTATCATTTCTCTTACTTCGCGGATTTTGGGTAACATTTCAGGAATAAATTTTTGCGCAGTAAAACCAGGATTTACTGTCATAACCAAAACCATATCAACAAGATGAATAATGTTTTTAAGCATAGACGCAGGAGTTCCGGGGTTTATAGCCACCCCTACCTTCAAACCAAGGTCACGAATCTGCTGTAATGTCTTGTAAATATGAGGACATGTTTCAAAATGTACAGTTATTAAATCTGCCCCTGCTTCTGCAAATACTTCTATGTATTTTTCAGGATTTTCAATCATAAGATGAACGTCAAATAACGCATTTGATGATTTTCTTATTGTTTTTACAATACCTGGTCCAAAAGACATATTTGGCACATAATGTCCGTCCATAACGTCAATATGCAAGTATTCTGCCCCTGCAAGCTCAACAGATTTAACTTCATCTGCAAATCTGCCGAAATCTGCTGCTAAAATTGATGGTGATATTTTTATCATTTTAAAGTCCACTCCTTTATGTTTTTTAACTGGTCATAAAAATATTTATAACTTTCATATCTTTCTTTTGCTATCAGATTTTGTTCTACTGCACTCTTAACAGCACAGTCAGGCTCCGACAAGTGCTTACATCCGCCAAACCGGCAACCTTCATTAAACTCTTCAAACTCTTTAAAAAAGTCAGCCAACATATCTGATGTCATTTTAGGTAAATCCATTTTACCAAATCCCGGTGTATCAAGAATGAACCCAGAATTTCCTATTGGAAACAGCTCAACATGTCTTGTTGTGTGCCTTCCTCTTTCAAGCTTTCGGCTTACATCGCCGGTTTCCATTGTTTCATCGCCGAGAATAAAATTTAATATGCTTGATTTTCCAACGCCGGAGTTACCTGACAACGCGGTAATTTTCCCTTCAAGAACCGAAAGAAGTTCTTCTCTTCCTTCTTCTTTTACAGTGCTTGTAAGAATAGTTTTATATCCCGCCTTTTTATAAATTTCCGCCATTTCTTTAACCTTTTCGTCACTTATAAGGTCGGTTTTGTTAATGCATATAACAGCGTCTATCCCTCTGTTTTCAACATTCACAAGCAAAGAGTCAACCATTCTGTAGTCAGGCTCGGGAGACTTTGCCGCAACTACAATAAGCATAGCGTCAATATTTGCCACAGGTGGGCGTATAAATTCATTTTTTCTTGGTAATATTTCAACGACGGAATCATTGTTTTCAGAAAGAATTACATTATCTCCGCATATAGGAACAATATGCTCTTTTCTGAATCTGCCGCAAGCACGGGTTTCAAAAATCTCATCTTGACATTTTACATAATAAAATCCGCCAATACCTTTAATAATAGTTCCCTGCGTAAAAGTCGCCTCCATCAGTTAAAGTTTACAGTTATCGAGTTATACATAACATCATCGTAATAAATTTCCAATACCTGTTTTCCTGTTCCCGAAACCTCTACTAAAATAGGTGAATTTTCGGTAGAATGTGCTTGCTGGTAAAGCACGTTTCCTTCAGTGTTCGTTATTTTTACAGTAACCGATGCTTTGCCAGAAGGTAACGAAAGTGAAATCTGGCGTGTACTCTTTTTAGTTGATGCACCTGCACTTACAACTAAATCAACTTCGCTTCCCACTTCAATTTTGTTTCCCGCTTCAACGCCTTGCGACACAACAGTTCCTGCAGGTTGTGAACTTTCGGATTTTGTAACAGAGCCTGCTTTAAGATTATTACGTGCAAGAATATCACGTGCTTCCTGCTCGGTTTTTCCTTCAAGCGAAGGCATCTCTATTTCTTCAAGACCTTTGCTTACATAAAGAGTAAGCTTATCTCCGACTTCCATCTTGTGCCCTGCCGAAGGTTTTTGTTTTATAACCTTGCCAGCTTCAACCTCTTCATCTTCTTCGTCTATAATTTCTACATCAATGTCCATATCAAGCTTTTTGATTTCGTTTTCAACTTTTCTGTAGTCTTCGCCTTTGTAATCCTCAAGCTCAAATGTCTTTATACCAAGACTTATAACAACATTTATCTCCGACCCCAAAAGTACTTCTTTTCCATCCTCGGGGTCCTGTGATATAATCGTGCCTTCAGGGAACTTCGAATCGTTCAAACGTTGACTTTCCACAAGTACAAATTGGTCTTTGTATTGTATACTCATTTCTTCAAAGCTTTGCCCCACAAGAGAAGGCACTTTTATTTTTTTCTGACTTCCTCCGCCTGTAAAAAACATTCTGCCCACTAAAAATCCAATAATAACAATAAGCACTGCCGATACAGCTATTGCAGCCACCTGCGGCATTTTTTCAGGGCTTATATTAAATATCCTCTTTTTAACAGGAGTTGCTTCTCTCTTTTCTTCTTTTGTTTCAATTTCCTTATTTATGTCAGGCAATCTTCGTGTTGAAAAAATATCTCCCTGCACCAAACCTGCTTCCGCAATTTTTTTTGCAGTATTATGCCCTACATTTCGAAGAGAAGTGATAACTTCCGCAATGTTTGGAAATCTTTCGTGTGAATATTTAGCCATACACTTAAGTATTGTTTCTTCTATTTCAAGCGGAATATTATCGTTTATCATACGTGGTGCCACAGGGTTTCCCTGTATATGCTTCATAGCAATAGCTATCGCACTGTCACCGGTATAAGGCAAACGACCTGTAAACATTTCATACATAACAACACCAAGAGAATAAATATCGCTTCTCTCGTCAGTATGACCGCCTCTTGCCTGCTCCGGGGATGCATAGTGTACAGACCCAAGTGCCGATGCCCCTTCCGCAACAACAGTTGCCGAAGAAGTAGCCTTTGCCAGTCCAAAATCGGTAACCTTTAAAGTTCCGTTATTATCTAAAACTATATTCTGCGGTTTTATGTCACGGTGTACTATTCTTTTTGAATGAGCATGTTCCAACGCCTGTGCTATCTGCATAGAAAAATCGAGAGCCTCGTTCAAATTAAGCTTGCCCTTATTTTTCATATACTCCTTTAAAGTAATGCCTTCAGCATACTCCATTACAATATAGTTTAAATGTCCCTGTTTGCCTACGTCATAAACCGATACTATATTTGTATGAGAAAGGCTTGCTGCCGCCTGTGCTTCGGTATTGAATCTGCGTAAAAATTCTTCATCCTCTTCAAATTCAGGCTTTAAAATCTTAACAGCAACAAAGCGGTTTAACAAACGGCATTTTGCTTTGTAAACCATTGCCATACCGCCAGAACCTATATGCTCTAAAATTTCATATCTGTTACCTATAACGGATCCTATCATTTCCATTTTATTTTAACTCCTTTTTGGAACCTTTTACAATAATAACCGTAATATTGTCAGTCCCGCCATTTTCGTTTGCTTTATTAACAAGATTCTGTGCTATCAATTGCGGATTTTCTTCAGCTATAAGATGATGCTTTATATCCTCATCAGACAACATATTTGTAAGACCGTCCGAGCACAAAAGAATAATATCATTTTTCAAAAGCTTTTCCTTCGAAAAATCAGCCGAGGTTTCTTTGTCTGTTCCAAGTGCTCTTGTAAGCATGTGCTTTGCAGGATGATTTTCTGCTTCCAGCGAGGTTATTTCGCCGCTTTTTAACAGCTCATCTGTCACAGTATGATCCTCTGTTTTTCTTTGTAAGTTTCCATCTCTGAATAAATATATACGGCTGTCACCTATGTTTAAGTAATAAATCGTATCAAGATAAATCATAACAAACGCAACAGTTGTACCCATACCCTGATACTTACTGTCAGCTTTTGACCTGCTGTAAACAAGTGTGTTTGCATAATTTACAGCATCATGCATAAGCTGTTTTATTTTTTCATCATCAAGACCTAAAGGCATATTCTCTTTTATGTAAGTCGAAATAGCACCCACAGCACACCTGCTTGCAACATCTCCCGCAGCGTGTCCGCCCATACCGTCGCACACTAAAAATATACCATGCTCTGCATCAGTATAAAAACTGTCCTGATTTATTTTTCGTACCATTCCTTTGCCTGTTACAGCACCGTATTGCATAGGTAATCACCCCCGCAAACCAAATTCGTTACGCAACTGTCCGCAAGCAGCATTTATATCTGCTCCCATTTCTCTCCTTACAGTTGCTTTTATCTTATTTTTCTCAAGCACTTTTATAAATGCCAGAATACTGTCGTTTTTACTCTTTTTTAAACTTCTTTCTTTTACATCATTTAAAGGGATAAGATTAACATGTACATCCTCTTTACCCGAAATAAGCTCCGATAATTCCTCTGCTACATCTGTGCTATCATTTACTCCGTCAATCAAAGCATACTCAAAAGTAACTCTCCTGCCTGTAACATTGTAATACTCTTTTGCCGCTTTAACCAGAGTTTTTATATCAATCTTATTAGCAATAGGCATAGTTTGTTTTCTTATTTCATCATTAGGAGCGTGTAACGAAATTGAAAGATTTATCGGCAATGAAAGCTCCTGCAGTTTTTTAATCCCTTCTGTAAGCCCGCAGGTAGAAACCGTAATATGTCTAGCTCCTATACAGAGTCCGTCAGGATTTACTGCATTTTTTATAAAAGAAAACACATTTTCTATATTATCAAACGGCTCGCCGCTGCCCATCATAACTATGTTTGAAATTCGCTGTCCAATATCATTTTGAGCACAAATAATCTGTCCCGCAATTTCTCCCGCAGTAAGGTTTCGTTCCAGTCCATGAAGTGTTGATGCACAAAACTTGCAACCCATTCTGCACCCAACCTGCGACGATACACACATTGTTATCCCGTGATGATATCTCATTATAACGCCTTCAATGCACGAGCCGTCATAAAGCTCGAAAAGATATTTCACTGTGCCGTCAAGCTTTGAAACAAGTTTTTTCTTTATAGCGGGCAAAAAGATGTAAAAATCTTTTTTTAATTCTTCTCTCATTTCTTTTGAAATGTTTGTCATTTCATCAATAGATTTTATTCCGCCGTATGCCCATTTATAAATCTGCTTTGCACAAAACGGCGGCTTATCCTTTTCTAAAACATAAGCTTTCCAATCTTCAATTGTAAAATCCAAAATATTCAAGCTTTATTCTCCCTTAATAACCTTGCTACAAAAAATCCGTCGGTAAAATCCTTATGCGGATAAAATGTTTTTGATATATCTAAAGTAAAATCCTTGTGTTCTTTTAAAAATTTGTTTACTATATCAATGTTTTCTCTCTGGCTTACAGTGCAGGTACTGTATAAAAGTGTGCCTCCGTGCTTTACATAAGCAGAGCAATTGTTTAAAATCTCATATTGCTCTTTTGTAAGGCTATCTATATCCTCTTCTTTTCTCTGCCACTTTATATCAGGCTTTTTTCGTATTATCCCAAGACCCGAGCAAGGCACATCACATAAAACCCTGTCAAAATATCCTATATATTTTTCGTTTGCTTCCCCGGCATTTTGAAGCTCTGTTTTAATATTTGTAACAGAAAGTCTTTCTGCATTTTTTTCTATAAGTATAAGCTTGTGCGGATGAATATCCCACGCAGTTACCTCGCCCGTATTCTCCATAAGCTCGCCTATGTATGTTGTTTTACCCCCTGGGGCTGCACAAGCATCAAGCACCTTTTCGTTTTTTTGCGGATCTAAATATAATACTGCTTCCTGTGCCGCTGAATCCTGAACAGTGAAAAACCCTTCTTCAAATTCTTTTAAAGAAGCTGCATCTCCACTTACATCAAGTGCGTTTTTTGATACCCCGTCACTTGCCGAAAGCATATTTTTTAAAGTTTCTTTATCTGTTTTTAAATTATTTACTCTCAAAGTTACAGGCGTTATTTCATTTCCCGAAGACAAAAGCTTTTCGTAATCATCGGGATTTTCTTTTGCCCACATTTTAACAAGCCACTCCGGGTAAGAATACAATACCGAAAAATATTTTTCTTTATCCTCTTTATCCGGCAAAACCTCTTTGCATCTTAAAATGTTTCGTAATACGCCGTTTACAAAGCCTGATGCTTTGTAATCTGCCTTTTTAGCCTGTTTTACCGCTTCGTTTACAGCAGCAGATTCAGGAACTTTGTCCATCTTAAAAATCTGGTATACTGCCATTCTTAAAATATTAAGTATTTTAGATTCGAGCTTTTTAAGCGGAATTTTAGATGAATTTGCAATCTGATAATCAAGATATTCCTTATACTGAACACTACCGTAAACCAACGCCGAAATAAATCTTCTGTCCCTCTCATCAAAGCTATGCTCAGAAAATGCTTTTTTTAATGCCATATTCGAGTAAGCATGGTTTTCAAATATATCACAAAGCACTAAAAGTGCCATATTTCTCGGTAACATATTATTCTCCTAAAATAACTCCCCGTGCCATGCATTTATTTCCTTTTAAAAACTCTTCTGCAGGCATTGCTTTTTTGTTTTCAAACTGTAAAACTTCTATTTTCACAGAACCTTTTCCAGCCGCAACTATAATTTCTTTGTTATCTTCTAAAATCTCGCCCGGCTTTCCGTCTTTTTCACAAACCGAAGCTTCTGTTATCTTAAATCTTTTCCCATCACAAAAAGAAAAAGCTGCGGGCCAGGGATAAAGCCCGTGTATCTGGCACACTATTTTTTCTGCCGTATCCTGCCAGTTTATTTTTCCCATTTCCTTTGTTATCATGGGTGCGTATGTTGCTAAAGCATCATCCTGCTTTTCACGGGTTATAATTCCATTTTCAATATTGTCTAAAGTTTTACAAAGAAGCGCTGCTCCAACCTTCGAAAGCTTTTTGTGCAACGAGTCAGAGGTATCTCTAACATCAATGGCTACTTCTTCCTTTAATATCATATCGCCTGTATCCATTCCCTTGTCCATATACATTGCTGTAACACCTGTTATTTTATCTCCGTTTAAAATACTGTGCTGAATAGGTGCCGCACCTCTGTATTTAGGTAAAAGTGATGCATGAATGTTTATGCATCCGTTTTTGGGAAAATTCAAAATATATTCAGGAAGAATTTTGCCATAAGCAACAACTGCTATTGCATCAGGCTTTTTTTCTTCAAGATAAGATAGTATCGCATTATCCTTTAAGCTTTCAGGCTGATAAACATCTATACCTGCTTCTTCCGCGCAAACCTTCACAGGCGTAGGCAGCATCTGTTGTCCTCTGTTTTTAGGCTTGTCAGGCTGGGATATTACACCCACAACCTCGTGTTCAGATTTTATAAGTGCATCAAGACACTCTGCTGCAAAATGGGGAGTCCCCATAAAAATTACTCTCATTATTCTTCCTCTAAATCTTCTTTATTTATAATTTCGTCTGCTCTGTCTAAAAATACAATTCCTTCAAGATGGTCAATTTCGTGGCAAAGTGCACGTGCCGCAAACCCTTCTGCGGTAACTTCAATTTCTTCTCCGTCAGTATTTATGCCCGAAACCTTAACTTTCGTAGGTCTTCTTACCTCTCCAACCTGGTCAGGCACACTAAGACAACCCTCAATAGCACTTTCTTCGCCTTCTGCCTCTAAGAGTACAGGGTTTATAAGTGCAAGCTTGTTACCTTCAACATCAATAACTATAACTCTTCTTAAAATACCAACCTGAGGAGCAGCAAGTCCAACCCCTTCGTTTACATACATTGTTTCAAACATATCTTCAATAAGCTCTAAAATTCTGTCATCTATAACCTCAACAGGTCTTGCTTTTTTTCTTAATATACTGTCGCCTACAAATCTCATATTTCTTAAAGACATATTAAAACCTCCTAAAAAGCTGTAGGATTCAAATCCACAATAACCCCTTTTTCATCCGATAAAATATCAGCTATTTTTTTACTTATTTCTTCATTGTAATTACATTTAAGCCAAAAGTGCCATCTGTAAACATTGTTTATTTTATTTATACTGCACGGCATTGGAGTAAAAATTCTTACCTTTTCAATAAGTTCTTTTAAAACTTTGTCACATACCCTCTGTGCCGCTTTTTTTGCATCATCTTCATTATTTGAAGTAAAAACAAAATTCAAAATATCACAAAACGGCGGATACTTAAGAGCTTTTCTTATAACTATTTCTTCATTATAAAACTCTTCATAATCCTGATTTGCAGCATTTATAACGGTAGTATTGTCGGGCATATAAGTCTGTATAAATGCTTTACCTCGGTTTTTTCCTCTTCCGGCTCTGCCGCATACCTGCGTTATGATATCAAAAGCACGCTCCTGAGCTCTGTAATCACCCATATTAAGTGCCTGATCAGCTGAAAGCACACCTACAAGCGTAACGTTTTGAAAATCCAGTCCCTTTGATATCATCTGCGTTCCAAGCAGTATATTTATATTTTTTTCTTTGAATTTCTCAAGTATCTTTTCGTGAGCTCCTTTTGTGCTTGTAGTGTCAAGATCCATTCTTAAAACACTTGCATCAGGGAACTCTTCTGCAAGTTTTTCTTCTATTTTCTGTGTCCCTGTACCAAACCCGTGAATGTGCACGCTTCCGCAATCAGGACAAACTTCGTATTTTTTTATTCTATATCCGCAGTAGTGACAAACTAAACTGTTTGTAAAACTGTGATAGGTAAGCGAAATACTGCAGTGCGGGCATTTTGCAACAAAACCGCAACTGCGACATGAAACAAAGGTGGAATGACCTCTTCTGTTTAAAAAAAGAATTGTCTGTTCTTTTCTTTCAATTCTTTCTCTTATTGCATTTGCCAAAGCTATCGAAAAAGGAGATCTGTTACCTTCTGCAAGTTCATTTCGCATATCAACAACTTCGACATCAGGAAGCTCCGCCCCTGCCACTCTTTCTTCCATTGTAACAAGCGAATACACACCGCTTTGTGCTCTGTAATAGCTTGTAACATCAGGAGTTGCGGAAGCAAACATTACAGCTGCACCTTCGGTTTTTGCTCTGCATTCTGCCACTTCTCTTGCGTTATATCTTACACCCATTTCAGATTTGTAAGAATCATCATGCTCTTCATCAATTATTATTATACCCAGATTTTTACACGGAGCAAAAACAGCACTTCTTGCCCCTATTGCAATTTTGGCTTCGCCCTTTAAAAGACGTTGCCACTCATCATACCTTTCGCCGTTTGAAAGAGCGCTGTGCAAAAGTGCAACCTTGTCGCCAAACCTTGAAGTAAATCTTTCAACCATCTGGTGAGTTAACGAAATTTCAGGAACTGTAACAATAGCCGTTTTATTTTCTTCCAAAGCTTTTTCAATTATGCTTAAATAAAGCTCTGTTTTTCCACTACCCGTAACTCCGTGAAGTAGTATAGGTTTTTCGGGATTTTTAAATGTTTTGTAAATTTCATCAAAAGCCTTTTGCTGTAAAGGCGTAAGCGTTGGCTTTTCGTCTTTTTTTACAGGCTTGTCAGCATTTGGACTTCTGAAAACAGTAACCTTTTCTAAGTTTAAAATGCCCTTTCGTTTTAAGGATTCAACCGAAGAACGAGCCACTTTCGCAAAAACACATAAATCCGAAAGCGGAATTTCGGGCGTTTCCTCCAAAACCTTAACAATCCTTGCCTGTGCAGGAAACTTAAGTACCCCTGAAACATCTGCCCCTTCGCAAAATTTTACCACAGAAATCTGTTTTTTAACATCCTCACTTGATTTCCCTTTTACACCTGCAGGCATAAAAAGTCTTAAAGCTTCTGCAAAGGTACAAAAATATCTTTCTTTTATCCAGTAGGCCTCAAAAATTCTGTCGCGGTTTAAAAGAGGTTCTTTGTCAAGCAAAGAATCAATTTCTTTTAAATTTTCCGCCTCTTTTTCAGAGATTTTTATTATATACCCAGTTTCCATTCTGTTTTTACCAAACGGAACCTTTGCTCGCACACCAACCTCTGCCATAGAAAGATTTTCAGGAACTATATAATCAAAAATTTTATTAACTTTACGTACAGTGCTGTCAATTACAACGCTTGCAACTTTCATAATAATTCTATCCTGTCAAGAATTTCGTTTGCAACCTGTTCCTTTGGCATATTGGGAAGCTTTTCTTCCTTGCCGTCACGATATAAAAAAGTAACCGTGTTTGTGTCGCATCCAAAGCCTGCTCCTTCATCGCAAAGACTGTTAGCCACTATCATATCAGCATTTTTTGCTTCAAGCTTTTTCTTTGCATTTTCCAAAAGATTTTGTGTTTCCATACAAAAAGCAATAACCTTGCGTTCTCCCTTAATTTTACCTACCTCGGCTAAAATATCGGGATTTTCACAAAGCTCAATTACGGGCATTCCGTCCGCCTTTTTTATTTTATTATCACTTTTATTTACAGGCCTGAAATCAGCAACAGCAGCAGATTTTATTATTATATCCGCCTTTTCAAATTCTTCTGTTACAGCCTTATACATATCAAGTGCACTTGTAACATTTATAAGCTTTACACCAAAAGGTAAAGGCGTGCTCATAGGTCCTGCTATAAGAGTAACCTCTGCCCCTCTGTATCGTGCAAATTTAGCAATATTGCAACCCATTTTCCCGCTTGAATGATTTGTAATAAATCTTACAGGGTCTATTTCTTCTCTTGTAGGACCTGCTGTTACAAGTATCTTTTTGCCCGTAAGGTCTTTTTTTGAAAAAACCGCTTTGCATATAGCATCTTCTATTATGTCTAAATCTGCAAGCGCACCTTTTCCTATGCTTCCGCAAGCAAGCCTTTTTGTTGCAGGCTCAACAAATTCATAACCCATTTTTTCAAGCTTTTTAATGTTTTCCTGCACAATTTCATTTTCAAACATAGCAGTATTCATTGCAGGAGCAATTACTTTAGGAGCTTTTGTAGCCATAACAACAGTAGATAACATATCATCAGCTATTCCATTTGCTATTTTGCCTATAATGTTTGCAGTAGCAGGAACTATTGCCAAAACGTCAGCTCTTTCTGCCAGTGAAATATGATGTACATCATAATCTTCGGGCACAGAAAACATACCTGTTGCAACTCTGTTTTGCGATAATGTACCCATTGTCAGCGGTGAAATAAATTCACACGCAGACTTTGTCATTATAACAAAAACATTTGCACCAAGCTTTTTAAGTCTACTTGTAAGCTCTGCTGCTTTGTAAGCGGCAATACCGCCACTGACTCCTAAAACTATGTTTTTATTACGAAGCATTTTTCTTCTCCTTATTCAGAAAAATAAATTCCGTTCAAAGCCTCTGCTATTTCATTTTTTGGTTTGTCTTCTTCTTTAACGATATCAACCTTTCCTGCTGCAATTTCATGAACAGCAATAGAAATAGGCTTGTCTGTTGATTTTGTTTTTATAAGTGGTTCAACACCGTTGTATGCAATTTCTCTTGCTCTTTTAGCAACAGCAATTACAAGAGTGTACTTACTGTCAACCTTTTCAAGATTCATAAGTGTGCTAATACCTGGATCTGTAATCATTTTAACAATTCTCCTTTTATATTAAGATTTCTTTCTACCTTTAAGGATTCGCTTTTTATTATACATTCAAGGTCGCAAACAGCTGTGTCAAGGTCATCATTTACAATAACATAATCGTAATGCTCCATTGCTTTTGCTTCCGAAAATGCTGTTTCTATTCTTTTTTCAATAGCTTCAGGGGTGTCGGTTCCTCTTTCTGTCAAACGTCTTCTTAATTCTTCACGCGAAGGTGGTGCAATAAATACAAAAACTCCGTCAGGACATTTTTCTTTTATCTGTGCTCCACCCTGTACCTCAATTTTAAGTATAACATTTATTCCCTGGTCTATTCTGGAAAAAAGCTCTTTTTTAGGTGTTCCGTAAAAATTACCGCAATATTCTGCATATTCAAGAAAATCGTTTTCTGCAATTCTTTTCTTAAACTCATCCTTCGAAATAAAATAATAATCCTTGCCGTTTATTTCGCCCTCTCTCATATCACGGGTTGTAGCAGATACCGATTTTTCAGTATTACGGCTTTTTTCAAAAAACCTTTCTAAAACTGTGTCCTTTCCAACTCCAGAAGGACCGGACACCACAAGAACAAGTCCCTTATTCTTCATCGAACTCATCCTCCTTATCAAGCTCCGAAAGCTTTATTCCAAGTCTTCCCGCTATGGTTTCAGGCATAATCGCCGAAAGAACAATATGGTCGCTGTCCATAACCAAAACAGCTCTGGTTTTTCTTCCGTATGTTGCATCAATCAAAGTACCTCTTTCTCTTGCATCCTGAATCATACGCTTAATGGGTGCAGATTCAGGACTTACCAAAGATATAAGCCTTGAGGATGATACCATGTTGCCAAAACCTATGTTTATAAACTGCATATTAATACCTCACTCAACGTTCTGTACCTGCTCACGCAGTTTTTCTATGCCTGATTTTATATCTATAACTATTTTTGCAACGTCTAAATCATTTGATTTTGAACCAATTGTGTTTGTTTCCCTGTTCATTTCCTGAATAAGAAAATCAAGCTTTCTTCCAACAGGTTCACTTGACGCAAGCATTTCTCTCATCTGCGCAAAGTGACTTTTAAGTCTTATAATTTCTTCGTTTATATTTACTCTGTCCGAAAATATTGCAACTTCATTTAAAAGTCTGCCTTCGTCAACAGTTGTTTCGTCTAAAATTTCCTGCATTCTTTCTCTTAATCTTACCGAATATTCCTTTACAATGCTTGGCGCACGGTCTTCTATTTTAGAAAGCAGGCTTTCTATATCGCACAAACCGCCAAGCATATCTTCATAAAGCTTTTCGCCCTCTCTGCTTCTCATTTCGGTAAATGATTTCCCTGCCTCACAAATAACCTTCTTTGCAAGTGCAATTATTTCTTCATCGTCCTCGTCAGGCTTCTGAACGTTGAAAATATCAGAAAACTTTATAATATTTGTAAGAGAAATAGTGTCTTTCAAATCAAGCTCATTTTTTATAGTTTCAAGAGCCTTGTAATATCCCTTTGCTACCTCTGTGTTAACAGAAACCTCGTAGTTTTCGCCTTCTACCTGTTCCATAGATACATAAACATCTGTTTTACCTCTTTGCAAAAAGCTTGAAATTTCTGTTCTTACAACATCTTCAAGGTAGCCGTAGTTTCTTGGCACTCTTACATTTAAATCTTTATAACGATGATTTACGCTCTTTATTTCTACCGAGATTTTTCTGCCATTCTCCGTAATCTCGGCAGAGCCATAGCCTGTCATACTTTTAATCATTTTTTCATCCCTTTACAACAATGTTTACAAGCTTGTCGGGTACTGCAATAACCTTTACAACAGTTTTACCTTCCGTAAAGCTCTTTACAATTTGGCTTTCTAAAACAATACTTGCTAAAGAATCTCTGTCTTTACCCTTTGCAACCAGCATTTTTCCTCTGATTTTTCCGTTTTCCTGAACAACAATTTCAACTTCATCGTCTACTGTTTTGCTTTCGTCATATTCGGGCCATGCCATATCGTGAATATAACCGCCGAAATTGTTTTTCTCCCACATTTCTTCTGTAATATGAGGTGCTGTAGGACTTAAAATAAGAAGTAATGCCTTCAAATCTTTTCTGCTTACCTTGCCGATTCTGTACATATCATTTACAAGACTCATCATAGCAGCTATAGCAGTATTGAATTTCATTTTTTCAATATCCTCGCCTGCTTTCTTTATTGTCTTGTGAATGTTCTTTTCAAGCTCGGGGGTATATTCTTCGGAATCTGTCAGCATATCCTGTAAATTCCATACTCTTTCAATAAATTTATGACAACCCTTTACCCCGTTTTCAGACCATGGTGTAGACTGGTCAAATGCACCAATAAACATTTCATAAGTTCTGAATGTATCTGCACCAAAGTTATTTACAACTTCATCGGGATTTACTACGTTACCTCTTGATTTTGACATCTTTTCGTTGTTTTCGCCTAAAATCATTCCGTGCGAAGTACGTTTCTTATATGGTTCCTTTGTGTTAACAACACCAATGTCATATAAGAACTTGTGCCAGAATCTTGAATACAAAAGATGAAGTGTTGTATGTTCCATACCTCCGTTGTACCAGTCAACAGGCATCCAGTAATTTATCTTTTCTTTAGCTGCAAGAAAATCGTCATTTTCAGGGTCAATATATCTTAAGAAGTACCAGGATGAACCTGCCCACTGGGGCATTGTATCAGTTTCTCTCTTTGCAGGAGCTCCGCAATGAGGACAGGTTGTGTTTATCCATTCAGTAGCTCTTGCCAAAGGTGTTTCACCGTCTTCTGTAGGTGCAAAGTCATCAATATCAGGCAATGTTAAAGGTAATTCTTCTTCAGGAACAGGTACCCATCCGCACTTGTCACACCAGATAAGCGGAATAGGCTCTCCCCAGTATCTCTGGCGTGAAAATACCCAGTCACGAAGCTTGAAGTTTACTTTTCTTTCGCCAATACCTTTTTCTTCAAGCTCATCAATTATTGCCTTTATAGCATCTTTAACCTTAAGACCTGTAAGGGAGCCAGAGTTTACCATAACACCGTCAGAAACGTCTGTGTAAGCTTCTTCCTGAACATTTTCGCCACCTGCTACAACCTCAATTATGGGAAGATTAAATTTCTTTGCAAATTCCCAGTCACGTGTGTCGTGTGCGGGAACTGCCATAATCGCACCTGTGCCGTAGGTTGTAAGAACATAGTCCGAAATCCATACAGGAATTTCTTTTCCGTTAACAGGGTTTACTGCCTTTATGCCGCAAAGCTCAACACCTGTTTTTTCTTTTGAGAGTTCAGTTCTTTCAAACTCTGTTTTCTTTGCAGCAAACTGCTGATATTCTTTTACTGCATCCATATTGGAAATTTTGTCCGAAAGTTCTTCAATTATATGATGCTCGGGCGATATTACCATATAAGTAGCACCGTAAAGTGTATCAGGTCTTGTTGTGTAAACTCTTATTTTTTTATCAAGTCCCGAAAGCGCAAAGTCAACCTCTGCACCTTCCGAACGTCCTATCCAGTTTTTCTGCTGAACAGAAACTTTTTCTATAAAGTCAAGACCGTCCAAGTCATCAATAAGTCTTTGTGCATATTCTGTAATGCGAAGCATCCACTGACTTCTGTTTTTCTGTATAACTTCCCCGCCGCAACGCTCGCAAACAGCATTTACAACTTCTTCGTTTGCAAGACCTACTTTACACTGTGTACACCAGTTTACAGGCATTTCCTGCTTGTATGCAAGTCCCTTTTTGAAAAGCTGTAAGAATATCCACTGTGTCCACTTATAATATTTAGGATCGGTTGTGTTTATTTCTTTTGACCAGTCAAACGAAAAGCCAATACTTTTAAGCTGACGTTTAAAATTTTCAACATTTTTCTTTGTTACAATACTTGGATGAATTTTGTTTTGTATTGCAAAGTTTTCTGTAGGAAGACCAAATGCGTCCCACCCCATAGGATAAAGTACATTATAACCGTCCATTCTTCTCTTTCTTGAAAGAATATCAAGTGCTGTATAACTTCTCGGATGTCCTACATGAAGACCGTGACCTGAAGGATAAGGGAATTCTACCAAGCCGTAAAATTTAGGCTTTGATGTATCTTCTCCTGCTTTAAATGTTTCGTTTTCGTCCCAGAATTTCTGCCACTTTTTTTCAATGGCACTAAAATTGTATTCCATTTCTATCGTTCCTTTCAAAAAGCCCTAAAGCTTATTCTTCAAACTCTATATCTTCTTTTTCAGCATCGCTCCACAGTCTTTCAAGACCGTAAAACTCGCGCATTTCTTTTGTAAATATGTGAACAACAACGTCACCTAAATCTATTAAAACCCATCCTGCCGAGCGGTATCCTTCAATACTTAACGGCGTTTCGCCCATTTCCGCAAGCTTTTCTTCAACCTCATCCGCCAAAGCTTTAACCTGTGTTACCGAATTACCTGTGCATATTACAAAGTAATCTGTAACAGTGGTAAGGTCAGCAAGCTTCAGTACTTGTATTTCTTTAGCTTTTTTTGAATCTAAAATTTCGGCAATCTTTAATGCCTTTTCTCTTGATTCCAAAAAATCCACTCCTTCTATAATATAATATATCACTTTATTATAACTCAATTTCTAAAATTTGTCTACCTTTTTTTGAAAGTTATCTTACGTTTTTTTCATTTTTCTTCGTCATTCTTCTGTTTTCTCAAAGAATTCTTTACGGAGTTATTGATTTTAAATCAAAAAAATGTTATTATACTTCTATGAAAATTAAAAGTTTACCTTTAAAAATAATAAATACTTTAAATTCCCGCGGTTTTGAAGCTTATGTCGTGGGTGGATGTGTGCGCGATTTTTTGCTTTCTAATCCTGTGCACGATTACGATATTTGCACCTCTGCCCTGCCCGAAGAAATCTGTTCCTGCTTCAAAAATGTTGTAATGCAGGGTGTACGCTTTGGAACTGTTCTTGTTTTAGAAAACGGCGAAGGCGTTGAGGTAACAACCTTTCGAACAGAATCCGACTACAAAGATAACCGCAGACCCGAAACCGTTAATTTTGTTAAAAGCCTTGAGCAGGATTTGTCCCGCCGTGATTTTACAGTAAACGCTATGGCATATCATCCTGATAAAGGCATTACAGATTTATTTGGCGGTAAGCAGGATATAGAAAATAAAATTATCCGTTGTGTCGGAGATGCTGATTTGCGTTTTCGTGAAGATGCCTTGCGAATTATCCGTGCAATGCGTTTTGCTTCTCTGTTAGGCTTTAGTATAGAAGAAAACACAAAAAAAGCAATGCTTTCTAATAAAAATCTTTTAAAAAGCATTGCCAAAGAACGAATTACAGAAGAATTTATAAAGCTTTTAGGCGGAATTTTTGCATCTGAAATTATTCTAGAATTTTCTGAAATAATAAATTTATTTATAGAAAACTTTACTCTGCCCGATAATGATTTTGAATCTTTACCCCAAAACCCTTATATGAGGTTTGCTTTTTTAATTCACAACCTTGAAAACAAAGAAGCCATCCTTAAAAATTTTAGATTACCTTGTGCCATTTCACAAAAAATTTTAATTTTGGCAAATCATTATAAAAAAGATAACTCACCTTTTACTCTTTTGCAAAAATACAACGAAGATGTTGTTTTTGAAGTTTTTGAAATGAACAACGAAATAGAAACTTTAACCCTCTTTTTAAAAGAAAATCCCTGCTATAAAATAAGTCAGCTTGCAATTTCAGGAAATGATTTAAAAGAGATAGGATTTTTTGGCAAAAAAATAAAAGAAGTTCAAAACGAACTTCTTTACAATGTTGTTTTTAAGAAAATAAAAAACGATAAAATTTCTCTTTTGGAATTTGCAAAAAAATTGCAATAATTATTCTTTTTGACCTGCACAGACTCTTAAAATGTCGCCTAAATCTGCAATAAGCTCTGTTTTAAAACCTGCTTTTTGCATCATTTCTGCAACCGTGTGCGCCTGTGTGTGGCCTACTTCAAGCCCTAAATAACCATTTTTTGCTAGTACTTTTTTTGCTTTTTCAATTATTACAGGGTAAAATTTTAATCCGTCATCCCCTCCGTCTAAAGCGAGATGCGGTTCGTAATCTTTAACGTCGGTATCGAGTTTTTTAACTTCTTCGCTTTCAATATAAGGCGGGTTTGATAAGATAACATCAAACTCTCCATCTATATCATCATTCAAAATATCGAGTTTTAAAAACTTTCCCAAAACGCCGTTTCTTTCGGCGTTTTTTGATGCAATTTTCAATGCTTTTTCGGATATATCAGCAAAGGTTACGCAAGCACCCGCGTAATGTGCAACACAAACGCCTATGCAACCTGAACCAGAGCATAAATCAAGCACTCTTTTCCCTTTTGCTTTTTCTATTCCCCATTCAGTTAAAATTTCAGTATCAGGTCTTGGAATAAGGCAATCTTCACTTACATAAAAAGGCAAAGAGTAAAATTCTTTTTCACCAATAATATAAGCAACAGGACAGCCTTGCTGTCTTTTTTTTACACACTCAAAAAATTTTTCACAAATTTCTTTATCTACAGGACTTTTCCCGTTAAGAATAAAGTCGCTTCTTTTACATTTTAAAAGATGAGCTAAAATAACTTCCGCATCAAGTTTTTCTATTCCCGAATTATTTATAAGTTCGTGTACAGAAATCACCATTTATCGTCCTCGCTGTTATCGGTTCTTACCGCATTGAGGGAAGCTATTGCAACTTCAAGCTGTGAATCATCAGGCTCGCGTGTTGTTAAGTACTGAAGCCACATACCTGGTTTGCTTAAAAGCTGAACGATTTTAGAATTACTTCTGCCTGCCCACTTTATAATTTCATAACTAATACCTGCTACAACGGGTAAAAGAAGAAGTCTTGAAGCTATTCTAATAAACACATTTTCCCACGATAAAAACGAGAAAACAATTATACTTATTATCATTACAAAAACAAGAAAGCTTGTACCGCATCTTGGGTGAAGGCGTGAATACTTTCTTACGTTTTCGGGGGTTAATTCTTCGCCATGTTCGTATGCGAAAATTGTTTTATGTTCTGCGCCGTGGTATTCAAAAACACGCTTTATATCTTCCATTTTTGAAATAAGAATAATATAAACCAAAAAGATTGTTATTCTTATAACGCCTTCAAGCAAAGTCTTTACAAATCCGCTCAAACCCGGTATTTTTGTAAATACGCTTGCAATAACAGTTGGCAGAAGTATAAATAAGCCTATACTGAAAATAAGCGAAATAAATACCGCAAAATAAATTACTATATCTTTGATTTTATCGCCAAATTTTCTGTCAAGCCACTCTTCAAACTTTGAAGGCTTGTATGAATCATCTTCCAAATCCATAAAATCTGCACTTCTTGTCAAGGCTTTAATTCCTATAACAAGAGAAAGTATAAGATTAACAACACCTCTTATCAAAGGCCATCTTAAAATTTTATATTTTGAAACACCGTTTCCTACGGGCAGTTGTTCTACGTGTATTTCGCCGTCACTTTTTCTGACAGCGAGTGCGGTTCCTTTGGGGCCTCGCATCATAACACCCTCTATAACAGCCTGTCCGCCTATACTGGTGATATGTTCCTTTTTATCTTTCATAGCATTATCTCCTTTCGATGCTAAAATAATTGTAACAAAAAAAAGCTTAAAATACAATAGCTATTTTAAATTTATATTTTTGTTTACAGTGGGTTTACAATTATAGACTTGACAAAGAGTCATATTTTGTCATATAATTAAAAAAGGGAGTTTTTTCATTTCCCACAAAAGAAAGGATGATAAAAGTGTCAAAAATCAGTGCAACATTACGCTGTACAAAGCTTACTGATTATATGAGTGACAATTTTTACATAAACGGTTCATGCCCTCTTGAAGGGTCTGTTCCGGTTGACAGAACAGTTACAAGATCGGTTAACGGAAAATCAGGAATTTTTGCCGTTTCTAATGGCATAGGAAGCGGTATAAATATCGAAACTGCTGCATTTAAAGTGCTTTCATCTTTGAAAAATTATCAAACAAAGTTACTTGCGTCAACTTTAGATGATACTCCTTCTTTGATAGAAGACTATTTAGACAATGCAAACGGAATTGTAAATTCTCTTGGCAGTGTTGGTCCGGGCGGTGCATCGGGTGCATCCCTTGCTATGCTTATAATAAATCAGGACGTTGCAACTGCTGTGAATGTAGGCAACGCCAGAGTTTATGCTTATCAATATGGCAGACTTAACAGAATTTCGGAAGATGATACCGAAACCGCACGTCTTTTAAGTGTTGGTGCAATAAGAAAAGAAGAAGAAATGACACACGAGTCACGCTCTCTCCTTACAAAATACGTTGGTATTGTTCCGCAAGGCGGAATAAAACCGCATTATTCTTCCCCTATTCCTATAAATAAGGGAGATGCATTTTTAATTTGTTCTAACGGACTTACAGACTTTTTGCCCGAAGAGAGAATTGCAAGAATAATGTCGTTAAATTCTCCTGATGAAAGACTTGTTCAAAGACTTATAAGCGAAGCTATTGTACGAGGTGCAGACGATAATGTTACTGCTATGATTGTACGCCCGAGAAAGAGCGGTTTTGCACCCAACAAAAAGTCAAAGGGAATATTAAAGGCATCATTGAGTGCTGTGTTGCTTGCTTTTGTAATATTTTTACTTGTAAAGCTTATTTCACTTATTATTGATATTGCAAAGCCGGAGCCTGCACCACCGACCACTCCCCCTCCTGTTACAGAAACAGAGGAACCCGAAACCGAGCCTGAAATGATTTTAAGAGAACAATAATAAGAGGTTATTCTATGAAAGATTTTATGATGCTTGCTATAAAAGAAGCTGAAAAAGCGGCTTTAATGGGAGAAATTCCTGTAGGTGCTGTTTTAGTTTTTGAAAACAAGGTTATTGCAGCAGCTCATAATCTTAAAGAAACACAAAAAGACCCTTCTGCCCATGCAGAGATGTTAGTTATAAGACAAGCCGCCAAGATTTTAAATGACTGGCGGCTTCCGCTTTGTGATTTATATGTTACGTTAGAGCCGTGCAGGATGTGTGCAGGAGTTATAGCAGAGGCAAGGCTTCGAAGAGTGTATTTCGGAGCTTATGATATTGAAAAAGGTGCGTCTGACACACTTATTCCATCTTGTGAAGTGTACGGTGGAATTTGTGAAGATGAGTGCAAAAAAATATTAACTGATTTTTTTAATACTAAAAGATAAATAACTTTACAAAGAAGGCTGAACGAAATTCGTTCAGCCTTCTTTATTTTAATTATTCTTCGGTAACAAGACCATTTCCGATATCGTTCAAAAGGTTTGATTCGCCGTTATCTTCAAGGCTTACAAGATTTATAGTCATTGATACAGAGTTTATGTCAAACAATATGGTTTCTGCCGAAGGTGTTAAATATTTTTCTTTCATTTTTATAATCCTCCTTTAAACCTTATTGAACGTCCAAAGCTTCAAGCTGTGCATAGCTTATTGCTTTGCTCTGTCCATATTCACGTGTGCCGTCTGCCTTTTCAACGTAAGGTGTTGCATAGTAAACGGTGTTTTCATCGCCAGAAGCAATTACTACGTTTGCATAAACAATACCTGTGGGATTTAATGCAGCGCCCTTATTAGTAAACTTATTAAGGAACGATGAATCAGTAATACTTAAAGCATTTCCTGCTACGTTGATTTTCTTGTAGATTTCGTTAAACGCATAGTTATTGTAACCTGCTTCGATTGTGGGGTTCTGAGCAAGTGTTGTAAATACAAAACCTACTTCTTTATAATCTTCGTAAGAATCATCAACAAGTGCCAAGAAACGAATTACGTTTTTGCCATTAGAAAGTGTAACCTTCTGTGCCTGTGCACCTGATACTACGTTGTTTGAAACTGTGTACCAAAGAGCGTTTAATGTAAGGGTTGCATCACTTGCACCGATAGGAGCTTTTTTACCTTCTTCAGATGTGTAAACAGTAGAAGTTTCGCCGAGCTTCCATCCCTTGAAGTAACCGGTTGCTGATACTACCTTTGTGCCATTTGCTGTAACAGGTCTTAATGAAACTTTGCCTGTAGCACCCTGTGCAAGTGTGATTGTATCTGTTACTGTGCCACCGTTAGTGCCTAAGTTATAGGTTACTGTTACGTCACGGGTTGTTTTGTTGTTTTCTATAATTGCTTTAGGTTCACCCTGTAAAACTTTTATGCCGGTATATACAGCATATTCGTTATTTACATAAGCGTGTTCGGCACCAACACCTACCATAATAGCATCAATTGATGCGTCGGTTACAGAGACTTCAAAGCTATGTGAAAGATCGTAAAAACTTGTATCTCCCTCCCACATATAATCCATTGTATTATCAGCTACAACGACATTGGGTGTATTATCGTAAGAAACTGTTTTTTCGTAACCATTTGCTGTCAAGTATTCATTTATTTCGGTATATGTACCATCAGCATTTTTGTGCATAAGCCAATATCTGGAACTTGCTTCATTTCCTGCTATCGCTGCTGCACCTACTTCAATGCTGTATTCATATCCTTCGGCTACATCAAATGTTTTTGTAAGATAAAGATCTCTGTTGTAAACAATTGGGTAATCACCCGGCTGTGCATTTGTTGCTTTACCTACAACAAGTCTTAAGTTACAACCCCACTGGGTATCTGCAAACTTATAACCGCAACCATTAGGAAGAGCTATTGTACTACTTACATATTGTCCTGTTATCGGTGTGTTCACTACGCCGATATTCATAAAGTCTATATTTCCAACTACGGTCTTTCCAATGGGGTTTGGTGTAACACCAATATAATCTCCCTGTGTTATGGTAACAGCACCGTAAGCAGCATAAGAATTGTAAGCGTTTCCGCTTTCATCGCCCATCTTTATTTTGAGTGCGTTAACAGAAGCGTCAGTAACTCTTATTGTTACGCTATGTGTTGCGTTATAAAGACCTGCTGCATCTCCGCTGTAAGCATCACCCTGTGTACCTGTTCCTAAAACCGATGTTCCTTCAATTGATGTATTTTCATAGTTATTTGTTGTGAGGTATTCGTTAATTGCGGTGTATGTACCATCGCCATTATTATGATACATTTCTACCCTTGTGGATGCTTTATTGCCATTAGGTACAGTTGCCAGTGTTGTAATTGTATATTCATATCCTGGTTGAATTTCTGCATATCTGTACAAATTAATCCAGCTACCATATATTCTGTACGATGTACCAAATGCACCATTTAAAATCAAACGTTGTATAGGAGCTGCTGCTCCACCGCTTGTACCTGTACAATGCCAATAGTTTGCGTTATCTTCATCTGCTGAATAGTCCCATCCGACAGGAATTTGCAAACTTTTTTGATAGCCTACCTCGTTGTAATAAAATGTGTCTGTAAGCTGTTGAACTTCACCTGTTACATTCAGGATTACAGGAGGTGTTTTAATACCAACATACTCTCCCTGCTCGATTGTAACAGCGCCGTATTCTGCATAAGAATTATGAGCATTTCCGCTTTCGTCACCCATCTTTATTTTAAGTGCATTAACGTTAGCATCTGTAACTTCAATTGTTACGCTGTGTGTTGCATCATAAATACCTTCAGAAGTTTGGCTGCCAACTTGTGTTCCCAAAGTTAAAACAGATGTACCTTCAATTTCTGTATATGTATCATTTTCGTCTTTATTATACATTTCAATTCTTGTGCTTGCCTTATTACCATTAGGTACGGATGCCAAGATTGTAATTGTATATTCGTAGCCCGGTTCAATATCTACATATCTGTACAAATTAATCCAGCTGCCGTAAATTCTGTAAACATAACCATGCGTTACATTATTAGTGCGACGATATATGGAACTGGTTACATTACCGGTACAATGCCAATAGTTTGCGTTATCTTCTTCTGCTGAATAATTCCATCCTGTAGGGATTTGTAAATTTTTGTTATAAGCTACACTACTGTAATAAAATTCGTCTGTGAGCTCTTGCACTTCGCCTTGCACATCAAGTGTTACAGGGAAGGTATCTGCTGAAACGGCAAGACCTGTTATGCAGGTTAATAAAAGTGCCATTACACAGATAAGTGATAATATCTTTTTCATATAAATTCCTCCTATCATAATTATAATTCTATTTTAGCACAGTTAATTTTAATAAAAAATGGTCAATTCGAATGTTTTTTATTGTAAAAAAAATAAAAAATAATCACATTGACCAATATTTTTATAAAAATACGCTAAATATCCGGAATTTTCACATACAAAAAAGACGTTGCAGTGCAACGTCTTTTTTGTTAACTGTTAGTTATTATTTAAAGATAAATACGCTCTTTATTGAACCCTGGCTTGAGTAAATAAGAACCTGTGTTGCTTTATTTACATCTTCACTTTCAAGTTCAAGTTCGTCATAGGTTTTGATACTGTCGATAGTGGTTGTTTCTTTTACAAAGTCTTCTTCAAGTGTTGCAGAGAAATCATAAACATAAATCTTTGCTGAGGAAGGTATTGTAAAGCTTTCCCACGCACCTTTATCGATGCCCTTTGTATCGTTTTTAGTTGTGTTTGTTACTATGATTTCGTTGTTATCTGTCTTTGTTAATACTGTACCATAGTAGAAGTAGTTGTAAGATGATGTTGTTGTACGTCCTACATCGTCTATCATAAATGAACGTTTTGATGCAGCTTCTGTTGTTGCTGCTGCGGCAAGAAGGTCAACGCCATCGTTCTTTTCGGGGTTATAAAGTTCGATTTTGCCGTTGTTTACTTTAATTAACCATCTGAAGTCTTTTGCTTCATCATCGTTATTTGTGATATACCAGTAAACGTCGCCTGCGTTAAGAACGCCTGTGAACATTTTTTCTGTTACAGAAACTGCTGTATCTGTTTCACCAGATTTGATGTTTGTACCTACAACTTTATCCTGCATTTTGTTTTCTTCTTCATTTAAGATAGTTGATATTTTGTTTGCAAGTACAAAAGGTGTTTTATCGGTATATGTTGATGAACCAACGTTTCCACCGTAAACTACAAGGTATTTTGCTTTGTATGCGTTGTCAGAGCCTGCGTTGTATGCTTCTACTCTGTAATATCCGCCTACTGTAAATACGCTGTTAAAGGATTTAATTGCAAAGTTATCAAAATCATATACGCTGTCGTTTATGAGGATTACTTTTGTTGATGAATCAACTGCAAGTACCTGTGAGCCTTTGCTATCCTTAAATTTGCCTGATGCGTAATAATGTAAGGTGTAGTTATAATCAGCGTTATCCCACTTATTTTCGGGGTTAGGGTACTTGATTGTCTGGTCTAAATCATCTTTTGCTATTGATGTATTTGCTACAACTGTATCAATTGAGTTTACTTCGCCTTTTGAGTTTAATGTGTATCTGAATAACTGTGCGTATTCTGACATTGTTATATCAATATCTTCTTTAGTTGCATTTGCTGCTGCTGCAGATGCTAAAAGTGCTGCAGTTACTTTGTCTGCTGTTGTGCAGAGTGTACCGTCAACTCTAACTGATGATGCACATGTCAAAAGTCTTTCGCCTGTTGTTCCTGTGATTCCGAAGAAGGAAAGCTTTGCTACTTTTGAGGTTGCACCTTCTGTACCTGCTGATACAAGGTAACCAAGATATGTGTTTGTATCTGAGCTGCTTGCTTCTGCTGCTGCAATTTTACCTTCGTGGTCGAGGTATACTTTTACTGTATCGGTTACTGCAAGTTCAGGCTTTGTTCCTGCATACGAATCAAAGTTGTATGCAAGCTTGTACTGGTTATCTTTTATTGTTATGATACCCTTATTGTCAACTTCCTGAACACTACCTGTAACAGCTTCGTTTGTTACGATACCTTTCCATACTGATATACCTTCAGAGGAATCTTTTGATCTTGCTACGCTAAGGATTGTCCATTTCTTAATGTGTGCTGCAGAAGGTTCAATTTCCTGTCCGTCCATTGTAAGTGAGAAGATGTAAGAAATATCTCCTCTTTCAGGAATTTTGAAGCTCTGTGCTCCGTACATTCCGTATACTGTTGCAGGTGTTGATGCTAAATCAATTGAGCTTACTGCATATACTTCGTAGGATGTTACCATTGCTACTTCAGGTCTTGAATCGTTATCGTTACAGATAAACTGAATGTTACCTGATTTTATTGCTTCAAAATCTTCGCCTGTGAAGTCTGATACATATTTACCGTTAAAGATAACTGCCATTTTGGGGTCAAACTTAAGTTCTGAAGCTCTGTTATTGTTATAGTATTCAAGGGATGCACCATCACTTGAAATAATATCTTCAGCCTTTACGGTTACTATTGTGTTACCCTTTACTGCACTTATCTTTGAGAGTGTGGGTTCGTCATAATCGCCTTCAGATGCGTATGCGGTAATTTTTTTACCAAGGATTTCCATTGCATCCTGTGTATCTTCTATTGTATAACATTTTTCGCCTTTGGATGTTTCGATGATAACCTGGTTTTCTTTTAATCCTGTTGCACCTGTTGTGATACCTGTCTGGTAAACTGATTTAACAACACCTTCTACTTCTTCTTTCTTAAGAAGTGTGTTTAATGCTGTGTTATCTTTATTTACTGTTGTTGTACCTGAGGGGCTTACTGTTGCTACGGGAACTTCCAAGCTGTTATAAATTAAAACTGCTACTGTTCCTCTTGATGCAGGTGCATCCTGACCGCCTGATGCAGCTCCGTCCAAAATGCCTTTGCTTGCTGCTAAAGCCATATAGGGCTGATACCAGGGGGCATTAGGATCTTTCTGCTGCTGGTCTATCATTGTGCCGTAGTTTAATGCACATACTATCATTTTTACAGCTTCTACATATTTTACGGGATCGTCAGCTCTGAATGTGCCGTCTGTATAACCGTTTACTATCTTCTTGTCTGCTGCAAGTTTGATGTATTTCTTTGCCCAGTGATTTATGCTGTCAACATCAGCAAATCCTGAATTCACATTATCAAATGCTACGTCTGCAATACCTAAAAATGTGATTATTACCTTTGCAAATTCACCACGTGTAATGGTGTTGTCAGGTCTGTAGGTATTGTCTTCGGGATAACCGTTTATTATTCCAAGTGAAACAAGCTCGGTTACCGCATTACCCACTGTTGTGTTGGGGTTGATGTCAGTTAAATTAACTGCTGTGTCTGCAAATACTGTTACACTAAACAACATTGCTACACAAAGTGTTAATGCCAGTACTCTTTTAAAAATACTCATTTTTTATCCTCCTTATTTCTTATGCATTTTACTGCATTTTTAGATAGTACAAGTTTATCACGCATATTTTTATTAGTCAATAGAAATTAATAATTTGTCATATTACTTTAATATTTGAGTTTTATTCCGGTAATTCTTCCATCTCTTCTTTATGTTTTTTTCGGAAACTTAAATATAAAAGTATGCCTGCTATAATTATAACTATAGAAACAAGCTGTGATATTGCCATATTGCCAAGCTTTAATATGAAGTTTGTCTGGCGGAGTCCTTCCATCCAAAATCTGCCTGCTCCGTAAAAAATCATATAGAGGGTTAATGTTCTTCCGTTAAATCCTTTGCTTTTTCGGGTAAACCATATGTAACACAAAATCGCAAGGTTCCATAAAGATTCATAAATGAACAGCGGATGCGAAGGAACAGAACCGTTTACCGACATTCTCCACGGAAGAGAGGTTTCTACTCCGTAAACCTCTCCGTTTATAAAGTTACCCCATCTGCCTATTATCTGCCCTACTAAAAATCCGATAATTACTATATCGAGCATTTTTAATGTATTAAGCCCTTTTTTTCGGCAATATATTATTCCTGTTATCAATGCGGCTATAACTCCGCCGTATATTGCTATTCCGCCTTCCCAGATATAAAATACACTTAACGGATCCTGTTTGAATTCTGAAAGGCTGAAAAGAACATAGTAAAGTCTTGCCCCTACTACTGTGGGTATAAATCCCCAGATTACCATATCATATATTGTATCGCCTTTTTCGCCAAGGCGTTTTGCCTCTTTTTCGCACAAAAGTATACCCAAAACCGCCCCAAGCATAATTATTATTGCATACCAGTGAATTTTTATATTGCCAAGTGAAAAGGCAATGTTGTTAATAGAAAGGTCTATCCCTAAACCGGGAAAAGATATATTATTCATTTTCTGACTCCTTTACTTTACAGGATTTATTACCGAAAGCACACACTTGTCTTTTTGTATTGAATTATTAAACAATTCTTTTACCTGTTCAAAATCTGTTTTCATTAAAATTATGGGCCATTCAAGGAAATCTCCGCCACGGAAGGCTGTTTTTACAAACTCGTTTGCTATTGCTTCGGAAACATTAAGCATACGAAGGTACTTGCCGTAAAGTGAATTACGTGTTCTCTCAAAATCCTCTTTTGAAAGACCGTCTTTTCTTACTTTATCAAGATGCTCTAAAATTATATCGCGTACCTTTTCAGGGTTTTCGGACTCGCCCGATATTTCTACAAAGGCAAAGCCTCTTCCTGCTGAATATGACGCTGAAAAATCAGAATTTATAAGATTTTTATTATAAAGGTTGTTATAAAGTTCCGAGCTTTTGCCTAAAAGCATTGAAAGCAAAAGTGTAAATAAAACATCTGCTTTTACAGGGTCAACAGTTTCTTTTTCTTTAAAACCTATTGAAAACATAGGCTTTGCAACTGAAAGTTTTTGTTCTTTAAAAGGA
Source organism: Clostridia bacterium (assembly GCA_045531205.1). Taxonomy (GTDB): domain Bacteria; phylum Bacillota; class Clostridia; order UMGS1883; family UMGS1540; genus JAZNQL01. The sequence continues at coordinate 8,698 of JAZSDN010000095.1, read as the reverse complement.
GTGCATATTTCGTCATCTTCTTCTGTAACTATTCTTTGATTCACAGGTTTTTCGGTTGCTTTTATACATTTTTCAACAATTTCTTCTACTTTTTCGGGGTCTGCGTTACCTGATATAAAAAGTATCATATTTGAAGGATTATAGAAATTGCGGTGACAGTCAAACAAAAGTTCTTTTGTAATTTCAGAAATAGATTCAATACTGCCTGCAATATCTTTTCGTACAGGATGGTTTTTATACATACCCTCTATCATATTGAAGAAAACTCTCCACGAAGGGTCATCATCGTACATCCTTATTTCCTGACCTATTATCCCCTGCTCTTTTGCTACATTTTCATCAGTAAAGTATGGATTTTGCACAAAGCTTAACAAAACCTCAAGATTTTCGTAAAAATTTGAAGTGGCAGAAAAAAGATATGCAGTTACATCAAATGAAGTAAACGCATTTGCAGATGCACCGAGAGCTGAAAATTTTTCAAACACGTCACCTTCGGGTTCTTCAAACATTTTGTGTTCAAGAAAATGTGCAGTACCATCAGGAATATGTGTAAGTTTTTCGCCTTCGCGGTAAGCCGAGTCAACAGAACCGAAGTTTGTTGCAAAAAGTGCATAGTTTTTTTGAAAATCCTTTTTTGAAAGCAAATATACTTTTAATCCGCTTTTATGCTCAAAGCTATATATTTTTTCGTCGATTTCTTTATATTCTTTTATTCTCATGCTTTGCCTCCGTTAAGAAAATAAACAGTATCAAGGTTTATATTGTTTGCTGTTTTAATTACCTGTTCTTTTGTAACGGCTTTTATTTTTTGAATTGCACCTTCTATTGTTTCAGGCTTTCTTGAAAGTTTGTCAGCATAATATTCTGCAAGATTTTTTATGCTGTCATTTGTAGAAAGATATGCATTTTCAAGGGCAAGCTTTGCACTATTAAACTCAGAGTCTGTAAAATTACCCTTTTGCATATTTTCAAATTCTCGTTTTATTCCTGCAACCGCTTTATCGTAATTTGAAAATTCTATGCCGGACTGCACAAACATAACCGATTTTGTACGTTCTATTCTCGAAGAAGCGTAATAACAAAGACTTTCTTTTTCTCTTACATTTACAAAAAGCTTTGAAGTTGTACCTGCACCAAACATTGCATTAAATACTGCCGCCGGATAATAGCCATCCTCCGAAATATCGCAATTTATACGATAGCCCATTACAAGTTTACCCTGTGTTACACTTTCGTTATCTTCAACACATTGTTCTTTTGAAGATGTAACTATATTCGTTTTTGCATATTCTCTGCTTATAAAGGAGTAACCCGAAAAAGCTTTCTCTGCTTTTTTTCCAATAAACTCCATATCTGCATTTCCGCAAACAAGAATGTCAACAGGGTTATTATTTAAAATGTTTGTATAATAATCATAAAGACTTTGCGGAGTTATTTTTTCCAAATCTTCAATATATCCGTATTTACGTATGCCGAATGCTTCATCTTTGCACATTATTTCAGCACAGCGAAGCATAGCATAGCTTGTTTTATCGTTTATTACTCCCTGTATTTCATCTGCAAGATTTTTCTTTTCGCGTTCAAATACTTTTTCATCAAATGCTCCGTTTTGTACATTTGGTGATAAGAATGTTGTAAAAAGCAAATCCACTGCATCAGAAAAATTTTGTTTATCTGAAAAGCTATCTGATATGCAATCTATTACAAGGTGAAGCATATGTGCTTCTCCCCTTTTTGTAACGTTTGCAGAAAGTGAGCTTCCGCAAAGCTGTTCAAGACGTAAATTCAGTTGCTTTTTATCCTTATACACAGAGTTGCCTGACATAAGCATTCTGGCAAGAAGTGTATTATTTACTGCCGTTTCTCTTGTTAAGGGAGTGTTTACATATATTCCTGCCCTGAAATTTTTAAATTTTTTATCATAAGCAGAATGAAACTTTATCTTATTGTCAATAATTTGTGTTTTCATTACCTACTCCTTCTTTAAAGATAATATAAAATCACCCAAAGCTTTTGCCGCATTAGGTTTACCTACATATTTTATTGCTTCTTGTCCGTTTATACGCTTCCATTCATTAGACATAAGCTGATAAACCGCTTCGTCAATGGGATAAGTATCGGTTACCGCTACTGCAAGTCCATTATTTACCAAAAACTCTATATTCCTGTGTTCGTGTCCCGGGATAGGATTACAAAGTATCATCGGAAGACCTTTTGCAAGACTTTCTGATGTTGAAAGTCCTCCCGGTTTTGTTACAAGAAAGTCTGCCGCATCCATCATTTCGTTTACATTGTCTACAAATCCGTAAATATATTTTGTATGTGCAGTTTCAAGTGTTTCCAGTTTTTTTCGTATTCTTTCATTATTTCCGCAAACGCAGAGAATCTGAAAATCAAGTTTCAGCTTATCTATTTCTTTTACTGTATCTGCTACATTACCATATCCCATACTACCCATCATTATCATTATCGTATCTCTGTTTTCTATTCCCAGATTTTTGCGTGCCTCGGACTTAGAAATACTTTTTGAAAACTGTTTTCTTATAGGAATACCAAAAGGCAATATTTTTTCTTCGCTTATTCCATGTTCTATACACTGATGTGTAAGTAAGTGGGATGCTGTTACATAAAAATCCAGGTCTGTATTTACCCAATATGGATGTATTGTAAAATCGGTAACAATACCTATTGTTTTAATATCTGGCATTTCTCTTTTTATTTCAGGAAGCAGAAGTGCCGTAAAAACGTGCGGTGCTATTATTACATCTGCTTTATATTTTTTTGCAATATCTATGCATTTTGAAACAACAAGGGTATTGGGTATACTTATAGGAATAAATGTTTTGTCGGCTTTATCGTTTTTTTCAAGACTTCTGTATATTTTCCCGTAAAGAACGGGTACGTGTTTTGTACTTACAAGATAGCCTTTTTCAACCGACTGTCCCAAAAATTTGCTTATATCTTTATATGCATCTACAATTTTACATTCTGCATTATTTTCAATAAGATAATTCTTTATTGCTTCGGATGCACTGTTATGCCCCTGACCTGTAGATAAACTGAATATTAAAACTTTCATAAAAAACACCTCAAAAATTTGTAACCAAAAAACTGATATTACATACTATGGTATTGAGACCGTAAGAAAACGGACTTACAAACCAAAGATTAAAAGTTAATTCGAATTGATTATTTAAAAAAGGAGGAAATGTAAATGTTTAACTTTGGCGGTAACGACTGCTGCTGCACATGGATTATTTTAATCCTTATACTGTTCTTCTTCTGTGGTAACCAGAACGGTTGTCAGTGCCAGAACGTATCTTCTACACCCTGCTGTAACTAATTCATAGGAGGCAATATTATGACAAACAACAACTGCGGATGCGGTTTCGATTGCGAATGCATCGTTTGGATCATCCTTATTTATCTTGTTTTATCATGTGTTTGCGGTGGTAACGGCTCAGGCTTCGGCTGCTGCAGATAAAAACTTAAAAGGCTTCGCCAAAAGGCGGAGCCTTTTAAGCTTATTTTGTTTTAAAATAACTTTTTAGCATTTTAAGTGCCTCTGCTCTGTGGCTTATTTCATTTTTTACCTTGGGAGAAATTTCTGCCATTGTTTTATTATATTCTTTAACAAAAAATATCGGGTCATATCCAAAACCGTTACTGCCCGACGGGTCTTTTGTTATTTCCCCGTGGCATTCGCCTGTAAATACGTGTTCTTCTTCGTCAACACACGCAATGGAGCATACATACTTTGCAGACCTGTCAGTAGTATTTTTTGCATTAACTTCGTCTATTAACATTCTGTTTTTTATGCCGTAATCAAGCTCATGTCCGCCGTAACGTGCAGAGTATATTCCGGGTGCTCCGTCAAGGCAAGTTACGCAAAGTCCTGAATCGTCTGCTATTACAATATCGTCCTTTACAAATTCCTTTACTGCCTTTGCTTTTATTAAAGCATTTTCTTCAAAGGTTGTCCCATCTTCTTCTATTTCAATATCTATTCCCGCTTCTTCCATTGTCACTATTTCGTATTCGGGGAGAATTTTTGCTATTTCTATTACTTTATTCTTGTTTTTTGTTGCTACTATTATTCTTTTCATCAATTATCACCCTATGATAATTTTAATTTAATTGGGAGGATTTGTCAATAGTAATTGACAACGAAATAAAATAATGATAAATTATTTATGGTGATTATATGTTTTACGAACCTGTTTCAAAAATAAGCGGTATAGGGCCTAAAAAACAGAAGCTTTTAGAGCGTCTTTCCATTAAAACTATTGGAGATATGCTCTATCATTTTCCGCGCCGCTTTGAAGATAGAAGTAACTTTAAAAAGATTCACGAATTAGCAGACGGAGATATTGTTTCGATTTTAGCAGTTTTTAAAGGGCCTTTAACAATTAAGAGAGTGCGTTCTTCTTTACTTATTGCTTCCGCTCCGTTTGTTGACGAAACTGGTACTATACAGGTTATTTGGTACAATAATCCTTATATAAAAAACACACTGAAAAAGGACGTAGAATACAGTTTATACGGTAAAGTAAGTGTTAAATTTGGAAAAAAAGAAATTACAAATCCCATTTTTGAACCTGCAGACAAGGCAAAAGCTACAGGCAAAATCGTTCCTGTGTATCCTTCGGTTTCGGGAATTACTCAAAAAAATTTCAACAGTTTTTTAGAGGATGCTCTTCGTATTGCAAAAGCTTCTGCACCTGAAGTTCTCCCTCTAAATATACTTAATAAATATTCTCTTATGAGTGTAGGAGATGCTCTTGAAAATATTCATTTTCCCAAAAATTTTGCTTTATATAATGAAGCACGTAAAAGATTTGTTTTTGAAGAGTTTTTAGTTTTAGAAACCGCTTTGCAGAAAATGAAAAAGCAGGATAAAGAAAAAAACGGTTTTTCAATTAAAGCTGACATAGATGAGTTTAAAAAGCGTTTACCTTTTACTCTTACTGATGCACAAAGCCGTGTTGTAAATGAAATTTACGCAGATATTTCTAAAAATGTTCCTATGAACAGGCTTGTACAGGGCGATGTAGGCTCGGGCAAAACTGCGGTTGCGGCAACTCTTATGTATGCTGCAGTAAAAAATGGATATCAGGCTGTTATAATGGCTCCGACAGAAATTCTTGCAAAACAGCATTTTGCTACCTTATCGGCATGGTTTTCTGATTTTAACTGTGTTCTTTTAGCCAGCAGTATTTCAAAGAAGAAAGATGTAATAGCCTCTATTTCCGACGGAAGTGCCGATATTGTTGTAGCTACTCACGCAGTTTTGCAGGATAATGTTATATTTAAAAAGCTCGGAGCTGTTATTACCGACGAGCAACACCGCTTTGGCACAAAGCAGCGGCAAACTTTAACCTCAAAGGGCTCTATTCCTCACACTCTTGTTATGAGTGCAACCCCCATCCCACGCACTCTTTCGCTTATTCTTTACGGAGACCTTGATATTTCTTTTATCGACCAGATGCCAAAAGGAAGGTTGCCTGTAAAAACTGCTGCAAGAGATTCTTCAACAAAGGAGCAGGTATATAAATTTGTAAGAAGTCAGCTTGACCAGGGTAACCGTGCATATATTGTTTGTCCTCTAATTGAAGAAAATCCCGAATCAGACCTTGAAAGTGTTGAAAGTTTTACAAAAAAGCTTATTGAAATGGGATTTGACAATAGTGAAATTGCGCCTGTTCATGGAAAAATGTCGGCTTTTGAAAAAGATGCAATTATGCAAAGTTTCAAAGATGGAAAGGTTAAAATTCTGGTTTCTACAACCGTTATAGAGGTAGGGCTAGATGTTCCGGATGCCACAATTATGATTATAGAAAACGCAGAAAGGTTTGGTCTTTCACAGCTTCATCAGTTAAGAGGCCGTGTTGGAAGAGGCAGTAAACAAAGCTATTGCATTATGTTTTCGGACTCACCTTCAAAGCTTTGCAGAGAAAGAATGAAAATTATGTGCAATACAACAAATGGTTTTGAAATTGCAGAGAAGGATTTACAGCTTCGTGGTCCAGGTGAATTTTTTGGAACTCGCCAGCATGGTCTTCCCGAATTTAAGATTGCAAACATTTTTTCAGATATGGATATTTTAAAACTTGCAGAGAATGCTGCAAAGGATGTTTTAAAACGTGACCCTGCACTTTCTCTCCCCGAGCATTCGCCTCTTTGTGACAAAATAAATAATTTGTTTGATAGTGTTAAAATTTTTAATTAAAAAGTCTTGTAAAATGTTGTAAAATGTTATATAATTATAAAGATGTGTTAATTTATTACAATTTTAAGGAGATGTTTTTATGAGTAAATTCTTAGAAAGAATTGCTGAAAGAGCACGTGAAGACAAAAAAACTATTGTTTTGGCAGAAGGTAGCGATATCAGAACTATCAAAGCTGCTGCAATGGTTTTAGAGCAGTCTATCGCAAACATTGTTATTTTAGGTAATGAAGCTGATATCAAGAAAATGGCTGCAGACGAAAATCTTGATATTTCTGCTGCAAAAATCATCGACCCCACAACTGCAGCTGACCATGATGAACTTGCAAACGAATTCTATGAACTTCGTAAATCAAAGGGTGTTACACCTGAAATGGCAAAAGAAACATTAAATGATGTTTTATACTACGGTGTTATGATGGTTAAAAAAGGTCTTGCTGACGGTATGGTTGCCGGTGCTGTTAACTCAACACCCAACGTTCTCCGTCCCTGTTTACAGATTTTGAAAACCGCTCCCGGCACAAAACTTGTTTCTGCTTTCTTTGTTATGGTTGTTCCCGATTGCGAATACGGCGAACACGGAACATTTATTTATTCAGACGCAGGTCTTAATGCTAACCCCAATGCAGATGAGCTTTCGGAAATTGCTCTTTCGTCAGCTAAATCGTTTGAAGTTTTAGTTGAAGCTGAACCCAAGGTTGCTATGCTTTCATACTCAACCTACGGCAGTGCAAAGAGCGAACTTGTTGACAAAGTTCAGGAAGCTACACGTCTTGCAAAAGAAAAAGCCCCCGAATTAAAGCTTGATGGCGAAATGCAGCTTGATGCCGCTATTGTTGAATCGGTTGGTAAGTCTAAGGCTCCCGACAGTCCTATGGCTGGTCAGGCTAACGTTCTTATATTCCCCGACCTTAATGCAGGTAACATTGGTTACAAGCTTACACAGCGTCTTGCAAAGGCTGAAGCTTACGGTCCTATCACTCAGGGTATTGCAAAGCCTGTAAATGACCTTTCAAGAGGTTGCAGTGCTGAAGATATTGTTGGTGTTGTTGCTATTACCTGTGTTCAGGCACAGAACCAGAAATAATTTAAAAGGAGAATTCTAATGAAAGTTTTAGTTGTTAATGCGGGTAGCTCCTCGCTTAAATATCAGCTTATTGATATGGAAACTTCTGTTGTTATGGCTAAAGGTCTTGTTGACAGAATTTCTATTGATGGTTCAAACCTTACTCATAAGCCCCATGATAAAGACAAGGTAGTTATTGAAGAAGCTATCAAAGACCATTCACAGGCTATACACATGGTTTTAAACGCTCTTACAGATAAAGAAATCGGTGTTATTTCTGATATGAGCGAAATTTCTGCTGTAGGACACAGAGTTGTTCACGGCGGTGAAAAATTCAGTGAAAGCGTTGTTATCACAGAAGCTGTTTTAAAGAGCATTGAAGAATGTTCAGAACTCGCACCCTTACACAATCCTCCAAACGTTGTTGGTATCCGTGCTTGTATGCAGTATATGCCTTCTGTTCCTCACGTTGCTGTTTTTGATACAGCTTTCCATCAGACAATTCCCGCAAAGGCTTATCTTTATGCTCTTCCCTATGCTTACTACGAAAAGTATAAGATAAGAAGATACGGCTTCCACGGCACAAGCCACAAATATGTTGCAATGCGTGCGGCTGAACTTTTGGGCAAGCCTTTGGAATCACTTAAAATTGTTACATGTCATATAGGAAATGGTTCTTCAGTTTGTGCTGTTGACTGTGGCAAATCTGTTGATACTTCAATGGGCTTTACTCCTTTAGCAGGTCTTCCTATGGGTACAAGATGCGGCGATATTGACCCTGCTATTGTTACCTACCTTATGGAAAAGGAAAACCTTTCTCCTGCAGAGGTTAACGCTGTTATGAACAAAAAGTCAGGTCTTTTAGGCCTTTTCGAAAAGTCAAGCGACTCAAGAGAAGTTGAAAACGCTGCAAAAGAAGGAGACGAAAGAGGATTACTTACAGAAGATATAGTTGCTCATTCAATTAAAAAGTTCATTGGTGCTTATGCTGCTGTTATGGGCGGACTTGATGCAATTGTATTTACAGCAGGCGTTGGCGAAAATAATGCCGGTATGAGAAAGAAAGTTACCTCTGGTTTAGAGTTCCTTGGTGTTAAAATTGACGACGAAAAGAATAACGTTCGCGGTATCGACAGAGATTTTTCAGCTTGCGATGCAAAGGTTCATTCATTACTTGTTCCCACAAACGAAGAGCTTATGATTGCACTTGAAACCGCAGCTTTGGCAAAATAATTATATAAACCTTAAGACACTCCTAATTTACATGAACTTGTCAAGTAAAAGTAGACACTAAAAAACCACGGATTATGCAAACCCTTGTTCAACTCTATATTGAACAGGGGTTTTGTAATTTAATTTGTATGATAATCTTTCGTTATTAAAGTAATGAACATAGTTTTCAATGA
>JAZSDN010000107.1:0-3036 GCA_045531205.1 Clostridia bacterium | reverse complement strand
CCGTGGTCAATACCGAGAATAAGAGAGTCGTTTGAATTCTTCATAAATTCTCCTTTCTTTTGTGATAATGATTTTGCCCTCCAACCATATACGACACAAGAAAGCCAAAATGTTCCAAAGGTTGGAGAAAAATTTTATAATAAATCCAAGTTGGCGGTACAAAAAGAAAAAGCCCCGCACGAAGCGGGGCAATTAAGACCGATCTAATCATTTCCATGTGTGCAGATATATCAGCTCACTTGGATATGAACGGCACAAAAATCAATGTGGAAATTTTCTTTTTTCTGTGGTATGATTAGAGCGATAAATAAGAAAATATTAAAATTCTCACTTTGTGTCGTGTTTACGATCTCCGTTTTTTGATAGTATTATTGTGAAAGGAGATTTAATCATGGATATGCAGAAAATAGGCACTTTTCTAAAACATCTACGTAAGGAAAAAGGACTAACACAAGAACAGCTTGCTGAGGTGTTTAATGTAGCAGGCAGAACCGTGTCAAGATGGGAAACCGGATCCAATATGCCCGATTTAAGTATGATTATTCAAATAGCAGATTTTTTTGATGTTGAAGTTAAAGAGATTCTGAACGGAGAAAAGGATGGTAAGAAAATAAATTATGAGCTAAAAGAAACTCTTGAAAAGGTAGCAGATTACAATAAAGCTGAAAAAGAGAAAAGAATAAAAATTTTTGTGACATCCTTTTTAATAACAATAATCATCGGAATAATAACACTTAACCTTCAATTACTTATTTTTTTGGATGTCAGATACATTATAGGAGAAGCAATAATTCTGCTGGTTGGCAGTATTACTGCAATTGTTATGACTGTAAAAAACGGTTTATGGGGAAAATCTGACAGCACATCTACCGCTAAAAATGATGTAATTATAAGTGGAATTATGGCTGCGTTGTTTGCGTGTGTTGCATCTTTTTTAATTTACAAATTCACAAACAGTATTCAAAAAGCAATTATCTGGGCCATTGTATTCTTTTTCATAATTTATATTATTGGATTTGTTGTTTTGCGTTTTCTTGCTTTTTTGAGCAATAAAAGGAAAAGATAAAAAAATAATATCAAAAAGCGATCATAACGGCTAATAATTACAAAGAATTTTCTAATTGGCAAGGAACAACAGCTCCAATTTATCTAAATAAACATTTGAGGGAACAAACCGTATTTTTACAGTTTGTTCCCTGTTTTTATGTCTCTATAGCAGACCATTCATTCTTGCGTTAACATATTGGCTGTGATATACTTAAACAGATAAATAAGATTTGACGAGGTATATTATGGCTTCAAGTAAAGATTATCTGGAATTCATTTTAGAACAGTTATCCGATTTGGATGAAATAACATACAGAGCGATGATGGGAGAATATATCCTCTACTATCGAGGCAAAATCATCGGCGGCATATATGATGACAGACTGCTTGTGAAGCCCGTCAAATCGGCTGTTGCTTTTATGCCCGATGCAACTTTTGAACTGCCGTATGAGGGCGCAAAAGAAATGCTGCTCGTCGATGATGTTGACAACAGAGATTTCCTTGCAAAGCTTTTCAACGCTATGTATGATGAACTCCCGATGCCGAAGAAAAAGAGATAGATAAATAAGAAGTTGGAGAAGTGTTTATTATGGCTATGTGGAATCCGTGGCGAGGTTGTAAAAAATGCAGTGAAGGATGTCTGCATTGCTATATACACAAAGGTGATGCAAAACGTGGTGTTAATACAAACGACATTATAAAAACAAAAGATTTTTATAAGCCTGTTGAGCGGTTAAAAAACGGAAACTACAAAATGAAAGCAGGAATGGTTTACCTTTGCTTTTCAACGGATTTTCTGATAGAAGAAGCGGACGAGTGGCGCAAAGAGTGCTGGGATATGATAAAACAACGACAAGACTGTACTTTTCTTTTTCTCACTAAACGAATAGAAAGGTTTGCAGATTGTGTCCCTGACGATTGGGACGACGGATATGAAAATGTTGTTGTGTGCTGTACCGTTGAAACTCAAAAAAATGCAGATGAAAGATTGTCATTATTTGAATCGCTTCCGATAAAGCACAAATGTATTACTGCACAACCGTTGCTTGAAAAAATACATATCGAACCGCATCTTGATAATATTGAACTTGTAGTTGTCGGCGGAGAGTCAGATTATTGTGCACGGGTGTTTGATTATGATTGGGCACTTGATATCAGAGAACAGTGTATTCGTAAAAACGTATCCTTTGAGTTCAGACAATGCGGAACTCATTTTATCAAAGACGGTAAGGAATACAAATTGCAGACAAAAGACCTGTGCAGTCAAGCAAGAAAAGCAGGGATAGATTTTAAGGCTCACAGATAAATTCATGTTAATCAAGCAAAAGCAACAGCGAGTTGCTTGTTCATTAAAACATTCGGTGTTAGAATAATACTGAGGTGATAAATTTATGGAAACGAAAGATATTATACTTGAACTCAGAACGAAAAAAGGTATGTCACAAGATGAGCTTGCCGAAAAGGTTTTTGTTACCCGCCAGGCGGTCAGCCGTTGGGAGAACGGTGAAACAACCCCTAACACGGAAACTCTGAAGCTTTTATCAAAGCTGTTTGATGTTTCAATCAATACTCTTTTAGGCTCTCCGCAAAAACTCGTTTGCCAATGCTGCGGTATGCCGCTTGAAGACTGTAATATCAGCAAGGAAACAGACGGCTTTTTTAACGAAGAATACTGTAAATGGTGCTATGCTGACGGCGAATATATGTATCATAATATGGATGATTTAATTGAGGTCTGCGTGCAGAATATGGCAAACGAAGAGTTTTCTTCGGAACAGGCTCGTGCTTATATGAAAGATATGCTGCCGAAGCTGAATTACTGGAAGCAATATAAAAATCTTGACGGTACGGATAAGTTCAACGAGTTCAAAGAACAGCTTATCAAGGAATTCAATGATTTGCATATTGAGGGTATGCCGAAGGTTGAAAAGCTCAACGCACTTGTAGGCGGATATATCAATCTTGAATACCGTCTCCCCAACGGACAGA
>JAZSDN010000033.1:0-37481 GCA_045531205.1 Clostridia bacterium | reverse complement strand
CCGTAATCTTCCACAAGAACAATTAGATTCTGTTGTTGCTTTAATCAACAACAGACCTCGTAAATGCTTGGGATATTTATCGCCGATTGAGTTTATTAACAAAAGTGTTGCACTTGGCTTGACAATCTGACGAGCCTTTTTATGTATTTTGCAGGGGAGGGTTTCCACGCCCTCCCTCCCCAAGAAGAAATTTATAGCATAAAGAAAAAGACCTCGATCGAGGTCTTTTTCTTTTTTGGAGGTAATTTAGAGGTTATCTTTTCTGTATGATGTCAAACAGTATTCCGCCAATAAACCCTGCAGAAAATATGTTTACACCCACATTGAAAATCCCGCGTGACATAAAAATCATATCAAGGCTTTTATCGGGATTTTTTAAAATAACCCCTGCTGCAAGCATAAGGAGATTGGCAAGAAAAGAGCAAATGATTATTGTGTACTTCTGTATTCCCTCTATTTTATTAAGTGCCGTAAGTATTCTCATATTTTTTGCTCCTTTCCTAAGAAATTAAAGAATATATATTTTTAAAGCCCATAAACAATTATAGCAACTGTTTATGGGCTTTTCAATGCAAAATATTTTCTATAAAAACCGTTATTTACTTGAGTTTCTTTGTTAAGGCTACAGTGTAATTTTTATCTATAAGTACCGCCTGTATATTATTTTTTTCGGCAAAGGATAACGCCTTGTCTCCCATTAAAAGAAGAGCTGTTGAAAAAATATCTGCCTCCATTGACGAAGAGCTTATAACGGTTGCCGAATATAAATTATTGTCAAGAGGTCTGCCTGTTTTGGGGTCTATTATGTGGTGATACTCTTTCCCGTCCTCTTCAAAATATCTTTCGTATATTCCGCTTGTTACAACTGATGTGTCAGATACTTCTAAAACGTATATACTCTCGCCCTCGGTTTTTGGCTTTTGTATCCCAACCTTAAACTTTTCTCCCGTTTTTGTGCCAACGGCATACACATTCCCGCCAAGATTTATTATTCCGCTTTGGTTATGATTTTTAAAAAGCTCTGCCATTTTGTCGGCAATATATCCCTTGGCTATACCCCCAAGGTCAATTTTTGTTCCTTTTTTCAATGTTACCTTGCCGTCATAAAGCGTTACTTTATCGGCACCTACAGTATTTTTTGCATTTTGTATTTCTTCATCGGAAGGGACTGAGCTTTTCCATATTTCAGAAAGAGCTCCCACCGTTATGTCAAAAAGACCCTCTGTCATCTTATTATAGTAAAGTCCCTTTTCTATAAGATAATATGTTTCGGGCGATACCTTATGCTCTCCCGTTTGGTTTAAAATATAAATGTCACTGCCTTCACGGGTTTTGCTGAACATATTTTCGTATTTTTTTGCAAGCTCTTCACATTCCTTTAAAAGAGCGTCGTTTTTTTCATACAAAGTAATATTTACATAAGTATCAAACGCAAAAAAATTTGTTTCGTATTTTTGCGGATTCCTGCCGCACCCCGAAACTAAAAATATAACTAAAATTAAACATAAAATTTTTTTCATTTTATCACCTTTTATTTAATACAGTAAAATACCCTCTACAATGATTATAATATGCAGTAATCATTGTTTGTGGGGTGTGTCGCCGACACCCCACACCCCCGGCAGGCGCGGGCGCGCTATAAATAGCCTTAACAACTAACGCTCAAGATGGTTTTTAAATATAAATTTTGCCACATCCATTGTTAAAAGCCTCGGAAATATTATCATATTTCCTGCGTTTTTGCCTTGACTGAAACAAAATTTATTATTTAAAAACTCCAAAGGACCTCAAACGTATGAATTTTCGAACAGATTTTGGTGCGGAGGATGAAGTAAGGCTGACGCCTTTCAAAGACGACAAGGCAAAGGATGCCGAAAATGCACCGTTTGAGGCTTCTTCAGTGTTGGTTGTTAAGGCTAACTTCTTCCCGCTCGGCAAGCCTGTTTCACAGTCTTCCTCACTAACTCGGGCAAGCCTTTTTTATAAAAAGTCTTCCCTCGAGCCGAAGGCCGCGCTTTTTTAGCGCCTGTTTTTATATAACTTTTTTATGCTGTGCTTTTATGGTAAAGTTTAGCGGGTTTCAAAGAAAGCTTTTTTGCTTTTTGTAGGGGCTGGCGTCCTCGACAGCCCGATTTATTTTTAGTACACAAAAATAAAAAGGCGACCAAAAAGGTCGCCTTAAAGTTTTTAAAAATTATTCGCAATCGTCGCAGTCGCAATCGCAACAATCACAGCAATCAAAATCGAGTTCGATTTCTTCTCCGCAAGAGGGGCAGGTTAAAACATCTTCTTCATCGCAAAGCATATCGCAATCAAGATAGATTACTTCTCCGCAAGCGGGACATTCGATTTCAGCACAGTCAAAATCATCGCAACAGTCGCATTCGTCGTCTTCATCATCAAAAAGATAATCTTCAACATAAGACAAATCTTCGTCGATTTCGTCAACAACAGCGCTTACTTCATCAATATAATCATTTGTATCAAGGATTTCGTCAGCGATTTCTTCCAAAACGTCGATAATCTTTACTAAAAGCTTACCTTCGGGCTTTGTTTCGTCAATGCCGAGTCCTTCGCATAAACCTTTGAGATATGAAACCTTTTCGTTAAGATCCATTTTAAAAAACCTCCGTTAAAATAATTTTATGCACGTTCCATATATTCGCCTGTGCGGGTATCTACTCTTATTACGTCGCCTTCGTTTATAAAGAGGGGAACGTAAATCTGTGCGCCTGTTTCAAGTGTAGCAGGCTTCTGTGCACCTGTTGCAGTGTCGCCTTTGAAGCCGGGTTCGGTTTCTGTTACTGCAAGTTCTACGAAGTTTGGGGGTTCAACACCGAAAACAGAGCCTTTGTATGAAAGGATTTTAACAAGCATATTTTCCTTTACAAACTTTAAAGCGTCGCCGAGCTGTTCGGAGCTTAAAGGATTCTGTTCGTATGTTTCCTGATCCATAAAGTAGAAAAGGTCGCCATCGGAATAAAGATATTCCATATCTTTTCTGTCAATGTGTGCCTTTTCAAATTTATCGGTGGGGCGGAAAGTTTTTTCTACAACGCCACCGTTTATAACATTCTTAAGCTTTGTTCTTACAAAAGCTGCACCTTTACCGGGCTTTACATGCTGAAATTCAACAACCTGGTATACGTTACCTTCAAATTCAAATGTTATACCGTTACGAAAATCTCCGGCAGTTATCATAATAAATTCCTCCAATTTTTAGTATATTAAGAACTATATAGTATATTGTACAATATTTTTTTACATTTTTCAAGTCTTTTTTTAAAGTTCTGTAAGTTCTTTGGGAGAAGAGGTCATAATTACCCCTCCTTTTTCATCTATGTAGAGCATATCCTCTATTCTCACGCCGCCAAAACCTTCGATATAAATGCCGGGCTCAATGGTTATAACAGAGCCTTTTTCAAGAACATCCTCAGAGCGTGGGGAAAGTGTCGGGGCTTCGTGAATATCAATTCCCACTCCGTGCCCGAGTGCGTGGGTAAAATGCTCGCCGTGACCGAAGTTTGTTATAATATTTCGTGCAACGGCATCTAAATCACTTGTTTTCATACCGCATACAACCTCGTCCTCTGCACGGCACATTGCATACAAAACTACGTGGTAAATATCCTTGTGGCGGGATGATGCACGCCCCATACAAAGGGTTCTTGTCATATCCGAGCAGTAGCCGTCTAAAACACAACCAAAGTCCAAAGTAACAAAATCCCCTTTTTCGATTATTTTGTCGCTTGCCGCACCATGAGGGAGTGCACTTCGGTAGCCTGACGCACAAATTGTATCAAAGGAGGTTTTTTCTGCTCCGTTTTTTCTCATAAAATATTCTAAAATTGCGGCAACCGAGCGTTCGCTCATACCGGGCTTTATGCAGTTTGTTATGTGATTATATGCTTCGTCGGCAAGTCTTACCGCCTCTTTTATTTTTGCAATTTCAAAACTGTTCTTTTTTCGCCTTAAAACCGAAACCTTGTTTTTAAGCGGAACAAACTCGCAGGGCAAAGCCTCTTTTAAGCTTTGCATAAACGAGAAGGTTACAAAAGAATCCTCAAATGCAAGGCTTGTAATATTATGTTGTTTTATTTTTTCGAGTATAAACGAAAGAGGTTTTTTGTCAAAGGTTATAACCTTAAAATCTTTCGCCTGCTCTTTTGCCTGAAGGGTATACCTTCCGTCAACAAAAAGATAGGCAATGTAAGGGGTTAAAAGCATATATCCTTCTCCGCCCGTAAAGCCCGAAAAGTAAAACAGATTTTGTGCCGAGCATATAAGAACACTTGTGTCTGCCAAAGAAAGTATTGAATTTATTCTTTCTTTATACATATTATCAATCCTTTTTCAGTAAAAGAGCATTTTCATACATTTTTTTCATTAAAAGAGCATCCTCTGCCATTGTTCCGTCAGATTCGCAAATAATTCTTGGCGAAATATCACGCTCTGCCAAAAGCTGGGCCAAAGGCTCAAAATCAGGGCCGAAAACAGTATCCTCAAACGTAAGATGCTGTTTTTCCCCGCCGTTTTCAGTATATTCTATTTTTGAAAAATGTGCGTGGAAGTTTTTGCCTCTCTCACTTCCGAGCTTGTTATAAATTTCGTCTAAAATAAAGGCATAATCCTCTTTTGTTTTAACTCCGCCAAAGGTGCGTGCGTTAAGATGACCGAAATCTATTGTGGGAATAAGTCTTTCGTCTAAAAGACAAAGGCGTATTACCTCGTCTAAAGTTCCAAGCTGATTTATTTTACCCATTGTTTCGGGGCAAAGATGTATGTGCCCTAAATGCTCTGCATCGGCAGCGGCTATTGCCTCCGAAAGAGTTTGCATTGCAAGGGCAAGGGCATCCTCTCTTGGCATTTTGTTGCAGCCGCCCGAGTGAATAACAACTCTGTCCGCCTGCATAACATTTGCAACACGCAGGGCATCAAGCATATATCTTATGCAGTTCTCCCGCTTTTCGCCCTCTGTTGATGAGAGGTTTACATAATAGGGGCCGTGAATACTTAATAAAACAGAATTCTCTTTTGCGGCAGCACCTATTGCCATAGCCGTTTCCTCTTTTATTTTACACCCTTTTGAGCATTGATATTCATAGGCTGAAAGCCCTACAGATTTTAAAAATGCGGGAACCTCTTTTGAGTGCTTACCCCCTGCATCATAAAACATTGGCGGGTTGCCCGAAGGTCCGAAATATACCATAAAATCAAATCCTTTTGTAAATTTTAAAGAGTTCCTAAAAGAAGCTCTGATGTACGCTTTATAAATTCAGCAAGCTCTTCCCCTTCAAGAGGTCTTTGAGCAAGGCGTGCAAGGTCATAAATCTGGCGTGCTACGGGGAACGCCTTTTCCTTGTCATCTGCTATGTTTGCCACCGACTTTACAAGCGGGTTTGCAAGATTTATATTTAAAGTAAAGCTTTCTGAAAACATATCAGCAGGGAATGCCGAGCCGTACATTTTCATCATTTCGCCCATACGTCTTGACTGCTCGTCCAAAAGCATAACAGCGGGAGCGTCGGTTTTTAAAGGCGAAGCGTCTATGTTAAGCTTTTCGTTGCCTATTGCCTCTTTAAAGAGTGCACAAAGCTTTTCTTTATCGGCACAGTCGCCATCCGTTTGCAAAGCAGATGCAAGGGACGAGTCAATTCTCATAAACTTTATTTCGGGCTTTTTGGACTCAACAAACGAAATAAAGTGGTTGTCGATAATCACAGGCAACATAACCGCCGAAAGCCCTTCTGCCTTAAACATTTCTATATAAGAGCTTTGAAGCACTGGGTCAGAAACATAGTAAACTGTGTTTTCGTGATTTTTTACTTTTGCGTTATCAAGATAATCTTCCAAAGATACATAAGTATCCGAAGTGGTTTTGTAAACTATGGCATTTTTAACTTTGTCATAGAACTTTTCGTCTTTTAAACAACCGTATTTTACAAAGGGATTTATATCATCCCAGTATTTATTGTAGGATTCTCTTTCATTATTATATAAGGAAAGAAGCTTGTCGGCAACCTTTTTGGTTATATGAGCCGAAACCTTTGCAGCATATCCGTCGTTTTGCAAAAAGCTTCTTGAAACGTTAAGCGGAAGGTCGGGGCAGTCAATACAACCCTTTAAAAGAAGTAAAAATTCAGGAATAACTTCCTTAATATTATCTGCAACAAAAACCTGATTGTTAAAAAGCTTAATCTGTCCTTCGCTCATCTCAAACTCGTGGCGAAGCTTGGGGAAATAAAGTATACCTTTTAAATTAAAAGGAAAGTCAACATTTAAGTGAATATAAAAGAGCGGGTCGTTTATATCTGCAAAAACCTTGTGATAAAATTCAATGTATTCTTCCTCGCTGCATTCCGAAGGCTTTTTAAGCCATAAAGGATTCTGGTCGTTTATGCTTTCGCCCTTTTCGCCGTCTGCCGTATAAAGATATATGGGGGTAGGCAAGAAAGCACAGTATTTTGTAAGGGTATTGCGTACTGTGGTATCCTCTAAAAATTCCATACTGTCCTCTGCAATATGCAAAACAATGTCTGTGCCTACTGTTTTACGGCTTCCCTCCGAAATTTCGTACTCTGTGCCGCCGTCGCAGGTCCACAAAACGCTTTTTGCATTTTCTTTATACGAAAGAGTGTTTATATCAACCCTCTCTGCCACCATAAAGGCAGAATAAAAGCCTAAACCAAAGTGACCTATAATTCTGTTTTCGTCGGTTTCGTCTTTATATTTATCAATAAATTCAGCCGCGCCCGAAAAAGCCACCTCGGCAATATATTTTATAACCTCTTCTTCTGTCATTCCTATGCCGTTATCCGAAAAGGTTAAAGTTTTTTCTTCCTTATTTATAATAACATCTACAAAACCGCCTTCGGGAGCAGTAGCCTCCCCCATTGCCGAAAGCTTTGAAAGCTTTGAAACTGCATCGCATCCGTTTGATACAAGCTCTCTTACAAAAATATCTTTATCCGAATAAAGCCATTTCTTTATAATAGGAAAAAGGTTTTCGGTATTTACTGAAATATTGCCCTTTGTCATTTTAAAAATCCTTTCATATATTTAATATAGAAAGATTATAACACAAAGAAAAAATGCCGTCAACCGCAAAATTTGCACGAAAAACTTGACAAATGTAAAATAAAAGTGTAAAATGGCAAGGTGGAGATAGTGTTTTTACCCCATTTGTGGCGTTAATGTGAAAGCAATTTTACAGTTATGTTACAAATGAAAAAAGTGCATTGACTATAAAAAAGCCTCGTGCTATAATCAATGCATACAGGGGGAGAGTATCATCTCCTTGTGCACAAGTCGTAGAAGAAAGAGATGCGGCAGGTGCGAAACCTAACATCTCTTTCAAAAAAATTTTTTAAGGAGGATTTGAGAATTATGACAAATCTCAAAAAAGTTTTAGTAACAGTTCTCGCGTTTGCCATGATCTTTAGCTTAACAGTTACAGCTAACTATCCTGACGTAGACGCAACCGCTTCCTACGCAGAGGCTACTGATATGTTAAAGTACCTCGGCATCATGGAAGGCGATGACGAAGGCAACTTCCGTCCTGACGCTGACCTCACAAGAGCAGAAGCTACAGCTATCATAGTTAGAGCTAAAGGTCTTGAAAGTGCAGCTGAAGGCGCAAAGGGTGCTACAGAATTCACAGACGTAGCAGCTGACCACTGGGCAACAGGTTACATCAACCTCGCTTGCCAGAGCGGTATAGTAAACGGCTATGGTGACGGCACATTCGGTCCCGAAGATACCGTTAAGTACGAACAGGCAGTTAAAATGGTTGTTGCAGCTTTAGGCTACACACCCATGGCTGAACAGAACGGCGGATATCCCTCAGGATATTTAGTAGTTGCTTCACAGAACAAAATGACAAACGGTGTTAGCGGCACAGCAGAAGTTGCTATCACAAGAGCTAACATGGCTCGTCTCGTTTACAACGCACTCGACGTTTGCACAATGGAACAGGTTTCCTGGAAAGCTAACGAACCCGAATACGCTGTAATGGACGGCACAAACTACACAAAGAAGACACTTCTTTCTGACGCTCTCGAAGTTGACACATACGAAGGCTACATCACAGGCACATACCTCACAACAGCTACAGACAACGAAGACAAGAGCATCACAGTTAAGTACAACAAATTCAACGGCGAAACAGTTACACAGAATGAAGAAACATTCTTTGAAGCTGAAGGCGTTGACGCTGCTTCCTACTTTGGACAGAGCGTAATCGTTTACGTAAAAGAAAACGAACTCACAGGCGATGAAGAAATCATTGCTATCGCAGCTAAAGCAGCTAAGAACGTATCACTCGTTCTTGACTACACAGAAATCACAGCTGGTTCATTCGTTGCTCCTACAACAGCAGCTGGTTCAATCCAGTACGTTGCTGAAGGCACAACAAACAAAATTACAATTAAGCTCGATACAGACCTCCAGTACCTCTGGAACGGCAGAGCTGAAAACGCTACAAGAAAAGAAGCTCAGAACTTCTTAACAACACCTGCTTCAGGCGTTGTTGAATTCCTCGACTACGATAACGACAAACTTTATGATTTCGCTATGGTAACAGAATTCACAGGCGACTACGTAGTAGGCGCAGTTGAAGCTGATTCACATCAGATCATCGACACTGAAGAAGCTGCTATCTCCGATATCGATATCGATAACGAAAACGTTATCACAAGATTCTACAATGCAGACGGCACAGTTGCTACATTTGATGATGTTGCAGTAGGCGACGTTCTTACACTCGCTATCAGTGCTGACAGCACACTCGTAACAGTTTACATTTCAAAGACAACTGTTAACGGTTCAATCACAGAAGCAAGAAAAGACAAGAATGGCGAAGATATCTTCACCATCGATGGTAACGACTATAAAGTATCAGCATACGCTTTAACAACTCCTCAGGTTGGCGATACAGGTTTATTCTATGTAAACATCGACAACAGAATAGTTGACAAGGATGCTACATCCACAAAGAGCGAAAACTACGGCTTCCTCTACAATGCAGTTGTAACAAACGGCATCGGCGGTGCTACAGTTGAACTCAAATTCTTAGGCAAAGACAACCAGTGGGTTGAAACAAAACTTGCTCAGAAAGTTTACACATACAAGGGCACAAGCAAAGATTACGATGAAGCTATCAAGGGTATTGCTGGATTCATCGATATCACAAAGACAGACAAAAAAGACAAAGACGGTAAAGTAATCGGCACAGAATATGTTGCAGATGCTACACCTCAGCTCTTCCAGTACGAATTAAACGACGAAGGCAAAGTAAACAAGATTTACCTTGCTGATACAAAGAAGAGCGTTGACTACTTCAGCGAATATGCATACGATACAGAAGCTATCTACAGAGAATCTACCGACAGAGTTGGTAAGACATACCTCGGCGAAGATACAGTTGTATTCAGCATTGCTACAGCAAAAGCTGATTTAGGTTCAATCGACGAAGAAGAAGATATCAAGGTTGCAGCTGCTTCCTCAATCTTCATCGACAACGAAACTTATGAATACGCTGCTTACGACGTAGACACAACAGCTAAAGTTGTAGTTGTTTACGCTGTAGACACAAAGATTCTCCCCGAAACACAGCTCCTCGTTATCGACAGAGTTGCTGAAGCTACAGTTGAAGGCAGAACAGTTACAAAGATTTACGGCTTCCAGAGCGGCGAAGCAGTAAGCGGTTTAGTATCCGAAGATGGTTGCGATATGTTCGACATCAACGGTGACGCTATTGCAGACTTCGAAGCAGCTGACCTCGAAGCAGGTGACGTTGTAATCTTCAGCCTCGACGCTGACGGTGCTATCGACAAGATCCAGCTCCTCATCGCAGTTGACACAGCAGCTAGCCTCATTGCTAACAATGCAGGTGCTCCTTTAAACGGCAACTATGGTGATGATGAAGACACATGGGATGCTTTCGGTTTCGCAGCTAAGAGACTTAACGGCCAGTTAATGCTTACAGATACTAAGGAAAACTGGGCTGACACAACAAAGAGAGACGCAAGCTACCTCAAGGATGCTGACGGCGTTGATCTCGCATTCGCAGTAAATGCAAATGGTGTTAACGTATACGAAGTTGCACTCAGCGGTAACAGCACAACTGTTGAAGCTGTAAGAGCAAGCAACATCATCGTAGGCGTAACAAAGGTAGATTATGACTGCCACTGGGCATACGTTCGTACCTATGACAACGAAGTTGTAGACGTAGTTGTTTACAGAGTTACAAACGAAGCAGCTAAAGAAGCTTAATAATCAGACCTTCTTAAAAATAAAGAGCGAGCGCTTTATGCGCTCGCTTTTTGTATGCAAAAAATATGGATGTATGGAAGGCATTCAGGGCACTCCATTCAAAAATCCCGCAGAAAAATGTAGGGAACGCCCATGAAGAGAGTTCCAAAAATCGGGCAGGGGCCCCGCCCCTACAAAGGGAATTGAACAATATATTATTGTAGGGGAGGGTTTCCACGCCCTCCCGAATACACACCCCGTAAAGTATCGCACGCCAAATGTAGGGAACAGCCTTTAGGATGTTCCGTAAAAAACAAACGGTTCGTCGAAAATCGCCGAACCCTACAAAGGAAATATATATAATGTAGTGAACGGTTTGTGTGCCGTTCATTATATTTGCGCAAAAATTCCCCACTTGTAGAGAACGGTCTTGAGTGCCGTTTCTTATTTTGTAAAACGGGTTACCGAGGACGTCAGCCCCTACAAAATATATTAAATTAAAACATCGTAGGGAATGACCTATGTGTCATTCCAAAAAAGGCGGGGATGGAACCCCGCCCTACAAAATATATTAAATTAAAAATTCATATTGTAGGGGACGGCGTCCTCTGTCAAGAGCAACATGGGTAACAACAGTGCAAGCACATAGGTAACACTTTTTATATTTCTGCAAAAACCACCAAACCCTCCCGTAAAAGCATGGTACAAAAAAGTTATGCAAAAACAGGCGCTAAAAAAGCGCGACCTTCGGCTCGAGGGAAGACTTTTTATAAAAAAGGCTTGCCCGAGTTAGTGAGGAAGACTGTGAAACAGGCTTGCCGAGCGGGAAGGAGGTATTTATAGCGCGCCCGCGCCTGCCGGGGGTGTGGGGTGTCGGCGACACACCCCACGAAAAGATGCACTTAATAAAACGGGCTGACGTCCCCGACAGCCCGTTTGAAAATTTGTTATAAATGGTAACAAGATGCGTTACAACCCCTTCGAGTTTGCTTTGCAAACCCACCTCCCCTTGCACAGGGGAGGCATTTTAGGAATAAACGGAATGCCCTTGTATGTCATTCCGAAAAAGGCAGGGATGGAACCCCGCCCCTACAAATGGTGTGTAAATTATTTATAGGTTTTTAGGATTTTCGGTGAAGTATACAAAACTACATTCAAAGCATGGTACAAAAAAGTTTGTAATGTCAATAAAAACCCCCGTAAAGTTACAAAAAGATTAAAAATTTTAAAATTTGGCAAAATTCTTCTTGACAAGCCTTTTTATGGGTGGTATAATGATAGTCCATAGTATAAAATACCCATAATGGGTAATTTTGCCGTTTTATTGTGCAACAATAAAACAAGGTTCTCTGCAAAACCCGAACTGCTGGTTCGCGAGTTTTTGAGACTCTTATTATGTTTCATAATATTCTTTAACATATTTGGCATCTTAGTCTTTGGCAAAACAAAATTTTAAATGGGGTGATTGATATGATGCATCCGGTAAAAATGGGAAAGAACACCAGATACAGCTATGCAAAAATCGACGAGGTTTTAGAAATGCCAAACCTTATCGAGGTTCAGAAAAACTCGTACAACTGGTTTGTTGAAGAAGGTCTTGGAGAAGTTTTCCACGATGTTTCTCCCATAAGCGACTATACCGGGAACTTAGTCCTCGAATTTATAGGATACGACCTTTCGGGTCAGCCGAAATACGACATTGAAGAATGTAAGGAGCGCGATACTAACTACGCTGCCCCTTTAAAAGTTCGCGTAAGACTTATCAACACCGAAACCGGCGAAATTAAAGAACAGGAACTTTTTATGGGCGACTTCCCGCTTATGACCGATAACGGTACCTTTATTATAAACGGTGCTGAACGTGTTATAGTAAGTCAGCTTGTACGTTCCCCCGGAATTTATTTCACCGATTCCCGTGACGAAAAAACCAATAAAAGACTTCTGTTTTCACAGGTTATTCCTAACCGCGGTGCGTGGCTTGAATACGAAACCGATGCAAACGGAATATTTTATGTAAGAATTGACAGACAGCGTAAGCTGCCTGTAACAGTGTTGCTTCGTGCACTCGGTCTTTCAACCGACCTTGAAATTGAACAGGTGTTTGGTGATGATGTGCATCTGCGCCTTACAATGGAAAAGGACGTTGCAAAGACAAGAGAAGAAGCTTTGTTTGAAATTTACCGCAGACTCCGTCCCGGCGAACCTCCCACGGTTGAAGGGGCTGAATCATTGATTTCTGCGCTTTTCTTTGATGCAAAAAGATACGACCTTGCTAAAGTAGGCCGTTATAAGTATAATAAGAAGCTTGCAATTTCTGACCGAATTGTGGGAAAAGAAACTGCACGCGATATTGCCGACCCCAGAACAGGCGAAATTTTAGCAGTAAAAGGCGACACAATTTCTGCCGAAATGGCAACGGCAATTGAAAACGCAGGCGTAAATACAGTTTATATTGCTGTGGAAGACAGAGAAGTAAAAGTGTTCTCGAATGACACAGTTAAGCTTTCAGAATATGTTGACTTTGATACAACCGATCTTAAAATCAAGGAAAAGGTTGTAAAGAAGGTTTTGGACGAAATACTTGAAACAGCAGGCTCTGAAGATGAAATCCGCGAGGCTATAAAAGCACGCCGTGACGAGCTTGTTCCAAAACATGTTACAATAGAAGATATTTTCGCTTCAATAAACTATGCCTTAAATCTTTTTGACGGCATGGGCAATATTGACGATATCGACCACCTCGGCAACAGACGTATCAGAGGCGTTGGCGAGCTTTTACAGAATCAGTTCCGTATGGGACTTGCAAGAATGGAACGTGGCGTAAGAGAGAGAATGAGCATTCAGGATCTCGACATTGTTACACCCCAGTCCCTTATAAATATAAGACCCGTTGTGGCTACCATTAAAGAATTCTTCGGCAGTTCACAGCTTTCACAGTTTATGGACCAGACAAACCCCTTAGGCGAGCTTACTCATAAGAGAAGACTTTCGGCATTGGGTCCCGGCGGTCTTTCAAGAGAGAGAGCAGGCTTCCAGGTTCGTGACGTTCACTACACCCACTACGGCCGTATGTGTCCTATCGAAGCGCCTGAAGGTCCTAACATCGGTCTTATAAACTCATTGAGTACCTATGCAAGAGTAAACGAATACGGCTTTATTGAAGCTCCCTACCGTAAGGTAATAAAGGGCAAGGGCATTGTAACCGAAGAAATCGAGTATATGACAGCCGATATCGAAGACAGATACATCGTTGCCCAGGCAAACGAACCCATTGACGAGAAAGGCTATTTTACCTCTAAAAAGGTTACTGCCCGTAAGAGAGATGAATTCGTTGCCGTAGACCCCGCAGATATTGATTATATGGACGTTGCTCCCTGCCAGATGGTTTCTGTTGCTACAGCAATGATTCCTTTCCTTGAAAACGACGACGCTAACCGTGCGCTGATGGGTTCAAACATGCAGCGTCAGGCAGTTCCGCTGTTAAATCCTCAGTCGCCTATCATTGGTACAGGTATGGAGCATAAAACAGCTAAAGACTCGGGCGTTGTTATCCTTGCTAAAAATGACGGTGTTGTTGAATCAGTTTCAGCAAACAGAATAGTTATTGCTAAAAAATCGGGCAAGGACGAATATAAGCTTCTTAAATTCTCGCGTTCAAACCAGGGTACCTGCATAAACCAGAGACCCATAGTTTCGGTTGGCGAAAAAGTTAAGAAGGGCGACATTATAGCAGACGGCCCCTCAACTTCTGAAGGCGAACTCGCTTTAGGCCGTAACGTACTTATAGGCTTTATGACATGGGAAGGCTATAACTACGAAGATGCTATACTCATAAACGAAAAGCTTGTACGTGACGATGTATTTACATCTGTTCACATAGAAGAATACGAGTCCGAATCAAGAGATACAAAACTCGGACCCGAAGAAATTACAAGAGATATCCCCAATGTCGGCGAAGATGCTTTAAAAGACCTTGACGAAAACGGAATAATCCGTATCGGTGCCGAGGTAAGATCGGGCGATATATTGGTAGGTAAGGTTACACCCAAGGGCGAAACCGAGCTTACTCCCGAAGAAAGACTTTTAAGAGCAATATTCGGCGAAAAGGCAAGAGAAGTAAGAGATACTTCACTCAGAGTTCCTCACGGCGAAGCAGGTATTGTTGTTGACGTTAAAGAGTTCACACGTGAAAACGGTGACGAGGTTTCACCCGGTGTAAACAGACTTGTAAGAGTTTACATTGCACAGAAACGTAAAATCTCTGTCGGCGACAAAATGGCAGGCCGTCACGGTAATAAGGGTGTTGTATCAAGAATTCTCCCCGAAGAGGATATGCCTTTCCTCCCCGACGGAACACCTCTTGATATAGTATTGAATCCTTTGGGCGTACCTTCACGTATGAACATTGGTCAGGTTTTAGAAGTTCACTTGGGTCTTGCAGCAAGCAAGCAGGGCATTAAAATAGCTACCCCTGTTTTCGACGGTGCAACCGAAGAAGATATTATGAACGAGCTTGAAAAGGTAGGCTGCAGAAGCGACGGTAAAACAATTCTTTACGACGGACGCTCGGGCCAGCCCTTTGATAACCCTGTTACAGTAGGTTATATGTATATGCTGAAGCTGCATCACCTTGTTGATGATAAGATTCACGCACGTTCAACAGGTCCTTACTCACTTGTTACACAGCAGCCTCTGGGCGGTAAAGCACAGTTCGGCGGTCAGCGTTTCGGTGAAATGGAAGTTTGGGCACTTGAAGCTTACGGCGCAGCTTATACTCTGCAGGAAATACTGACAGTAAAATCCGATGACGTTGTAGGTCGTGTAAAGACATACGAATCTATTGTTAAAGGCGAAAATGTTCCTCATCCGGGAATACCTGAATCATTTAAGGTTCTTATTAAAGAATTGCAGAGCTTGTCGCTTGACGTTAACGTTTTAAACGCTGACGGCGAAGCAATTAATCTCAGCGATTCGGCGGATGACGACGGTGACGACTTCGGACATGACGATTTCGGAGAAGCTATGGGTGCAACAAACCAGGGCAGCAACGAAGACTTCGAAAATGCAGGCTTTACCGAAATGGATGAAGACGAAATGCTTATGAGTGCACTGGGTCTTTCTGATGACGATGAAGATGAAGTATCAGAAGCTGATGACTTTGACTTCGGCGATTTCGGCGAGTTTGACGAAGATGATTACGACAGTGACGAAGAGGCAGACGACGAGAGCCTTTAATTCCCGCCAAAAATAAATATTTTTAGGGAGGACGCGACAATGTCAGAAATGGAATTTAACACATTTGAATCTATAAAAATCGGTCTTGCTTCCCCTCAAACCATTCGTGAATGGTCAAGCGGTGAGGTAAAGAAACCCGAAACTATAAATTATCGTACCTTAAAGCCCGAAAGAGACGGTCTTTTCTGCGAACGTATCTTTGGTCCTACAAAGGACTGGGAATGTCATTGCGGAAAATACAAGAGAATCCGCTTTAAGGGTATTGTCTGCGACCGTTGCGGTGTTGAAGTTACACGTGCAAAGGTTCGTAGAGAAAGAATGGGTCATATCGAGCTTGCAGCTCCTGTAAGCCATATCTGGTACTTTAAAGGCAGCCCCAGTCGTCTTGCATTGATGGCTGACGTTTCACCCGGCGACCTTGAAAAGGTTTTATATTTTGCTGCTTACATTGTTATTGACCCCGGCAAAACTGACCTTGAAAAATGCCAGATTCTTTCAGAAAAAGAATACAGAGAAAATCTTGAAAAATACGGCGACATCTTTAAAGCAGGTATGGGTGCCGAATCCATCCGTGAAATTTTAGCTGAAATTGATGTTGAAGCACTTTCTGCTGAAATCCGTGAAGAAGCCGAAGAAGCACAGGGACAGAAAAAACTCCGTCTCTTAAAGAGACTTGAAGTTTGTGAATCCTTCCGTCTTTCGGGCAACCGTCCCGAATGGATGATTATGGAAGCTGTTCCCGTAATTCCTCCTGAGCTTCGCCCCATGGTACAGCTCGACGGCGGCAGATTTGCAACAAGTGACTTAAATGACTTGTACCGCCGTGTTATAAACAGAAACAACCGTTTAAAAAGACTTCTTGAGCTTAACGCTCCCGACATTATCGTAAGAAATGAAAAGAGAATGCTTCAGGAAGCTGTTGACGCACTTATCGACAACGGCCGCCGCGGAAGAGCGGTTACTGGCCCCGGTAACAGACCTTTGAAATCTCTTTCCGATATGCTCAAAGGTAAACAGGGTTGTTTCAGACAGAACCTTCTTGGTAAGCGTGTTGACTATTCGGGCCGTTCAGTTATCGTTGTAGGCCCTGAACTTAAGATTTACCAGTGCGGTCTGCCAAAAGAAATGGCGCTTGAACTCTTCAAACCCTTTGTTATGAAGAAGCTTGTTTTAGACGGCAACGCACACAACATAAAGAGTGCAAAGAGAATGGTTGAAAGAATCCGCCCCGAGGTTTGGGACGTGCTTGAGGAAGTTATTAAAGAACATCCCGTTCTCTTAAACCGTGCACCAACCCTGCACAGACTTGGTATTCAGGCATTCGAACCTGTACTTGTTGAAGGCAGAGCTATTAAGCTTCATCCTTTGGTATGTACAGCGTTTAACGCCGACTTTGACGGTGACCAGATGGCTGTTCACGTTCCTCTTTCACCAGAGGCACAGACAGAAGCACGTTTCCTTATGCTTTCTGCAAACAACCTCTTGAAGCCTCAGGACGGAAAGCCTGTTACCATTCCTACACAGGATATGATTTTGGGTAGTTACTACCTTACAATCGTAAAACACGATGAAATAGGCGCGCCCAAAAACTTTGACTCGCAATCCGCTGCAGCAGAAGAAGGCTACTATTTCTTTAAGGACGAAGATAAATACTATAAAGCATTTACTTCTTCCGAAGAAGCAAAGCTTGCTTACGAAAACAATGTTGTACAGCTTCATGCACCTATTAAGGTAAGAATTCAGAAGGAAATTGACGGACAGAAGAAAACACAGTTTATTACTACAACAGTCGGTCACATTATCTTCAACGAAAATATTCCTCAGGACCTCGGCTTTGTTGACAGAAGTATTCCCGGCAACGAATTCAAGCTTGAAATTGAAGAGGTTTGCGGAAAGAAGCTTCTTGGAAAAATTATTGACAAGTGCATAAAGGTTCACGGTATTTCCGAAACAGCTGATATGCTTGACAGAGTAAAAGCTATGGGTTATAAGTTCTCAACAAAGGGTGCTATAACAATAAGCGTATCCGATATGGAAATTCCTGAAGCAAAGGCACAGTATATACAGGAAGCAGAAGCTGAAATTGAAAAAATAGAAAAGAGCTACAAAAGAGGTATTATTACCGAAGAAGAACGTTATAATAACGTTATAAAGACCTGGGAAAAGACAATTGCCAAGGTTTCAAAAGCTCTTATGGATAACCTTGATGAGTTTAACCCCATCTACATGATGGCAGATTCAGGAGCGAGAGGTAGTATCAACCAGATAAGACAGCTTGCAGGTATGCGTGGTCTTATGGCGGATACACAGGGACGTACAGTTGAAATTCCTATTAAAGCTTGTTTCCGTGACGGTCTTAACGTTCTGGAATACTTTATTTCAACTCACGGTGCAAGAAAAGGTCTTGCCGATACAGCTCTTCGTACAGCCGATTCAGGTTACCTTACAAGAAGACTTGTTGACGTTTCTCAGGATGTTATCGTTCGTGAAAACGACTGTGGTACACACCACGGTATAAAGGTTTCTGCAGTTATGGACGGAAAGAACGTTTTGGAACCCTTGTCCGAAAGACTTACAGGCAGATTCCCGCTGCATGAAATTGTTCATCCCGAAACAGGCGAAGTTTTAGCAACTCCCGAACACAGAATTTCTTCTGATGCAGCTGAAAAAATTGAAGCAGCAGGCATTACAGAAGTTGAAATCAGAAGCGTGCTTGAGTGCCGTGCAAAGGTTGGCGTTTGTGCTAAATGTTACGGTTCAAACCTTGCAACAAGCGATATGGTTAACATTGGTGAAGCAGTTGGTATAATTGCCGCACAGTCTATCGGTGAACCCGGTACACAGCTCACAATGAGAACCTTCCATACCGGCGGTGTTGCCGGAGGCGATATCACACAGGGTCTCCCCCGTGTTGAAGAACTTTTTGAAGCAAGAAAGCCGAAAGGTCTTGCACTTATCTCTGGCATTGATGGTACAGTTTCAATAGAAACAACCGACGAAATGAGAAAAGTAACAGTTACACAGGAAGGTCTTGCAAAAACATACGACATTCCCGCTGTTGCAAAACTCAGAGTTGCTGATGGCGACGAAATTAAAGCCGGCGATTTGATTACAGAAGGTTCAGTAAATCCCCACGAACTCTTGGAAGTTAAAGGTCCTTATGCTGTTCAGCAGTATATCATTCAGGAAGTTCAGAAGGTTTACAGAAATCAGGGTGTTGACATTTCTGATAAGCATATAGAAGTAATTGTAAGACAGATGATGAAGAAGGTAAGAGTTACAGATGCAGGTGCATCCGACTTCCTGCCCGGTTCACTCGAAGAAAGATTCCACTTTGAAGAGGTTTGCGAAAACCTTCCCGAAGATGCACGTCCTAAGAAGGAAGAAATCATCCTCGGTATCACAAAGGCAGCACTTGCTACTGAATCATTCTTCTCTGCGGCTTCCTTCCAGGAAACTACAAGAGTTCTTACAGATGCGGCTATTAAGGGTAAAACCGATCCGCTTGTAGGCTTAAAGGAAAATGTAATCATTGGTAAGCTTATTCCTGCCGGAACAGGTATGACAAAATACCGCTCGGTTGAAACAAAAACCAAAAATGAGGAAAGCTATATTGTAAGAACAGAAAATTAAGCTTGACAGAATGGAAAATCAGTGATACAATTTTCAGAAGGTGATTTTTTGTTAAACGAAATACGCACCGCTAAAAAGGTTATTGGCTTAAAACAGTCCCTAAAGGCTGTAAAGGAAGGCCAGGCAAAAAAAGCTTTTATCGCACAGGATGCCGACAGCTTTGTACGTATTCCCTTTGAAGAGGAATGTAAAAAGCAGGGCATCCCTGTCGAGTTTTGCGAAACCTGTGCAGAGCTTGGACGTGTATGCGAAATAGACGTAAGCGCTGCAGTTGCGGTAATACTAGGGTAAAAGCCGAAAGGTTTTTATATAATATTTTATAAACAGGAGGTGAAAAGAATGCCAACCTTCAACCAATTGGTTCGTAAAGGTAGAGAAACCAGCGTAGACAAATCAACAGCTCCTGCTCTTCAGAAGGGTTTCAACTCTTTAAAGACAGTAGCAACAGATCAAAGCTCACCCCAGAAACGTGGTGTATGCACAGCTGTTAAGACCATGACCCCTAAAAAGCCTAACTCCGCTCTCCGTAAAATTGCCAGAGTTCGTCTGTCAAACGGTATCGAAGTTACATCCTATATCCCGGGCATCGGCCACAACCTGCAGGAACATAGTGTTGTTCTCATCAGAGGCGGAAGAGTTAAGGACCTCCCTGGTGTAAGATACCACATTATCAGAGGTACACTCGATACAGCAGGTGTTGCAAACAGAGGTCAGTCACGAAGCAAGTACGGTGCGAAGAAGCCTAAATCATAATTAAGGAATCTTCCTCGTAAAAAGTGACAAAAAACAGTTAAAGGGAAATGCACAGGCCGTTTCCCGAGAGTGTAACGTACGGGGATTATATATAATAACACGTAGGTTGCACTAACAAAGCTACGGCTTTGAGTACCTGTGAATTCATTATTAAAATTTATGAAGGAGGGAAGTAAAGTGCCCAGAAGAGGATTTGTGCCCAAGCGTGACGTGTTGCCCGATCCTGTATACAACGATAAGGTTGTTACAAGACTCATCAACAACATTATGCTTGATGGTAAAAAAGGTATTGCACAGAAAATAGTATATGGTGCATTTGACATTATCCGCGAGAAGACAGGAAATGACCCTGTAGAAGTATTTACTCAGGCAATGGAAAACATTATGCCTGTACTTGAAGTAAAGGCTCGCCGTGTCGGTGGTGCCACATACCAGGTTCCTATGGAAGTTCGTCCTGACAGAAGACAGACTTTGGGATTGCGTTGGCTTACAACCTATTCAAGAGCAAGAAACGAAAGAACCATGAGCGAAAGACTTGCTAATGAAATTATCGACGCAACAAACAACATAGGAAGCGCTGTTAAAAAGCGTGAAGATACACACAAAATGGCAGAAGCAAACAAGGCGTTCGCTCATTACAGATGGTAAGTTTCATATACCTGAGGTAACGCCCGATATATTGAAATTTACATTTGTTTAGAAGGAGGCAGCGTTTTGGCAAGAGAGTTTTCACTTGAAAAGACAAGAAATATCGGTATCATGGCCCATATTGATGCCGGTAAAACAACCACTACAGAAAGAATTTTGTTCTACACAGGCCGTATCCATAAGATAGGCGAAACTCACGAAGGTGGCGCACAGATGGACTGGATGGAACAGGAGCAGGAAAGAGGTATTACAATTACCTCTGCTGCTACAACTGCACAGTGGAAGGGTCACAGAATTAACATTATTGATACACCAGGTCACGTTGACTTCACCGTTGAAGTTGAACGTTCACTGCGTGTACTTGACGGCTCGGTTACAGTTTTCTGTGCAAAGGGCGGCGTTGAACCCCAGTCAGAAAACGTTTGGAGACAGGCTGATAAGTATCAGGTTCCCAGAATGGCTTATGTAAATAAGATGGATATTATGGGTGCAGATTTCTACAACGTTGTAGATATGATGAAGGACAGACTTCATTGTAATGCAGTTCCCATCCAGCTCCCCATAGGTCAGGAAGAAACCTTTAAAGGACTTGTTGACCTTATCGACATGGTTGCCTATGTTTACTATGACGACCTTGGAAAAGACGAGCGTAAAGAAGAAATCCCTGCTGATATGAAAGCAAAGGCAGAGGAATACCGCACAGCTATGATAGAAGCTGCTGCAGAATGCGATGAAGAGTTAATGGAACTTTATCTTGAAGGGGAAGAAATTTCCTCAGATATGATAAAGAGAGCTATAAGAAAGGGTACAATTGCAAACGAAATCGTACCCGTACTCTGCGGAACATCTTACAGAAACAAAGGTGTTCAGAACCTTTTGGACGCAGTAGTAGACTTTATGCCTGCTCCTATTGACATTCCCGCTATCAAAGGTACAGTTCCCCGCACAGGCGAAGAAGTTGAACGTCATGCAAGCGATGACGAGCCTTTCTCGGCTCTCGCTTTCAAGATTATGACAGACCCCTATGTAGGTAAGCTCTGCTTCTTCCGTGTATATTCGGGAACAATGACCGCAGGTTCACACATTTACAACTCTACAAAGGATAACCGTGAAAGAGTTGGTAGAATATTACAGATGCACGCTAACGACCGTGAAGATATCGAAAAGGTATATTCAGGCGATATAGCAGCAGCAGTTGGTCTTAAGAACACTACAACAGGTGATACCCTTTGTGTTGAATCAGCTCCTGTAATACTCGAATCAATGGAATTCCCTGATCCCGTTATCAGAGTTGCTATCGAACCTAAGACAAAAGCAGGTCAGGAAAAGATGAGTATTGCTCTTGCAAAACTTGCAGAGGAAGACCCCACTTTCCGTGCTTATACAGACGAAGAAACCGGTCAGACAATTATCGCCGGCATGGGCGAATTGCATCTTGAAATCATTGTTGACAGACTTTTGAGAGAATTCAAGGTTGAAGCTAACGTAGGTAAGCCTCAGGTTTCCTACAAAGAAGCTATCCGCAAGCCTGTTAAGGTTGACCACAAGTATGCACGTCAGTCAGGCGGTAAAGGTCAGTACGGTCACGTTGTTTTCGAAATGGAACCCCTCGAACCCGGCAAGGGCTACGAATTTGTCAACAAAATTGTTGGTGGTGCTATTCCTAAGGAATATATCCCCGCAGTTGATGCTGGTATCCAGGGCGCAATGCAGAACGGTGTATTGGCAGGATACAATGTAGTTGACGTAAGAGTAAACCTTATCGACGGCTCCTACCATGAAGTTGACTCGTCAGAAATGGCGTTCAAGATTGCAGCTTCAATGGCATTCAAGGAAGGCTGTAAGAAGGGTAATCCTGTACTCAAGGAACCCATCATGAAGGTTGACGTTATCGTTCCCGATGACTACCTCGGAGATGTTATGGGTGACTTAAACTCACGCCGTGGACAGATTCAGGGTATGGACCCCAGAAACGGCGCGCAGGCAATAGCAGCATTCGTTCCTTTGAGCGAAATGTTCGGTTATGCTACAGACCTTCGTTCAAAAACACAGGGCCGTGGTCAGTATACAATGCAGCCCAGCCACTACGAAGAAGTGCCTAACAGCATAATGGAAAAAATTATTGCAGGCAAAAAGTAATATATTTTAAAAAGTACTTGATTTTTTTCAAGGATTATATTAAAATTATAAAAGACAATTATTTGTTAATAAAGGAGGAATATCCCAATGGCAAAGGAAAAATTTGAAAGAACCAAACCCCATGTTAATATTGGTACTATCGGTCACGTTGACCATGGTAAAACAACATTAACAGCAGCAATTACAAAAGTTTTAGCTCTTCAGGGCAAAGCTAAGTTCGAAGCTTATGACATGATCGACAAAGCTCCCGAAGAAAGAGAAAGAGGTATTACTATCTCAACAGCTCACGTTGAATACGAAACAGACAATCGTCACTACGCACACGTTGACTGCCCCGGACACGCTGACTATGTTAAGAACATGATCACAGGTGCAGCTCAGATGGACGGCGCTATCCTCGTTGTTTCAGCAGCAGATGGTCCTATGCCCCAGACAAGAGAACACATCCTTCTCGCTCGTCAGGTTGGCGTTCCCTACATTGTTGTATTCATGAACAAGAGAGACCAGGTTGACGATGACGAACTTCTCGAACTCGTTGAAATGGAAATCCGTGACCTCTTAACAGAGTATGAATTCCCCGGCGATGATACACCTATCGTTTGCGGTTCAGCTCTTCAGGCTCTCGAATGTGAATCTCAGGATGCTTCAGATCCCGCTTACGCTCCTATCTTAAAGCTTATGGACGAAGTTGACGCTTACATTCCTACACCTGAAAGAAAGAAAGACCTTGACTTCTTAATGCCTGTCGAAGACGTATTCACAATCACAGGTCGTGGTACTGTTGCAACAGGTAGAGTTGAAAGAGGTCAGCTCAACACAGGCGACACAGTTGAAATCGTTGGTATGACTGACGAAGCACGTAAAGTTGTTGTTACCGGTGTTGAAATGTTCAGAAAGACTCTTGACTACGCTGAAGCTGGCGATAACATCGGTGCGCTTCTCCGTGGTGTTGAAAGAAAAGACATCGAAAGAGGACAGGTTCTTGCTAAACCCGGTTCAATTCATCCTCATACAAAGTTCTCAGGCGAAGTTTACGTTCTGACAAAGGATGAAGGTGGCCGTCATACACCTTTCTTCAACAACTACAGACCTCAGTTCTATTTCAGAACAACTGACGTTACAGGCGTTATCGAACTTCCTGAAGGCACAGAAATGTGTATGCCTGGCGACAACGTTACAATTTCTGTAGAACTTATCACTCCTATCGCTATTGAAAAAGAACTCCGTTTTGCTATCCGTGAAGGTGGTAGAACAGTTGGTTCCGGCGTTGTAAGTGCTATAAACGAATAATCAACTTTTTATGCGGGGAGAGCGTAAGCCCTCCCCGTATGTTTTTATTGTGAAGGAAATTGCCCAGCAATTGACGAAACAACCAATAAAGTGAACCTTATCTCCCAAAAGATTTGGGGGCAGGGGGCTATGTGTTTTTAGAACACTTTTTTATATGTAATTTTACAGAGGAAAATGAAAAATCGGGAGGGAACAAGTTTTGGAAAGACGCGATAAAACAAACTATTATCTTGACATTGCCGAAACCGTTTTGGAAAGAGGTACTTGCCTTAGACGAAACTACGGTTCCATTATAGTTAAAAACGACGAAATAATATCAAGTGGGTACACAGGTGCCCCAAGAGGCAGAAAAAACTGTATAGATTTAGGATACTGCCGAAGAGAAACCCTTAAAATCCCACGCGGAGAACGCTACGAGCTTTGCAGAAGCGTTCATTCGGAGCAAAATGCAATAATCAGTGCATCAAGACGGGATATGCTCGGTGCAACACTTTACCTTGTAGGTAAGGATGCGGTAACAGGAGAGCTTGTGAAGGATGCAACCTCTTGTGCTATGTGCAAAAGAATGATTATAAACGCAGGAATTGAAAAGGTTGTTGTAAGGGACACAAAAGAGCACTTTCGTGTTATAAATGTGTCCGAATGGATAGAAAACGACGATTCCCTTGGAGATGCCCTTGGGTATTAAAACCGTAAAAATCAGGCTTTCTGAAGAATGGCTTGTTTCGCATATTTTAGAAGAGAGGACATAATAAAATGATTTTTGATACTTTACAAAACGCAAAACAATATGAAGGAATACATAAGGGAGTTGACAAAATTTTGTCACTTGCAGCTTCATATACTGAAGAAAACTTTCCGAAGGAAACTCTTAAAATAGACGGCGATAAGCTTTTTATGATTTTTGCAGATTATGAAACACACAAAAAAAGCGAGGCTAAAACCGAAGCGCACAGAAAATATATTGATGTTATGTATATGGTTTCGGGGGAAGAAACAATTTACGTAAAACCTACCGACAAGCTTCAGAACATTACAATGGAGTATAGTGACGAGCAGGACGCTTTGCTTGGTGATGTTGATGATGATGCAACACCTGTTATATTAAAGAGCGGTTCTTTTGTTGTTTTATTCCCGCAGGATGCTCACGCTCCCGCATGTGATACAAATAGCCAGCAAAAAGTTAAAAAGATTATTGGCAAAGTATTTATATAAAAGAAGGAGACAAAAATGATTTCTTGTACAGAATTTATACCTTCATACAGTGAG
Source organism: Clostridia bacterium (assembly GCA_045531205.1). Taxonomy (GTDB): domain Bacteria; phylum Bacillota; class Clostridia; order UMGS1883; family UMGS1540; genus JAZNQL01. The sequence continues at coordinate 12,263 of JAZSDN010000033.1, read as the reverse complement.
CTTTTCACTTTTTTAGAAAAAAACTACGGCAGAGAAGAGGTTGACTGCTTTTGGGAATACCTTTTTAAGCCTACAGGGGAAGGAATTCCTCTTGTAAATATGGTAAAAAAAGAGGGCATAAAGGGATGCTATACATATTGGTCTGGCACGCTTAACGAAGAGGCTGCCGATTTTTCGATGTATTTAAACGAAAAAAACGGTTGGTTTAAAATTGTTATGCACCATTGCCCTTCAAAGGGAAGACTGCTTGAGCTTAAAGACACTATAGGTCTTGAACCCTATCACGATTACTGCCTCCACTGCGACCAGTACCGTGAATCGCTGAAAAAAGCAAACTTAAATTATATATTTGATGCCTGTGATTCAGACAAAGCGGCTTGTTCTATTGTGGTATACGACCCCGAGGTTTTTAAAGGTCAGCTCGTGGTTGACAAGGATACCATTGTTATGAACCGCACAGCAGGCGATAACGATTATTTTCATCCTGATTTTCACAGCAGCTTAAATATGGGAGTTCACTATTTGGGCGAAAAATATGGCATTGATGTTTTGAAAGACTATCTTGAAACCTACGCACAGAATTTTTATAACAGAGAAATAGACAAAATAAAGGAAAGCGGACTTTCAAAGATAGAGGAAATAATCAAAAACACCTACAAAAAGGAAAGGGCGGAGGATGCAGTTAAAACCACGCTTTCAGAAAAAAGCCTTTGCGTAGATGTAGAATATTGCCCTGCAGTTTCTCATTTAAAGAAAACGGGCAGAAAGCTTTCTCCATATTTAAGGTATACAACCGAGTTTGTTATGCCTGTGCTTGCAAAAGCAGCAGGAGCAACATTTACAATGAACTCCTACGATGAAGAAACAGGAAAAGCACAATATACTTTTAGTAAATAAAAAATGCTAATATGCCGTGTGTTCTTAAGAACACACGGCATATTGTTTTTAGGGAATTGAAAAAAATAAATTATACCTATCTATTGTAGGGAACAGCCTTTAGGATGTTCCACAAATAAAATAATCGGTTTGTCGGAAACCGCCGAACCCTGCAACGCCTATATTGTGCAAGCCGCACGGCACTTCCCTAAAAAGCACTACACAAAAAAGTTCCGTAAAAACAGGCGCTAAAAAAGCGCGGCCTTCGGCACGAGGGAAGACTTTTTATAAAAAGGCTTGCCGAGCGGGAAGAAGGTATTTATAGCGCGCCCGCGCCTGCCGGGGGTGTGGGGTGTCGGCGACACACCCCACAAGGTTCTCCGTTGTAAAAAACCTCATATCGTAGAGAATGATCTATGTGTCATTCCGCATGGAACGCCCGAAAAGAAATTACCATTAGAGAGGTTTTTTATTACCGACTGAAAGCTATAGCGTGTGCAATTCCCGGGATACTTTCTCCCTGCTGAACGGTTGTGGGGCTTAAAAGGGCTCCCGTTGCAATAAATAAAACTCTTGAAAGCTCGCCCGAAATAATTTTGGGCAGAATATGTCCGCATAAAACCGAGGCACTGCATCCGCATCCGCTTCCGCCTGCGTGGGCATCCTGACTTTTGTCAAAAATCATTACACCGCAATCGGAATAATTTTTTGAAATATCATACCCGTCCATATCCATTAAATCAATTGCCGTCTGTTTTCCTATATGTCCTAAATCACCCGATAAAATTAAGTCGTAATCAGAGGGAGCACGGCCCGTATCTTCAAAATGTGCTTTAAGGGTTGAAACAAAGGCGGGTGCCATTGCAGCTCCCATACTATTTGCATCGGTAATTCCTTTGTCAACAATTTTGCCCAAAGTAAGATGGGTAATAAAAGGCCCATTGCCTTTTCCTATGCACATAGCTCCGCAGCCTGTAACTGTCCACTGTGCTGACGGAGGACGCTGCCCGCCATATTCAAGAGGAAAACGAAACTGCTTTTCGGAAGAACAAAAATGACTGCTTGCCGCAGCAACAGCTTTTTGTGCAAATCCGCCCTCAACAAGCATAGCAGCAATAGCGGCAGATTCAGCCATTGTAGAGCAGGCACCGTATACGCCTAAAAAAGGTATCCCAAGACTTCTTAAAGCAAAGCTTGACGAGGTGCATTGATTTATAAGGTCGCCTGCAACAACAAAATTTATATCGGCAGGGGTTAAATTGCCCTTGGAAAGACAAGCAGAAACAGTTTGCTCCATAAGTGCACTTTCTGCCTTTTCCCACGTATCGCATCCAAAAAGAGGGTCAGAAACTATCTGGTCAAACGAGGCACCAAGAGGTCCTTCACCTTCCTTTTTTCCTACTGTTGAGGCAAAGCTGCAAACAGAGGGCGAATCGGGCAGAAAAACTGTTTGCCCTCCCATTCTTTTTAAATTATCCATACCTTTCTCCTTTACATACAAAGAAAATATATAATTCCAGCTATTACAGAGCTTGTAATTCCATACACAATAACAGGCCCTGCAACTATAAACATTTTTGCTCCCACGCCTAAAATATATCCTTCGCTTTTAAACTCTATTGCGGGAGAGGCAACGGCATTTGCAAACCCTGTTATGGGAACCAGAGTGCCTGCACCTGCGTGTTTGGCAAGCCCGTCGTACAGGTCAAGACCTGTAAAGAGCATACTTAAAAAGATTAAACATACCGAGGTAACAGAAGATGCCGATTCCTGCGTAAGTCCGCGGGAAATACAAAAATTAAGTATGCATTGCCCTAAAACACAAATTGCACCGCCAACTAAAAATGCCCACAGGCAATTTTTTAATATGGGAGAATCTGGTGTACGCTTTTGTGTAAATTTAAGATATTCCTGATTAGTCATTTTACTTGACAAAAAATCACTCCTTTTAAACTATATTTCCCTAAAAAAATAAGAATATGTATGTTTGACAAGGTTTGTTATGTGTGCTATAATAAAGCAGAATTTGCTTTATATAATCAACATTTTAGCTATTGACGGAAATGAGGTTAAAATATGCGTAAGACGAAAATAATTTGTACAATAGGTCCTGCTTGTGAAAGCTTTGATATTCTTAAAGAAATGTGCATAAACGGAATGAATGTTGCAAGACTTAATTTTTCGCACGGAACACACGAAGAACATCAGAAAATGATTGATTTAATTAAAGAAGTGCGTGAAAAGCTTGAGCTTCCTATTCCCATTATGCTTGACACAAAAGGCCCTGAATATAGAATCGGAACCTTCGAGAACAAAAAAATTACTCTTTTTGAAGGGGATAAATTCACCTTTACAACAGAAGATGTTATAGGAAATCAGGAAAAGGTTTCGGTAAACTACGAAAATCTGCCAAACGAATTAAATGTTGGCGATATAATAATGGTTAATAACGGACTTGTAAATTTTAGGGTTGATAAAATCAGCAAGCCCGATATAGAATGTACGGTAATTGCGGGCGGAGAAATATCTAACCGCAAAAGTATGAATTTCCCGAACAAGGTGCTCACTCACAATTATTTAAGCGAGCAAGATAAAGCAGACTTATTGTTTGGAATTAAAAACGAAATAGATTTTGTTGCTTCTTCTTTTGTGTCATCAAAGGAAGATGTAGAAGCTGTGCGAAACTTTTTAGATGAAAACGGCGGAAAAGAAATTGATATAATTGCTAAAATTGAAAATCGTGCAGGGGTAGACAACATCGAAAAAATATGTGAGGTTGCTGACGGCATTATGGTAGCAAGAGGCGACCTTGGTGTTGAGATACCCTTTGTTGAGGTTCCGTCTGTACAGAAGTATCTTATAAAAAAATGCCGTTTGCTGGGTAAAAGAGTTATTACGGCAACAGAAATGCTTGAATCTATGATACATAACGCAAGACCCACAAGAGCCGAAATTTCAGACGTTGCAAATGCTGTTTACGACGGTTCTTCCGCAATTATGCTTTCGGGCGAAACCGCTGCAGGAAAATATCCTGCTGAGGCAGTAAAAAGTATGGCGGAAATTGCCGAGTTTACCGAAAAGCATATTGATTATAAGCAATGGTTTCGAACAACTGAATATAAAATAAAGAACAATCTTGACGCTATTTCACATTCGGTTTGCTCTATGGCGATAGATGTTAACGCAAAATGTATAGTTGTAAATTCCATAACAGGCAAAACTGCACGAATGGTAAGCAGATTCAGAAGCCCTGCAGACATTATAGGAACAACAACAAATATAAGAGCGTGGCGACAGCTTAATATGAGCTGGGGCGTTACGCCTGCTTTGTGTGAGCAGTATCAGTCTTTGGATGTTGTGTTTTATCAGGCAGAAAAGCAGGCAAAGAAGCTTTTGTCACTGAAAAAGGGAGATAACATTGTAATGACCGGCGGTCAGATTAACGGAACCATCGGCAATACTAACACCATAAAGGTTGAGGTAATTAAATAAAAATGATGGCATCCAAAACGTATATCCTTGATAAAAGTTCTCTGGAGAGTGAGATATTTGAAAAAATTTGAAATAATTACCCTCGGTTGCAGGGTTAATCAATATGAATCAAATGCTATTGAAGGTATGTTTTTAGAGGCAGGGTACAAAAAGGGAACTCCTGCTGATGTGTGTTGTGTAAACACCTGCACCGTAACTGCTGAAAGCGACAGAAAAAGCCGCCAGATGATACGAAGGATTAAAAAACAGAATCCTAATGCGGTTATTATAGTTTCGGGCTGTATGGCTCAAATTTCGCCCGAAAAAGTATCTTCTATGCCCGAGGTTGATGTTGTAATAGGTACAAACAACAAAAAGCTTATAGTTTCGGCTGCCGAGAGGGCTATGCACAGCAGGGAAAAGCAGGTTTATGTAAAAGAGGTTTTAAAAGAAACAGAGTTTGAGGATATTCCCATACAAAATTTTTCCGAAAGGCAGAGAGCCTTTGTAAAAATTCAGGAAGGTTGTGAAAACTTCTGCAGTTATTGCATTATCCCTTTTGCAAGAGGAAGAGTGCGAAGCCGAAAGAGCGAAAGCATAATAGAAGAAGTAAAAACTCTTACCCAAAACGGTTTTTGCGAGATAGTTTTAACTGGAATAAACACCGCCGCATTCGGCAAAGACACGGGCGAAAGGCTTATTGACCTTATAAAAGAAATTCATAATATAGACGGAGTTCAAAGAATAAGAATAGGCTCTGTTGACCCTAATCTTTTCACAGAAGAGTTTACAAAGGAAATAGCATCTCTAAAAAAAGCGTGCAATCATTTTCACTTGTCACTCCAAAGCGGGTCTGACACCGTTTTGCAAAGAATGAGAAGAAAATATACAGCATCCGAATACGCAAAAGCAGTTGAAAGAATAAGAGAGAATATAAAGGACGTTTCAATAACCACCGATATTATAACAGGCTTCCCGGGTGAAACCGAGGAAGAGTTTACAGAAACCTTAGAATTTGCAAAAAAGGTTAACTTAAATGGCATACACGTTTTCCCCTATTCCGAAAGAGAAGGAACAGCGGCAGCAAAAATGACACCTTCTGTTCCTCCGTCAGTTCGAGCAGAGCGTGCAGGCAGACTTATAGAAGAAGCCGAAAAATTACGCCACAAATTCCTTTTAGGGTTTGTAGGGCAAAAAAAAGAAGTGCTTGCCGAACAAAGAACCCGCGACGGATTATTTGAAGGCTACACTTCAAATTATATAAAAGTTCTTTTTGAATCAGAGGAAGATGTATCGGGCAAAATCGTAACCGTTACCATAAAAGGTGCAGGCAAAGACGAATTATTTGCAGATATAGGGTGAGGTTTTGAGGTTGCGTCCCAAAGGCAAGCCGCTTGCCAGTGAATAAATATCAGCCGCCCTGTTTTCAAGCTGCCATATTTTATCCTCCGCATTATTATATGCGGAGGGTTTTGTTATTATGGGCAAAGCCGCAGTTTTCTTTACAGAAGAAAGAAACTCTGTTCCCGTTTTGTTTGCCGCAAGCACACGGATATATGAAGGGTCTGAAAATGGTGACAAATCGTTTTGCAAAAGAGAATGTAAAACGCATCTTTTTATTCTTGCCATGGTATGTCTTTTGCTTTTTGCAGTTTCGAAAAGAGAGGAAAGGCTTGTTTTGTCTGCTTTCATAATTCTTTCAAAAACCCCGTCCCCACCTTCAAAGGGAATAAGAGAGGAAACGGTTAAGGAATATAAAATCATTTGCTCAAAATCAAGAAGAGAAACGCTGTCTGTAAGTGTATGACGTATTTCTCTTGCACTTTTAAATTCCTGATTTCTTTTTATGGTAAAGGGTTTAATCTGGCTTTTTGTCTTTTTTAACGCCTTTATATATTCAACCCCCAAAATGTTGTTGGGGGTTTTTATTATGTCCCCGTCTGTCCCCGAGGCACAAAGAGCCGCTTCTCTTGCCTCGGCAAAGGAAGCACCTTCAAAAAGCTTTTGTTGCAAAGCTTCTTTAAACTTTGGAGATTCAAAAATCAAAGCATCGGCAATTTTTTCGAGTGGCGAAATTTCGCCCGTTTCGCTGCCAAAGCACAAAAAATCAACACAAGAGAGTGCATTTAAAGTTTTTATTGCCCCAAGTGCAAAGCTTTCTGCCCCCGATAATGCATAAAGGCAGGGAAGCTCCAAAACAAGGTCAGCCCCGTTTTCAAGAGCCGTTTTTGCCCGAAGGTGTTTTGGGTACACCGCAGGTTCTCCGCACTGAACAAAATCGCCGCTCATTAAAACAACAATGCAGTCTGCAGGCGTATTTTTTATTTGATATAAATGACCTTCGTGAAAAGGATTGTATTCAGCTATTATTGCAGCAGTTTTCAAAAAATCACCTCTTTTGTTATTTTAAAGTTGATGCATAATTTAGATGATGGAATTATCTTGTTCCTTTATTGTTTTATCATTCATAATTTATTCTTCTTTCTGCGATATACTCACTTCGTTCGTGCGATATATTTGTTTCTCAAATGCGATATAACTCCGCTTTGCTTCGTTGCGATATGATATAAATTCCTATTCTCGTGCCGCAGGCACATATCGCATCGAAGATATATCGCGTACGAAGTACATATCGCAAATTCCTTCAGGAATTTATATCGCTGAGTTTAATCGTGAAACGATTAAACTCATTATAGCATAAATCTTTTTTTGTTACAAGACAAACTTGTTCTAAAATGGGACAAAGGGTAATAGTATAAAAATATGAGAATACAAGATTATTTTCCCGAGCCTGTAGCTTCGGCAGTTTCAAAACTTAATATGGAAAAAGTGCGTGAGATAAGGCTATGTGCAGGTGCACCCTTAAGCGCTTTTTTGGACAGAGCATATTTTTTGGATAAAAATGGACCAACTCTTTCGGGCGGAATTATGGTAAATGGAGATATTATTAACAAAACATTAGAAAAAATGAGCCGCGGCTCTGTTTATTCCGAGCAGGAAAGTCTGCGTCAAGGCTTTTTATCTTTAGAGGGAGGACACAGAGCAGGAGTATCGGGAAAAGCCGTAGCAGAGAACGGAAAAATTACTGCTCTTCGTGAAATAAGCTCGATAAATTTGCGAATAGCACACGAGGTAAAGGGTGCGGCAGACGAGGTTATGCCTTTTTTGGAAGAGTTACCCAATACCCTTATTATATCGCCCCCCGGCTGTGGCAAAACAACACTTTTAAGGGATATTGCACGCAGTCTTTCAAATAGCGGGGTAAGAGTCAGCATTTGTGACGAGCGTGGAGAAATAGCGGCAGCTTATAAAGGCGTTCCCGCTCTTGATGTGGGATATTTCACCGATGTTTTTACAGGTCCCAAAGTAGAGTGTGCCTCTATGCTTTTAAGGGCAATGTCCCCCGAGGTTATTATAACCGACGAAATAGGAAGCGATGAAGATATTATGTGTATAAAAAAGCTTGTAAGGTGCGGGGTTTGCGTTATATGCTCGCTTCACGCAAAGGGTATTGAGCAAGCAAAACGCTCCGGGATAGGCGAGCTTATTTTGGACAAAACCTTTGAACGCGTAATAGTTTTAAGCAAAAATATAGGAAAAATCGAAAGGATATACTGATGAAATTTATATCGTTATTTATAATTTTTTGCACAGTTTCGTTTTGGGGCTTTTTAAAAGCTGAAGGCTTAAAAAGACGTGTAAAATTTTTAACCGAAACAGAAAAAGCTCTTTTAGGCTTTGAAAATGCGGTTTCTGCCGCAAGTATGCCCTTGCCCGAGGCCCTTTTCTGTTCGGGGAGTCAGCTTTTTTGCAGAGGCGCCGAGCTTTTGGGGAATACGGGCACAAAAGGCTTTTTGGATGCTTTGGAGGAATTCAGAATAGACCCTCCCGAAAGACGAGTACTGCAGATTTTTGGTGAAGGACTTTCGGCACAGGATAAGGAAGGGCAAATAAAAAATGCTCTTTTGTGCCGAAAAAATATAGAGGTTTTAAAAGAAGAAGCAATAAAAAACGCATCCCGCCTTTCAAAGCTTTATACCGCAGGCGGAGTTTTATGTGCGGCGGCAGTGGTAATAATATTTATTTAGGTGTAAAAAATGGAAGTTGATTTAATTTTTAAGGTAGCGGCAATAGGAATAATAGTGGCAGTTTTAAACCAGCTGTTAACACGCTCGGGGCGTGAGGAGCAGGCAATGCTTACAACACTTGCCGGTCTTACCGTGGTGCTTTTTATAGTGGTAAGGCAAATAAGCGATTTGTTCAGCACGGTTAAAAGCCTTTTCGGACTTTAATGGATATTTTAAGAATCCTTGCCATAGCCCTTTTGGGTACGGTAATGGCAATATATTTAAAAGAATATAACAAAAGCTTTGCCTTTTTGGTAAGTCTTGCCGCAGGATGTATAATTGCGGCAATGATGTTTCCTTACTTTTCGGACTTTATAGCAGGGTTTAAAAGCATAGCCGACAGTGCAAATCTTTCGGGGATGGGGCTTGTTATTAAGGTTTTGGGCATAGCCTTTATAGTAAAATACGGTGGGGAGCTTTGCCGTGATGCGGGCGAAGGTGCACTTGCCGCAAAGCTTGAAATGGGCGGAAAAATAATTCTTTTATCCCTTGCTTTGCCCGTTATAAAATCGCTTTTTGAAACGGTGGTGAGTATTATTCCGTGAAAAAGTTTTTGGTACTGCTTTTTTTGCTTTGTGTTCCTCTTTCGGTGTCTGCCGATGTTTATGACGCGGCAGATTTAGTTGATACACAAAGTGCAACCGAAATTTTTGGCGAGTTTGATTTTAGGGATATTATAGATAACCCCAAAGAACAAAAGCTTACCCTTATATGGGAAAATATTTTAAACATATTTATAAAAGAAATAAAAACAGCGGCAAAAAGTGCCACGGCAGTATTTATAATTGCAGTTTTATACAGCATTGTTTCGGGCTTTGAAGAGGGGGCGGAAAAAACAGCCTTTTTAATATGCTCGGTTGTGGTTGCGGGGATATGTTGTACGGCATTTTCTGAAATTGCCAAAATGGCAGAAGGAGCAGTAAAAAACTCAAATGTTTTTATGAGTGCGGCAGTGCCTTCGTTTGGGGTACTGCTCGCATCCGGCGGGAATGTAAGCTCGGCAGGTCTTTGCGTTCCCATTCTTGTTTCGGGAACAATAGCAAGCTATATTATGACATACATAGGAATTCCCGCCCTTTTTGTTTCGTTTGCCCTGTCGGTTGTGGGCGGGATTTCAAAAAGGTTTCCCCTTAAAAATCTTGCCGCTATTTTAAGAAAAAGTGCTATGTGGCTTGTGTGCGGCTCTCAAACAATTTTTTGCACAATAATAGGGGCAGGCGGTTTTGCATCAGGTACGCTTGATGCCGCAGTTCAAAAAGGAGTTAAGTTTGCCGCAAGCTCGGGCATCCCTGTTTTGGGAGGAATTTTATCAGATGCCGCAGAAGCCGTTGCAAAAAGCAGTGCCATAATTAAAAATACAGCGGGAGCTGCGGGGATACTTCTTATTCTGGCAATAATTTTATACCCCATAATAAAAATGGCGGCGGCAGTATTTATATATAATTTAACGGCGGCACTGTGCAATGTGGTATCGGGTAGTAAAATAGGCTCTGCTTTGGGCGAAACGGCAGACACCATTAAACACTTTATAGGAATGATGGCGGCATCGGGTGCAGGGTCAATAATATTTCTTTCAATACTTATAAAGGCGGGGGGAGTATGAAGCAATATATCATAACCTTTATCGCAGCGGCAATAATTGCCGCAGTAAGCGAGAGTGTGCTCCCCGAAGGGGGCATAAAAAAATATGCCTCTTCAATAATAGGCATAATTTTAACGGGGATGCTTGTGATTCCTCTTTCGGGAGCGGATATTGAAAGCATAATTCCTCAAAACCATATTGATTTTGAAGAAGAGGCACAATCAAAAATAATTGAGGAAGCAGAGAAAACAGCCGAGGCCAGAATAGAAGAAATAGAAGGAATAAAAGCAGACGTTACCATTTTGCCAAGCGGCAGTATACAAAGCGTAACCCTTTATGGAAAAGGCGGTAACGATACAGTAAAATTTATAACAAAGGAGCTTGGAGTTTCACGCTATGATATTAAAATTGAGTGATTTTTTTGCACAAAAAAAGAATAAAAAATGGCTTTATGTAATACTGATTATAGCAGTAATAATGCTTTTTATATCGTCGCTTCCAAAAACGGAAAAAGAAGAAGCAAAAAGCACAGAGCTCCCCGACTTTGAACAAAGACTCGAAAAAACTCTTTCCAAAATGGCGGGAGTAGGTAAAACCGAGGTAATAGTAAATTACAAAAAAACAGCCGAAAAGGTTTTGGCAAAGAATATAACCGAGGATAAGGAAAGAAAAGAGGAAGAGGTGGTATTTTCAAATTCAGGCGAGGTAATTTTGTACGAAACAACGCCCGAGCTTTTGGGCGTAGTGGTTATATGCGAGGGCGGAGCAAGCTCTTCTGTTAAGGTAAATGTAATAAAGGCGGTTTCGGCATTGACGGGACTTTCAGCTAAATGTATAGGAGTGTTTAAAGGAGTATGAAAATGATAGTAATTAAAAGAAAACAGGCAACGGTAATAGGTCTTGCCCTATTACTTGGGATGGCGGGATATGCAAATTTAAGCTATAAGAATAAAACAGAAGAAATTACCGCCTCAAACCCCATAGGCAGTGTACAGCTTGTTGAGGATGACGCAAACTTTTTTGACGAAGCACGTCTTGACAGGGAAATAAGCCGTGAGGGCAGTATAGAGGTTTTAAACGAAATTGTTTATCAGGAAGGAGCAAATGACGAGGCAATAGCCTCGGCAAGAGAAGAAATAGAAAAAATTGCCCATGCTTCGGGGCTTGAAAACGAAATAGAAACCGAGATTAAAGCCAAAGGCTTTGTGGATGCAATGGTTTACATTTCTGACAGCGGAGTAAACGTAATAGTAAAAGACGAGCAAAAGCTTACAGCCGAAAGCGTTGCCGTAATAGTAAGCATTGTTCAGGAAAAAACAGGTGCCGAGCCAAACAATATAAAGGTTGTTGAAGCTGCATGAAAAAATTTGCCGAACATCTTGCGAAGATTAAAAACTTATGATACAATTAACATAAGAAAGGTGTGAACAAAATGGAAAACAAAGAAAACATGGGAAATATAAAAATTTCGGATGAAGTTATTGCTATAATATCAGGCATTGCAACAAGCGAGATTGACGGTGTATACGCAATGGGCGGTTCTGCAATAACAAGCGGAATAGCGGAAATTTTGGGCACAAAGAAAAATGCTTCGGCTTCAAAGGGAATAAAGGCAGAAGTAAAAGAAGGAAAAGTAATAGTTGACATTCACGTAATAGTAAAATACGGAATAAAAATTCCCGAGGTTGCATGGAAGATTCAGGAACGTGTTAAGGAAGAGCTTGAAAATATGACAGGACTTGACGTTGAAAGAGTAAATGTTCATATTGACGGAGTAAACATTCCTAAAGACGAAGAAATAGCGGAAGAAATAATTCCGCAAACAGAAGAATAATAGAAAGGAGCTGTAAAAAATACAGCTCCTTTTTTTGGGGGATAGGAAAAAATGTTTCAGAATGGACAAACTGAGCCAAAACAAGGCTTGCCTTGTTTTGGGATACCCGAAGGCGTACAAAGGTACGTCGAGAGGCGAGGTTTGTTCATAGCAAAAAACATAAATTTTTAAGAAAAAATCAAAAAAAAGATTTTTTCGACCTAATTTATCTGTATGGGAAGGTTTCCACGCCCTCCCTGAAAAAATAAGGAACGCCCTTTATGGGCGTTCCCTACAATATTTCTTTGTTTTTTGCGGTCTGGACTTTTTTTACATCCCATTTTTTATTTAAATATAGCCCTGTACTCTATTGGCGAAAGTCCTGTATGCTTTT
>JAZSDN010000090.1:0-56847 GCA_045531205.1 Clostridia bacterium | reverse complement strand
ATTGTTAAAAGCCTCGGAAATATTATCATATTTCCTGCGTTTTTGCCTTGACTGAAACAAAATTTATTATTTAAAAACTCCAAAGGACCTCAAACGTATGAATTTTTGAGCAGATTTTGGTGCGGAGGATGAAGTAAGGCTGACGCCTTTCAAAGACGACAAGGCAAAAGATGACGAAAATACACCGTTTGAGGCATCTTCAGTGTTGGTTGTTAAGGCTAACTTCTTCCCGTTCGGCAAGCCTTTTTATAAAAAAGTCTTCCTCACTAACTCGGGCAAGCCTTTTTTATAAAAAGTCTTCCCTCGAGCCGAAGGCCGCGCTTTTTTAGCGCCTGTTTTTGCATAACTTCTTTGTCCCATTCTTTTAAAAGTAAAGTGCAGTGCAAACTGCACTCCTTTATAAGGAACGCTTTATGTCACCTTCGCAAAAAATCTTTTAATAAAATTATTTTACTATATTTTATTTGTTTTGGCAATGTTTTACTGGGTTTTTTAAGAATGTTTTTTCTAAAAATAACAAAGGTGATTTTTATGGATTTTATTCTATCTGTTTCGCAGATTTTATGTTCATTATGTATAATAATTTATTTTTTTAAAAATTCCCGCACCCAAAGCGACAACATAGATTATGTAGACAAAAATGCCGAACGGGAATATCAAAAAATGAAAGAGCTGCGTTCTTTTAATCTTACTTGCCCTTTGTCAGAAAAAGCAAGACCCAAAAGCTTTTCGGAAATATGCGGTCAGGACGAACCCTTGCTTGCCCTGCGTGCGGCAATTTGTTCCCCAAACCCACAGCACGTGCTTTTGTACGGCCCGCCCGGAGTTGGGAAAACCTGTGCGGCAAGAGCGGCTTTTTTGGAAGCGGTAAAATCCCCTCTTTCGCCCTTTAACAAAGATTCTTCCTTTGTTGAAACCGATGCCTCGGCTTTGTATTTTGACGAAAGAGGAGTTGCAGACCCTCTTTTAGGCTCTGTGCACGACCCTATTTTTCAGGGTGGCGGAACTTTTGCACAATGCGGAATTCCAAAACCCTTGCCTGGGGCTGTTACAAAGGCTCATGGCGGGATTTTGTTTATTGACGAAATTGGCGAAATGCATCCTTATCAGCTAAACCGCCTTTTAAAGGTTTTGGAGGACAGATGCGTTCACTTTGAAAGCTCGTACTATAACCCTGCAAATACTAATATTCCAAAATACATTCACGATATTTTTGAAAAAGGTCTGCCTGCAGACTTTCGTCTTATAGGTGCAACAACAAGAAGCCCTGAGCAAATACCTCTTGCAGTCCGCTCTCGCTGCTGTGAAATATTTTTTAACCCCTTAAACGAATTAAGCCTTTACGAAATTGCCGCAAACGCTGTTTCAAAGGGCGGTTTTTCTGCCGATACCGAAACCCTGGCTTTGGCGGTTGCATTTTCAAAAAACGGGCGTGAGGTTATAAATATTGTTCAGCTTGCCGAAAACTATGCTCTTTTTGAGGGCAGAAACAGGGTTTTACCCTCGGATATACACCTTGTTGCAAAGGCGGGAAGATATAAATTCAAGCCTTACGCCAAATTTCCTCTTGAAAAAAAGGACAATAACAACTATAATAATATTTGAGGTGATAATCTTTGGTAAAGAAAAAACAAACATTGCCACTAATCCCTGTAAGAGGACTTGTGGTTTTTCCATATATGATTTTGCATTTTGACGTTGCACGCAAAAAATCCATTGCGGCACTTGAAGCGGCAATGGCAAATAATCAGCAGGTATTTTTAACTGCTCAAAAAGACATAAATGTAGAAAACCCGTCTGCCGACGATTTTTATTCGGTAGGTACTGTGGCAAAGGTAAAACAGCTTTTAAAGCTTCCGCAAAATACTGTACGAGTTTTGGTGGAAGGTCTTTATCGTGCAAAAATTACAGAGCTTGAATCGGAATCGCCATACTTTAGTGCAAATACAGAAGAAATAAGACAGACAAGACGCGGAATAAACCCGCTTGATGAAGAAGCGGCACTTCGTATGATAAACGAAATGTTTGACGATTTGTTTAACTTAAATCCCAAGCTTTCGCCCGATGCTTTAAGTGCTCTTTCAGGCATAGACGATTCTGCACGCTTTGCCGATACAGTTGCGGCAAACTTTATTTCAAAAACAGAGGATAAGCAGGTTATTTTGGAAGACCTTAACGTTTTAACACGTCTTACCCATCTTGCCGCAATAATTGCAAAGGAAATTGAGCTTTTAAAAACAGAAAGCGATATTCTCCGCCGAGTTAAAAGCCAGATAGACGAAAATCAGCGTGAATATTATTTAAGAGAGCAGATAAAAGCAATCTCCCGCGAGCTTGACGGTGACGATTCTGACGAAGCAGAGGTTTATGCAGAAAGAATCGAAAAATCCTCTCTTCCCGAAGAGGCAAAGAAAAAAGCCGAAAAAGAGCTTGCAAGATTCCGCAAAATGTCGGCTCACGCTCCTGAATCTTCAATAGTCCGCACATATCTTGACTATTTGCTTGAAATGCCCTACGGTGTCTACACCGAAGAAAACAAAAATATAAAAAATGCCGAAAAAATATTAAACTCGGCTCATTACGGGCTTAAAAAGGTTAAAGAAAGAATTTTGGAATACCTTTCTGTTAAAATTCTTTCGGGGCATCTTGGCGGACAGATTTTGTGCCTTTCAGGCCCTCCGGGGGTAGGTAAAACCTCTATTGCAAAGTCTATTGCCGAAGCCTTGGGCAGAAATTATGCAAGAATATCTCTGGGCGGTGTGCGTGACGAAGCTGAAATAAGAGGCCACCGCAAAACCTATATAGGTGCAATGCCGGGTAAAATTATGACGGCAGTAAGCCGTGCCGGCTCGCAAAATGCTCTTATTCTTTTGGACGAAATAGATAAGCTTGGCAGTGATTATAAGGGCGACCCGTCAAGTGCTCTTTTAGAGGTTTTGGACTCGGAACAGAACTTTGCTTTCCGTGACCATTTTCTTGATGTTCCATTTGACTTGTCCGACGTTATGTTTATAACAACCTCAAATAACTCCGAGAATATTCCCCCCGCATTGCTTGACCGTATGGAAATTATTGAGCTCCCCGGTTACACATCGGAAGAAAAGCTGAATATTGCATCCCGTCATTTAATTCCAAAAAATCTTGAACGCCACGGTCTTACCTCGGAACAGCTTGTTATACGAAAAGCTGCAGTTTCGGCAATTATTGAATATTACACACGTGAAGCAGGGGTAAGAACATTAGAGCGTGAAATTGCAACAGTTTGCCGAAAGGCGGCAAAAATGCTTTTGCAGGGCGAAAAGAAAATTACAGTTACTCCTCAAAATCTTGACAGATTTTTGGGCGTTAAAAAATATTTCAGCGAAAAGCTTTCATACACTCACGAAACAGGTATTGTTCGCGGACTTGCCTGGACAAGTGTTGGAGGAGATACTTTAAGTGTTGAAGTAAATGTTATGGACGGAAGCGGAAAGCTTGAGCTTACAGGCAAGCTTGGAGATGTTATGAAGGAATCGGCACAGGCGGCAGTAAGCTTTATACGCTCGCGTACCGAAAGCCTTGGAATTGACAAGGATTTTTATAAAACCCGCGATATACATCTTCACGTTCCAGAGGGTGCCGTTCCAAAAGACGGACCCTCGGCAGGTATAACCATTGCAACGGCAATGATTTCGGCCCTTTCGGATACTCCTGTAAGAGGCGATATTGCAATGACAGGCGAAATTACCCTTCGCGGCAGAGTTTTGCCCATTGGCGGACTTACCGAAAAGGTGCTTGCGGCATATCGATACGGAATAAAAACCGTTATTTTCCCCGAAGAAAATAAAAAGGATTTGCAGGATATTCCCGATAATATAAAAGAAAAGCTTGAATTTGTACCCGTTTCTGATATGGATCAGGTTTTAGAAGCAGTTTTTTCTAAATCTCAAGCCTTAAAAAGACAGAGTATTTTAACACAAGAGCATATTACAGCTACAAAAACAGAAGCAATAAATACAATCCCTCAATAATTTTATGGGGAACAGTTTGTTCCCCTTTTTATCTTTAAAAAAGGACTGATTTTATGAATATTCATAACGCCACACTTGCAATAAGTGCAGTAAGACCTGTGCAGTACCCTGCAAAAACAATTCCCGAAATTGCGCTGGCAGGCCGTTCAAACGTAGGTAAATCCTCGTTTGTAAACAGGCTTTTAAACAGAACAAAGCTTGCACGCACAAGCTCGCATCCCGGCAAAACCGCTACATTGAATTTTTATAATATAGACGAAACCTTCTTTTTTGTTGACCTTCCCGGGTATGGATATGCCGAGGTATCAAAGGTTGAAAGAGAAAAGTGGGCTGATATGATAAATACATATTTAGAAACACGTCCCCAGCTTTGTGCAGTTTTTCTTTTATGCGATGCACGCCATAAACCAACCCGTGACGATATAGCTATGTATCAATGGATTAAAGACAGGTTCGGGTTTGCAGTAGTTATTGCAACAAAATGCGACAAAATTGCAAAAACAAAGCTTGATTCAAATATAGCCGCAGTTTACGACACTTTAGGTCTTGACAGCGACGATATTTTAGTTCCGTTTTCTGCCGAAAAAGGTCTTGGCAGAGAAACAGCGTGGGAAATTATTGAAGATTTGATTTTCTTTGCGAACGAAGAAGATGAGGAAGAGGAAGAATAAATTTTTTAATAAAAAACATAGACAACTATTTTTAAAATTTATTTTGTAAGGGCGGGTTTGAAATCCCGCCTGTTTTTTGTTCAATTTTAAGTGGAACGCCACACTGGGGCGTTCCTTACATATTAAATATTTTTAATGCACCGCAGATGCAATTCATGAGCCATCGGCTCAATTCATGAAATTTGCAATTTCAATTCATGCCGAAGGCAATTCATTGTAGTGTTTTTTTGTGGGGTGTCGGCGACACACCCCACAAAAAAATTATAATATACTTTGGTACTGGGTGTTTGGGAGGGCGTGGTATGTACAGTGTAGTAACATAGTATACAAAAAAATAAGGAACGCTCTTCATGGGCGTTCCCTGCAATATTTATTTTTTTTGCGGTCTGGGCGTTTTTTACATCCCTTTCTATTTTCTTCTTTCCATATATACCATAAGTACTGCTATGTCGGCAGGGGAAACGCCCGAAATTCTTGATGCTCTTCCCAAATTTTCGGGTCTTTGAGCCGAAAGCTTCTGTCTTGCTTCTATCCTGAGTCCGCTTACATCATCATAGTTTATATCTTCAGGAATTTTCTTTGATTCCATCTTTGCAAACTGCTCGGCAGCAGCCTTTTGTCTTTTTATATAGCCTTCGTACTTGATTTTTATTTCTGCCTGTTCCCAAACAGCTCTTTGAAGAGTGGGTCTTTCTTTATCAACCGCTTCCAGACTTTTATATGTTATATTAGGTCTTCTTAAAAGGTCTGCAAGGCGTATGCCTGTTTTTAAAGGCTCGTGACCTGCTTCCTTTAATATGGCATTAAGCTGGTCTGTCGGTGGAACAGATGTTTTTTCAAGCCTTGATATTTCTCTTTTTATATCACTTTGCTTCTGTAAAAAGCCCTGATATCTTTCTTCCGATATAAGACCTGCCTTGTAGCCTTTTTCTGTTAAACGCTCGTCAGCATTGTCCTGACGTAAAAGCAATCTGTACTCGGCACGTGAGGTCATCATTCTGTATGGCTCGTTTGTGCCCTTTGTCACAAGGTCGTCTATTAAAACGCCTATATATCCTTCATCTCTTGCAACGGTGATTTCTTCTTTGCCCTGTACAAGCCTTGCAGCATTTATACCCGCAATAAGTCCTTGTGCGGCAGCTTCCTCATAGCCTGAAGTTCCGTTAAACTGTCCCGCGCCAAAAAGTCCTTTTATGTTTTTAAACTCAAGACTTGCCTTAAGCTGCAACGGATTACAACATTCATATTCTATCGCATAGGCAGTTCTCATCATCTTGCAGTTTTCAAGCCCTTCGATAGAATGTAACATATCAAGCTGAACGTCCTCGGGCATAGAGGTCGAAAGTCCCTGAACATACATCTCGTCGCTATCAAGTCCCATAGGCTCAATAAAAATCTGGTGACGGTCTTTTTCTGCAAATCTTACAACCTTATCTTCAATTGATGGGCAGTATCTTGCCCCAACACCGTTAATCTGACCGCTGTACATGGGTGCACGGTGCAAATTCTGTCTTATAATCTCGTGAGTTTTTTCGTTTGTGTATGTAAGATAGCAGGATTCCTTGTTTTCAAGCTCTTTTGTTGTTTCAAACGAGAAGGGAGTTATTTCATCATCGCCCTTTTGCTCTTCCATTTTAGAAAAATCGACTGTTTTTTTGCTTATTCTCGGCGGTGTGCCTGTTTTAAATCTCATAAGCTCAACACCAAGCTCACGCAACGAATCGGTAAGCCTGTCAGCGGGGAACATTCCGTCGGGTCCGCCGTGGTGGCTATGCTCGCCAACTATAATTTTACCGCCAAGATATGTTCCGCTTGCAATAATTACAGCCTTTGCCTCAAAAAAAGCTCCCGTTTCTGTTACAACGCCTGTAACTTCTCCGTTTTCTGCCGTAACCTCAACTATTTCGCCCTGACGTACTTCAAGATTTTCTTCTGCCTCAAGTCTTTTTTTCATTTCAAGCGAGTATGCCCACTTGTCTGCCTGTGCACGAAGCGAATGAACAGCAGGGCCTTTACCCGTGTTTAACATTCTTGACTGAATAAAGGTAGCATCAGTAGCCTTGCCCATACTTCCGCCCATAGCATCAATCTCACGCACAAGATGTCCCTTTGATGTGCCGCCAATTGTAGGATTGCACGCCATATTTGCAACCCTGTCAAGACTCATCATAAATACTACTGTTTTTACTCCTATTTTTGCAGCTGCAAGTGCCGCCTCGCATCCTGCGTGGCCAGCTCCAACTACCGCTACATCATATTTTCCTGCATTGTAAGTCATTTTTTTATCCTCTATTTACCTAAACAAAATTCCGAAAAGATTTTGTCTATAATTTCGTCCGATACTGTCATTCCAATAATCTCACCCAAAGATGCCGCCGCATTTTCAACATCTATTGCGGCAAGGTCAGGCGGGAATCCGTTTTCTAAAGTTTCAAGTGCCAAAGATGTTTGCTCGAGTGCTCTTTTAACAGCCTCTTCCTGCCTTAAATTAGTAATTCTAACCTTTTCGCTTTCTGTTAAAGACGAAAGTGCCGACATAGACACAAGCTCGCTCTTTAATTTTTCAAGCCCCTCGCCCGTCTTTGCCGAAATTCTTATACCCGCAATATCGGTTTTTGGCATTGCTTTATCACATTTATTTAAAAGGATTATACGTTTTTTATCCTTTGTCTTCTCTATTAAATCAGTATCCTCGTCTGTAATATTACTGCCATCCAAAACAAGAATACAAATATCTGCCTTTTGCATTTTTTCTTCCGAAAGGGCTATACCTATTTTTTCGGCTTCTCCTTCGCCCTCTCTTATGCCTGCCGTGTCAGAAAGTACAAACATTACGCCGTCAATATTTATTCTTTCTTCAACAATATCTCTTGTAGTTCCTGCAACGTCGGTAACTATTACTCTTTTTTCTCCCAAAAGAGCATTCATAAGCGATGATTTACCTGTGTTTGGTCTGCCGATTAGTGCACACGATACACCGTCGCGAATAATCTTCCCGTCTGCCGCAGTTTTTAAAAGCTTTGAAAGCTCTTGTTTAACCTTCAACAGTTCTTCCTTAAAAAATTCCGATTCCTTAAAATCAATATCCTCTTCGGGATAATCGGCACTTACATTAAGCCTTGCCGATACGTTTAAAAGTAAATTTCTTATTCTGTTTATCTCGCCCGATAATTTTCCGTCAAGCTGGTTTGCCGCAGCATATAACGCTCTGTCAGTTTCCGAGTTTATAATATCTGCAACGGCTTCCGCTTCTGTTAAATCCATTTTTCCGTTTAAAAATGCACGCTTTGTAAATTCGCCTGCCATTGCAAGCTCTGCGCCCTTGTCAATTGCCGATTCCAGCACCTTTTGTGCAACCACTTTTCCGCCGTGAACGTGTATTTCAACCGTATCTTCGCCTGTAAATGAGCGTGGTGCACGCATTACAACACAAAGAGCCTTGTCTATAAGCTGACCTTTTTTGTCAAACACCTTGCCGTACTGCATAAGATGACTTTGCACAGAAAAAAGACTTTCCTTGCCCTCAAAAATTTTGTCCCCTATTTTTTCGGCATCGGGTCCGCTTATTCTTATTATTGCTATACCGCCTGCCTGCGGTGCTGTTGATACGGCTGCAATGGTGCTCATATTACAATTCCTCCGTTTATGCCCAAAATCTGTCCTGTTACAAAATCTGCGTTTGCAAGATAAATGGCGGCATCCGCTATTTCGTCTGGCTTTCCAAGTCTGCCAAGAGGGGTTTCTTCGCAAAAATCCTTTATTTCTTCTTCCGTTAAGTCGTGCATCATATCTGTATCAATAGCCCCCGGGGCAATAGCATTTACAGTTATGCCTGATGGTGCAAGTTCCTGCGCCAGTGCTTTTGTAAAGCCTATAACTGCCGCCTTTGATGCAGAATAGTGTACCTCGCACGATGCTCCAACCTGTCCCCACATAGACGAAATGTTTATTATTTTACCCTGTTTTTTATGGATAAAATGTTCCATACAAGCGTGGCAGGTGTTGTAAACAGATTTTGTGTTAACTAAAAACATTCTGTCCCAGTCTTCTTCTGTAATATCAGAAAAAAGCTTTCTTTCAGAAATACCTGCGTTGTTTATTAAAACATCAATACCCCCAAAGGTTTTTATGGCATACTGAATAAGCCTTTTTGCACTTTCTGTATCCGATACATCTGCACAAAAGGTTTTTGCACCGATTTCTTCTGCAAGCTTTTCGGCTTTTTCCTTTGAGGTGTTATAGTTTATTAAAACATTATACGAATGCTTGGCAAAGGTGCGGCATAAAGCCGCACCTATACCCTTTGCACCGCCTGTTATTACAACGGTTTTCATATTTTTTATCTCTTTACTCTAGCGTTACCGCTCCAAACGCTCCAAACCTGTTCTTCGTCAGCAGGCTGTGCGTAGTCTGTTAAGAAGGTTGTAGCAAGTGCTCCGCTTGCCCAACCGAACTGTAAGCATTTTTCGTATTCAAAGCCCTTTAATATGCCGTATAAAAGACCGCCAACAAATCCGTCGCCGCCGCCTATACGGTCAAGAACGTGGATTTCTCTGGGTTCAACAACCTGCCACTCGCCATCTGCAAGCATAATTGCACCCCAAAGGTGTGTGTTTGCATCTTTAACTTCACGCAATGTTGTAGCAAATACTGAAGCATTGGGGAAAGTTTCTTTAATAACGCTTATCATACCCTTGAATCCGTCAATCTTTGAAGCAAGACCTTTACCGCCTGCTTCAGGACCTTTTATGCCAAGGCAAAGCTGGAAATCTTCTTCGTTACCTTCCAATATATCTGAAAGGCTTGCGATTTCTGTAAAGATAGCACGAAGCTCGTCTTCTCTGTTTTCCCAGAAGGATGCACGGTAGTTTAAGTCGAATGAGATTGCTGTGCCATACTTTTTAGCAGCTCTTGCAATTTCAAGACAGAATTTACCTGTATCGGGAGAAAGTGCAGCAATAAGTCCTGAAAGGTGAACTATCTGTACGCCTTCTTCGCCAAAAATTCTTTCAAGGTCAAAGTCAGCAACATTAAGTGTTCTGCCAACTTCGCCTGCACGGTCATTCAAAACTCTGGGTCCGCGTGCGCCGTAGCCCGAGTCTGCAATGTTGAACTGATGACGGTAGCCCCAAGGATTTCCCTGTTCTACTTCTTTTCCTTCATAGTCCATACCTCTTGAGCGGAGGTTTGATTTTATAAATTTAGCAACGGGGCTTCCTTTTACAAAGGTTGTTAAAACCTTTACGGGGAGTCCTAAATATGCAGCAATGCTTGCAACGTTTGTTTCAGCACTTGTTGCCTGCATAAAGAATGTATCGGTTGAGCCTACAGGCTGACCTGCAGCAGGGCTTATTCTAACACCCATACTTGTAGGAACTACAAGTGAATATTTACAATTTTTCTTTAATTCAATCATTTTTATGTCCCTTTCTTAAATTAAACAGTGTAGTTTGTAGCAGCAGTGTTACCGCCCATACCTGTCCAGTTTGTGTGGAAGAATTCGCCGCGAGCCTTGTCAACCCTTTCGTAAGTGTGAGCACCGAAGTAGTCACGCTGTGCCTGCAAGAGGTTTGCAGGAAGATTTGCGCAACGGTAACCGTCGAAGTAGCAAAGAGCTGTTGTCATAGCGGGTACGGGGATTCCGTTTGCCAAAGCAGCAGCACAAACTCTTCTCCAGCCGCCCTGTGCTTTTTCGATAATTTCTTTGAAGTAGGGGTCTAAAAGAAGGTTTGTAAGCTCGGGGTTGTTATCAAATGCTTCTTTGATTTTACCTAAAAATACGCTTCTTATAATACAGCCGCCTCTCCACATTAAAGCGATACCGCCGTAGTTTAAGTTCCAGCCGTAAGTTTTAGCTGCTGAACGCATAAGTGTATAGCCCTGTGCGTAGGATACTATTTTAGCTGCAAAGAGTGCATCCTTAATATCCTTTATAAATGCAGCCTTGTCGCCTTCAAACTTGGGTGCGGGACCTGATAAAATCTTTGAAGCTTCAACTCTTTCTTCTTTTATAGCACTTAAGCATCTCGAGAATACTGCTTCGCCTATAAGTGTAAGCGGAACACCTTCGTCAAGTGCTGCAATACCTGTCCATTTACCTGTGCCCTTCTGTCCTGCTGTATCCAAAATCTTGTCAACAATAGGAGCACCGTCTGTATCCTTGTACGCTAAAATGTCGCGTGTGATTTCTATTAAGTAACTGTCAAGCTCTGTTTTGTTCCACTCAGCAAATACTTCGTGCATTTCGTCTGCAGTCATACCGAGGTAGTCACGCATTAACTGGTAAGCTTCGCAGATAAGCTGCATATCGCCGTATTCAATACCGTTGTGAACCATTTTTACAAAGTGACCTGCACCGTTTTCGCCAACCCAGTCACAACAGGGTGAGCCGTCTTCAACCTTTGCACAGATAGCTGTTAAAATGGGTTTTACATGTTCCCATGCAGCGGGTGAACCGCCGGGCATCATGCTGGGGCCGTTTAACGCACCTTCTTCACCGCCTGAAACGCCTGTACCAATGTATAAAAGACCTTTGCTTTCAACATATTCTGTTCTGCGTGCGGTGTCGGGGAAGTGTGAGTTACCGCCGTCGATTATAATATCGCCTTCTTCTAAAAGGGGAATTAAGCTTTCGATAGTAGCATCAACTGCACTGCCTGCCTTAATCATCATCATAACTCTTCTGGGTTTTTCAAGGCTTGCAACAAGCTCTTCGAGTGAGTATGTACCAACAATGTTTTTGCCCTTTGCTCTGCCTTCAACAAAGTCTGTTACCTTCTGTGTTGTACGGTTGTAAACCGAAACGGTAAAGCCCTTGCTTTCCATGTTCATAACAAGGTTTTCGCCCATTACGGCAAGACCTATAAGGCCGATGTCTGATTTTTTCATGATTTTTGCTCCTTCTTTATTATAAATTTTTTATATCTTCTAATACGCTGTAAGGAATTTTTAAATCCCCAAGACCTCTTCCTATTTTTATATGAGGCTTCATATCTGCGTGAAAATCTGTTCCGCCCGAAAGGCAAAGGTCAAGCTTTTTTGCAATCCCTCTGTATTCTTCGTTCATTGCGGGAGTATATTCTGTGTAGTAACCTTCAATGCCGTCAAGCCCTTCGTTTTTAAGCTCTAAAACAAAGTTATAAAGCTCTTCGCCTTCAAGCTTTGTTTGGTGAAGGTGTGCTAAAAACGCCTTACCGCCCGATTTTTTTATAAGCTCTACTGCCTGTGCGGGGGTAAAAAGCTGTGAGGTGCAATATCCGGGTTTTCCGGGGTCAAGATATTTTTTGAACGCATCCTTAACACTTTCCGCATATCCTTTATCCACCATAACGCTTGCAAAGTGTGCTCTTC
Organism: Clostridia bacterium; assembly: GCA_045531205.1. Lineage (GTDB taxonomy): Bacteria > Bacillota > Clostridia > UMGS1883 > UMGS1540 > JAZNQL01. Next base: position 44,816 of record JAZSDN010000090.1, on the reverse strand, counting down.
CAACAAGTCCGCCTGGGGCAATTTTCAAGGCTTCCTCCATTGTAACATCAAATCCTGCATTTTGCAAGTTTTTTGCGGTTTGAATATTTCTTTCTTCTCTTACAACTCTTGCTTTTGCAAGCTCTGCGTTTAAATACTGGCTTTCAAGGTCGATATAATACCCTAAAATATGTACCGCCGCTTTTGATTTTGCCGAAAGCTCTATTGCAGGCACAACCTCTATTCCAAGCTTTTCTCCTTCGTCCATTGCTTCGTATACGCCGTCAATGGTATCGTGGTCAGAAAGTGCCACCGCACAAAGACCTGCTTCCTTTGCACAACGTATAACCTCTCTTGGCGGGAGAGAACCGTCGGATTTTATCGAATGTGTATGAAGGTCAATAAGTCTTTCCATTATATTTCAGCTACTCCCAAATCGCGAAGGTGTCTGCCAATATGCTTTAAGAGTGCATCTGCGTAAACATCTTCGTTGTCTTTCCAGTTCTTATAAAGTCTGTCGCGGAATGTGAATGAACCGTCAGCATTTTTCTTCTGCAAAATAAGTCCGTATGTTATATGAATAAGCTGACGTGCATCGTTCTGGTCAAAGAGTGTGGGAAGCTCTTCATCACTTAAAGTATCAACTGAAGGAATCTTTGCAAGGTCTGTTGTTACGTGGTAGTAGGTTGAAGCTTCTGCAAACGCTTCAAGTGCATATTTATGTACTTCTCTATAGAGCTTTGCATCTGTAATAGCAGTAACTCTCATTGCTTCAAGCCAGTTTGTACCTGCTGTTTTAACGTGGAATACGCCTTGTGTGTGCTTGCCGATATAGGGGAATGCCGAGAATTTGTCGGAGCCTGAATGGATACTTAATTTGTAACCAAAGTGGCGTGCGATAGTTGCGTGCACCTTCATTTCACTGTCAAACTGAGCAAGGTCGCCAATGTAGTCAATACCTTTCTGGAATTCACCGCAGAATCTGGGTGCCATTGTAGCTATTTTAACACCGCGGTCGATAAGCTCGTTTGCAACAAAGAAGTGCTGGAGGGGTGTTGTGGGAGTCATTGTTTCGTCTATCGAAATTTCAAAGTCTGCATCATATTTTCCGCTTGCAAAGAAATCGTTGTAAATCTTTGTAGCAAATTCAACAGCTTCGCCGTAGATTAAAACAATTCTCTTAAATTCGTCTTCGCTGAAGGTAAGTGTTTCGCCTTCGCCAATGTTGAATTCTTTTCCTATATATTTTGCTTCAAGCTTTTCATCTTTTTTGTATCTTGCGTCTACTTCTTCTGCCGAAAGGTCTTCAATACCTGTGCCTATGTATTCCGAGCAGTCAAGAGTAATCATTGTAAAGCCAAGGTCTAATGCATATTTTACATCTTCGGGTTTCTTTAAATGGTCACCGTCTGCACCGAAGCCTTTTTTAAAGCCTTCTCTGTAAACTGCAAAGCTTGCAGAGTCTAAAACATCTTCATAAGTTCTGTTTGTAAGAGTTAATTCTCTTATTGACTGCTGTGCCAAAACAGGGTATGCATCAAACTTTTCAAAAACCTTAATGTGACCAAAGGATGCTATACCAAGTCTGTCGCCAACGCCAAAGCTTCTTTCCTTTTTCAAAACCGAGATAGGTGCTGTAAATGGAAAAAGCTTTCTTAAAACGTTACCGTTTTTGTTTGAGAGGGGAGCTTTTACATAAGCCTTGCCTTCTGCATCAAAGCTTTCGCCTTCAAAACCAAGTGTGGCGTCTGCAATAATAACAGTTTGACCGCCTGCTTCTGCCATAAATACTTTTTTTCCGTCTACTTCGTTTACCGATTTGGGGTAAACGCCGTAATTTTCGGGGTTTGTACCTTTTGCAATGAATTCCTTATACATTTTAGTTGTCCTTTCATAAAGAAATTAAAATTTATTTATATTATTTTCCTTCTACATCCCAAAGTCCCAAAGCGGGGTTGCTGATATAGAATATTTCTTCTCCGTCGGGCATTTTATTATATCCGTCTGTCAATTTGTCTATAGGATATTTTTCTACTGCTTCATCATAGGGCATAAATTTAAAACCGGCACCCAAAACCTCTTCTTTTGTAAGGTCTTTTGTGCAGTAGGTTATATTAAATCTTCCGTCGCTTGAGCCGTGGATAAGATGAGCCGCAACAGAAAGATTTTCTTTTAAATCGTCGTTTTCAGCAACAAGCTTTAATATGTTTTCCCTTCCAACGTAGCCGTATTTTCTTATAAGTCTGTCATTTTCGTCATCCTCGCCAAACTTTTTAACTGCGGGAGCTAAAATTATAAGGTCACCGCCGTCTTCTATAGCCATACGGGTACGGTAAACTGCTTTGTTGCCAAGCCATGTGCTCTTAAATTCTCTTGGGTCTAAGTATACAACTGCCTTTTTAATGGGCTTATCTAAAAATGTAAGATTGTATTTTCTGCTATCGGCTACCGCTTCTTCAAAATACTTTCTTTCGCTTCCTATATAAAGACCGTGCATAAATACATCGTCGCCTTCGCTTGTGTTAACAGTTAAAACAAACATAATGGGACGGTGCGAAAGGAAGTTTTCCTGTGCATAGTCAAACACTTTTCTAACGGGCGAAAAATCTTTACCCATTATTCTTTCCATACCGTAGAAAGCACCAAGCATGTGCGAGCTGTTAATCATACTGCTACCGCCACAGCCTACGAATATGTTTTTAGAATAATTTGCCATACCAACAACCTCGTGAGGAACTACCTGTCCTACCGAAATTATAAGGTCATAGCTTTCGTCCATTAAAAGACGATTTACTTCAACGTCAATTTTATTGTTTACAAGCCCTTCCGATACTTCTGATACAAATTCTGCGGGTACCTCGCCAAGCTTTACAACGTCTGTTCTCCAGTTGTGTACAAGTATTTTTTCAAAGGGAACACCTTCGCCGAAAAATGCAGTGCATTCAGCGCGTGTCATAGCTTCGTGTGTGCCGAGTGCGGGCAGAATATCAACCTCGCATGTATCCTTTAAAAGCTCGTAATACATTGCGGTAATTTTACCTGCTCCCGAATACATTCTTGTATAATCGGGGGGAAGTATTAAAACTTTTTTAAGATTTTTTCCTTCCAAAGATTTTTTTACCGCTTCAAAAATCTCGCTGTCAGAAAGTCCTTTTTCACTTCTGTAAATCATTGTTGTACCTCCTCTGTTGCAGTTTGTGCTTCACTTTGCACCTCTTCTGCTTCTTCTTCTGGCTCTTCGTGCTCTGTTGATGCAACCGACACAACCTGAACACCGTCAGAAAGTCTCATAACTCTAACGCCCTTTGTGCTTCTGCCTATACTTGAAATATCGGCAACCGCCATTCTTATAATAACGCCTTCGCTTGTTATAAGCATAATATCTTCTTCGTTATTAACTGTGAGTACGCCTGCGATATTACCTGTCTGCTCGCTTATCTTATAGGTACGCATACCCTTACCGCCACGGTTTTGTATTTTGTATTCCGAAAGAACTGTCTTTTTACCGTATCCGCCTTCTGTAACAACCAAAAGCTCGCTTTCGTCGTCACATACGCACATACCAATAACTCTGTCGCCTTCTTTTAAGTTTATAGAGCGTACACCGTGTGCTGTTCTTCCCATAGGACGAACATCTGAATCCTTAAATCTTATAGCCATACCAAGGTATGTACTTATAATAATATTATCGTCGCCCGATACAACTGCTGCGCGGATAAGCTCGTCATCATCGTTAAGACCTATTGCTATTCTTCCGCCTTTACGGTTAGAGTCATATTCTGCAAGACTTGTTTTCTTTATAATACCGTTCTTTGTAGCCATAATAAGATATTTTTCGTGGTCAAAATCTCTTATATCTATCATAGCTGTAACCTTTTCATCTTTTTCTAAAGGAATAAGGTTTACAATAGCAGTACCCTTTGCGTGACGGCCGGCCTCCGGGATTCTGTAGCCTTTAAGTCTGTAAACTCTGCCTCTGTTTGTAAAGAACATTATATACGCGTGGCTTGAAGATGTAAATATTGTTTCAACAAAATCTTCTTCACGTGTGCTTAAGCCTGCAATACCTCTTCCGCCTCGTCTTTGGCTTCTGTAAACATCTGCGGGCTGACGCTTGATATAACCAAAATGTGTTAATGTATAAACACATTCTTCCTCTTCAATCAAATCTTCGTCTTCAATATCTGTAACAGCGGCTTCAATAGATGTAAGTCTTTCGTCGCCGTATTTGTCACGGATTTCGGTAAGCTCTTCCTTAATAAGCTCGTAAAGCTTGTGCTCGTCTGCCAAAAGAGCTCTGTATTCTTCTGTTCTTTCCAAAAGCTCCTGATATTCGTTTTCGATTTTTTCGCCGTTTAATCTCTGCAGTTGCGAAAGTTTCATATCCAAAACGCTTTGTGCCTGAATATCGGAAAAACCGAATTTTGCCATCAACTGTTCTTTTGCATCGTCATACGCATTTCGTATAACTGCAATAACCTCATCAATATTGTTAAGAGCTATACGCAAACCTTCCAATATATGCATTCGGGCTAAAGCCTTGTCAAGGTCGAACTTAATTCTTCTTGTAACAATTTCGCCCTGGAACTTAACAAAATGTTCCAAAACTTCTTTAAGTCCCATTACTTTAGGTTTACCGTTAACAATGGCAATCATATTTATTGAGAAGCTGTCCTGCAGTCTTGTAAACTTATAAAGCTGATTTAAAACAACCTGCGGATTTGCATCCTTTTTAAGCTGAATTTCAAGGCGGATGCCTACACGGTCTGATGAGTGGTCGTCAATATCCTGCAAGCCTTCAATTTTCTTTTCTTTTACAAGGTCTGCTATTGATTCAACAAGCATTTTCTTGTTTACCTGATAGGGAAGCTCTGTTACTATAATTGAAGAGGTTCCGTTTTTATGCTCAACAATTTCTGTTTTAGCACGGATTACTACCTTTCCCTTACCTGTGTTGTAGGCACTTCTTATTCCGCTTCTTCCCATAATGGAAGCCTTGGTGGGGAAGTCAGGACCCTTAATATATTCCATAAGCTCTTCAACCGTGATGTCGGGGTTATCAATTAAAGCCATAGCACCGTCTAAAACTTCGGTTAAATTATGAGGGGGAATATTTGTTGCCATACCAACGGCTATACCAGAACTTCCGTTTATTAACAAAGTAGGAATACGTGTAGGTAAAACAAGAGGTTCTTTACGCTTTTCGTCAAAGTTCGGAGCAAAGTCAACCATATCCTTTTCGATATTTTCAAGCATAAGGTTTGCAAGCTTGCTCATTCTGGCTTCTGTGTAACGGTAAGCAGCAGGGGGGTCGCCGTCAACAGAACCAAAGTTTCCGTGACCGTCAATCAAAGGATAACGAAGCGAGAAATCCTGTGCCATTCTAACCATTGCATCATAAACCGAGGCATCACCGTGGGGATGATACCTACCAATAACGTTACCAACGGTGGTAGCAGATTTAAAGAAGGGCTTATCAACAGTTAAATGCTCTTCGTTCATAGCATATAAAATTCTTCTGTGAACGGGCTTTAAACCGTCTCTTACATCGGGCAGAGCACGGCTTACTATAACGCTCATAGCATAATCTATGAAAGCTTCCTTCATTCTTTTTTCAATATCTATATTTACAATAGTTTGAGTATCAAGATACTCTTCAAAATGTGAATCTTCGTATTTTTTCTTAACCATATTAACCTCGCTTATACATCAAGATTTGTAACATACTGGGCATTTTCTTCAATGAACTGACGTCTTGGTTCAACCTCGTCACCCATAAGCACCGAGAAAATATCCGATGCTCTTTGTGCATCCTCTAAAGTTACCTTTAAAAGAATTCTGTTTTTGGGGTCCATGGTTGTTTCCCATAATTCTTCGGGGTTCATTTCACCAAGACCTTTATAACGGCTTATATCAACCTTTGCATTTTCGTCGCCGTTTTTAAGCTCTTCGCTTATTCTGTCTCTTTCTTCATCCGAAAAAGCAACCTGTTCCTTTTTACCTCTTGAAAGCTTGTAAAGCGGAGGCTTTGCAAGATAAATATGTCCCTGTTCTATCAAAGGTCTCATAAATCTGAAGAAGAAGGTAAGTAAAAGTGTTTGTATATGAGCACCGTCAACGTCGGCATCGGCCATTATTATAATTTTGTCATAACGAAGCTTTTCAAGATTCATATCCTCTCCAATACCTGTGCCGAGTGCCTGAATTACAGGTGTTAATTTGTCGTTTCCGTAAACCTTGTCGGGGCGTACCTTTTCAACGTTTAACATTTTACCCCATAAAGGTAAAATTGCCTGATATTTACTGTCACGTCCGTTCTTTGCAGAACCGCCTGCCGAATCACCTTCGACGATATATATTTCTGTTTTGGTGGGGTCTTTAACTATACAGTCTGTAAGCTTACCTGGAAGTGAGTTCATACCAAGAGGCGATTTTCTTGTAGCTTCTCTTGCTTTTCGTGCAGCTTCTCTTGCACGGGAAGCTAAAATAGCTTTATCAATAATTGTTTTTGCAACAGCGGGGTTTTCTTCAAAGAATGTAGCAAGCTTGCTTGAAAATACTGATTCTACCAAGGTTCTCATTTCGCTGTTACCAAGCTTTGTTTTGGTCTGTCCTTCAAACTGTGCTTCCTGAAGCTTAACGCTTATAATAGCTGTCAAGCCTTCTCTTGTATCTTCGCCCGAAAGGTTTGCATCTGCTTCTTTTAAGAAATTATGGCTTCTTGCATAATCGTTTAAAACCTTTGTTAAGGCAGATTTAAAGCCTGTTTCGTGCATACCGCCTTCAGTAGTTTTAATATCGTTTGCAAATGAAACTATTGTTTCATAATAAGCGTCTGTATACTGCATTGAAATCTGAACAGACTGAACTTCTCTTTCAGCTTCAAAATACAAAATTTCTTCGTGAAGAGGAGTTTTTGCCTTGTTAAGATATTTTACATATTCCCTTATACCGCCTTCATAATAAAATTCTTCACGGCAGGGATTTTCTTCACGCTTGTCCTCTAATATAATTTTGATGCCGGCATTTAAGAACGCCTGTTCTCTCATTCTGTTCTTTAAAATGCTGTAGTCATATATTAAGGTATCAAAAATTTCGCCGTCGGGCTTAAAGGTTACCTTTGTACCTGTTTTTGAGCTTTCGCCTATAACCTTTAATGGTCCTTGCGATTTACCTCTTGAATACTGCTGATAATTTAAGTTTTTACCGTCGTTTACCCATACTTCAAGCTTTTCGGACAAAGCATTAACAACCGACGCACCAACACCGTGCAAACCGCCTGATACCTTGTATCCGCCACCGCCGAATTTACCGCCGGCATGAAGTACTGTAAATACAACCTCAACAGCAGGTATACCCATTTTAGGATGTATACCTGTAGGAATTCCACGTCCGTCATCTTCTACGGTAATGGAATTATCCTTTTCTATTGTAACATTGATATTTTTACAATATCCTGCCAAAGCTTCGTCTATGGAGTTATCAACTATTTCATACACAAGGTGATGAAGACCCATTGAAGAAGTTGAACCGATATACATACCCGGTCTTTTTCTAACTGCCTCAAGTCCTTCGAGCACCTGTATCTGAGTTTCATCATAGACATTGTTTACCTGAATATTTTCACTCATTTTACTATTCCTTTCCCACCAAATCTTTTTATAAGAGTCTGCGTCAAAACAGGAGAAATATAAACTAAATCGTCTGTAATTATGTAAGACCTTGGCAAGTCATACGATAAAGTAACAATTCTTCCTTCTTTTTCGGCTCTGTTTAAATATTCTCTTGTAATTTTTGAAGTACTTGTATTTTCTATGTCCATTATACCTATAATTTCTTTATCAGAAACGGCATAATTTCCGCCTATATTTACGTACATACCCTTCCCTCCGATACTTTAAAATATTTTGCGTTTTCGGATTTTATTGGGTCTGTGCAGGTTATTATTACCTGCATATCTTTTATTTTATTAACTAAAAAATCACGCCTTCTGCCGTCAAGCTCGCTCATTATATCATCAAGCAGGAGTATTGGATATTCTCCCGTTAAATCCTTAATTTTTTGTGTCTGTGCTATTTTTAATGATATAACAGCTGTTCTCTGCTGACCCTGAGAAGCAAAAGATGATGCACTTTTTCCGTTTATAATAAATTCCATATCATCTCTGTGCGGGCCTATTAAGGATGCACCAAGTACAAATTCTGATTCCTTTTTCTTTTCTATTGCATTTAAAAACTTTTCGTAAAGCTCTTCTTTTGTTTCGTTTCCTTCCCAGGCAAAAGAGGTATTATATTTAATTAAAAAATCGTCACCCGCTATTTCTTTATGGAATTCTTTAGCATAAGGAATAAGCTCGTCTATAAATTTTTTTCTGAAAAGCATTATTCTTGCACCGTTTTCGGCAAGCTTTTCGTTCCATAACGATAATGTTCCGTTATCGCCATGCTTTAAGAGCATATTTTTTTGTTTTAATATTTTTTTATAGTTTTTTAAAGAACTGTAATATGAAGGTCTTTGTGAGCTTATATACAAATTCAAAAACGACCTTCTTCCTTCGGGCGAACCCGAAATTAAAGAAATTTCTTCAGGCGAAAATAATACAGACGAAAAAAATCCTAAAAGCTCGCTTGTTCTCTCAAGCGGAACCTCGTTTACTTTTATAAGCTTTTTTCTGTCCGAAATTACCATTTCAGCCGTGTTTTTTCTTTTTTGAGCTTCAAAAGCTATATTTATTTTAGAAAATTCTTTATTAAATAAAATGAGGTCCTTTTCATTTTTTACCCTGAAGCTTCTTCCCGACGAAAACATTGATGCAGCTTCCAATATATTTGTTTTTCCTGCGGCATTTTTTCCGTAAATTATATTTGTTCCGTCATGAAAGTCAATGGAAAGCGACTCATAATTTCTAAAATTTACAAGCTTTAAATTTTCAAGCTTCATCCGAAACCACAGTTACCTCTTCACCGAATAAAGTAACCTTATCTCCATCTCTTAATTTTTTACCGCGTCTTGTTTCAACCTCGCCGTTGACATATACATTTCCTTCGGCAATTAAAATTTTAGCTTCACCGCCGCTGCCTACTAAATTTGAGGCTTTTAAAGCCTGGTCAAGCTTTATGTATTCACCTTTTAATTTAATTTCTGTCATAATCAGTCTGTACTTTTCATTCTTACAGGCATTACCATCTGCAAGAATGAATCTCCTTCTGTAGGAATTATAATACATGGGCTGTGTTCACCGTTGAATTCCATTAAAATTTCTTCACATTCGCAGGATGACAAAGCCTCAAGCAAATATCTCTGGTTAAAGCAGATTTTAATTTCTGCATTGCAGTTTTCTATATCAAATACATCGTGAACCTTACCTGTTGCTGTCATACAGTCTATTGTAACAGTATCATAATGAACAGTTATCATAATAGGATTTTTAAATACGTCAACCGAAACAATGGGGTTTGTTCTTTCAACGCAAGCTTTAATGTCTGCAAGGTTAACCTTTGTTTTTATTTTAAAATCCGAAGGAATAATTGTTTTATAGTTAAAATATTCGCCCTCAATAAGTCTTGAGAAAATTTTTACATTATCAAATTCAAAAAGAACATATTTTTCGGTAACAGAAATTTTAACATTGCCTGAATCTTCTGATAAAACCTTTAAAACCTCTGACAAAGTTTTTGCGGGAACTATAAACTTAACATCTTCTGCAGGGGAAGATAAACCTTCTGTTCTCTTTGCAAGCTTGAATCTGTCAAGTGAAACAACTGTTAAAACATTATTTTCAATTTCAAAAAGCGAACCTGTTAAAACAGGATTTTCTGTTTTAACCGATACTGCGTGAATTGTCTGTCTTATCATACCCTTTAAAATTTCGGGTTCAATTATAAATGATGCTTGCTCTCTTATAACAGGAAGCTCGGGAAAATCAGAAGGGTCAAGTCCCATAATATCATAGGTAGACTGATTACTTTGAATTCTTGTAACAAGATTTTCGGATACATTGAAGTTAACTTCGTTTCCGGGAAGACTTCTTATAATATCAAATAATATTTTAGAGTCAAAAACAACAGAGCCTTCTTCTCTTATATCTGCTGGAATTTTACATTCTATTGCATATTCAAGATTATTTGCACAAAGAATAAGGTTGTCTTCATCAGAAGAAATAAGTATTCCTTCCAAAACAGGCTTTGCACTTTTAACAGCCGAAGCTCTCATTACAATATTAACTGCTTCGTATATTGTTTGTCTTTCACATGAAAAAATCATTTTTATCCTCCTTAATCCTTCACCGCCTAATTGAAGCGGAAAACGCTTTATATATATAATTTAAAATAAGTATTAGCAGTAGAGTATGTGTAAAGTGTGTAAAAGTTTTATAAACACCTTGTATTAAAGCAAAATGTGTATTGATAATTTTGTGGAAAACTTTTTATAACTTTACTCTCCCCTGATATCTTTTTTAAGGCTTTCTATTTCAGACTGAGTTTTAGGGCTTGTTTCAAGCTCTTCTCTTATCTTTTTAATGCCGTGAATAACTGTTGAGTTATCCTTATTCATAAATTTTCCTATTTTAAGCTGGGGCATTCCAAGTAAATCTTTTAAAAGATACATAACTACGTGGCGTGCGTGTGTTATTTCGTCAGTTCTTATTTTACCCATAATATTTTCGGCTGAAACATTGTAAAAGCGTGAACAGCAGTCCAAAATAACATCTTCGTTTAATGAAGGGCGTGATATATCAATTATTTTAAATATATCATTTACCGTTACTTCGTTACCCGTAAGCTTTTTGTATGCTGTTATTTTATTAAAGTAGCCTTCAAGCTCACGGATGTTTGATTCAACCTTTTCGGCTAAAAACATAATAACATCGTTTGAAATTTCAACATTATCAAGCTCTGCCTTCTGTCTTAAAATAGCAACTCTTGTTTCAAAGTCGGGGGAATACAAGTCCCCTGCAAGTCCCCATTCAAAACGGGAAACAAGTCTTTCTTCAAGTGCCTGAATTTTTCGTGCAGGCTTATCGGCTGTTATAATAATCTGCTTATTTTCGTTGTAAAGAGTGTTAAAGGTATGGAAAAATTCTTCCTGTGTACGGTCTTTACCTGCGATAAACTGAATATCGTCAACCATCAATACGTCAATAGAACGGTACTTTGAACGGAATTCTTCATTATTTTTTTCGTTTAATGAATTTATAAGCTCGTTAGTAAAGGTTTCGCTTGTTATATACATAACCTTAAGCTCGGGATTAGTTTCGTTTATGTAATTTCCTATTGCGTGGAGAAGATGTGTTTTTCCAAGTCCAACACCGCCGTATAAAAACAGAGGGTTCCACGCTGTGGCTGGTGCTTCTGCAACTGCAACTGCCGCTGCGTGTGCAAATTTGTTTGAGTTACCTACAACAAAGGTATCAAACGTATATTTTTTATTTAAGGGAAGTCCTAAATTTTCTTTAATTTCTACAGGGCGTGCAGGCTTTGCATTTTCGATAATAACCGAAAAGTCATAATCTGTCCCCGTAATTTCAAACAAAATGTTTTCGATTAAAGAAGAGTAACGTCTGCTTACCATTGACTGATGAACATTATCGGATACCGAAACAGTAAAAACTCCGTCCTTTATCGAAACAGGCTTTATTGGAAGAAACCACGTTCTGTACGCAACGGGGGTTATTTCTTCTTCAATCATCTGAAGAACCTGCTCCCAGATACTCTTAATATTTTCCATTGTAAAAAATCCTTTCAAAAAAGTGTGTAAACTGATTAAAACGTTATAAACAAAAGTGTGTAAAACCTAAAAAAATGTTGATAATACAATAATGGGAGGTGTGGAAAATTTATGTAAAACAAAAGGAAAATCCCCCCATAATAAAACTTAATTATAATAATACCACAAAATTTTAAAATTTGCAACAATTTCTAATTAAATATTTATTTATATTTATATATAATATATATTTTTATTAAAAAACATAAAAAAAGCATATAAAAGCACAATTTTTGAGATGTAACTTGCAGATTTATTTGAATAAAATGCCACTTTTTTAAAAAACATTTGACAAAACGGGAATATTCTTATATAATACAAGCGTATATGTACAAGCAAATGTATGTAAAAGTTAACTTTAAGGAGGTGCAGCCAACATGTTGCAAACTTATCAGCCCGGCAGAAGACACAGAAAAATGGAGCACGGTTTCAGAAAGAGAATGTCCACAGCAAACGGACGTAAGGTTCTCGCTGCAAGAAGAAGAAAAGGCAGAAAGGTGCTCTCTGCATAATGGAAAACACTGTTTCCATTAAACTTAACAAAGAATTTAAAGGACTGTATTATAAAGGCGGTTCAGCGGTATCTGATGTTTTGGTGCTTTATTATAAGAAAAAAAATCAGGACTCAAACCGCCTTGGTCTTACGGTCAGCAAAAAAGTCGGAAAGGCAGTTATGCGTAACAGAATAAGACGCCTTATCCGCGAAAATTACCGCCTTCGCGAGGGGAAAATCGCAAAGGGGTATGATTTGGTATTTGTTGCCAGAAAAAGTGCGGCAGAGGCAGATTTTTACAAAATCGGCTCTGCTATTGATTTTCTTTTCAAAAAAAGCGGACTTTACAGATGAAACAAATATTGATTTATTTAATCTGTTTTTACAGAAAATATTTATCAAGGCTAAAAAAGCCTTCCTGCAAATTTTATCCCACGTGTTCTGAATATGCTTTGCAGGCAGTCGAGAAATATGGAGCGTTCAAAGGCTCGTTTTTAGCGGTTAAAAGAATTTTGCGCTGCAACCCCTTCAGCCCCGGAGGATACGACCCTTTGAAATGAAAAAGGAGATTTAAATGGGAATCACTCGTTTTCTGGGTATGATTATCCAGTGGATTTACGAAGTTTGCGGCAATTACGGTGTCGCAATAATTTTATTTACGCTGTTTACAAAAATTTTACTCTTACCTTTGGGAATTAAACAGCAAAAATCAATGGCAAAAACACAGGCTCTTCAGCCAAAGCTTTTGGAGATTCAGCAAAAATATAAAAATGATAAAGAAAGACAAAGCCGTGAAACTATGGCACTTTACCAGAAGTACAACGCAAGTCCCATGAGCGGATGCTTGCCTTTAATAGTACAGCTTGTAATTATAATTTGTCTTGTAAACGTAATTTACAACCCTGCAAAATATGTTTTAGGTCTTGCGGATGTTGCAAGAATTGACGGTATTACAAAAGCAGTTGAAGCGGGTATGAACTTTAACTTCCTTACAATGGACTTATCACTTGCACCATCAGCTTTTGGTTTACCTCCCAAAAATGTTGCAGATTTTAAATATTGGATTATTCCTATTTTAGCAACACTTGCAACATGGGTATCGGGCAAGCTTTCGCAGACAATGGCTGAAAAAAATAAGCCTAAAAAACGTCCAGGTACACAGCCCGACCAGACAGAGCAGATGACAAAGTCAATGAATACATTTATGCCTATAATGACACTTATTTTCACATATTCGATGCCTGTTACAGCATCACTTTACTGGTTTGTAAGCAGTGCTTTTCAGGTAATACAGCAGTTTTTGTTAGGCAAATTTATTAAAGCAGATATTGAAATAGAGGAAACTTCACATAACAAACGGAAAGGATAAATATAATGGAAATAATTAAAAGCGGTAAAACCGTTGAAGATGCTATTGCTTTAGCATTAGCAGAAGCAGGCATTGAAAGAGAAAATGCCGAAATAGAAATTATTGAAGAAGGCAACAAAGGCTTTCTTGGAATAGGAAGCCGTGAAGCAACCGTAAAGGTTACAAAAAAAGAAGCTTTAGCAGAAGATATTGCAAGAGATTTTCTTTACGGAATATTCGAAAGAATGGGTATGTTCGTAACAATTGATGTAAAAACAGAAGGCGAAAATATCAATATAGATTTATCGGGCGAAAATATGGGACTTTTAATAGGTCACAGAGGAGAAACCTTAACATCCTTGCAGTACCTTACAAACCTTACTGTAAACCGTATGGTAAAAGAACATTACAGAGTTTTGATTGACACAGAAAACTATAAGGAAAAGCGTGAAGAAACTTTAAAAAGACTTGCAAAGAAAATTGCAGACAAAACATTAAAGTACAGACGTAACGTAACACTCGAACCTATGACTCCTTATGAAAGAAGAATAATTCATTCAACTCTCCAGGGGTATGATAACATAAGCACCTACAGCATAGGCGAAGAACCTAACCGTAAAATTGTAGTAGCTTATAAAAAATAAAGCCAAAAGGAATGGCAAAAAGGATAGCAAAAAAGCAGAAACGGAAAATCCGTTTCTGCTTTTTTTGTTGCATTTTAAAATAAATCGGGCTGTCGGCGACACTCCATAAAAAATATGTAATATGTTTAGGTACTGGGTGTTTGGAAGGGCGTGGAAACCCTCCCCTGCAAAATATATAAAAAGGCTTGTGTAAAGGGAGCTGTCGAATACCGTGAGACTGAGGGATTGTAGGGCAGGGGCTCAGCTCCTGCCGAATAAACAAGGCGGAAGGACCAAGGCCCTTCCCTACGATTTACAACCCCTCCGAGTTTGCTTTGCAAACCCACCTCCCCTATGCAAGGGGAGGCATTTTAAAAAAAAGGAACGCTCTGCATGGGCGTTCCCTACAATATTTATTTATTTTTTGCGGTCTGGGCGTTTTTTACATCCCTTTTATTTAAATTATTTTAACATTCTGTAAACTATAGCTGATATTTCCGCTCTTGTTATAGCAGAATCGGGAAGATAAACTCTTTTGCCGTCGTCTGTAAAGCTTCCTTCTACAATGCCTGCCTCGTAAAGCGAGGTAATTGCCGCATCATTGGTATCTGCAAAGGGAGATGCATTTTTGGGGTCGGGAAGGTTTAAGAAGGTTTTTGCAAGTAAAGCTATAACCTTTCTTTCTATGGGAAGGTCAAGATTCTGGTCAGCTTCAAGTGCTCCTGCCAAAACTGCCAGAGTAAGATATCCGCTTGCCCAGTGACCCGAAGCAGCAGGCTGTTCGGGAAGACCTGCTGCACGTGCAACAAGCTTTAACGCTTCGCCGTAGGTAACATTGCCCTGTGGCTTGAAGGTGCCGTCAGGATATCCGTTTACAACGCCCTTATCTGTAAGGTCATTTACATAAACGCAGAACCAGTCGGTTACAGCTACATCAGAAAATGCAGGCTTTTTGGGGGTAGTGTTTTCTTCCTTTTCGTTTACAGATGGGAGCTTTCCAGGAGTACCGCCGGTTGATGGTTTTGAAGGCTTGTCCTGGGTGTCTTTGTCTTCTTTATCTTCTGTTGCATCCTCTTTGTTATCTTCATTGTTTTCTTTATCATCTTCGTCAGGTATTGGCTCGGGCAAGGGTTCTCCCTTTGAAACGCTGTTTTCTGTGTTGCCCGAAGCAATAACTTCGCTGTCGGTTACAGTAATTTCGCCTGTTGCGTAAATGCCGTAGGATTCAGCATCGGTACCTGTTAAGGTAATTTTAGAAGCACCCGATATTGTAACGTCGCCCTCAACATAAATAGCGGCTTTTTTTGCACTGGCTGTTAAGTTGCCGTCGCCGCTTATTGTAAGATTTCCTATAACCTTTAAAGCATAATTGCCTGTTGTGTTAAGTGCGTTATCGCCCGAAAGGGTTAAGGTAAAATCGCCTGTAGCTTCAATAAGATTCGTATAAGTTGAAAGCGATGTGTTTGAAAGATTTACTTTGCCGACATCATAGGAAACAAACATACCAAGTGATGAAGGCTGTCTTTCTCCGTCTATAATTATGGGGTCGCCCATAATGTATAAAGTTCCGCCTGCGGCAAGTGCCGATATCGACGAAAATGCCAGCATAAACGAAAGTACTATTGCAAAAAGCTTGCTGAATTTTTTCATTTTACATTCTCCTTTTTATGTTGTTATATATTAAGTATACTATAAAAACGGGTTTTGTGCAAGTAAGAGAAATAAATTCCTTATATTTTTAATATAGACTTTTTGGAGATGAGTGATATATGCGTTTATACATTCTGCAAAAATAGCTTACATCATTAAAACCGCACATCAAAGCCACTTTTGAAAGGGTAAGATTTGGAAAGGCTTTTAAAATACGCCGTGCGTGGCCAAGACGTATTTTAGTAACGGCTTCAAAAACTGTGAGGTTGTATTTTTCTTTAAACTCACGGCACAGCTTTGATTTTGAATAGGGGTAAACGGTTAAAATGTCATCTAAGGTTATATTTTTTGAATAGTTTTCTTTGATATAGTGGTATACCTGTTCAATAAATGAGTATTCTTTTCGGCAGGCTTCGTCAAAAAAAGCTATAACGGCAGAAAATGTAAGAGAACAAAGAGAAGAAACCTCGTGCACGGTATCAAAAATGTTGAACAGGTTATTGACACATTCTTCAAAAGAAGCTTTGTTTTTATTTTTATATACTCCGTAATTTTTGAGGTTGTAGTAATTTTTTATGCCGTCAAAGCCATCCCCGTTAAAAGAAATGTAGGTGGTTTTAAAATTCGGGTCAGTTCCGTAGTATTCGTGAGGAACATTGGAGGCAAGATAAAACAAATCGTTTTTCCCGAGTGCAAAAGAATCGTTCTCGACCTTTAAAATGCAACTGCCGTCTGCCACAAGAAAAAGCTGATGCTCGCTGTATCCGTTTTTACGGTTGATATGGGGCTGCAGCGAATTTACATCGGCAGTATATGGATAAAGAGGAAAAAAGCCAAGCTGATTTTTATTGTAGATTGCAGATTTCATAAACCCTCCCTGATAATATAGTTATATATTCTATACTATAATTATATTGAAAACGGGGTAAAATTGCAATATAATTATAATAACAAGGAGGGTTTTTATGAAAAAATATGAAGATTTAAAAAGAATAAGCGAAAACAGAGAAAAACAAAGGGCATATTATATTCCCCAAAATGGATATACTCTCTTAAATGGAGTATGGTCTTTTAAGTATTATGAAAAAGATTATGAGGAAGCATATACAGAAAAGGAATGGAATGAGATTGACGTTCCCTCCTGCTGGCAGCTGCGGGGGTACGAAAACCCCAATTATGCAAATGTAGCATACCCTTATCCTTACGACCCGCCCTATGTTCCCACCGACAACCCTATGGGCGTATATATGCGTGAGTTTGAAATAGAGGACACACAGCGTAACACATACATCGTGTTTGAAGGGGTGTCAAGCAATATTGAGGTTTATATAAATGATATGTATGCAGGCTACTCGCAGGGCTCGCACCTGCAGGCGGAGTTTGACATCACAAAGTATGTAAAAAAGGGCAAAAACACGGTTACAGCAAAGGTAAGAAAATGGTGTTCGGGCAGTTATCTTGAAGATCAGGACTTTTTCAGATTCAACGGAATTTTCAGGGATGTATATATTCTTTCAAGACCTTTTGGGCACATTAAAGATATAAAAATTACTACCGATAAAAACTTTATAAGTGTAAATTTTGAAGGCAAGGCAGAAATAACTCTTCTTGACAGAGAAAAGAATGAGCTTGGCAAAGTTTTTGCCGAAAACAAAGCTTTTTTTGAGGTTGAAAATCCTGTGATGTGGAATGCCGAAAAGCCTTATCTTTACGAGCTTTTGTTTAAGTATGAAGATGAGGTTATTTCGCAAAAAGTGGGTTTTGTTACATATTCTATAGGAAAAGATTTTGAATTTTTAGTAAACGGAACAGAGGTTAAGCTTAAAGGGGTAAACCATCACGACACTCACCCCGAAAATGGCTGGGTTATGACAGATGAAGATATTGAAAAAGATTTGCTTTTGATGAAAAAGCTGAACATCAATACTATAAGAACCTCGCATTATCCTCCATCCCCGAAGTTTCTTAATATGTGCGACGAGCTTGGTTTTTATGTTATGCTTGAAACAGACCTTGAAATTCACGGAGCAGTTTTTAGAGAAGCAAAGGGTACAGGATATGACTGTATTAAAAACAAGACTGACTGGCTTTGTTGCAGGGAAGAATGGAAGGAAGCTTTTGTTGAAAGAATGGCAAGAGCATATCACAGAGACAAAAATCATTGCTCAATTTTTTCGTGGTCAACGGGGAACGAAAGCGGACACGGCGATAATCAACTTGCAATGCTTGAATATATAAAAGAAAATGACAAAGCCCGTCTTGCCCATTGCGAGGATGCGTCAAGAGAGTCAGAGAACTCGGAATTGCATGGGACAGACACAACTTTCTTTGCAGACAGAGCAGACATTTTTTCGAGAATGTACGAGAGTGTAACCGATATAGAAGAAAAGGCAGAGAACACAGGGCTGAAGCAACCATATTTTTTATGCGAGTATGCACATGCAATGGGTAACGGCCCGGGTGATGTTTGCGATTACTGGGATGTTATATACAAACACAAAAAACTTATAGGCGGTTGCGTTTGGGAATGGGCAGACCATACAGTTTTGGTTGATGGTGTGCCAAAATACGGCGGAGACTTTAAAGGAGAGCTTACCTATGACGGAAACTTTTGCTCGGACGGAATGGTTTTTTGTGACAGGACTTTAAAAGCAGGTTCACTTGAAGTGTGGGCGGCATATCAGAATATGGACTGCACTCTTTTGGGCGACGAAATCTGTGTGTTAAACCGTTTTGATTTTACAAACCTTTCAGAGTATGATTTTGAGTACAAAATAAAGGTTGACGGAGAACTTTTATCCGAAGAAAAGCTTATTTTGGATGTTGAACCTAAAAAAATGCAGAAAATAAAGGTGAGCCTTCCAAAAGAATGTTATATGGGAGCATATATTCATTGCTATCTTTATGACAGGACAGGTTATTGCGTAGCACAAAAACAGCTTGAAATTCCTGCAAAAAAAATAAGAACGCAAAAAAACACAAGCTTGGCAGAGGCAAGCGAAAACGAAAACTTTATTATATTTAAAGGCAAAAACTTTACATACACTTTTTCTAAAGATATAGGTACATTCGTAAGTATGGTTAAGGCAGGAGAAGAACAGCTTTTATCTCCGATAAAAATGACCTCAATGCGTGCGCCCACAGACAACGAAAGAATAGTGAGAAAAAAATGGTACTGGGAAAACCCGAAGGAAGCCGAAAATCTTGACAGGCATTTTTCAAAGGTGTACGAATGTAGCCTTAATAACAGCACGGTTACTGTAAAGGGAAGTCTTGCAGGTGTTTCAAGAACTCCGTATTTTAACTACACGGCAGAATATACAGTCTTTGAAGACGGCAGGACAGAAATTGAGCTTAAAGGCAAGGTTAAGGAAAACTGTGTATGGCTTCCCCGTCTTGGTTTTGAGATAAAAATCCCCTGCCAAAAGTCAGGCTTTACATACTATGGAATGGGTCCCTACGAAAATTATGCCGATATGCATCACGCATCAATGGTTGACTTATACAAAAGCGATGCCGAAAGCGAGTATGTAAACTATATAATGCCTCAGGAACACGGAAATCATATAAAAACAAAGTTTTTAAAAATGGATGGAGGATTATATTTTGAGGCTGATGAAGAAATGGAGATAAATGTATCTCGCTATACTTCAAAAATGCTTATGCAGGCAAAGCATCAGGATGAGCTTATAAAGGACGAAAGCACAATTATCCGCATAGACTATAAAAATTCAGGCATTGGCTCTAATTCCTGCGGACCCGAGCTTTTGGAAAAATACAGATTAAGCGAAAAAGATATACATTTTAAATTTTATATAAAATAATAAAAAATATATTGTAGTGTTTTTTCGTGGGGTGTGTCGCGGACACCCCACGAAAATTTTTTAATGTGCTCTGATGCAAATTAAAAAACGTGTCATTTTACTTGTAAAATAAAAAATAATATGATATACTATATACGCTACAACTTTAAATTATTTAAAAACACACTATTTTGAATATTTGTACCACATAGGAGGTACGCTATTTGTAAAAAGCGTACACTCTTGTTTCATCATTCTCTTATGTGGTATAAGTGTGTATGATTTAAAGTGTTGTAGCAAACCTTTGAAACAGAGTCCCTGCGTTTTTTGATGCGTGGCTCTGCTTTCGGGTAGGCTACGCATTTTTTATTTTTACAGATATGTTATAAAAAACTCTGATTTAACTTGTAAAACAAAAAATAATATGATATACTATATACGCTACAACTTTTAACCGCTACCAAAAAAAGGTAGCCATCTAATTGAATATAGCTATGCTCAAGGGGTACGCTATTTGTAAAAAGCGTACACTCTTGTTTCATCATACCCTTGAGCTAAAGTTTAGGTGTTATGGTTAAAAGTGTGTAGCAACATTCGAAACAGAGTCCCTGCGTTTTTTGATGCGTGGCTCTGCTTTCGGGTAGGCTACGCATTTTTTTATTTTAGGGGTATGTTATGGAACAAAAAGCTTGTTGCTTCTTTGGACACAGAAAAATTTCAAACAAAGAGTTAATAAAGGATAGGCTGTTGCAAATTACAGAAAAGCTTATACTGCAAGAAAATATAAAAACTTTTTATCTTGGAAGTAAAAGTGATTTTGACGATTTGTGCTGTGAGGTTTTAGCAGAACAAAAAGAAAAGTATCCTCATATTGAAAGAATTTATATCCGTGCCGAATTTCAGTATATAAATGAAGATTACGAAAAATATCTTCTTGAATTCTGCGATAAGACCTATTTCCCCAAAAGACTTGAAAACGCAGGCAGAGCAGTTTATGTTGAACGAAATTATGAAATGATTGATAAAAGCACACATTGCGTATGCTACTTTTTAAAAGATTATGTACCGCCAAAACGAAAAAACAGCAAGAGAGATTTTATATCATATCGGCCAAAAAGCGGAACACATATTGCATACAATTACGCATTAAAGAAAAACAAAATAATTATAAATATTGCAGAATAAAAAAGATTGTATGGAACGGCCTTGAGTGCCGTTCCTTATTTTTTACTTTTGTAGGGGAGGGCGTGGAAACCCTCCCCTACAAAATATATAAAAAGGCTCCCTTGTGTAAAGGGAGCTGTCGAACACCGTGAGACTGAGGGATTGTAGGGCAGGGGCTCAGCTCCTGCCGAATAAAACAATGCGGAAGGACCAAGGCCCTTCCCTACGATTTACAACCCCTCCGAGTTTGCTTTGCAAACCCACCTCCCCTTGCACAGGGGAGGGCAGATTATAATATTAAGTGCAACACCTAAAAATAAATAGACTTCATATAAACTTTAGTGTAAAATGTAAATAACCACAAATACAATAACACGGAGGTTTATATGAAGTCCTATACACATTTTACACTAGATGAGCGAATTTGTCTACAAGATTTATTAAAAAAAGGAAAAAGTTATAGGCAAATCGCAGAAATTTTAGGCCGAAGTCCATCAACCATCAGCCGAGAACTTAAACGTAATTGGAGTAAAAAGAAAAATCGTTATCATGCTTGGGGTGCAAATGTCAAATATATTTGTCGCAGAAAAGATTGCCACCGAAAAAATCATTTGCTCCTGAATGCAGAAATGTATCAATTTACGCTTGATGGTTTACTTCAATATTGGTCGCCTGAGATTATCGCAGGAAGATGGAATGTCAAACACTCTGACAAACTATCCTTTTCATCAATTTATCGTGCTGTCAGATCAGGAAGCTTCCCGGGAATCAAGCCATGGACACATTTCAGAAGAAAGGCAAAGCCTTATTCTAATCAGAAAAAGTCTTACACTCGATTCTTCGACAGTTCCATTCATGATAGACCTATTGATGCAGATAATCGTTCTCGTTTTGGCGACTTTGAAGGAGATACTATTTACGGTTCTGTAGGAAAAGGTTATCTTGTAACAGGTATAGATAGACGTTCACGCCTACTCATAGCTGCTAAATGTGAAGATAAAACTATTCCTGTAATTAACCAAGCATTCAAACAAGCTTTTTCAAAACTACCTGATGTCATCAAACCTTTGACGCTTACATTGGATAATGGAACAGAGTTTCTTGGTTTTAAGGATATTGAAAAAGAAAACGATTTAACTGTTTATTTCGCTGATTCTCATTCACCGTGGCAAAGAGGAAGCAACGAAAACATAAATGGTTTAATTCGATTCTTCTTTCCAAGAGGTACTGATTTCCGTAATCTTCCACAAGAACAATTAGATTCTGTTGTTGCTTTAATCAACAACAGACCTCGTAAATGCTTGGGATATTTATCGCCGATTGAGTTTATTAACAAAAGTGTTGCACTTGGCTTGACAATCTGACGAGGCATTTTTTATATATCAGATTTTTAATCGGCTAAAAGATGCTTCATAAATTCTGCTACAGGCTCTTCCTGTTTTGGGAACTCGTGTCTTCCTTCAAAAACTGTAAAGTCTATCCACGAGGTGTCATCCTTGCAAAAAGCTTTCATTTTTTCAAATTCTGCCTTGGCATCATCTGCTGCAAACATTTCGTCCTCTGTTCCTACTGCAATATGTATGTATCTTGGATGTGCAAGCATAACGGCTTCGTTATCCAAAAATTTTTCACCGCTTTCGTTCCAGAGCCAGTCAGACCAGCCATGAATATATCTGTTATTATAAAAGCTTGAGCTTAAAGCCGCTTTTATGCGGGTATCACAGGCTGTGGTAAAAATAGTATAAAATCCGCCGTAAGAAAGTCCTATCATACCTATTTTGTCGGTGTTTGTTTCCTTTTGCGACGAAAAATAGTTTATGCTTTTCATGATAGAATAAACCTCAAGTGCGGTAATCGAGCTTCCCACCTGCTTTAAGGACTGGTCTATCTGCTTTCTGTCGTAATTTATTCCGTACTCGTTTATCTGCCATAAAAGAAGCTGGGGAGCAAAAAGGTTTACATCATATTTCATAGCCCTTCTTGCTACATCGTTATAAATCTGTGAGGGGAGAATACTTGTAATAACCTCGCTTATGCCACCTCCGCCGTGCTGACAGATAACGAGGGGACGTGCCTTGTTATCCTCTTTTACAAAATAGATGCCGTAAAACCACAAATCAGGCAAAACCTCAATTTGCATACGGTATATGCTGTACTCGCCCTCTTTTGCAAGAAAGGTTTTTTTGCAATTTGGAATATCAGCATAATCAAAAGCTGTATTAAGAGGGTAGCCAAGCATATCTTTAAAGGCTTTTCGGTATTTTTCGCTGTCCTTAAAAATGTCTTTTCTGAAATCATTTCTTTTTTCGTCAGCCTTACTTCTTAAATTTTCCAAAAGATTATTTATTCCGTCTAAATACTCTTTTCTGTAGGGGTTTCCTTGCCAGTTATTTTCTGTATACGCCATTATGAAGTCTCCTTTTTTATATAAATTATCCTCGCTCTTTTACAAAAATTCTTTCCATTATAACCGCAGCTTCTGCACGTGTGGTGTTTGAAAGCGGGTTTAATGTGCCGTCGGTATTACCCTTTATAAGCCCCGAGCCAACCATTGCACTTACGTGTTCTTTTGCATAGTCTGCAATTTTGTCAGAATCGGGGAATGAAGAGAGGTCAAACTCGTAATCAAGCTTCATTGCACGGGAGATAATTGTCATTAAATCCTGTCTTGTAATTGGTTCTTCGGGAGCATATTTATTATCCCCCACACCGTTTAAAATTCCAAGCTCTTTGCCTATGGCAACCTCTCGGGCGTAGTCGGAATAAGGTGACACGTCATCAAAATTTGAAGTGGGTGTGTGTTTTATCCCCAAAGTTTTAATTAAAAATAGTGCAAACTCGCCTCTTGTAATCATTGTGCCCGGCTCAAAAGTTGTATCACTTTTTTCGTTTACAAAGCCTTTTGCGTCAAGTCGGTTTATTGCATCCTTTGCCCAAAGATGAGTATCAAGGTCTTCGTAATTATGAACGGGGATTGTTAAAGCCTCGGCATTTTTATCGTATTTAAACTTGTATGTTACGCAGGCGCCTTCTCTTAACGAAACGCAAAACTCGTTGTTTTCGTTAATTTCGCCTTCACATTCTGTAGCATCGCCAAACATAACTTCGGGAGTGCCGACTGCAAAGTCAACAGGGATTTCGGCTTTCTTTTTGGAATTATGTATGCGATTCAAAACATTAACATAAACATTCTTTTTATCAGTATAAACTGTGTACCATATATCGGATGCATCGTTTATGTCGGATGCTAAAATATCAAACTTTTCGTTTTGGTAAACATTGTATGCCCACTCAGGCTCGCCCGATTTACTAAACTCAGTAAGACCGTTTAAAAGCTCTTCGCTCTTTAAAATATCGGTAGCGTGGTAGTAGCCTACCCCTTCTGCCCCCGACATTAAAGACTGATAGAACATGTGACGTGCTTCTTCCGGAGTTGGGAAATAACCACGCCAGTCAAATGTCTGGAAAATTGAGTAGACAGGTTTGTTGTGATGCTTTAAAGAAAGGTCTTCTGCATATTTCACACATTTTGAAATGTATGTGGAGTAGGGTCCTATGTTAGAAGGATACGGGTCTGTAGCAAAAATATCAACACACATCATATCAACCTCGTAAACAGAGAAGGAACTTGAAGCTTCAACTACATAAACGGGGTGGGCTGGGTCTACATCTCTTATGATGCGGTAAGCTTCCCTTAAAAGGTCTAAGGGATTTGCAAGCTGATTGGGTTCATCCTGTACAGCATAGCAAAATATTGCGGGATGATTTTTTATCCCTTCAATACAGGCTTTAAGCTCGTTTGGATAATAAGAGCAGGGCATTGCATTCCTGAAAAGTGCTACCATGCAGTATAAACCTGCATCCCAGGCGGTGTCAAGCTGTTGTAAAATAGTGTCTACAGACAAGGTGTGGCCTATTGTTATAACGGTTACCCCAAGATTTTTTACAAGCTTAAGAGTACCGTCGGTTGTTGTGCCATATAGTATGTGAGGATTTACAACATTTCCGTCAGCATCAATCCACTGTCCCTTTTGGTTTAAATGGGTAGGTCTGTCGTAATATGTTATTTCGTATTCCTGTCTGCCTTTTTGTTTCGGTCCTTCGTAAACTATGCTTTCAAGAGTAAAACGCTGACCGTAGGAAGGTGCAAGGTCGCTGGTTTTAAATTCTATAACCTCTTTTTCGGGAATGGGCGAAAAGGTTTTTGTAAAAACAACTTTACCCTTGTCATTTTTTATGTTAAAAACCATCTTACCGCTTTTAAAGCTTTGAGCTTCTTTTGTTGTGGTAACTGTAACGTTACCGCCGTCCCAGTCGGTGTAGTAAAGATATTCATCGGGAACAACACTTGAATGTGTTACATCTGATATCTTGGTAAGCGAAACATCGTCAATGTAAATATTTTCGAGGTTTGCGCGGAGCTCCAGACTTGTTCTTTCGGTAAGAGGCGGAACTGTGACGGTACACGAATACTCATACCACGAATTTGCAGGAATTTGCAATATAGTATTGCGTGGAGGTGAAAAGGTGGAAATTTTATGATTTTTTTCGTTAAAAAATGCAAAAGACGGAGAAAGTGAGGCAAGCTTTGGAGCAAAAAGCATAAGCTTTAGCTCGTATGTAGCTGTGGGCATAAGATTTTTAATAGTCTGCGATATCGAAATGTAAGCACCTTTTGATGCTATATACACAGACCTTTTGCCTGTGTGGCTTTGTTCTGTTTTTGTAGTAACATTTGACGGAAATGCCCAGCCTTTGGCAGACCCGTAAGTAGTTACATCTTCAAAACTGCCGTTTACGATAAGAGGTTCTTCTTTTGCCGCAAAAGCAGAAGGCACAACGCTTAACATAATACAGATAATAAGAAACAGCGATACAATTTTTTTCATTTTCCCATAAATCCTTTCTTATAAAACCGAAACATTTTCTTCGCCAAAAAGCTTTTTAACTTCATCTAGGAACACCGCCGAAAGAGTTACCTTTGTTTTTGGGACAATTTTTTGGTCGTTTAAAATAAAACACAGATTTTCAACGCCCGCACTTTTTTTAACAAGAAGGTTTAAATGGTCTAAAAGATATACGCTCTCGTCATTCAAAGTTATTGTAAGAGTTTTGCCTTCCGCCTTGTAAAGAGAAGTAATTTCTCGTGCTAAAAGCTTTGGCTCTTCATCTTCTCTTGCACTTATTGTGCCTGTGATTTTAACAGGCAAATCAAGGTTTAACACCTGCTCGCTTGCCTGCAAAACTTTTGGGAATATTATAACCTCCATGCCGCTTGCCATATCTTCCAGCGTTGCAAAAGCCATAATTGAGTTTGATTTTGTGGTTTTGTTTTTGCGTGAGGATATTATTCCTGCAACAGTTACCTCGGCACCGTCTTTGTAGGGGGAAAGCTCGTCAGCCTCCAAAATGTCGTGAATAGGAGTAACAGAAAGAAACTCAAGCGTTTCCCTGTACTCGTCAAGCGGATGACCTGAAAAATAAATTCCAAGTGATTCCTTTTCCATTTCAAGTATCGTTTTATGTGGATATTCTGCCATTTCGGGGTATACATCACGGGTTATTTCGTTTTCTGCCTCGCCGAAAATAGAAAGCTGACCTTCTATGTTCTGCCTTCTTGAAAGAGTGTTGCGTTCGAGTATAGATTCGTAAACAGAAAGCATCGCCGAGCGGGGTTTTCCAATAAAGTCCATTGCTCCGCTTTTTATAAGCCCTTCGAGAGAGCGTTTGTTTAAATCAGAATCGCAAAGACGGTCTATAAAATCAGAAAGTGAAGTAAATTTGCCGTTTTTTGCCTCACATTCAACTGCATCAGCAAAATTTTTGCCAACGTTTCGTATTGCACCAAGACCAAAACGGATTGAATCCCCGCAAACCGAAAAGCCGTAACGGCTGTAGTTTACGTCGGGCGGAAGGATTTTTATGCCGTTTTTCTCGCACTCGGAAACATAAGACGAGATTTTTGGTGCGTTATTTATAACGCTGTTAAAAAGAGCCGCCATAAAATATTTTCTGTAAAAGCATTTTAAGTATGCCGTCTGGTATGCCAAAACCGCATAAGCAGCTGCGTGGGATTTATTGAAGGCGTATTTTGCAAAATCTATCATTTCGTCATAAATGGCGTTTGCATCTTCTGCCGAACCGCCTCTTTTTGTTACCCCTTCAACAAAAACTACACGTTCTTTTTCCATTACGTCTATTTTCTTTTTACTCATAGCACGGCGTATCATATCTGCCTGTGCAAGGCTATAGCCTGCCAAAGTCTGCACTATCTGCATAACCTGTTCCTGATAAACTATACAACCATAAGAAACGTCTAAAATATCCTTCAAAAGAGGATGGCGGTAGGTTATTTTGGATGGATTTTGTTTATTTTTTATATATCTTGGTATCTGGTCCATAGGACCTGGTCTGTAAAGAGCAATACCCGCAATAATATCTTCAAGGCTTTGGGGCATAAGCTCTTTCATAAAAGCTTTCATTCCCGCACTTTCAAGCTGAAAAACGCCTGCAGTTTCTCCGCGGGAGATAAGCTCAAAAACCTCGGGGTCATTATAGTTTAAGTTTTCGATATCTATTTTTATATTGTCTTTTGCCGCCATGTCAATGGTGTCACGTATAATGGTAAGGTTACGAAGACCTAAAAAGTCCATTTTTAAAAGACCAAGTCTTTCTAAAGTTACCATTGTAAACTGGGTTGTTGTAACCTCGTCATTTTTTTGCAAAGGTACGTATTCCGACACCGCACGGTCGGAAATAACAACGCCCGCCGCATGTGTTGATGCGTGGCGCGGCATACCTTCAAGGTTTAAAGAAATATCAATAAGCTCGTGAATTTTAGGGTCAGAAGAATAAAGCTCTGCAAGCTTTGGCGAAACCTTTAAAGCCTCTGTAAGTGTTATATTCAAAGTGTTTGGCACAAGCTTTGCAACCATATCAGCCTCGGCATAAGGAATTCCGAGTGCACGGGCAACGTCTCTTATAACGCCCTTTGCCGCCATTGTACCAAAGGTTATTATCTGCGAAACCCTTTCTTTTCCATACTTTTTAATAACATAGTCAATAACCTCCTGCCTGCGTTCGTAGCAGAAGTCAATATCAATATCGGGCATTGTTATACGTTCGGGGTTTAAAAAGCGTTCAAAAAACAGGTCAAACTTTAAGGGGTCAATATTTGTAATTCCAAGAGAATATGCAACTATACTGCCCGCTGCCGAGCCTCTTCCGGGGCCTACCATTATGCCGTGGGTTTTTGCAAAGTTTACAAAATCCCATACAATTAAAAAGTAGTCGGTAAAGCCCATGGAGTTTATCATATCAAGCTCGTAGTCAAGGCGGTTTTGAGCTTCTTCGTTATCTTTATAGCGTTTATTCAAGCCGTCAAGACAAAGAGAGCGTAAATATTCTTTTGCTTCTCTTCCTTCGGGCAGTTCAAATTTAGGTAAAAGACGTTTGCCAAACTCAAAGTCCATATTGCATCTTTCGGCAATTTTTTGGGTATTTTCCAAAGCTTCGGGTGCGTAAGGGAAAAGAGCAGACATTTCATCCTGACTTTTTAAATAAAACTCTTCGCCTTCAAACCTCATACGGTCTGCTTCGTCAACAGTTCTTGCAGTCTGGATGCACAAAAGAATGTCCTGAAACCTTGCGTCCCCTCTTTCAATAT
The DNA here is from genome assembly GCA_045531205.1 of Clostridia bacterium. Taxonomy (GTDB): domain Bacteria; phylum Bacillota; class Clostridia; order UMGS1883; family UMGS1540; genus JAZNQL01. Next base: position 16,324 of record JAZSDN010000090.1, on the reverse strand, counting down.
AGTGAACGTCGTTTGTTGCAACAAGCGGAATATCAAGCTCTTTTGACATTTTGCAAAGAAGGGGGTTTATCTTTTTTTGTTCTGCAATGCCGTGGTCCTGTAGCTCTAAAAAGAAGTTGCCTTTGCCGAAAATATCGTTATATTCCAAAGCTTTTTTGCAGGCTTCGTCATATTTATCGTCTACTAACAGTCTTTGAACATCGCCTGCAAGACAGGCAGAAAGGGCGATTATCCCTTCGCTGTGACTACGAAGCAAGGTGCAGTCAATTCTTGGTTTATAGTAAAAGCCTTCTGTAAAGCCTGCCGATACTATTTTTATAAGATTTTTATACCCTGTTTCGTTTTCTGCAAGCAAAACAAGGTGACCCATACTCCATTCGCCTCTGCCGCCCTGCTTTGAAAAGCGGTCAGGACAGGTGTAAACCTCACAGCCTATGATGGGTTTAATTCCTACCTCTTTTGCGGCATCATAAAAGTCTATGACGCCATACATAACGCCATGGTCGGTTATTGCAAGATGTGTCTGCCCCAAATCCTTTGCCCTTTGACAAAGCTTTTTGATGTTGCAGGCACCGTCAAGCAAGCTGTATTCAGTATGAACATGAAGATGTGTAAAACCGCTCATTTTAAACCTCCCCATATTTCTATAATTTTTTTAAGTCTGTGATTTACGCCCGAGCGTGAGAGTGCGGGCGTAAGCATCTGTCCAAGCTCTGAAAGTGATGCTTCGGGGTATTCTTCGCGAAGGTTTGCCAAAATCTTAAGATTTTCGGGCAAGGTTTCAAACTTTTTAGCATCTTTTAATCCTTGTATGGCTTCACGCTGCAGGATGGATGCATTTACAGTTTTGTCAATATTTCCCATCTCGCAATTCCTTCTCCTGTTTATGTTATTGCGTTTTTCTTTTAAAATTCTTATGTTCATAAATTCCATAAGATTATTGTGTGCGCCCGTAATATTTATAAGGTCCTCTATCTGATTTGCTCCGCTGAAATATAAAACGTAAGAGGACTTGCGTTTGGTTTTGTGAGCCTCTAAATCAAAAAGGTTTAAAAGCTCTGCAAATGAGTCGCTTATAGCTTTATGTCTTGTAACAAATTCAAAGTGGTATACTTTTTCGGGGTTTGAAATGGTACCGCCGCCCAAAAATGCACCCCTTACAAAGGCTTTGCGGCAACATTCGTTTTTAAAAAAGTTTTGAGAGATGCGGAAGAGGTAGGTATTTTTTTCTCTGTCAATAAACCGAAGAGTACGCAAAAGAGCCTGTGCATCGTTAAGGGTGGCACAATAAAGCTCTGACCCTGCTGCCCCCGGCACTTTTTTAAAAACAGCATCGGGGAACTCTGCGCTTTTTAAAAGAAAAGCCGTTCTTTGAGCAGTTGAAAGACTTTCGGTTGCAAGACGCAGAGAAACAGAGCCTTGTGAAGAAATCAAGGTTCCGCAAAAAGCGGCAATGCCGGCAAGCTCGGCAATGTCGCAACAGGATTTTTTGTTATTCAATCTCGCAAGTTCTTTTTTTATATCGGATGAAAAAGACATACTACTCCTTGTAAAAGGGCAGCCTTGTAAAAATACAAGGCTGTCTTAACAAATAATTATTTTATAACTTCTATTCCTGCCATATAAGGACGAAGTGCTTCGGGAACTGTTATAGAACCATCAGCATTCTGGTAGTTTTCCATAATAGCGGCAACAGTTCTTCCAACCGCAACGCCCGAGCCGTTTAAAGTGTGAACAAAACGAGCCTTGCCTGTTTCTTCGTCTCTGTAACGGATACCTGCTCTTCTTGCCTGGAAGTCTTCAAAGTTTGAACAGGAAGAAATTTCAACATATCTGCCATAGCTTGGCATCCATACTTCTATATCATATTTCATAGCAGCTGTAAAACCAAGGTCGCCAACACAGATTTTAACAACTCTGTAAGGAAGTCCGAGTCCCTGCAGAACTGTTTCTGCATCACGTGTAAGCTTTTCAAGCTCTTCATAAGAATCTTCGGGACGTGTAAACTTAACAAGCTCTACCTTGTTGAACTGGTGCTGACGGATAAGACCTCTTGTGTCTCTGCCCGCACTGCCTGCCTCTGCACGGAAGCAAGCCGAGTATGCAGCGTGCTTTATGGGAAGGTCTTGTGCATTTAAAATGCTTTCTCTGTAAAGGTTTGTAACAGGAACTTCAGCTGTAGGAATAAGGAAGTATTCTGTGTCTGTTACCTTAAATGCATCTTCTTCGAATTTGGGAAGCTGACCTGTGCCAACCATGCTGTTTCTGTGTACCATATAAGGAGGTAAAATTTCGGTGTAGCCGTTTTCGGTTGTGTGTTTGTCGAGGAAATAGCTTATAATAGCTCTTTCAAGTCTTGCACCTGCACCGCGGTAAACTGTAAAACGTGCACCTGTGATTTTACTTGCCGAAGCAAAGTCTAAAATGTTAAGGTTTTCGCCTAAAGTCCAGTGTTCCTTGGGTTCAAAGTCGAATTTTGTCGGTTCGCCGTACTTTCTTACTTCAACATTGTCTTCATCGGTGTCACCGTCGGGAACTGTGGGATTGGGAATATTTGGAATTGTGAGCATCTGTGTACGTAAAGCTTCTTCAACTTCACGAAGCTCGGCGTCAAGTCCCTTTATTTCGTCGGAAATAGCTTTCATTTCTTCAAAAACAGAGGAAACATCTTCTCCCGCCTTTTTCATTGCAGGGATTTTCTTTGAAACTTCGTTCTGATGAGCCTTAAGCTGTTCTGCACGATATAAAATCTCGCGGCGGCGTTCATCAGTCTGCAAAACCTTGTCAATATCAATGTTTTCTTTTCTGCGGGCAAGGGCTGCACGTACTCTTTCGGTTTCCTCACGGATTATTTTGATGTCTAACATTTAAAATTCCTTCTTTCTATGTTAATTCAATTTTTTGCTTAATGTTTCATAAAGGGTTTTAAGTTTTGGGGTAAGAATTTCGGGCTTTACGTTTGATATAGCGGCTTTTGCACCCTGTTTATTACCCGCATTTAAATATTCCTGCGCTTCCAAAATAGCTTCTGCCGAGGCGGAATAGCTTGTTTTTTCGGTTTCAAGAGCATTTATTTTTTCGTTTAAGGATTTTACAGTTTCGGAAAGTGCCGAAACCTGTGATTCTTTTGCCGAGAGGGTTTGCGACATTTCATTTAACATTTCGGAGTTATGCTGAAAGGTTTCTTTTGCATCGTCACGGAACTCCTGATGCTGACTTCCTGCAAGGGCAACAAAGAGTATAAGCACAAATGCTGCGGCAAAAAGGACTATAGTATATGTCCAGAAAAATTTAACTTTGCTTTTATCCATAGTTACCTCTCTATAACAGAAAGAATTCTGTTTAAATCATCCGTGCCGTAGTATTCAATTTCAATTTTGCCTTTTTTTGCACCGTGTGTAATTTTAACCTTTGTTCCAAGCCTGCCTGCGAGTGATTCTGCAACAACCTGAATATTTTCGTCAGTTTTTTTAGCCTGACGGGGTTTTGTTTCCTTTCGGGAAGCAAGTCTTTCAAGCTCACGAACCGAAAGATTTTCTTTTATAACAAGCTCTGCAAGCTTTAAACGCTGTGATTCTTCGGGAACCGAGAGAAGTGCACGGGCATGTCCTTCCGATAAGTCGCCGTCTAAAACAAGCTTTTCGAGTGTGGGCGACAAAGCAAGAAGTCTTAAGGTGTTTGCAATGGCGGAACGGCTTTTCCCTACCTTTTCGCTTATTTGCTCCTGTGTTAAGTTAAAAGCATCCATAAGGGCACGGTAACCCTTTGCTTCTTCAATTGGGTTTAAGTCTTCACGCTGAAGATTTTCAACCAAAGCAACCTCCATTTGCTGTTGCTCATCATAACTGCGGATAACTGCGGGAATTTTAGTTAAACCTGCAAGTCTTGCAGCACGCCAGCGGCGTTCACCTGCTATAATTGTATAAAAACCTTCATTTTTTTCTGTAACTATTATGGGCTGAATAACCCCATGTTTTTTAATTGATTCTGCCAAAACCTCAAGCTGTGTTTCGTCAAAATATTTTCGTGGCTGGTCTGGATTTGGCTCAACTTCAAAGATTTCAAGCTCTGTCACAGCATCGGTTTTTTCTTTGGCGGTGGGTTTTACAATGGAAGGAGCAGTATCATTAAAAAGAGCATCAAGACCTTTTCCAAGTCCTCCTTTAATCATTTGAAGCCCTCCTTTCCATAATTTCATCGGCAAGGTCTGTATAACTTTCTGCCCCACGGGAAGCGGGGTCGTATATAGTTATAGGTTGTCCAAAACCGGGAGCCTCCGAAAGTCGTACATTTCTTGGAATAATTGTTTTATACACCTTGTCAGGGAAAAACTTTTTAACCTCGTCAACAACCTGAATTGAAAGATTTGTTCTTGCGTCAAACATTGTAAGCAATACCCCTTCTATTTCTATATCGGGGTTTAAAACCTTTTTAACTCTTTTAATTGTAGCCATAAGCTGGCTTAAGCCTTCCAAAGCATAGTATTCACATTGAATAGGCATTAAAACGGAATCACTTGCGGCAAAAGCGTTAATTGTAACAAGCCCGAGCGAAGGAGGACAGTCGATTAAAATATAATCGTACTCTTCTTTTATCTGTTCCATGGCTGTTTTTAAAAGGTATTCACGTCCCATTACGGGTACAAGCTCTACCTCTGCCCCTGCCAAAGCAGTATTTGCGGGACAAACAGAGAGATTTCTGTAATCTGTTTTAATAATAGCTTCCGAAAAGGGTGTCTGGTCTATAATAACATTGTAGATTGTTTTTTCAAGATTACGGCTATCTACACCAACACCGCTTGAAGCGTTACCCTGCGGGTCTAAATCTATCAGCAAAACCTTGTGGCCGAGTTCAGCTATACAAGCTGCAAGATTAACGGCTGTTGTGGTTTTGCCAACGCCGCCCTTCTGGTTTGCTACCGATATAATTCTTGACATAAAACCTGTCCTTTCTTATTAGTGAAAAGCTTATTGATAAGCAAAAATATTTATGAAGAAATACTTATTGTAATCATTATACCATACTTTTCAAATTTTGCAATAGAAAATGTGTGTTTCACGTGAAACATTTTATAAAAAAGTTTAACATTGTTTCACGTGAAACAAAAAAGGAAGCCAATAAGAATCAGCTTCCTTCGTTTATACGGAAGGACCAAGGCCCTTCCCTACAATATTTTTTGTTTTTTGAGGTCTGGGCTTTTTTTACATCCCGTGGGTTTTGCACATAAGTTTTCAACACCTATGGAAAAGTGTGTGGAATTATATGGAAATAACCTTTGTGGTGTTAGCGGGTACTAAAACTTCCACTTTCTTTCCACCTATGATATTAATAATGTAGGTTCTGTCAATTTCTGTATTGTTTTCAAGTGTGAATACATTGCCGTCGTAAGAGAAAGTGTTTGAAATGTCCTCGCCTTCCCATAATGTTACGCTGCCGCTTTCTGCCTTGTAAACATCAAGGGTAAGGGTGGGAACAATATCATCTGTAAGAGTAAGTGCAAAGGGCTGTTTTGCAATTATTGCACCCTTCTTAACAAATGTGGGCAAACCTTCAATTTCGTATAAAGGAGCAGGAGCCATAATGGTCTGGCAACCTTTAACTTCTTCGCCGGTCCACATATTTATCCATTCGCCTGCGGGGAGGTAAACTTCACGCTCTCTTGCACCTTCTGTAAATACGGGAGCCATTATAATGCTTTCGCCAACATAGAGCTGGTCATTTATACCATAGGTCTTTTCGTCTTTAATATTGTAGTAAACCATAGGTTTGATAATGGGTTCACCTGTTTTTGAAGCCTTAAGACCTGCAGAATAGAAGTAAGGAGCCATTTCGTAACGCCAGTTTAAAACTGCCTTGTATAAAGGAAGTGTCTGCTCGGGGCATCTCCAGGGAAGTTTTGCAATTGTTGACTGGTTATTGTGAAGTCTTGGAACAGGAATAAACATAATGCTTTGCAACACTCTTCGACAAATATTTTCTTCGTCAAAGGCAGGGTCAATGTTTATATCATAAGGAACATCCTTTTCCCAAGGACTGTAGAAACCGCCAAGGTCGCAGCTTGTATACGCAAATCCTGCAAGACCGGCATTTAAGCAGTACCATACATCCTCGCCAAAGCGGTCAACACCAACCTTTGTGTCACCGGGCCATGGACAACCGTACTTCTGTCCGCCAACACCGCTGCCTCTTGTAAGACACATTCCGTTCTTCTTGCCTTCTTCTTCCATTGCCTGAACGCAAAGCCTGTTCCATAAAACACCGAACAGATTTCTTGAAGGCACGTTTTTATCTATTTCACCACTTATACGGTCTGCATGGTCTGTCCACCACATCCATAAGTTTTCACGGATACGTGGTTTTATAAGGTTTTTGTAGTATTCACGAGCTTCTTCGGTTGCAAAGTTTGCAACAAATTCCTCTTCCTGCTGACGCAAAAGACCTTTTTCAACTGCGGGAATAAAGGTTTTGGGCAGGAAATTTCTGGAATTTATGTGAAGAACTGTCTTTATATTCTGTTTAAGCAAATGGTCAATCATACCTGGGCCGTCACCAAAATCAGGATGCCAGTCCATATCGTTTGTAGGATACTGTCCGTCAAGCGAATAGGAACGCAGAAAAGCCTTACCGCCTCTCCAGGGGCCGTCAATTACAACGGCATCGCAAGGATATCCTTCCTTGTGCAAGCGTTCAGCAACGTCAATAACTTCTTTATCTTCTTCAAAATTAATGCTACTGCACCAGAAGCCTATTGTAGCCTTGTCACGTGCAGGAACTCTGCCTGTAATATCTGTATATGTGCCTACTATTGAGTCGAAATCATCGCCCGTAAAGAAGAACATATCAAATTCTCCGCCCGGAGCGTTTACAAACCATTCATTTTCGTAGGTTTTTGCCATATCAAAATAAAGGTGAGGCCAGGGGTTATTAAGATACATACCATAGCCCTTTGTGCTTATGTAGTAAGGAACGGGGCATCCGCCGTAGTCACCTAAAAGAGCACCAACCTTTTCGGTGAATATATCAACTGTTGTATGAGTTCTGTCGGGAGGCATTGTTCTTCCGCCAAAACCGAAAACGTGTTCCTCTTCGGGAAGAACAAAGTTTGCCAAAAATCGTTTACCGCTGCCAAAATCGGGAGCTTCATCTGAATATTTTACGCCACCCTTTTTGGTCTCTAAAAGAATATTACCTTCTTTGTCTGTAAACTTGAACTCGTTACATTCAGGACAGAATGTAAAATCAATTTTGTCTGTGCTGAATGTAACAGCATTTTTATCAGCAGTATAAGTAAAGGGAGCGCCTTCAAAATTCTGCTTTATAATTCCATATTTTTCCACCAAAGAACGTGTTAATTCGCCAAAACCAAAGCGTACACGTACAAGGTTATCTGCCAAAGCATCAATTCTTAAAAAGTTGCCACCGCCGGCATTTACTGTGATACCCTTTTTGTCCTTTGTGCAGGCAGAAAAGTCAAATTCACGCACTGTATATTCGTGTGCGGGGAGAATATGCTCTTCGTAAGGCATATCATAAAGTGCATCGGGGTGAAGATAGATTTTTATATTTTCTTGCATAGGAAATCGTCCTTTCTCTACAATTCTTCCGTACATTATAGCTAAAAAGTTTAAAAAAAACAAGAGGTTTACCAAAAAAGGTTGCAATTTCCTAAAAAAGATTGCAAAAGGAGGAAAAATAAGGTATAATGAATTCAATAAAATTGAATTCAGCTAAATTCGCTAATGCGAGCTAAATGTGCTGACGCACGCTAAATTACTTCGTAGCTAAATTGACCTTCGGTCAGCTATAAAGCGAATTTAATTTAGCTACTCCAAAGGAGTTATTTAGCTATGGAACGGAGTGGAATAATTTAGCTTTGCAACTTGTTGCAAAATTTAGCTAAAAAGAATTATAGGATGTGAAGATATGGCAGAAAGCATAATGATTGATAAGGCAAAAGATTTTGCGGTTGAAATAATAAATATGTGCAAGAGTATAAAGGAAACAAAAAGGGAAAGTGTTTTAACAAACCAACTTATGCGTTCTGGCACATCAATAGGTGCTAATATTCACGAGTCAAAATATGCTCACGGAACTGCCGATTTTATATCAAAAATGCAGATAGCTTTAAAGGAATGTTATGAATCAGAATATTGGTTAGAACTCCTAAACAGAACAGGTTATATAGAAGATGAAACATATAAGTCAATAGTTAATTCTTGCGGTCAAATTCGCCGAATGTTGATTTCATCAATAAATACTGTAAAGACGAAAAAATAAGGGAATAAACAGAATGAGAGCACCATATCAAATTCTTGCAATACCATATAAGATAATAAATGGTAATATATTATGTTGTATTTTACATCGTGCAGATACAGACCACTGGCAGTTTATCGCTGGAGGCGGAGAAGATAAAGAAATACCTATTGAAGCAGCTCGTCGTGAAATTTTTGAAGAAGTTGGAATTGAAATTAGAAATATTATACAACTTTGTACAATATGTTTTATACCTGCGAATTGCATTTCTGAAAAACACCGTAAGAATTGGTCCGAACACACCTATGTAATACCCGAATATTCATTTGTATTTAAATGTGGAAATGAAATTATTCTGTCAAAAGAGCACGCAGAATATAAATGGGTGGATTACAAAGAAGCCAACAAGTTATTAACTTTTGATTCAAATAAAACGGCATTATATGAGCTTAAATACAGATTAAATGACAGCATCTAAAATGCACACGAATTATATAATTGATGCATACAAAATTTTATTTTATAAAATTTTAAGAGCTGTCGCTCTTTGTGCTCTATCGAGCACTGCATCAACCCGCGGCGTCGCAAAAAAGCCCTTGCAAGCAAGCATTTTTGCTTATGATAAGATAAATTTCTGAAAGAAAATAAAAGGAGGTAAGTATATGGCAACGGCAAAGGTTTTTTCCTGCGGTCTTACAGGAATAAACGGCTTTATTACCGAGGTTGAGGCTGATGCTTCGGGCGGGCTCCCCTCTTTTGATATTGTAGGGCTCCCTGATACCGCGGTAAAAGAAGCAAAGGAACGAGTGCGTGCGGCAATAAAAAACTGCGGATATACACTTCCTTCAAAAAAATATACTTTAAATCTTGCACCCGCAAGGATAAGAAAAGAGGGTACACACTTTGACCTTCCCATTGCGGTGGCAGTTTTGGCGTGCACAGAGCAGTGCAAAAAAACAGAAAATTATGTGTTGATAGGCGAGCTTTCGCTTGCAGGCGAGGTAAGACCTGTACGAGGTATTCTGCCTATGGTAACAGATGCTTTGAAGGAAGGATTTAAAAAGTTTATCCTTCCCTTTGACAATGCAGAAGAAGCGGCACTTTCGGGTGCAGAGGTTTTTGGTGTAAAAACTCTTGCCGATGCCGTTAACTTTATAAAAGGCGAACTTGAAATTGCACCTAAAAAGTGCGATATTGAAGCAATTTTTAACGAAAACAGAGAATATGAGGTTGATTTTTCCGAGGTTCACGGACAGGAGAATGTAAAGCGTGCAGTTGAGATAGCGGCAGCAGGCGGACACAACCTTTTAATGGTGGGGGCACCGGGCTCTGGGAAAAGTATGATAGCAAAAAGAATACCCACAATTCTGCCCGAAATGAGCGTAGACGAAGCCATTGAAGTAACAAAGGTTTACAGCACGGCAGGTCTTTTGCCTGATACAAAACCCCTTGTAACACAACGTCCTTTCAGGGCACCGCACCATACAGTTTCGGCACCTGCCCTGGCAGGAGGCGGAAACTCGGCAAAACCCGGTGAGCTTTCGCTTTCGCATAACGGAGTTCTGTTTTTAGACGAACTGCCCGAATTTTCACGCAATGCAAGTGAGGTTTTGCGTCAACCTATGGAAGACGGGTTTGTAACAGTTACAAGAGTAAACGCAACCTGTACCTATCCTTGCAAAACAATGGTTGTATGTGCTATGAACCCCTGTAAATGCGGCTATTACGGCGACAGTATGAAGCAGTGCCGCTGCAGCGAAGGCGAGGTACACCGATACCTTTCAAGAGTAAGCGGGCCGCTGCTTGACAGGCTTGATATACAGGTAGAAGTACCAAGAGTAAGCTATACAGATTTAAGAACCGCACCCGCAGAAAGCTCTGCCGACATAAAAAAGAGAGTTGAAAAAGCAAGGCAAATACAGCTTTTACGCTATCGTGACAGCGGAATATACTGTAACGCACAGCTTTCGGGCGACGGGATAGACAAATTCTGCACATTAACCGATATGGGACGTGCAATTTTAGAGGGTGCGTTTGAAAGTATGGCAATGAGTGCAAGAGCATATTCCCGCATACTTAAGGTGGCACGCACCATAGCAGACCTTGAAGGAAAGGAGAACATTGACGAGCTGCACATAGCCGAGGCTATTCAGTACCGCAGCCTGGACAAGAAAATCCGTTTATGATAGAATTTTTATCAAAAAGTCCTGCCGAAACAGAAAGCTTTGCGGCAGATTTTGCAAAAAAAATAACACCTCCGGCACAAATCTTTTTAAAAGGAGATTTAGGGGCAGGAAAAACCGCCTTTACAAGGGGTTTTGCAAAAGGAGTCGGGTATGAGGGCAGAGTGTCAAGCCCCACCTTTACCGTTATGAATATGTATGAAGGCACGCCTAATCTTTACCACTACGATTTTTACAGAGTACAAAGCGAAGAAGAGCTTGAGGAGCTTGGCGTGTACGAGTATTTATACAAGGATATTTCGCTTATAGAATGGCCCGACAAGGTGGAAGAGCTGTTTCCTGACGCAATATGCGTAAAAATTGAAAGAGGAGAAGCTGAAGAGGAGCGAAAAATAACAATAGAAGGAATGAACTTATGAATATACTTGGAGTAGAAAGCTCTGCTGTATCGGCAGGAGCAGCCTTGATGCGTGACGGGAAAATAGTGGCAGAAAGCTATTTAAACAGTGGACTTACCCATTCCGAAACGCTTTTACCTCAAATAGACGAGGTGCTGAAAAAATCAAAAATTGACGTGTCAGAAATTGACTTGTTTGCAGTAAGCGACGGGCCTGGTTCATTTACTGGCTTGCGTATAGGAGTTGGCACAATAAAAGGTCTTGCAATGGCACAAGGAAAGCCGTGCGCAGGGGTATCCCCTTTAATGAGTCTTGCTTATAACGTGTCGGTTTTTGACGGACTTATCTGCCCCATTATGGACGCACGAAGAGCAGAGGTTTATAATGCCCTCTACCGCTTTGAAAATGGAATTTTAAAAGAAGTATGTGCCGAAAGGGCAATTCCTGTAGAAGAGCTTTGCTCCGAAATTTCCGAAAAAACAATTTTTGTAGGTGACGGAGTTCCCGTTTATAAAGAAAAAATAACACAGCTTTTAGGCGATAAAGCATATTTTGCTCCCGAAAATCTTTGTTACGAGAGAGCATCGGGCATAGTAATGGCGGCACAAAGCCTTGAAAGGGTAAGCGCTGACGAGCTTTTGCCGAGATATATACGAAAACCACAGGCAGAACGAGAATATGAAGAAAGACAAAAGGAGAGAAAAGAATGATAGCTATAGGATCTGACCACGGCGGTTATACATTAAAAGAATATTTAAAAAAACATCTTGAAGAAAAGGGATATGAAGTATGCGATATGGGATGCAATGGAGAATCCTGCGATTATCCCGATATTGCAGAAAAGGTTGCAAAAGAGGTAGTGGAAAAAAGAGCAGAATGTGCAGTTTTGTGTTGCGGAACAGGTATTGGAATATCAATAGCCGCAAACAAAATAAACGGCATACGTGCGGCAGTTGTAAGCGAGAGCGTATCAGCACGCCTTGCAAAAGAGCACAACAATGCAAACATTTTGTGCCTTGGCGGAAGAACAACGGGCGAGGTGCTTGCGGCTGAATGTGTTGATGCGTGGCTTTCGGCAGAGTTTTTAGGCGGACGACACGCAGTAAGAGTAGATAAGATTTCAAGCCTTGAAAGGAATGATAAGTAATGAAATGTCCCTATTGCGGATTTACCGAAAGTAAAGTAATAGACTCACGTCCCACAGAAGGCGGAGATATAAGACGAAGAAGAGAATGTCTTGAATGCGCACAGCGTTTTACCACTTACGAAAAAATAGAAACAATGCCCATAATGGTGGTAAAAAAGGACAAGACAAGAGAAGAGTTTTCGGCAGAAAAGCTTATGAGCGGTGTATTGCGTGCATGCCAGAAACGCCCTATTCCCATAAATGTTATAGAGGCTATGGTAGCAGACATTGAAACAATGGTTCAAAACTCTATGGAGCACGAAATAAGCTCCGACAAAATAGGCGAAATGGTAATGGACAGACTTAAAGAAATCGACGAGGTTGCCTATGTTCGATTTGCGTCTGTTTACCGTCAGTTCAAGGACATAAACACATTTATGGAAGAGCTTAACAAGCTTTTGGTTGAAAAGAAAATATGATTAAAAAAACATTTCAGGTTAACGATAATTTATTTTATGCGGATAACCCGCATGTAGAAAAAAACGTTTTTATAACAAAAACGCCCGACAAAGGCGAGCTTCCGCTTTATTCTGATATAAAAGAAGAGTTGCCAAAACCTGTATTTGAAGGGCATGAGGATATTATAAACTGTTACTATAAGGCTTGGGAAATAGCTTTTGGGAACCTTCGCAAGGCAAACCCAAAGGCAGGTTTTGTGTCGGATTTTATTGATACAGCGTTTAACGGATATCTTTTTATGTGGGATTCGGCTTTTATTGTTATGTTCGGCAAATACGCTGAAAAGATATTTAATTTTCAAAAAACATTAGACAATTTTTATTCGCATCAGCACAGGGATGGCTTTATTTGCCGTGAAATTTGCGAAGAAGTTGCAGGAGAACAGTTTACCCGTGATGATCCTGCATCAACAGGGCCAAATATTCTTGCGTGGTGCGAGTGGGAATATTTTTCGCAAACAGGCGATATAAAAAGGCTTGGAGAGGTATTTTATCCCCTGCTTGCCTATCACGAATGGTTAAGAGAAAACCGTTCCTGGCCCGACGGGTCATATTTCAGCTCGGGTCTTGCGTGCGGAATGGACGTTCAGCCACGTCTGCAAAAGGGGCATCATCTTCATCTTTCTCACGGATTTATGAGCTGGATAGATGCTTGTGCTCAGGGCTATTTAAGTGCTGATTGTCTTATAAAAATGGCAAAAGTTCTGGGAATAGAAGAAAAGACAGAATCGTTAAAAAAAGAAAAAGAGCTTTTGGAAAAAACAATAAACAACACCATGTGGAGCGAAAAGGACGGATTTTATTACGATAAGTACCGTGACGGAAGCCAAAGCTCGGTAAAAACTGTAGGAGCTTACTGGACATTGCTTGCAGGGCTTGTTCCAAACGAGCGCGTAAAGTCTTTTGTCTTACATCTTGAAAATAAAAATGAGTTTAGCCGAAAAAGCGGAATACCCTCGCTTTCTGCTGACCACCCTGAGTTTGCCCCCGAAGGAAACTATTGGTACGGCAGCGTGTGGGCACCTACAAGCTATATGGTTTTAAAAGGACTTGAAAAACACGGCTTTGACAGCCTTGCCCACAATATTGCCTGCAGATATTTGGACTGCGTTGTTTCGGTTTATAACGAAACGGGCACTCTTTTTGAAAATTATGCTCCCGATTTTATAAAAAGGGGCAGTCACAGTAAAAGTGATTTTGTAGGTTGGACAGGACTTGTCCCCATTTCAATTTTGTTTGAGTATGTTTTAGGCATCCGCCCCGACGCACAAAAGTCCAAAATAACATGGCACATAAATAAAACAGAGGGGCACGGAGTAAAAAATTATCCTCTCGGCAAAGCAAATGTAAGCCTTTACTGTGCACCCCGTACATCGGCTGACAAAGAACCCAATATAACCATAACAAGCGATTTGCCAGTAAGTGTGGAAATTATCTGGAACGGCAAAACAAAAATTGTAAAAGCATAAAAACGTAAGGATAATAAAACGGCAGTGTAAAAAATTTTTTACACTGCCGTTTTAAATGATATTTACTTTACTTCCTGCTCAAGGTCTCGGAATAAATCCGATGCAAAAAAGTCGTTAATGGATATATTCAACCCGTCACACAACTTTTTTATTGTAGATATTGTGGCACTGTTATTTCTGCCGCTTATTATATTGCTTAATGTAGACTGGGTTACACCGCTTATAGTTGCAAGTTTGTTAACTGTTATATTATTTTGGTCACAAAGTTCAAGAATTCTTAATTTGGCAGCCTCGCCTATATTCACTTTTATCACCTCGTAATTATTCTAACTTTTTTGAGTTAAAATAATTACCTCTTTTGGGTTGACTTTTAAAGAGGGACGTGATATACTCAAATAAAGAAATTTATTTTTTGAAATTAATCCAGCAAATCGTTATAAGATACATTTAAAACCTTACATAAAGCACATACTTCGTAATCAGGAACAAATCTTAACCCCTTTTCTATACGAAGAATGGTAAGTCGGTCAAACTCATAACCTTCAAGCTGCAGTTTAACGGCAAGCTGTTCCTGCGTAAGCTTTTTTTCGCATCTTATTTTGTAAAGGTTTTTGCCTATAATATTTTTGCTTTCGCCATGCCAATAAATTTTCATAAAAACTCCCAATGTTATTAAGATGAACTTTTTGTTTGATTTTATTACAGGAATTTGTTATAATAAGTTCTAAAGATGAACAAGAGAGGAGAAAAAGAAAAATGCAGGAGAATAAAATAAAAGTAAAATATAAAAGAAGTATATTTCGTGCAATAAAGGGGAGGTTGCTCTGGAAGTATGTATCAAAACTTGCACAAGAAGATGATTTATCCGTCAAACTGTATAAAGAATTAGGGAAAATATATGCTGATTTTTATTTTGATGAGTATATACTTTCGGGCAGGGCTAAAAAGCTTTTTGGCAAGGCGGTTGCATTGTCTGATAATATTTGTCTCTCTGAAAACGATAAAATAATTATAAGCTTGTTTTTAAAAACACAAAAAGTTTATATAAAAGAAAAACCATAAAAAGCCCAAGACCGTAAAAAGACAAATAAAAACAAAGACTGCATATAAGTGATATGCACCCCAAAAGTTAGACACTTTTGGAGGTGCATATTTTTTATGGGTAAAACAGGAAGAAAAAACAAAACATACTCGCCAGAATTCAAAATATCTGTTATAATGGATATGCGAGAACACCACCTTGGGTATTGTGAAACCATACGAAAGTATTGGAAGGACGAACCGGAAGTTAATCATCTTTCTAAAATCAGGTTGTGGGAACGCATATTTTTAGAAGAAGGAGCCGAAGGTCTAATGAAAGAAAGGCGAGGCAGAGCTTGTAAAGCAAGTGGAACACAAAAAGGTCGCCCACCTAAACTTGATAAGAACGTTAAAGAAGATTTAATTGCAGAAAATCAGCGTCTTAGAATGGAGATAGAATATTTAAAAAAATTAGATGCCTTAGTTCAGGAGAGGATACAGCGAGAAAGCAGGAAAAAGTAGTTGTTATTGCTGAACTAAGGCAGAGATATCCACTAAATGACTTGTTGAAATTATCAGGAGTTGCAAGAAGTACTTTTTATTATTATCTAAAATTAAAAGATACTGATAAGTACAAAGAAATTAAAGAAATTATGCTTGATATATTCAATCAAAACAAAGGAAGATATGGATACAGAAGAATTTTATCCGTGCTTAAACAAAAAGGATATACAATCAACCATAAAACTGTATTAAAATTGATGAACGAACTTAACATCAGAGGAAAACAACGCAAAAATGGAAAATATCATTCATACAAAGGTGAAATTGGTAAAATTGCAGATAACCTACTTCGAAGAGATTTCGCAGCATCAAAACCGTTTGAAAAACTTACAACCGATGTAACTGAATTTAAAGTATGTGATGATAAGGTCTATTTGTCGCCTGTTATGGATTTATACAATAGAGAAATTGTATCTTACTCTATTTCATTAAGTCCAAATCTGTATCAAATTAGAGAAATGCTTGATGGTTTGTTCAAGAAGCTTCCCGTTGATGCAAAACCATTATTTCATTCTGACCAAGGTTGGCAATATCAGCATGCTGAATATCAACGGTTGCTGGCTGAACATAACATTACGCAAAGTATGTCTCGTAAGGGAAATTGTATGGATAATGGTGCTATGGAAAACTTTTTTGGAAGATTAAAGGCCGAAATGTTTTATGGCGAAAAATTTGAAAGTGTTAACACTTTCATTGATGAATTAAAAAGATATATTGATTATTACAACAACGAAAGAATTTCTATGAAACTAAAAGGAATGAGCCCGGTACAATACCGAACTCATTCACA
>JAZSDN010000027.1:0-5788 GCA_045531205.1 Clostridia bacterium | reverse complement strand
ATTGTTAAACAATAAGGTATTTATGGCGGGCAAAAAAGATGTGACTGTTCCTGCGTTTGATGTTAAGTTCCAGGGGTACATTCCTGTACAGATTCCCGAAATCAGCAAAAGAGATGTTATGAGTGTACAGATAGCTCTTATAGACAAAAACGGCGAAGTTCTTGACAGTTATGAAATGAAGTTTAACATATTCCCAAATGAAGAAAAAACATTGGGGAAAGTATATACTGTTGGTGCTCCCGAAGGTTTTGAAGATACAATTAAGAGAGTTTACAACGTTTCATTTGCAGGCAAGGCTGAAATTGACAAAAATACTGCTATATTAGTATTCGATATGGATGAGTATGCAAAGCTTGAAGAAGAATTATTGACCTTTGTTAAAGAGGGCGCGAAGATAGTATTCTTCTGTCTGCCTGTTGGTTTATCGCACATTGCGGGCAATGATATACTGGTTAAGCCTTGTCCTGAAAAGGCAGTTCATTTTGTTGCAAGAAACAAAGAGCATTACATGGTTTCAGACTTTGAGCCTCACGATGTAAGATACTGGTATAACGAGAAAGAAGATCTTATTACTACTATATTGTCAGAAGTAATAGAAGCAGACGGATTTGATGCTATACTTACAAGTGCAAACTATGCACAGAAAGGCCGTGCTGCCGGCCCTAACGGACTTTGGAAAAAGGTGCTTGCAATAGGCGAACAAAGCTACGGAAAAGGAAAAATACGTATTTGCCAGATGGATTTTCAAGCCTATATTGCAAAGAATCCCGTTGCAAAGACATTATTTGAACGCCTTATTAATATGTAAATTTTTTCATACAAAGGAGTTATTACTATGGAAAAAGATACTGTTAAAAAACTAGCAAAAAAGTGGTATGACAAGATAGGCTTTCCAAAAGAATTTGACGAAGGATTTGACAAGCTCCTTTCAGAGGAAAACGACCTTTTGTGCATAAAATTTGAAGAGTATGACATTAGTGAAAACAAAGACTGTCATGGCAAAAATCTTATTATGTTCCTTTATTTTTGCGAGGAATTATATGAAAAGTATAAGGCTCTTGGTATTCCCGACGATATATTTTATATGACAATTGGAGATTTTGCAGTTAGTGTTAAAAGATGGTTTAAGATGACGGGTAATATAGGGCTTCAATCTGCTGAGTGGATGTCAAATCATTTTTCTATGCGTTTATTTAAGCTTGGAAGACTGCAGTTTTGTATGGAGGGTTCTTATATTGATATTCCGCAAAAGGGAATAAAAAAAGGGGACAATATGATAGATATTCATATCCCCGACACAGGTGAGTCTCTTGCCATGAGTGACTGTATAAGAGATTTTAAACGTTCGGAAGAGTTTTTTGCTAATTTCTTCCCCGACTACAAATATCAGTATTATATGTGCTTTTCGTGGCTTTTGGATGATGTTTTAAAAAGTTTTTTAAAGGAAGGCTCTAATATTTTACAGTTTCAGAAGCTATTTGAGGTTGTGCATGCACGCGAGCAGGACAGCATTATACATTTTATGTTTAAATACGGGTTTAAAAACCGTGAAGAAATAAGAGAATGTCCTGCATCGTCCGATTTTGCCAGAAAGGTAAAGGAATACGCTCTTTCAGGCGGGGTTTTTCGTAATACGCTTGGCATCAGAGACCGTAACAAGGCTTTTTAACAGGAGATTATTATGAAACAGTACAGATTTTCGTTGGATGATAACATCCGCACGTTTAAAGATATTGCCGAAAATAATTATGATTCTATTTTTGAAAATGATTATATGGCTCTTTTAAAATCTGTTCACGATGAATTCGGCACAAAGATACAGTTAAACGTTTATTACGAGTTTGAAGGTTTTTTGCTTTCGCAAATGCCCGACAGGTATAAGGCTGAATGGGAAAGTGTTTCACAGTGGTTACGTCTTTCGTTCCACGCTTTTTCTGACGAAACTCGTTACGAAAATTGCGATTACGATACATTAAGGCGGGACTGTGAGCTTGTTCATAACGAAATACGCAGATTTGCAGGCGAAAAATCCTTAAGCTATTATACTACTCTGCATTATGTTGCCTGCCCAAAAGAAGGGGTAAATGCTTTGCGTGACTGCGGAATTAAAGGGCTTGTGGGGTTATATGGCACAAACGAAAATCCAAGATTCCCCTATCATCTCGACGATAAGACAAGTGCCTTTATGCGTGAAAACTGTTTTTATAAAGACCCTGAAACAGGGCTTATGTTTATGCGAAACGATATTTGTCTTAATGAATACAAGCTTGAAGAGGTTTTGCCTGTTATGAAAAAAAATATAGGCAAAGAATTTTACGAGGTTATGATTCACGAGCAATATTTTTACTGGCAATATCCGCATTTTGCTGACAGAATTCGTGTTGCTATTAAGTTTTTAACCGAAAACGGATATACCCCTGTATTTTTTGAGGAAATGTTTGAATAACAATATAATTTAAGAAGGTATATTATATGAAAATTACTAAAAGCGGTAAAGCCGTATGTGGTATTATTCTGCCCGAAAATCCTACCAAAAGAGAGCTTTTTGCAGCAGAAGAGCTTATATATTATATTAAAAAAATAAGCGGTGTTGAGCTTTGCGTAAGTGATAAATACGAAAACTCAATTATTATTGGCGATCCTTCAAGAAATGAAGCGGCAAAAGAAGTAATCAGTGCCAAAGAATTTGAAAATACTGTTCGGGGTCCCGAAGGATTTATTATAAAGGCTACAGATAATATTCTGTTACTTGCGGGCAGCAGTAAAAATGCACTTGAGCAGGAACGGGGCACTTTATATTCTGTATACGAGCTTTTAGAGCGTTATTTAGGGTGCAGTCTTTGTGCCTATTCAAAGCACGGAGTAGACGCAGGCGAATTTGTAAGCAAGATACCCGATATTGAAATTAAACCTTTGGTTTATGTTAAAAAAAGTGCTGATGTAGAATACCGTGCCGCTATTTTACAGTATGGTATGTGGGTTGGAAATCCCGACCACGAGCTTAACGACAAGTTTATCTCCTGGCTTGCAAAAAACAGATACAACCGCATTTTAACCTGGGCAGGCGTTTATGAAGGATTTAAGAAAAACGGAATGCTGAAAGAAGCCGAAAAAAGAGGTATTATGTTTACTGTAGGGCATCATGAGGCCATTACCATGCTTTTGCCCCCTAAAGGTAACGAATATTTTAGCGAGTGTTATGAAAAAACACATCCTGAATACTACAAGCTGATGGAAGACGGCACACGCTACAAAGTAAATGACGGTGACTTTAACGGTCAGTTAATTTTGTGTATGCGTAACGAAGAGCTTATTTTACAGATGGCAAAAAATATTGTTAAATGGGCTGACGAAAATCCGCAGGTTGACATTATTTCGCTTTGGCCGCACGACGGAAAGAACGAGCAATGCTGTTGTGAAATGTGTAAGAAATATACAAAAAGCGAAAACTACTCGTATTTTGTAAATAGGATTGCAGAAATTGTGTCAAAAGAACGTCCTCATATAAAGCTTGACAGAATTTCGTATCTAGATTTGACGGATGCTGACAATGCAAAGCTTTCGTCTTCTGTAATTATTGACGGAGCTTTATGGTTTGACGAGCTTCGGCGTGGCGGTAAGCCTGACGGAAGCTGCTTTACTGATTCTGTTTTTGAAAAAAATATACTTGAGTGGCAACGCACTGGTGCAAAGGTTGTGTATTACGACTATCTTATGGGTTGTTATGCTGTAAGACAAAAATGGCTCCCACTAGCCGACGAAATGCAGGCTGTTTGCAAGCGTTTTTGCGAAAAAGGCATTTGGGGACTTGGTACGCAGCTTGAAGTATACAATATGTGGAATCATATTTTTAACTTCTATTGTTACGGACGTACTGCATATAATACAGATTTATCTATGGATGATAATTTAGAAAGCTTTTGTAAAATTTTTGGCGAGGGTGCTCCCTATATTAAAGAAATTATCAAAATCGGCGAGGATGTTGTTGACGGGCAGGAAACTCTTTTACATCTTGCAGAATATCTTATTAAGAATATTGACAAGGAAAAGATATATGACTTATATGAAAAGGCTCTTGCTGCTGCTAAAGATACCCGAAGCCGTAACAATATACGCCTGATGCGTATGGTTTTCCGCTACTCTGATTTGGAAGTAAATAATCCAAAGCTTACAAGAGAGGTTGCAAGAGGTAATTCTCTGGCAAGTGATGAAACAGGCGAGCTTTGGTATATGCATAATAATTTTGACAGCTTTACAAGCAAAAAAGAGGGGTATGGTATATCCTTTACTATAGAAAAGAGTTCTGATACTGAATTTATTCCTGATTACTGGTATATTTTTGAGAGGTGATATATTATGTTAAAAAAGCTTTTAGAAAAAAGAGGTTATCCTGATATTCTTAAAATGAAGGATGGTTCTTTGGCTACCCGTGACAACTGGAAAGAGCACAGAAAAGAATTGATTTCTCTTTTAGAAACATATTCTTACGGAAAAACACCCGACATCCCCGTAAAGGTTTGGGGCGAAACCTATTACACCCATCCAAGCACCTACGGCGGAAAGGTTTACGAGGAAAAGGTTAATGTTTTTATAGAAACAGAGTTTGGCGTTACTTCATTCCCTGTTGAATTTTTTATACCGAACAATGTTGAAAAGCCACCTGTATTTTTACATCCTGCTTTCAAGCATGTTCCTGATATGTATATCCCTGTAGAAGAAATTACTGATGCGGGATATGCTATTGCCGTTTTAGTATATAAGGATGTAGTAAACGACAATCAAGGCGGAGATTTTTCTGACGGTTTTGCAAAATATTTCGGGACAACCATAGACCGCAAAAATGACGAGTGGGGAAAAATTGGAATGTGGGCGTATGCTGCAAGCCGTACTCTTGATTATATGATTGCAGAACGTGAAGATATAGACACTTCAAGGGTTGCTATAATAGGACATTCCCGCCTTGGCAAAACAGCTCTCTGGTGCGGTGCGCAGGATGAAAGATTTGCTGCTGTAATATCAAACGCATCGGGTTATGGCGGAGCTGCATCCTCGAAATGCGGTACCGGTGAGCGTGTGACAGACTTTTTAAGAGTGGGAAGTTGGGACTGGTTTTGCGAGAATTTTAAAAAGTTTTCGGGTGTTTTAGAAGACCAGAAGCCCTATGACCAGAGTCATCTTCTTGCACTTATTGCTCCAAGATTTTTATGTGTAGGTTCTGCGGCTTTAGACTGGGAGGCTGACCCGCTTTCTGAATTTCTTACCGCTTTAAATGCATCCCCTGCATGGGAGCTTTTGGGAGAAAAAGGTCTTATTTGCCCCGACAGAGAACCAAAGGCGGGCGACCATTTTGCCGAAGGAAATATTGGATATCACATGAGAGAAAACAGACATTTTCTCTCACGCGAAGACTGGAATACCTATATAAAGTTTCTTGACAGTAAATTTAAAAAATGAATTTTATTATAAAAAAGAGCTGTAAAAAATCGTTTTTTACAGCTCTTTTTGTAGGGACAGGAAAAAATCATTTTTTTGATTTTTTTCAACCTAATTTTAACAAAACTTTATAGGGAAGGACCAATGCCCTTCCCTACAATATTTCTTTGTTTTTTTGGTCTGGGCTTTATACACACGCTGAATCTTGGCGTCGCATTCTATAACTGTTACCTCACATAAGCGCGATCCAATTATATCGAATATTTCGACCATAATGTTATTTAGGTCTTCTGTTCCCATAGAGCCCGATGTATCGATAGCAACAACAAGTTTGATAATTCTGTCGGTAATGTTT